>CAZGKF010000046.1:0-25984 GCA_964526475.1 uncultured Bacteroidaceae bacterium
ATTGACCGGTTGGATGAACTAATTGAAAATGGTATTTTGCCGGGTAAGGTATATGAGAAATGCAAAAATTATTTTTCACTGTGAAGAATTAAAGAAAATCCTCTCTTAAGGGAGTGAAACTATCTATTAATCTGGCTTCCTCTGTAAGAAGCTGAATAGTATGCTTCTTACCGGAAGGAATAGCAAACATGTCACCTTCTGTGAGTATTTGTTCTTCTTCACCTTCACAGAATAACAGGATCGTTCCCTTCGCAAGATATGATATCTGTTCGTGTGGATGGGAATGAAAAGGGTCAGGTGTTTTCCATGGGCCATTGGTGAAATCAATCAACACCGACATAAGTTTCTCTGTATGGATTATTTTTCTCTTTAATCCTTCTCTAACATCCTCATAGGGTGTTTTATCGAATTTAAGTATTGCCATATTTTATAAAGATTATGTTCTCAGATTTTTAAGATTGAAATAAGTATCGGACCTAATGTGTTACAAAAACTTATTCTTTTTTTGACCGGGCAGGCACAATGAAACCCGCTTAAGTAATAATTCCTGAAAAGTAAAAAAATCTTTATTAATTGTAGCATTTTAGAAAGTTTATTTATATTTTTATTGATGAAAGGTCACTGGAATAAGCAAGTTTTCAATCTCCTCCGGATGTAAGTTTTGTGTTTAGAATGTGTGATTTATATTGAAAAGATTTTTTTCTTCATTTTTTTTTGATTATGAAGCTTTGAATTAATAAATTTGCGCCTCATTAAAAATTTTGGCATGATAGTAATACCAATTAAAGAAGGCGAAAATATTGAAAGAGCTTTAAAGAAGTTTAAGAGAAAATACGAGAAGACGGGTGTTGTGAAGGAATTAAGAACAAGACAGGCTTTTATTAAACCTTCTGTAAGCAAAAGACAACAGAAGCTCCATGCAATTTACGTCCAGAAGTTGCAGCAGGAAGAAGAATAGGAAAATTCACTCATGGCTTATACCGGGGAGCAGAGATTTTTAAATTTGTCCTGCCTATGATGTATAAGGAGGATTATTTATCACATCTGCGCTCTGAAAAGCGATATTCAGAACATACTGTATCAGCGTACATGAAGGATGTGATGCATTTTTTTGCATTCTGTGAAAGAAATGGTATGGATAATAAGGTTTTAGATTCCAAAGATATTCGTTTATGGGTTGTTGAGTTGCTTGAAACTAATCACACTCCGCGTTCAGTTAACAGAAAGATATCCTCTTTAAGGAATTATATACGTTTTTTAATCAGAAAAGGAATACTTATTACAGATCCACTGGTTAAAGTCATAAAACCGAGAACGAGTAAAAGAATTCCGGTTTTCATTGAAGAGGAAAAACTGAATTCAATGCTTGATACCTTTAAATTCGGAGATGAATTTGAGGGAGTGCGAAACCGGCTTATTATTGAATTGTTATACCAGACCGGAATTAGAAGAGGAGAACTGCTTACACTAAAAGTTGATTCTGTTAATTTTTCAAATGGGACTTTAAAGGTAACAGGTAAGCGCTTAAAAGAAAGAATAATACCTATGAGTATTTATTTACAGGGACTTATAAATGAATATGTACTTGTAAGAAACTCCATGTTTACAGATTCAGATGAGAAATCCCTGTTTTTAACCCTTGCTGGCAGGCCTGTTTATCCAAAGATGGTTTACAGGATAGTTACGGAGTTCCTTCGGCTTGTTACCACACTTGATAAAAAAAGTCCTCATGTTTTACGGCACACCTTTGCGACTCATTTATTGAACCGGGGCGCTGAACTAAATGCTATTAAAGAATTAATGGGTCACGCAAATTTATCTGCAACACAGATATACACTCATAACACATTTGAAAAACTTAAGGAAGTTTACAAAAAAGCTCATCCCAGGGCAAATTAAAACAATTGGAGGTTAAAATTATGAACATTAAGATTCATTCTATTCATTTCGATGCTGACAACAAGTTGTTAAAATTTATTGATGCAAAATTAAAGAAGCTTTCTCTTTTTTATGATGGGATAATAAGTGCAGAAGTTTTTTTGAGGCTTGAAAATGTTCAGGATATGGAAAACAAGATTGCTGAGATTAGGCTTGAAATACCTGGTAATGCAATATTTGCCAAAAAACAAAGTAAGACATTTGAGGAAGCCGTTGATAATTCTGTAGTAGCCCTGAGAAGACAATTGCTGAAATATAAGAAAAAACAGACAAAATTCTGAGGTGCCGAAAAACTATATTTATTTTGTGATAACTTAAAAGTTTTATACATTTGCAATCCGTTTTTTAAGGGTACATCTCCTAAAAATCAAAGCCGATGTAGCTCAGCTGGTCAGAGCAGCTGATTTGTAATCAGCAGGTCGTGGGTTCGAATCCCTCCATCGGCTCCATATGATGGGGAGGCGGAATCTCAGGTAATTAAGGAGTTTGGGGTGAATTGCAGGTTCATTTATTGACATACAAGAATTTTTCACATACGTTCTTATATTTATTTAAAAAATTTCGTAACTTTGCGGGCTGTTTAAAAGCATGAAATTACCTGAGGGGAGATACCAAAGCGGTCAACTGGAGCAGACTGTAAATCTGTTGGCGTACGCCTTCGGAGGTTCGAATCCTTCTCTCCCCACGATGTAACTTATGCAGGGCATAAGTTTTTCCGGGAATTATTATTGAAGGGATGTTCTTTATATAATGCGGGAATAGCTCAGTTGGTAGAGCACAACCCTTCCAAGGTTGGGGTCGCGAGTTCGAATCTCGTTTCCCGCTCACTCTGTTCGACTGCATTTTAATAGGAGAAGGATATAGGGGAGTTGGGGGAAGGTATTTGATTATTGAGCTTACCGGGAACACGAAATATAGCATGGTCTCTTCACCGGGATAATGCCGATGTAGCTCAGGGGTAGAGCGTTTCCTTGGTAAGGAAGAGGTCACGGGTTCAATTCCCGTCATCGGCTCATTTAAAGGTTTTATTGAAAAATTAAATATTATTTTTATAGAAATTAAATTTAACTAATTAAATTATGGCTAAAGAAAAATTTGATAGGTCCAAACCTCATGTTAACATTGGCACAATAGGCCATGTTGACCATGGTAAAACAACTCTTACTGCTGCCATCACCCAGATACTTGCAAGAGATGGTTTAGCTGAGATCAGATCATTTGATTCCATCGACAATGCTCCGGAAGAAAAAGAAAGAGGTATCACTATTAATACCGCACATGTCGAATATCAGACTGCAAACAGACATTATGCTCATGTTGACTGTCCGGGTCATGCTGACTATGTTAAAAACATGGTTACAGGTGCGGCGCAGATGGACGGGGCTATTCTGGTTGTGGCAGCAACAGACGGTCCGATGCCTCAAACACGTGAACATATATTACTTGCACGTCAGGTTAATGTTCCCAAAATTGTTGTTTTCCTGAATAAGGTTGATATGGTTGATGACCCTGAATTAATAGAACTTGTTGATATGGAAGTTCGTGAACTTTTGGATTTTTATGAATTTGACGGATCCAATGTTCCGGTTATTCATGGTTCTGCTCTTGGAGCATTAAACGGGGAAGCTAATTGGGAAGAGAAAGTTTTGGAACTTATGGCTGCAGTTGATGAATATATTCCCATTCCTCCCAGAGATATTGAAAAACCATTCCTTATGCCAGTGGAAGACGTTTTTTCAATTACGGGAAGAGGTACTGTTGCTACAGGTAGAATTGAAACAGGTGTTGTTACAACAGGTTCAGAAGTTGAACTCGTTGGTCTGGGACCGGGAAGGAAATCTGTTTGCACAGGTGTTGAGATGTTTCGCAAAATACTGGATCGGGGAGAAGCAGGTGACAATGTTGGCCTTTTGTTAAGAGGTGTGGATAAGAATGAGATAAAAAGAGGTATGGTAATTTGTGCTCCTGGTACCATTAAACCACATACCAAATTTAAGGCTGAAGTTTATATCCTTAAAAAGGAAGAGGGTGGCCGTCATACACCTTTCCATAACCATTACAGGCCCCAGTTTTTTGTCAGGACACTTGACGTAACTGGTCAGGTTAACCTGCCTTCCGGGACTGAAATGGTTATGCCGGGTGATAACGTTACAATTGAGGTAGAACTCATATACCCGGTAGCTATAAATAAGAACCTCAGGTTTGCAATCCGTGAAGGTGGCAGAACTGTTGGAGCAGGACAGGTAATTGACATAATTGAATAACGATATATTATTCAGGTTATTAACCTGGATTTTACCGGCCTGGTTGTCATTCACGGGTGTAGCTCAGTTGGTAGAGCACTGGTCTCCAAAACCAGGTGTCGGGCGTTCGAGTCGCTCCTCCCGTGCAAATATTCTTAATAATGAGAAAGATTAGCATATATTTTCAGGAAGCTTTTCAGGAACTTGTTCACAAAGTTACCTGGCCTACATGGAAGGAACTACAGGCAAGCGCTATAGTTGTTATGATTGCAACACTTATAATCTCATTGATAATCTTTGCTATGGATTACAGCCTTGAAAATATTCTGAAATTAGTCTACAAATCTTTCTTTTAATAAGGCAAATGAGTGATCTTGAAAAAAAGTGGTACGTCTTAAGGGCTATCGGGGGTAAGGAAAAAAAGGTAAAGGAAATTATTGAAAGTGAGATCGTAAGATTGAATCTTCAGGATTATATTTCCCAGGTGCTGATTCCTGCCGAAAAAATTTACCAGATAAGAAATGGGAAGAAAATAAGTAAGGAAAGAAACTTTTTCCCGGGATACGTTATTATTGAAGCAGCTCTTGTTGGGGAAATTCCTCATATTCTCAGAAATCTCCCGAATGTAATCGGGTTTCTTGGTAATAAAGGTGAGGAAGCCCCTGCATCATTGCGGCCGGCTGAAGTTAACAGGATTCTTGGTAAAGTGGACGAGCTTGCGGCCGGAGATGAAGAATTAAATGTACCTTTTGTAATAGGTGAATCTGTTAAGGTAATAGATGGACCATTCAACAGTTTTACAGGGATAATTGAAGAAGTCAATGAAGAAAAAAAGAAACTGAAAGTAATGGTTAAAATTTTTGGCAGAAAAACTCCCCTGGAACTAAGTTTTATGCAAGTAGAAAAAGAAAGTTAATTAAAAATATTCAATTCCTGATGGCGATAGTATATCCATTAATGCTTCCTGTACTTTGGCAGAAGGATTTGATAAACCGGTAATCTGAAAAATAAATCTGAAAAATGGCAAAAGAAGTAGAAGGCTTGATTAAGTTACAGATCCGTGGAGGGGCAGCAAATCCCTCTCCTCCGGTTGGGCCGGCTCTCGGCTCGAAAGGTGTGAATATCATGGAATTCTGTAAACAATTCAACGCCAGAACGCAGGAAAAGGCAGGTAAATTGCTGCCTGTAATCATTACGGTTTATTCCGATAAATCGTTTGATTTTGTTGTTAAGACTCCGCCAGTTGCAGTTCAACTTATGGAAGCAACAAAGCTTAAAAAAGGTTCACTTGAACCCAACAGGGTTAAGGTTGCAGCTGTTACCTGGGATCAGGTCAGGCAAATTGCTGAAGCTAAAATGGTTGACCTTAATGCTTTTACTGTTGACTCTGCAATGAAAATGGTTGCCGGAACTGCAAGGAGTATGGGAATAACCGTTAAAGGGGATTTCCCGTTTAAAAATTAATAAGAAAGCAAAATGACCAGACTGACGAAAAACAGGAAGATAGCAATAGAGAAGATTGAAGAAGGAAAACTCTATAAACTGTCTGAAGCTGCAGAAAAGGTTAAAGATATTTCGAAAACCAGATTTGATGCATCGGTAGATCTCAATGTACGCCTGGGCGTAGATCCGAGAAAAGCCAACCAGATGGTTCGTGGAGTCGTAACCCTCCCTCACGGTACAGGAAAGCAAGTCAGGGTTTTGGCACTATGTACACCCGATAAGGAGGAAGAAGCTAAAAATGCAGGAGCTGATTATATCGGACTTGATGAGTATATTGAAAAGATTGAAAAGGGATGGACAGATGTTGATGTAATTATCACCATGCCATCTGTAATGGGGAAAGTTGGAAAACTCGGAAAGATACTTGGTCCCAGAGGACTAATGCCAAACCCTAAAAGTGGTACCGTTACTATGGATATAGGTAAAGCCGTTCAGGAAGTGAAAATGGGTAAAATCGATTTTAAAGTTGATAAATTCGGTATTATTCACGCTTCTGTTGGTAAGGTATCCTTTAGTCCGCAGCAGATTTCAGATAATGCCAGGGAGTTCATCTCCACTATAGTTAAATTAAAACCTTCTGCAGCAAAAGGAACTTACATTAAAAGTATTTACATGTCCAGCACAATGAGCCCGGGTATCAGAATCGATGCTAAAGCTGTCGACGAATAATTTAAACCGTACAAAGATCTCTGTAATTATGAGAAGAGAAGAAAAGGATACAATAATTAACGACCTTTTAGATAAAATTACCAGTTCAAAGCATTTCTACATTGCTGATATTTCCGGACTTAATGCCGAAGATACCGCCAGGTTGAGAAGAACATGCTTCGAAAGGGAAATAGGACTTCTGGTCGTTAAAAATACACTACTCAGAAAGGCAATGGAAAAAGCCCAACTGGATTTTTCCCCGCTGTATGAAATTCTAAAAGATTCTACATCAATCATGTTTTCCGAATCCGGTAATAAACCGGCTAAACTTATCAGGGAATTTCGTAAAAAATACGAAAAACCTTTACTGAAAGGAGCATTTGTAGAAGAATCTTTTTATCTGGGTGATAATCAACTGGAAACTTTGGCCAATATCAAATCTAAGGACGAGTTACTGGCTGATTTACTCTTATTGCTCCAATCGCCAATGAAAAATTTGCTTTCAGGTATATCAACCCCTGGAAGACAGTTGGCAGGGGCTCTGAAAACAATAACTGAAAAGGAATAGTAATAACATTTAAAATTTAATAAAATGGCTGATATTAATGCAATTGCAGACCAATTAGTAGAGTTAACCGTTAAAGAAGTTAATGATTTACTTACAGTTCTGAAAGATAAACATGGTATTGAACCCGCTGCTGCAGCTGTTGCTGTTGCAGGTCCTGCTGCAGCAGGTGATGTCGCAGCTGAAGTGGAAAAAAACACATTTGACGTGATATTGAAAGCACCTGGAGGAGCAAAACTTCAAATTGTTAAACTTGTCAAAGATATTACAGGTCTGGGACTGAAAGAAGCTAAGGCGGTTGTCGATGCTGCTCCTTCCCCGGTTAAGGAAGGTATATCAAAAGAAGAGGCTCAGTCTGTTAAAGCACAATTGGAAGACGCCGGAGCAGAAGTTGAACTTAAATAAAACTGAATCTTTATACTATACAGGTTTAGTGTTCAGGGAGTACCCGAACACTAAGCCTTTTTGCTATTTTATCCGCTTAAGTTCAATAATTATATACATTAGTATAAATGTCTACTGCAAACCAAGTTAAAAGAATTAATTTCGCCTCTTCAAAAAATCAACTTGAATACCCTGATTTTCTTGAAGTTCAGCTAAAATCTTTCAGGGATTTTTTTCAGCTTGAAACTACTCCCGAAAACAGAAAAAAAGAAGGTCTGTACCAGGTCTTTCAGGATAATTTTCCCATCTCCGATGCACGTAATAATTTTGTTCTGGAATTTCTCGACTATTATGTTGACCCTCCCAGATATTCTATTGATGAATGCCTGGAGAGGGGCCTTACCTACAGTGTTCCTCTGAAAGCCAAACTTAAGCTTTATTGCACTGATCCTGAACATGAAGATTTCGATACTGTAATTCAGGATGTTTATCTTGGAACTGTTCCCTATATGACAGACAGGGGGATTTTTGTAATTAATGGCGCTGAAAGAGTTGTTGTTTCTCAGTTGCACAGATCCCCGGGTGTATTTTTTGGTCAGAGCCTGCATGCAAACGGCACTAAACTATATTCCGCGCGTATAATACCTTTTAAGGGCTCATGGATCGAATTTGCTACTGACATTAACAATGTAATGTATGCTTATATCGATAGAAAGAAAAAATTACCGGTTACTACACTTTTAAGAGCAATAGGATACGAGAGTGATAAGGATATCCTTGAAATTTTTGGTCTTGCTGATGAGGTTAAGGTTACGAAAGCAGGAATTAAAAAACTTGTAGGAGCCAGGTTGGCGGCACGTGTTCTTAAAACCTGGGTTGAAGATTTTGTTGATGAAGATACCGGTGAAGTTGTTTCTATAGAACGTAACGAGGTAATCATAGACAGAGAAACTGTACTTGAAAATGATCATATTGATTTGATCCTCGAGTCCGGAGCCAAGGCAATTCTTATTCATAAAGAAGGAGCTAACATTGCCGATTTTGCTATAATTTATAATACCCTTCAGAAAGATCCGTGTAACAGCGAGAAGGAAGCAGTGATGCATATATACAGGCAACTGCGAAATTCAGAGCCACCTGATGAGGCAACAGCAAGAGATGTTATTGATAAACTGTTCTTTTCCGATAAGCGCTATGATCTTGGAGAGGTTGGCCGGTACAGGTTAAATAAGAAATTAAACCTCGATATAGGCTCTGATATAAGGATACTTAGCAGGGAAGATATGATTGCAATAATCAGCTATCTTATTCAACTTATAAACTCAAGGAGTGATGTTGATGATATAGATCATCTTAGCAACAGGCGTGTCCGTACAGTAGGCGAACAGCTGATGAACCAGTTTAGTGTTGGTCTGGCCAGAATGGCGCGAACCATACGTGAAAGGATGAACGTGAGGGATAATGAAGTATTCACTCCAATAGACCTTATAAATTCAAAGACTCTTTCTTCTGTTATCAATTCATTTTTTGGAACAAATCAACTATCACAGTTCATGGATCAAACAAATCCTCTGGCTGAGATGACACATAAAAGAAGAATGTCAGCACTCGGTCCCGGTGGATTATCGCGTGAAAGAGCAGGTTTCGAGGTTCGGGATGTTCATTACACACATTACGGACGCCTTTGTCCTATCGAAACTCCTGAAGGACCTAATATTGGTCTTATCTCCTCACTTTGCGTTTATGCAAAAATTAATTCACTCGGTTTCATTGAAACTCCATACCGTAAGATTAAGGAAGGGAAAGTTAATTATGCTAATGATGGAATGGTATTTATGACTGCTGAGGAGGAGGAAGAACAGATTATAGCACAGGCAAATGCCCGGATTGATGATGAGGGTAAATTTATTGATTCCAGAGTTAAAGCCAGATTTAACGGGGATTTTCCTTTGGCAGAAAAAACGAAGGTTGATTATATTGATGTTGCGCCTAACCAGATAGCTTCCATTGCAGCTTCCCTTATCCCTTTCCTTGAGCATGACGATGCCAACAGAGCTCTTATGGGATCGAACATGATGCGACAAGCTGTACCTCTGTTAAATCCTGAAGCACCTATTGTGGGAACAGGTATTGAGTACGAACTTGTAAGAGATTCACGTTTACAAATTGCTGCTGATGGAGACGGAGTAGTTGAATTCGTCGATGCTAATGAGATTGTTATCCGATACAACCGTTCAGCAGAGGAGAAATTTGTCAGCTTTGATGATGAGATCAAGAGGTATAAACTGCCTAAATACAGAAAAACAAATCAGAATACCTGTGTTAATCTTTCCCCGATCGTAATAAAAGGGCAGAAAGTTAAAAAAGGACAAATACTCACAGAAGGTTACGGAACCAGAAAGGGTGAACTTGCTCTTGGCAGGAACCTTATGGTGGCATTTATGCCCTGGAAAGGGTACAATTTCGAGGATGCTATTGTTATCTCCGAACGCCTTGTTCGTGAAGATGTATTTACTTCAGTACATATAGACGAGTACCTTTTGGAAGTCAGAGACACAAAACGCGGACTGGAAGAATTAACATCCGATATTCCAAATATCAGTGAAGAGGCTACCCGGAATCTTGATGAAAACGGACTTATCAGAATTGGAGCAGAAGTCCAGCCCGGAGATATTCTGATCGGGAAAATCACTCCAAAAGGGGAGTCTGATCCTTCCCCGGAAGAGAAACTCTTAAGGGCAATATTTGGTGATAAAGCCGGCGATGTGAAGGATGCTTCACTAAAAGCCGGACCATCATTATATGGTGTTGTTATTGATAAAAAACTTTTTTCGAGATCTATAAAAGATCGCAAATCAAAGTTCGGCATTAAACCGATAATTGATAAGATCGATGAGGAGTTTACCAGAAATGTGGAAGAGCTTAGAAATAAACTTACTGATAAAATATTTATCCTTGTTAATGGGAAAACTTCACAAGGGGTAAAGGATTATTATGGCAAAGAAGTAATTGCCAAGGGAGTAAAGTTTACTCAAAGAACTTTGCAGGAACTGGATTACAATAATATTAACCCTAATAAATGGACAACCGACAAGGAAAAGAATGATACTATCAGGAACCTTCTTCATAATTATATGTCTAAATATAAGGAGATTGATGGTGTTTACAAGCGTAAGAAATACAATGTTACAATTGGTGACGAGTTGCCAACAGGAATTATAAGGCTTGCCAAAGTATATATAGCTAAGAAAAGAAAAGTTACAGTTGGGGACAAAATGGCTGGCCGGCATGGTAACAAAGGTATAATTGCAAAGATTGTTCGTGAGGAGGATATGCCATTCCTTCAAGATGGCACACCTGTTGATATTGTACTTAATCCTCTTGGAGTACCTTCCCGAATGAACCTCGGACAGATTTATGAGACTGTTCTCGGATGGGCAGGGAAAGAATTAGGATTGACTTTTTCTTCTCCCATTTTTGATGGTGCCAGAATTGATCAGATAACTGAATATACAGATCAGGCAGTACTTCCGAAATTTGGTAAAACATATCTGTACGACGGACAAACCGGTGACAGATATGACCAGGCAGCAACTGTAGGGATTATTTACATGCTTAAGCTGGGACATATGGTTGAGGATAAGATGCATGCAAGATCAATAGGCCCTTATTCACTTATTACCCAACAACCTTTGGGAGGTAAGGCCCAGTTTGGCGGTCAAAGATTTGGAGAAATGGAAGTATGGGCCATTGAAGCATTTGGAGCTGCCAATATATTGCAGGAGATCCTTACAGTTAAGTCTGATGATGTAGTTGGACGTGCCAAAGCCTATGAAGCAATAGTTAAAGGCGAGCCCATGCCCTACCCCGGTATTCCGGAGTCCCTTAATGTATTACTTCATGAACTTAGAGGGCTCGGACTCAGCGTTAACCTTGTATAATATCGAACAAAATCTGGTATATAAACCGGACAAGGATTTGTGCTTATTTTTTAACAGTAAAATTTTCAACATATGTCATTCAAAAAGAATATTAAGGATAAGTCAAGTTTTACAAAAATTACAATTGGTCTTGCTTCTCCCGAAGAAATACTTGAACGTTCAAGTGGAGAAGTACTTAAACCTGAAACAATAAACTACCGGACATATAAACCTGAACGTGACGGGCTCTTTTGTGAAAGAATCTTCGGGCCAATTAAGGATTACGAATGCCATTGCGGGAAATATAAAAGGATAAGGTATAAGGGAATTGTTTGCGACCGTTGCGGTGTTGAAGTTACGGAGAAAAAGGTAAGAAGAGAAAGAATGGGGCACATATCCCTTGTAGTTCCTGTTGCACACATCTGGTATTTTAAAACCCTCCCTAATAAAATAGGATATCTTCTCGGTCTTCCTACAAAAAAACTCGATTCGATTATTTATTATGAGAGATATGTTGTAATTAATCCTGGCATTAAAGAAGCCGATGGAGTCAATTACCTTGATTTTCTTACTGAAGAAGAATATATGGATATTCTTGATTCACTTCCTAAGGAGAACCAGTTTCTTGAAGATGATAATCCTGATAAATTCATTGCGGGTATGGGTGCTGAGGCATTATTTGATCTTCTTAGAAGAATGGATTTGGATAGCATGAGCTACGATCTTCGTCATAAAGCAAATAATGAAACTTCTCAGCAAAGAAAGAATGAAGCACTGAAAAGACTACAGGTTGTGGAAGCTTTCAGAGAGTCGAAAGGAGTAAACAGGGCTGAATGGATGATCGTAAAAGTAGTTCCTGTGATCCCTCCGGAACTAAGGCCTCTGGTCCCACTTGATGGTGGACGTTTTGCCACATCTGATCTTAATGATCTCTACAGACGTGTTATCATCCGAAATAATCGGTTAAAAAGGCTAATTGAAATCAAAGCTCCTGAAGTTATACTGAGAAATGAAAAACGTATGCTTCAGGAAGCTGTTGACTCATTGTTCGATAATTCAAGAAAATCCAATGCTGTTAAAACAGACGCGAACAGGCCACTTAAATCTCTTAGCGATAGTCTGAAGGGTAAGCAGGGAAGGTTTCGTCAAAATCTTTTAGGAAAAAGGGTTGATTACTCAGCCCGTTCAGTAATAGTTGTCGGACCGGAGCTAAAGCTGCATGAATGTGGTATCCCTAAGGATATGGCTGCCGAATTATATAAGCCCTTTATTATAAGGAAACTTATAGAAAGAGGGATTGTAAAAACTGTAAAATCTGCAAAAAAGATTGTTGACAGAAAGGATCCTGTTGTATGGGATATCCTTGAAAATGTACTTAAGGGACACCCGGTTTTATTAAACCGTGCTCCAACCCTGCACCGTTTGGGGATTCAATCTTTTCAACCTAAACTTATTGAAGGTAAAGCTATTCAACTCCACCCTCTTGTGTGTACTGCTTTTAATGCTGATTTCGATGGTGACCAGATGGCAGTGCATCTTCCGCTCGGGAATGCAGCAATTCTGGAGGCTCAGATTCTAATGCTTGCATCACATAATATCCTGAACCCTGCAAATGGAGCGCCTATTGCGGTACCATCACAAGACATGGTACTTGGGCTCTACTATATCACAAAGGCTAGAAAAAACACTCCTGAGAATCCTGTAAGGGGAGAAGGACTTGTTTTCTATTCAGCTGAAGAAGTCGTTATTGCGTATAACGAAAAGAAAGTTGACCTTCATGCTATCATTAAAGTTCGTATTCCTGAAAGAAAAAATGAAGAAATATCATGGAGTATAATTGAAACTACCGTTGGAAGAGTGATATTTAATGAAATGGTGCCAATAGAAATTGGATTTATCAATGAAGTACTTACAAAAAAATCACTCAGAGACATTATCGGGATAGTACTATCCAGGACCGGGACTGCAGCTACAGCCAAATTTCTCGATGACATTAAAGACCTTGGATTTGAAATGGCATTTCGTGGAGGGCTGTCGTTTAATCTCGATGATGTAATTGTGCCTGCTGATAAAGAAAAACTTGTTAGTGAAGGTTACGAACAGGTTGATGAGGTATATTCTAATTACAATGCCGGTTTTATTACAAATAATGAAAGATACAATCAGATTATTGATATCTGGACTCATACAAATGCCAAACTTACAACCACCTTGCTGAAACAGTTATCATCGGATAATGAAGGATTTAATTCTGTGTATATGATGCTTGATTCCGGGGCGCGTGGTTCCAAAGAGCAAATACGTCAGCTTTCAGGTATGAGGGGACTTATGGCAAAACCCCAGAAATCGGGAGCCGCCAGTTCTGAAATTATAGAAAACCCAATCCTGTCGAATTTTAAGGAGGGGTTATCAGTTCTTGAATATTTTATTTCAACTCACGGTGCAAGAAAAGGACTTGCAGATACTGCACTTAAAACAGCTGACGCCGGTTATCTGACCCGAAGACTTGTTGATGTTTCTCAGGATGTTATCATTACTGAGAATGACTGCGGAACTTTGAGGGGATTAATTGCAACAGCGATTAAAAAGAATGAGGAAGTAGTTGAAACCCTTTATGAAAGAATTCTGGGAAGAACCACTGTACATGATATTTTTCATCCGCTGACCGGAGAACTTATTATCGGAGCCGGAGATGAAATAAACGAGGAAATATCTGGACTTATTGAAGATTCACCTGTTGAACAGGTCGAAATTCGTTCGGTGCTTACATGTGAATCCAAAAAGGGTGTATGTGCAAAATGCTATGGTCGTAATCTTTCAACCAGTAAAATGGTTCAGATTGGAGAAGCTGTAGGTGTCATTGCTGCACAATCAATAGGGGAACCTGGCACACAGCTGACACTCCGTACTTTTCACGTAGGAGGTACCGCATCTAATATTACTTCTGAATCAAAAATTATTGCAAAATACAGTGGAATTGCTGTAATGGAAGAACTAAGGACGGTAGCGAAAACAGATATTGAAACCGGAAATAAAATTGATGTCGTTATAGGAAGACTTGCTGAATTAAGAATTGTTGATAAAAATACAGGAATAGCTCTTTCCACTCATAATATTCCGTATAGCTCAAGGTTATATATCAAACCCGGTATTGAAGTAAAGAAAGGAGATCTTATATGTGAGTGGGATCCTTATAATGCAGTTATTATCTCTGAGGTTGACGGTAAAGTAGAGTTTGATTATGTTATTGATGGGATTACTTTCAGGGAAGAATCTGATGAACAGACGGGTTACAGGGAAAAGGTTATTATTGAAACCAGAGATAAAACAAAGAATCCTATGATAAAGATTGTAGGATCAGGTAAGAATGAGATCAAATCTTACAATCTTCCGGTTGGAGCCCATATTGCAGTTAATAACGGAGATTTAATTAAGTCGGGGGATGTTCTTGTGAAAATTCCCAGAGCTGTTGGTAAATCCGGTGATATTACAGGAGGCCTCCCGAGAGTAACTGAATTGTTTGAAGCAAGGAATCCTTCTAATCCCGCTGTCGTATCTGAAATTGACGGTGAAGTTTCTTTTGGAAAGGTAAAAAGAGGTAACCGTGAGATCATCATCACATCCAGAACAGGCCAGGAGAAGAAATACCTTGTGCCCTTATCAAGACAGATACTTGTTCAGGAAAATGATTTTGTAAGAGCAGGAATACCCCTCTCCGATGGAGCTATCACTCCTTCAGATATTCTGGCAATAAAGGGGCCTACACAAGTTCAGGAATATATTGTTAATGAAGTACAGGAAGTATATCGTCTTCAGGGAGTAAAAATTAACGATAAACATTTTGAAATTATTGTGCGCCAGATGATGAGAAAAGTTGAAATTATTGACCCTGGAGATACGAGATTTCTTGAAAAACAGATTGTTGATAAGTGGGCATTTATGGATGAAAATGACTGGATTTATGCTAAAAAAATTGTAATTGATCCTGGTGAAAGCCAGACTCTGCGTCCGGGACAGATTATTACCGCAAGAAAACTTAGAGATGAAAATTCTGTTCTCAAACGGAAAGACATGAAGCTTGTAGATGCACGCGATGCTGTTCCGGCAACATCAAGCCAGATTCTGCAGGGAATAACAAGAGCTGCATTGCAGACAAAAAGCTTTTTCTCCGCAGCTTCATTCCAGGAAACCACTAAAGTACTTAATGAGGCAGCTATACTTGGCAAAATTGATTACCTTGAAGGTCTTAAGGAAAATGTTATTGTTGGTCATCTTATTCCAGCAGGAACAGGTATAAGAGATTATCAGAATCTTGTAGTTGGCTCCCGTGAAGAATATGAAAGACTAATTGAGTCTGGTACAAAAAAAGAAGCAGTTGAGGAGTCGGAAGAAATTTAAGCCCTTAAAATATAATTATATGGAAAATGATTCACACAAACCTGGCCAGATCAGTATCGAATTGAACGAGGATACCGCTCAGGGAATCTATTCAAATCTGGCAGTAATTACACATTCTTCAGCTGAATTTATTATTGATTTTATCAGAATCATGCCTGGAATACCCAAGGCGCAGGTAAAGTCGAGAATTATTCTAAGCCCCGAACACAGTAAAAGACTTCTAAATGCATTGAAAGATAATATTTCTAAATATGAATCAGTTCACGGGCTTATTAAACAGGTTGAGGGTTCTGAGGGTCCTGTTATTCCAATGACTTTCAGGGGACCAAGTGCCCAGGCATAATTATTTTAGAACGTATTACAAATTTATTCACAAACCTCGAAAAAATCGAGGTTTTTTTCGAATACGAAAAGGCTAATCATATAATGAAAAACATTATTTATTATATTTGTCCCCCGATAAGAAAAACTAAAAAATAACTTATGAAGGGTTTGAAAATTATTGTATTAGCCAAGCAGGTTCCTGATACCAGAAATGTCGGGAAGGATGCGATGAAAGCTGATGGTACGGTAAACAGAGCAGCACTGGAAGCTGTTTTTAATCCTGAAGATCTTAACGCACTGGAACAGGCGCTGAGGGTAAAAGATATGTTCAGGGATTCAGTTGTTACAATTTTGACTATGGGGCCAGGCCGTGCTGCTGAAATAATACGTGAAGGATTGTACAGAGGAGTTGACAATGGGTTTTTACTTACAGACAGGAAGTTTGCCGGTTCTGATACACTTGCAACATCGTACGCTCTATCTCATGCGATCAGAAAAATAGGTTATTTTGATCTTATTTTCGCCGGCCGGCAGGCAATTGATGGCGATACAGCTCAGGTTGGACCACAGGTTGCAGAGAAACTTGGGATACCTCAGGTTACTTATGCTGAAGAAATACTTGAAATTAAAAATAAAGAAATTACCATTCGCAGAAGACTTGAAAGAGGGGTTGAAGTTGTTTCATCAAAGTTTCCACTATTAGTTACCGTGCATGGTTCTGCGGCTGCCTGCCGACCCCGGAATGCCAAACTGCTGATGAAATTCAAACATGCAAAAACGATTACCGAACAACAGGAATCAACTGAAGATTATCTGAATCTTTATCAGTCCCGGCAATATCTCAGAATAGAAGAATTAAGTGCGGATGATATTCAGGTTGAAGATAATTCACTTGGCATTTCAGGATCTCCCACCAAAGTTAAAAAAATTGAGAATGTAGTTTTTAAAGCTAAGGAGTCAAAGGTGCTTTCATCGAATGAAAGTGAAATTGATGAACTGATGAAGGGATTGATTGAAAATCATACAATTGGTTAATGCGTATTTTCCAAACTTAAAATTGCAGCTGTGAATAACATTTTCGTTTATTGTGAATCTGAAGAAAACATTATTTCGGAAGTTAGCCTGGAGCTTCTTACTAAAGCCAGGAATCTGGCAGACCAGCTTGAATGTAAACTCGAAGCTATTATTGCAGGCTACGGACTTTCAGGTGTTGAAAAAAAACTTTTTCCTTATGGGGTAGATGTTTTACATATTGCCGATGACATAAGGCTTAGCCCATATCTTACTCTTCCGCATTCTGTTATTGTAAAAACTATACTTGAACAGGAAAAGCCTCAGATAGCACTTTTCGGAGCATCTTCAGTTGGCAGGGATTTGGCACCCCGCATAGCATCCGCTTTAAGATGCGGCTTAACGGCAGATTGTACCAGCCTCGAAATTGGCACTCACTTTGAAAAAAAATCGGGTGCTGAATATAAAAATCTGCTGTATCAGATCAGACCTGCATTTGGCGGAAATATAGTGGCAACTATCATTAATCCTGATACCCGCCCACAATTGGCTACAGTCAGGGAGGGTGTTATGAAGAATGAAATTCTCGATGAGAATTATAAAGGAGTTGTTAAAAAAATTCAAACTGATTCCATACTGACTGATGCCGAATTTGTAGTTAAGGTCATAGAACGCCACATAGAAAAAAGGAAAATAAACATAAAAAATGCAGGTATTATTATTTCCGGAGGTTATGGGGTTGGATCGAAGGATAATTTTAAACTTCTTTTTGAATTAGCAGAATTGCTTGGTGCGGAAGTCGGAGGTTCCCGTGCTGCAGTTGATGCAGGATTTATTGAACATGAAAGACAAATAGGCCAGACTGGTATTACAGTAAGACCTAAGTTATATATAGCTTGTGGTATATCAGGACAAATACAGCACAGAGCAGGTATGGCGGAATCAGCCATGGTAATATCCATAAATCAGGATAAAAATGCTCCTATAAATCACATTGCTGATTATGTAATTGTTGGTGATGTGGCAGAAATAATTCCTAAAATGATTAAATATTACAGGAAGAATTCCAAATAAAAGATTTGAAGGAAAATTTTAATAATCAACGACATGGATAATTTTTTCAATGATAATAAAGATCTGAAGTTTCATCTTTACCACCCTTTAATGAAAAAAATCGTTTCACTGAAAGAAAACGATTTTTCCGATAAAGATACCTGCGATTATGCTCCTGTCGATTTTGAAGATGCTATGGATAATTACGAGAGAATACTTGAAATAGTAGGGGATATTTGTGCCAATGTAGTAGCTCCAAATGCAGAATCTGTTGATCAGGAAGGCCCGCATCTTATAAATAATGAGGTTGTTTATGCGAAAGGTACACAGGAGAATATTGGGATACTTACAAAAGCCGGACTCATTGGAATGTCACTTCCCAGGAAATACAAAGGATTGAACTTCCCGGTAGTACCTTACGTTATGGCTGCAGAAATAGTTTCCAGGGCGGATGCGGGTTTTGCAAATATTTGGGGGCTACAGGACTGTGCAGAGACTATACATGAATTTGCCTCTGAAGAACTTAAAGATGAATTTCTGCCACGTTTCGCTGAAGGAGCTACTGCTGCAATGGTGCTTACAGAACCAGATGCCGGCTCAGACCTTCAGGCTGTTCAGCTTAAAGGAAAACAAATAACTGCCTCTTACGATAAGGAGACTGACACTTTTTATCTTAATGGGGTTAAGCGTTTTATAACCAATGGTGACGCCGACATTGCCCTTGTGCTTGCTCGTTCAGAAGAAGGAACGCTCGATGCCAGAGGACTTTCACTATTTCTATATGACAGGAGTAATAAAGCAGTGAAGATAAGACGAATCGAAAATAAATTAGGAATTAAAGGATCCCCAACTTGTGAAATGGTTTTCACAAACGCTCCTGCCCGACTTATTGGAGATAGAAAAATGGGATTGATCAAGTATGTTATGTCCCTGATGAATTCAGCCAGACTTGGGATCGGAGCACAATCGGTCGGGATAGCTGAAGCTGCTTACAGAGAAGCTCTGAAATATTCACAGGAAAGATTACAGTTCGGAAAACCCATAATTGAATTTCCACCTGTTTATGAGATGGTGAGAATGATGAATGTTAAAATTCAGGCCATGAGGAGTTTGCTCTACGAAACAGCCAGATATGTTGATATCTATAAGGCGTACTCTTTTATATCTGAATTAAGAAAACTTGAGACAGAAGAAAGACAGGAGCAAAAAAAATATCAACGACTTGCTGATGTTTTTACTCCGCTTCTTAAACTTATTTCCAGTGAATATTGTAATCAGATAACCTATGACGCCCTTCAGGTTCATGGGGGTGCCGGATTTATGAAAGATTTTCCAGTTGAAAGATTATATAGGGACGCCAGAATTACTACGATCTACGAAGGTACATCACAGTTGCAGGTTGTAGCTGCTATCAGGGGCGTAACTACAGGATCATTCATGGTGGCAATCAATGAATTTCTTGAAGGTGCTTGCAAACCTGAATATGAATTTTTAAAGAGAATACTTTCCACAATGTCTTCTGAATATGAAAAAACGGTCATGTTTATAAATGAAATTGAAGACGAGGAACTAATGGAGTTTCATTCCCGCCGTTTGGTAGAGATGGCCGGTAATATTATCATGGCTTGCCTTCTTCTGATTGATGCCAACAAAAATGAAGAATACAGTACCTCTGCGGAAATTTTTATAAAAAAGGCTGTGTCAGAGAACCGGGAAAAACAAGAATATATTTATACTACTGAGTTGAAGGACCTTGGAGTTATTAAATATTGATTTTATTAATGTTCTGATATTTTACCGGACAACAGTGATTTTCTTTACAAGTTTTCAGCTTTCATTGCTTATTCTAAAAGTTTTTTTGTAAAATTGTGGTATTATATTTGAATCATCCTTTTAGAAGAGTTCCTTTAACATGGAAAGAATAGTAAATAAATTGTTAAAAATTCTGAGAGACCATGTAAATCAGAATAATATCGAAATCCGATATAATCAGGATGATATCAATCGTATTACTTCTGAACAAAAACAACCCGGGGCACATCAAAATGATCTTGAATACCGGTATTCCCTGAATAAAGAATTGCTTGATGAAAATGCAGATATAATAAACCTGCAACTTACAATTTCTGAATTTATGGAAAAATATGGTCATTTGTTTTCAGCCGCCGATGAGAATGAAGATAACTTGATTGAAAAGACAGATATTGAGACAACCGACAATAACAGCTGTTTTCAGCTGACGGTAAAAGGTAGGATTAGTTTCGATAAGAATCATCCTCAGTTCAATAATCCTGATTTTTTCAACAGACTATTGTATTATTATCAGGAAAAGGAAGATTATGAGATGTGTGAACATCTGTTAAAAATGATTAAGACTCATTCTTAAAAGGGTTCATCCGAAATTGTTTGGCTTTTGTTATTGTTCTTGATTTTGTTTAGGATGAAATCATCATGTATTTTCAAGTCTTTATGTTTACACGTGGCCATGAAAGCCTCGATCAATCATATTTAATATTCGATTGCTCCTTTATTCATAAAATGCCATTATTTGAGACCTTCAATTGTTTCTATAGGTGCAGGGAAAGTTGCCACATCTCTCATTTATGAACTTCACAAAAAAGGCTATCCAATCTTGTCGGTATATAGCAGAACGCTTCATTCCGCACATAAATTAGCAAATCATTTCCCTAAAGCAGCATTTACTGATAACCTTCTGCGTGTGCCCGATAAGGCAGATGTATATATCATTTCGCTAACCGATGATGCTATTCCCATTGCGGTAAATGCACTAAGTGGGACAAGGTCAATAGTAGTCCATACCTCCGGAAGTGCAGGGATTGAAGTTTTCTCACAGGAAATAATACATTGCGGTATTTTATATCCGCTTCAAACATTTAATAAAATTAACAGACCAGACTTTTTATCAGTTCCTCTTCTGCTGGAAGCATCGGATAGTAAAACCATGAAAATAATCCGTGAAATTGGAGCTGACCTGTCAGGGACATTAATTGAAACAAATTCAGAGGAGCGAAAATGGATACATATTGCTGCTGTGTTTGCCTGCAATTTTTTAAATTATATGCTTACTTGTTCTAATGAGGTACTTAAAGACAGAGATTTAAAATTTAAAATTCTTGTCCCTCTTATCATGGAATCGGTGAAAAATGCTATTGAACATTCTCCATCTGATGTGCAATCCGGGCCGGCAATAAGAGGTGATGAAAAAATTATTCAGGAACATATAAGTTTGCTGAAAGGAAAACCGGATTTACAAAAAATATATACTTTTGTGAGCAGGATGATAAGTGAATATTATCATAAATAAATTGAAAATCGTTAATAAGATGAAGAATTTTAAGGAAGATATGAGAATGATCAAAGCATTTATCTTTGATATTGACGGAGTTTTCTCATCTTCCGAAATACTCCTTCATCCTTCCGGCGAATTGATGAGGACAATGAATATTAAAGATGGTTTTGCCGCTCAATATGCAGTCAGAAAAGGGTATCCGATCGGTATTATTACAGGAGGTAATTCAGAATCAGTCAGAACCAGATTTAAACGTCTCGGGATTACTGATATATATCTTAATTCCAGAAATAAAATGAAAGATTTTAAGGATTTTATTCTTAAATATGATATTACTCCTGAGAATGTATTGTATATGGGAGATGACCTGCCCGATTATGAGGTTATGAAAATAGTTGGGTTTCCTGCTTCTCCATCTGATGCTGTTGAGGAGATTAAATTAATTTCGAAATATATTTCAGATAAACCGGGTGGTAAGGGTTGTGTGAGGGATGTTCTCGAACAAGTGCTGCGGCTTCATGGCAGATGGATGGATGAAGATGCTTTTACCTGGTAAATAATATCTTAATTAATGACACTAAAAAACAGTTATTTTGTGGTCATTCCTTAAACTTGTCAGGATACAGAACCTGCTTATTATTGCTGTAACACAGTATTTGATGCGATACTGTATTATCAGTCCTTTTCTTAAAATAAATAATTTCAGCCTTCAGCTCGATAGTTTTCATTTTTTTCTGCTGGTATTAACAACCATACTTATAGCATCCGCAGGGTATGTTATTAATGATTATTTTGATGTTCGTACTGACAGGATAAATAAACCCGAAAAAGTGGTAATTGATTCGGGTGTCCATCGTCGGTCTGCAATTTTGCTGCATTCAGTTTTAAGTATTTCCGGTATTATTATTGGCACCTATGTTTCATTTTATATTAAAGTTCTTCCACTTTCATTTCTTTTTATTTTTTGTTCCGGTTTACTTTGGTTCTATTCAACTACTTATAAAAGACAATTGTTAATTGGCAACCTTATTGTTTCCTTTATGACAGGTGGAGTTCCTTTGCTTGTGGCCATCTATGAAATACCTCTTTTGAACCGGACATATGGCAGTATTATGTTACATAATAGCACGAATTTTAATTATATCTTTTTCTGGATTTTAGGATTTGCCTTTTTTGCTTTCCTGACAAATTTCATTCGTGAAATAATTAAGGATACCGAAGATCTTGAAGGCGATAATGCCTACGGGATGTCAACCATCCCAATTTATCTGGGGATACGATACACAAAGCTTATTCTGCTTACACTAATAATATTCTGTCTGACAGCGCTTATCTGGTTATTGCATTTTATTATGTTCAGTGGGGAATCAGTAGATTACATCACTGCTGTGTATTTTATCATTCTGCTCATTATCCCTCTCATAGTTTTACTGTTTATAATAATTTTTGCAAAGAATAAATACCATTATCATAATGCGAGCACTTTAATGAAATTTATTATGCTTTTTGGTATTATGTATTCCATCATTGTAAGATATATTGTGCTTTTTAAAATATGATATTTATTTATGCTGATCGATAAACTCAGGAATTACAATATATTGCTTGCCTCCAGATCGGTCAGGAGACAACAGCTTCTCAAAGAGACAGGGATTTCATTTGATGTTATTGACGACCTGGAAGTTATAGAAATATATCCTCCGGAGCTTGATAAATTCGACATACCGGTTTTTCTGGCCGGGAAAAAGGCTGATGCATACAGGAACATTTTATCGGCTGATAATCTTCTGATAACAGCTGATACTATTGTTTGGTTTGAAGGTAAGGTAATTGATAAACCTTGCAATAAAAATGATGCAGGCAGGATATTACATGAATTATCAGGGAAAATGCATGATGTCATTACCGGAGTATGTTTTCTAACGAAATACAGAAGGCATTCCTTTTATTCACATACTGAAGTTTTTTTCTCAAGCATGCAGGATGATGAAATCAATTATTATATTGACACTTTCCATCCTTTTGATAAAGCCGGAGCCTATGGTATCCAGGAATGGATAGGCTTGATAGGAGTGGAAAAAATACGAGGATCTTTTTATAATGTTGTTGGACTTCCTGTGCAAAAACTATATCATGAACTGGATGATTTTATAAATCAGGTATAGTGTTAATCTTAAATAATCATGCAGGAAAAGGTATAGCAGGATAATTACAGTTAATATTTGTTTAATACCTATTATTATGGCGCGCTTATTATTTGTTTTATTATCAGCTTGTTGTCTTGTTTTCTTTTCTTTTACGATACGGGCAGAGGAAGGGATGTGGATCCCTTCGCTTCTGGAGTATCATAATATTGATATAATGCAGGAGAGAGGACTTAGACTCAGTGATGAAGACATTTATAGTATAAATGAAGCAAGTCTGAAAGATGCAGTGGTTATTTTCGGAAGGGGTTGCACCGGACATATGATTTCCGGTAACGGCCTATTGTTAACCAATCATCATTGCAGTTATGGTAATATACAATCTTTAAGTACTGTAGAGAATGATTACCTGACGAAAGGTTATTGGGCTATGAACCCTGATGAGGAATTACCTTTGAAAGGACTTTCTGTTACTTTTTTGATCAGGATTGAAGATGTTACTGAACTTGTTCTGGAGGGAATAAATAATGAAGTAACCGAAACACAAAGAACAAGTAAGATTGATTCAAATATAAGAAAGATTTCCGGTGAAGCTGTAAAAGGGACCCACCATAAAGCAGTAATAAAACCTTTTTTTTTCGGAAATGAGTTCTTTATGTTTATATATGAGGAATATACGGACATCCGGCTCGTAGGAACGCCCCCTTCTGGTATCGGTGATTTTGGTCGGGATTATGATAACTGGATATGGCCAAGACATACTGGTGATTTTAGCTTATTCCGGGTTTATTCGGATACTGACAACATGCCTGCTGGTTATTCTTCTGATAATGTTCCTTTTAAACCTAAAAAATTTCTTTCTATCTCTCTTTCAGGAGTTAATGAAGGTGATTTTACCATGCTTTTAGGTTACCCCGGTACAACAAATCAATACTTGATTTCGTCAGGGATAAATCTTTTATATAAAAAAAGCCTTCCGCACAAGATAGAACTTAGGGAGAAAAGGATGGAAATAATGAATAAATATATGAAAGAATCGGAGCTGGTTAATTTGCAGTATTCTTCAAAATACCGTTCTGAAAGTAATGCATGGAAGAAATGGCAGGGAGTTGTAATGGGAATGGAGCGTATAAATGGTCTGGCTCTCAAGATCAGACAGGAAGAGGAGTTTTCCCGGTGGGTAAGCACTGACAACAAAAGCTTAAAGGAATATGGGGGGCTTTTACCTGAAATGTACAGATTGTACGATGAACTTGAAAAATTCACTCTTGCTTATGATTATGGCCAGGAGTGTATATTTGCTACTGAGATTTTTAATATGTTTCTTAGCCTTGGAGGATTGATCGCGGAAAACAGAAACAGGAGTGATGAAGTTAGAATAAAAGAGAAGGAATTGTTTTTGTCCGGAGCGGAACAATTTTTCAATAATTATCATCAGCCTGTCGATCAGGAAATATTTCCGGCCATGTTAAGGTATTTCAATGAAAATATAGACGAAGGTTTTCACCCCGATATTTATAATCAGATTCATAAAAAATTCAAGGGTGATTATGATAGATTCTCAAGGATGATGTTTCGGAAGACAAAACTTGCTTCCTATGAAGATATGTTTAATCTTCTCAAAGATTATCCGTCCGGCGAAGCATCTGTAACATCCTTAATTCTGGAAGACCCCCTTTATAAGGTTTTTCATTCATTCTTAAATATTTATAATGAAAATGTCTATGCAAATTATGAATTTATCAAGGATGAGATTGACAGGCTATACCGCATTTATCTTAAAGGCTTAAGAGAAATGAAACCTGAAAAGGCTTTCTATCCTGATGCTAATTTTACCATGCGTTTAACATACGGAAAAGTTGAAGGATACTGGCCGGCAGATGCAGTTTATTATCATTATAGAACTACCCTGGACGGGAAAATTGCCAAATATCATACTGGCATATATGATTATATGATTCCTGAAAAACTTCTCGAATTATACAATAATAAAGATTTTGGCAGGTGGGCAGATAAAAATGGAAAGATTATTACATGTTTTGTTGCATCAAATCATACCTCCGGAGGGAATTCCGGCAGCCCTGTAATGAATGCAGATGGTCATCTAATAGGGATAAATTTTGACCGTAACTGGGAAGGTACTATTAACGATTATATTTACGATCCACTACAATGCCGTAATATTTCTGTTGATATACGCTTCATTCTCTTCATTATAGACAAATTTGCAGGTGCAGGTTATCTGATAGATGAAATGGATCTGATTAATTAAAGTAATTATTGATGCAAAAACCCGAAATCCCGAAGAAAGAGTTGAAATGCTGCGGGAACTGGGATTTAAAACCATGGCGTACGATTGGCGTGATAAAAACATACCTGAATTTGATGTGGAGATCGTACTTAAAAGAAATCTTGAAGGTTTGAAACAACTTCTGAATCAGGTTGAAGATTTTGAAGCATTGAAATCATACGACTGAAATGTTTAGTGCCTTACATCTAATATTCTTGTATTATTTGGCAAAAATTCCAAAAAACAAATTCCA
>CAZGKF010000047.1:0-25241 GCA_964526475.1 uncultured Bacteroidaceae bacterium
TTGTAATCCGTGGTGACTTTTTGCCTACTTTTTTGTGGCAGAAAAAAGTAGGAATTGAATAGTTTGCAAGATGAAAAAATTATCAGCGTCAATCAGCGTTATCTGCGGGAACCTTTTTTTCTACGCTTTATTTTCTATTATGTAAAAGCACTTTCCCTGCTCCGGCACCTGTATGTTCCCCTTTGTCAATAACAGGAATAAAGCAATAACTCCTCCTACCCTGGTTAAATAAAATAATTTACAGTTTGCCTTATCTTCAGATGACTTACTCATATTTGATTTCATGCTGACCACTATTTATAACTAAAAAAAAAACACTATTTCATCTCAATTATTACACCCTGGTACTTTTCAACTTTCGATAGGGTAATATCCAGAACATCTTTCTGTCTTTTCTGAGAAAATTTAACCGGAACAAATGTTTTAACATTCTTAATCTCTTTCCCTTCAGGAATAATGAATTTAATTTTTACATTTTCAATTGGTGGAATATAATAAACATTCTGCCACATCCTTTCACTCTGAGTACCAGGCCAGTTAACCATGTGAATAACGCGTGTATCTTCTTTTACCATTATAACAGCAGAACTTATATAAAAAAGTCCCTCACCTGTAATCATTCCCGTTAAGGCTACCCACAACCGATAACAGCCATTCCTCCAGTTGTGTTTTCATGGTATTAACCCTGGTTTCATCACTTTCAGCTAAATCTTTTTCCTCCATGGGATCCTCTCCAAGATTATATAATTCCAGAGTTATTTCGCCCGATTTTTGTTGTATCCTGTGAAGTTTAAATGGCCATTTTAACCAGGCGGAATGCCCCGGAAAAAGATCCGAAGGGTATTGTTTGGTAATTTCCCCTGCATCTAAAAGCAAGCTGGAAGGATCAATAACCTTTATACCTGCTTTCTGATTTTCCAAAAGTTCCGGCATAATTATCCGTGTAGGCGTCCTTACTCCGGTCTCCGGATATGACCAGAAACCAATGGGTTCTTTTCTATTCTTCATTTTATTCTTAAAGAGCGGTACCAGGCTTATGCCGTCAAGTACTGGTTGATTTCGAATTTTTACACCAGCTATTTCCAGAAGCGTAGGATAAATGTCAGATGTAGTACAAGGAATATTTGATACCAAAGGTTTTTTTATTTGAGCAGGCCATTCGATGATAGCAGGCACCCGAAGCCCTCCTTCATAAATTGATTCTTTTGCCCCCCGACCACCTGTTGACCCAAAATTTGGAAGTCCACCATTATCGCTTAAAAACCAAAGAATAGTGTTTTTATCTATGCCCATCTCTTTTAACTGCTGACGGAGCTTGCCAACAGCACGATCCATACCGGTAATCTCACCATAGAAATGCTGGAATTCTTCTTCCTGATCAAGGTAAAGAATTCTGTCTTCTTCAGCAGCAATATGTGGAAGATGCGGAGACCCAAAACACACAAATGCAAAAACCGGTTGTGAAGTATTGCTATGTTTTTTAATAAACTCAAGAGCCAGATCAACTGTGACCATAGAACTTTCTCCATAGAATTGTTTGGCAATACCTTCTCCTGATAAAATCGGATTGTTCTCAAAGAAATTAATGGCTGAAAACCACTCATCAAATCCACTTCCTCCCGGATTAACAGGACTGCCTTTATATATTGAACCCAGATGCCACTTCCCAAAATGACCTGTAACATATCCTGCCTCCTTAAGTGCTTCAGCTATAGTAGTTTCCTGCGGGCGGAGATTATTGCCCCACATGAAACATCCAAAACGATTAGGATGGCGGCCTGTCATCAAGCTTCCTCTTGTAGGGGAACTGATAGGAGCTGCTGCATAAAAACGGTCGAACCGTAAACCGGAACTTGCCATCGCATCGAAATTAGGGGTTTTAAGTACCGGGTGACCATTATATGCCACATCACCCCAGCCCTGATCGTCAGCTAACACAATGATAATGTTGGGATTAACAGGATGTTTTTCTTTACATCCGGAAATGCTTACTGCTGTTGCACAGCAGCCAAGGGCAAGTGAAGCTTTGGATAAACTGGTTAATTTCATGATTAGTACCTCCTTGTAATTAGTTTTAAAATTATTTTGATAATTCTGCCATAAGCCATAAAGTGTATGCAACCATAGGTGTCCAGTATTCTGAAATCTGCCAGTTACCATTACCAATAACAGGCATATCTGAATTGTCCCCGCCCAAACCGTTCATTACTGCACCAGGCAGAACGGGGGTATTTGGAAGATACGTACTGCCACCAAAATGTTTGGGATGGTTGTACCCGATACCATGAATGGTTGAACTGTTAAATGGATTAACTCCAACTATCCAGTCAAGCTGTTTTTGTGCTATCGTTTTTAAATAACTATCATTCAGAACATCTGCAGCTTTAATCAGCCCTACACCGGCAGAAGCAAGATTCGCATTTATTCCTGTCCACCATTTCAATTCCGGTTGCATAAAATAACGGTACCAGTAATCCCCTACCTTTCTGTTTCCTCCGGGATTTTTCTCTGTATATAAACCGTATGGGATGATCCCGAAACTATTTTTCCCTGACATAAATAACAGATAATTATAAGCATATTTGGTGATCATGTCCTTCCATAGCGGCACATCATGATGCAAGGGAAACGTCTTAACAAGATCGCATATGGATATAAATTCAAGACAACCTCTCGAAATATTTTTATACGGTTCAGAATTTGTGAAGGAAGAATAAAAAAAGCCGGAAGGCCCATCACCCGGACTACGTGCTTGTAATTTATATAGAAGAGAAGCTTTTTGCACTGCAAAATCGCTATAAATTTTCCCTTTCGTTGTCTTATACATCTCGATTGCTGCCTGTATTGCAGCTCCGATAGTCCGGGGATTATTAATATCTGTGGTTCTGCACCATTCAAAGCATCTTTCAGCAGCCCGAAGGCAGTCCTGAGAATAATTCACATCCATGGTTTTGGTAATTTCGGCCATCATGGCCTGTGCAGTAATGAAATTATACTGCCCCAGAATATCCAATGGCCTTGTTTGAATAATTCTGTCGTCACTATCGCCAAATATCAGCATATCAGCAGAAGATTTCCCGGTATTGGGTTTTACCATCCTTAGCTCTCCTTCTTCCGGGCCTGTTTCGTTGTCGGTCCAGCGGTTGCTGTCCGAGTGTTTATTTACATCACCTCCTATGAAACTCATTACATAACCCTGTGGTTCCTGCATTTTAAGGAAATACTGATTCCCCCACATAAGCTCCTCCAGAACAGCTTTCTTGTTATCACCTTTATAGAGTTCGTAAGTCTTTGCAAGGCCAAGCATCCCATAAATTGTTGCTCCCACCCACTTTCGGAGGTCGCTTGCATCATGCCAGCCACCCGTAACATCCTGATGTTGTCCATTATCCAGTCGCTTTCCGTCATCAAGATGACAGGGAGATAAAAATCCCGTTGTACTTGATCCACAACGCTGAAGTGCAAAATACCCTACAATCATATCCATGGGTGAGTGATAAATGGAGGATGAAATTTTGAATGGAAATGAACGCAGGGTGTCAGATTTTATATAATAATTCCCTTCTTTTTTAAGATCACTGAAATCTCCTCTGGAATATTTTCCAAAGTCACAGGGAACTGGCTGAAAAGCGCCTTTGTGTACAATTTCACGGGTCTGTAAATCAATTACTTCAAAATTACGATGTATCTCTCCTTTAACTGTAACAAATTTCGAAACATCGGGCATGTATCCGATCTGGTTAACCAACAGATCAACATATAAATCTCTTGATAATCGCTGGGCGGATAACTCAATAAATACAACTTGAGTGAAACAGAGCAGGAAGAGAAATCCTGTCCGTAAAAAAATAAAACAGAATGAGTTTATGAATTTTCCTTTTGTCTTAAAAAAAACAGGAATATTGGGAAATGTTCTCATAATTATGAAATACATAATTTAATTGCTTTATCATTTCATTACTTAAATAGTCTGCAAATTAGTAATTTTCCTTATAAAACATATTCTATAAGGTTTTAATTTCTTACACTTTTATTCAAATTAAAATTAAATTATCACATGCCCCACCCCTGATTGGGAGATAGTTTTTCCGCGTTCATCTGCGAGATCTGCGGGAACAACTTTTTCTTTTTTTTGTCCCGCATATCAACTTGATGTGTGCAGAAGGATGAACAGCCCCCTATTGTTATTGACATTGGCTATGGAGGTGTGTTAATTAAGGATAGTAAAACTAAAAGTCAGTTGAAAGCACATTAAACTAATGTACGAAAACATTCGTAGAAGCCTTATATATCATTTTTTACAGTTATTTCCTCTTTTTCTTTTTCACGGGTTCAAAATAATTGTAGAACACATCCCTTAACTGTTTTCCAAGTAAAACCCAGTCTTCCCCAAAGGGAACTTTTTGTAATCCTGCTATCCATAACTGATTTAACTCATATGTGCAGGCATCTATACCATAACGTTCCACCAGGCCGGAACCAATGCTTCCATATGAAAAACTGTGTGTACTGCCCTCCGTAAACCAGGTATGCTCACGAAGCATTGCCTCCAGTTTTTCCATATTAGCAAGGTAGGATTCCAGATTAACATTCGGATGGCTTACGAGAAGATTCCCCTTACTGTCGTTGTGAATATCTATTAATAAGTCAGGTTTTCTACCCTTATCAATCATTTCCCGGAGCCATGTTTCCAGAGCATGATTTTCAGGACACAATATCGGGTCAGCGGGAGAGCCCCAGTCTCTGTTCAGATCTTTTCCCATGATATTAAATCGTGACATACCTCTTTCAACACCATCTTTATTGGCCATAGGCATAATATATACACAATATCTTTTTAGATACTCAGCATTATTTTCACTTTTATCCAGCAAACTTCTGATAAGACCTTCTGTCACCCAGTTACCACCGGATTCCCATGGATGTGCGCGGGCACGAAGTACAACGCTGTATGGAGCTTCAGGATTCCCTACCCGTATGATTTCCAATGTACGTCCTTCCACGGTTTTCCCGATTGGCCGTATTTCAACTAGTGCATCATCCCGGATTTCCTCTAAAAACCTGTCAAGATCACTTAAACGATATGGCTCTACTCCTGTCACATACATACTGTTGGTCTCCATACGTATTTGAAGCTTATGGGAATGATCATCCAGAACTTCAGCCGGAACAGCAGTCCATTTTTTTCCATCGGAAGAAATGTAAAAACTTCTTTCACGGGCCGAAACTGAAGATATTCTGCTATTCCATACATTATAAAAATAGTGTAATATCATAGTCACATCAGAACCTTCTTTTGCCTGTACCTGGAAATGCACGTGTGTGAATTGCCTGTTAGGTGATGATCTTTCGTGATCATAAGGAAAATGAATCCCTACCGAACCGTCGGGATTGTATTCCCAGTAATGTGGGGATGCATTTTCAAAATAACAACTGATAAATTCAACAGGAGATGGAACTGAATCCTGTGAATCTCGGGAAAATTTTTCCTGAAGGCAGAATTGACTGCTGAAGTTATCCGGCCTGCCAAAGGCAAAGGAAGAGTATGTCTGAATTCCTGTAAAACAAGTAAACAGACAGACCTTGACAAGTAACAAAATATTAAAATGTATTTTCATGCTAAATTCTATTAAAAAGAGTTTATTGTTTTACAATAATACAAAAACGGAACATTATTTATTGTTCATACCTCAAAATTTTCACCCCTAATCCCCCAAGGGGGACTTTTGCAAATTGCTGATTATGAGACACTGAATTTGCAGTATTTATTATTTTTCGGAGTAGACTCAATAATACAAAAATGTAATATTATTTATTGCTCCTACCTCAAACTTTCTACCCCTATTACTCACTTCGTTCGTAAGATCGCTTCGCTAAGTTCCCCAAGGTGAACTTTAAGCAGTTGAATAACAGTTATATATATTTTCTCTATATTCACACCTCAAACTGCACAGACAGTTTATTCTATTTAACAGATTCATTTTCCTTAACACGATACTTCTCCATCAGATCTTTGTTCAGATCCAGGGGAGGGGTTGCATCATCAGGGAGAAACGATTTATAAGGATGCTCCCTCGAATAATCTTCAAATTCCTTTTTAACAGCATTAAGAGTTTCCGGTTTTGTAAGTAGATCGAGTGCAGTTGCTGCCATCACTTTCGCCCCTGCCATAAGTCCTTTCCCTGCAGCTGAGCCATAAGTAGAGGCAACAGTTGACCAGTGATGCCCGATAGCACCCGGCACTATTCCGGGAAAGATCACTCTGGCTGTTGGGGCAATAAGAGTTACCTCCCCTACATCGGAGGAGCCACCGCCAACCTGGACATCGGAAGGGCTTTTAAGTGGGTTGATCTTATCCGGAAATCCTTCTTCTTTTCTGCCAAGTTCCTTTTGTAATTCCCTGGCAAAAATATTCTCATCTTCCGACCATGAAGGCATACCTGTTAACTCAATATTACTTTGAATAACTTCTGCCATGCCCTTGTTAAAATGCTGCTGATGAATTGCAGTAAGTACCCTTACATCTTCGAGCTCAGTGCCAGTAGCCAGGGCTGCCCCCTTTGCACAGTCCATAACCCTGTTATACATATCCTCCAGCCTTTCGTCAGTGTTCCGTATGAAGTACCATACGCCAGCCTTGTCGGGAACAACATTAGGCGCCTCACCGCCTTCTGTAATAACATAATGAAGCCGGTGTGTATAATGAAGGTGTTCCCTGAGAAAATTAGTTGAAACATTCATTATCTCGACAGCGTCCAGAGCGCTCCTGCCCGACCATGGGGCTCCTGCTGAATGTGCAGTTTTTCCTTTAAATGTAAAAATTGTTGAAAACATAGCATTTCCTCTAACCCCATAGAAGGTTAAAAATTGAGACCCGGCATGATTATCGATCACTGCATCCACATCATGGAAAACCCCTGCACGTACCATATATGGTCTGCTGATAAGCGTCTCTTCCGCAGGTGAACCGTAAAATTTTATTGTACCAGGTATCCTGTTTTCCTTCATACTTCTTTTTACAGCGATTGCAGCAGCAATACCTGCCGTTCCCATCATGTTATGCCCGCAACCATGCCCGGGTCCTCCGTCAATCACCGGGTCCTGTTTTGGCACCCTTCCTTTTTGTGATATCATCGGAAGAGCATCATATTCTCCTAAAATACCAATAACCGGTTTCCCTTTACCCCAGGTAGCGACAAAACACGTTGGCATTCCGGCAACATTTCTTTCAACAGTAAAACCCTCTTCTTCAAGTGTTTTAATCAACAGGGCTGATGATTTGAATTCCTGCATTCCCAGTTCGGCACAAGACCAGATTTCATCCGATATTTTTCCATATTTCTCCATGGTGGCTGCATTATCGAGGTAATTCAATGCTGTCTTTTTTTCTTTATATAAGTCGGCCTTACCAGGTAATTCTTTATTCTCTTCACTCTGTGCACTGCTTTTCCCTGGTGAAAATCCTAGGACAATGCATAGAAGAATGATTACATAGTTTCTTTTTGTTTTCATTATAAAAAATAATTTAGTCCGGTTTATGAAGTTGAAAGTTGAAAGTTGAAAGTTGAAAGTTAAAAGTTGAAAGTCTGAAAGTTGAAAGTTGAAAGTTCATAAAGTTATTTTACTGATTAACTGAGAGTTAAGTTATTTGCGTTTTATTTATTATTCGGCTTGATATCTTTAAAATAAGTGTTTTTCAAAAAAATATCCGGCTTTCTATACCAGACTCAATAATTAAAATTATTCAGAGTCAGATGTGCTTAAACAAATATTAAATATTTTCCCGGTAAAAAATGTTTGCTGAGATTTTCCGGTATTTCACAAATATAATAATTTCCTTTTACGGATGATTGTATTTAATTATGAATCATCAAAAGTATTCGGGATCAGGTCAGACATATTTGTCCAACTCCGGGCGTAAGCGTCAGGGGGGTATTCAAATTGAGTCCTCGGGGTTCTGAAGGCACGACTCAGGAGGGGTCACATTTCGAATTGCAACTCTCATCTTTGCCTCCTCATTTTTCAATGGAGACTTATCAATTCATCCATCTGCGAACATCAGCGTGATCTGCGGGACAAAATAAAGCATAGAAAAAGTTTTTCCTGATAACAACTTCTGAGCCATCACAAGTGGTAGTTTGAATCGGACCCACCCCCCCCAACCCCCCTCCCTTGAAAAATGAGGGGGGAGTTTGAAAATCTAAAATTTTTGCCTTTTCCATATTTAATCCTGTATTCCCTTCTTGCTTCTCAGTTCTTTCCCTTCTTACTTCTGCGTTCTTTATTCCTTGTTCTGAAATCAAAATAGCGTGTCGCTTTGATATAACAAAATACCGATTACCTATTTCTGCATACTGCCAACTTTTTTTACCCTGCCAACTTCTTTCACCTTGCCAACTGCCCTGTGCCTTCTTACCTCCCAAAACGTAATTTTTAAACTTTATCTCGTTTAAAATAATTCTCTTATATTTGCCTTGCTATCTTAACTACTTATCTGAAAATATGCAGCTTAATAAGTACTGGAGAAAAATACATGATGGGGATGAAAAATCTCTTGAAGCATTATTCAGGGAGATAAATTCCACCTTATGTTATTACGCCTATTATTTAACCGGTGATCAATTCGCTGCTGAAGAAATTGTGCAGGATGTATTTCTTAAGATCTGGCAAAACCGTGAAAATATTAAACTCAGTGGGTCCCTTAAATCCTATCTTTTAAAATCTGTGCGAAATCATAGTATTAATTACCTGCTGCATAAAAAAACCAAAAAAAACCTAGTCAATAAACTTCAACCCGACGAATCCTGGCAGATTATCAGTGACGTTCTTGATGATAAGGATTTCATCGTTGAAAAACTTGAGGCAAAAGATACGGAAGAAAAAATCAAAGCAATTGTTGACACCCTGCCGGAACATTGCCGGAAAGTATTCCTTCTAAGCAGGTTTGAAAATAAAACCAATAAGGAGATAGCTCTTTCCCTCAAAATCTCGGTAAACACAGTGAAAACTCAAATATACAGAGCATTGACGTCTATTAAAGACGCTCTGAAGAAATAAATATTACCGCTGGTGCGGATTGACAAAAAAATATAAAATAACCGCTTATGCGGTTTAATGACATGTAACCGTTTCCCAACACAACCCGGAGGGTTGAAATTAGAATAGCCCGGGGCGCTTGTGCCCCGGGTTAACTGCATCAATATCCCCGCAACCCCTGATAGGGGTTGAAATATCCGTGGATGTGGAAGTTCAACCTTTCCAGGCATTGCCGTCAATTAAAGAAGATTGTTTAAGATATGTTTATTGCTTAGAAAGTGAAGATTGCCTTCGGCGAGCTCGCTGAAGCTCGGTTCCTCTGGATACGAAACCTGAATGTCTCCCCGAACGACAGTGAGGGGTCTCCCTTAAAATAAGGAATTGCCCTGTCATCTTCGCATAATGGGCTCCGGCAGGGGACTGGAGACTCGGAATAACAATGTGATTAAACTAATAGAAACAACTCTTATTCAACGACTTAATAGCCCCCCTGGGGAACTTAGCAAAGCGATCTCACGAACGAAGTGAGTAATTTAGGGATAGAAAGTATATGAACAGAGATAAGAAATAATTTGTAGTTTATGATGTTTTCTATATTAAACCGTAAAACCCGTAATAGTAATCTTTTTTATGACCGGTAAAGAAAAATATACACGTTTCTGCAGTAAACCTGCATTTATTGTAATCCGATATTAAATTAATCTTGTCTTAATATATTAAAGAGTGAAAAACATGAATCAAAAGATGGAAATCAGCGAATCTGTAATATTGCTGATAATAGGGCAGCTACAAGGCACCAACACAAAAAAAGAATCAGACCATTTTACAAAATGGCTTAATGTAAACGATGAAAACAGGGAGTATTTTCATGCAATTAAAGCTTCATGGGTGCTGTCAGATTCATTATCAGGAGAAAAACGTTTTGATGATAACAGCTTATGGGGAAAATTACAACACAGGCTGAACGAACCGGAAAAAATGAAAGTTCCGGAATCTGGTAATAAATTTAATTTCAGTTACACATTCAGGATTGCTGCTTCATGGCTCCTCATCTTCCTTCTGGGATCCTCAGTTACCTTTCTTATTACACAGCAATATCCATCAGGAAAAACGGGGAACACGATTATTACTGCCCCCCTGGGAGCTAAAAGTAATGTGGTATTACCCGACGGATCTACCGTTTGGCTAAACGCCGACAGTAAACTGGAATACAGCGCTGATTTTAATTCCGGTACAAGAGAAGTCAAATTGACAGGGGAAGGATTCTTCGATATTACAACAAACCCTTCGAAACCATTTATTGTGCATACATCTGCCGATTTATCGATTAAAGCATATGGTACCAAATTTAATGTAAAGGCTTATCCGGAAGAAAAAAGGATTACAACTACCCTGGTGGAAGGGGAGGTTAAAATCACAGGAAAAGATGAGCAACAGAATACTTTTTCTATTGCCATGAAACCAAAACAGAAAATAACATATTATACAACGGAAAAGACAATTATAAAAGGTGATGAGTTGGCAGATGCTTTACAGGAAAAAATTTCTATAAAAAGTAAAGATGCTAAAGCCGTTTTATCATCTGTCCCTGTTGTTATGGATGAAAATGTCAGGACGGAACTCCATACTTCATGGAAAGACAGCAGATGGATCATTGAAGGGGAAAATTTAAACGAGCTTACCAAAATGCTGGAGAGACGTTATAATGTTTCCATTTCACTCACATCTGCTAAACTTAATAAATATCGTTTTTCCGGTACCATAGAAAATGAAACACTGGAGCAGGTGTTTGAAATACTGCAGATGACTATCCCTATCGATTACTCCCTTGAACCTGGAAAAGTCAGTGTAAAAATTGACAGTGTTCTCAAAGAGAAATATAAATCAGCTTATTAGTATTTATCAGATAATTTATTTATTAACCAAAACTAAATTGCGTATGACAGACGACTCTTTCTACTAAAAGAACCGGGACAAAATGACCCGGTTCAGTTTCAGAACAGAATATTCTTCCGACAAAGAATATTCCAACAAATTTAATTAACTAAATTCAATACAAAACTATGAAAAAATTTTGTAAAAAGATTGTTTATTTACTTTGTAAAAACAATTGTAAAACCTTTTTAATGATGAAATTCCTCATACTGCTGACGATTTTCTCCACAATTAACCTCTCAGCCAGTCTCTACTCACAGGAAACCAAGCTGAGTCTTTCATTTGAGGGGAAAACGCTGAAAGAAGCCTTTAAAATAATTGAGGGCGAAAGTGCCTTCCGGTTTTTTTACAGCGACGATTTCTATGATCTGGATAAAGTAGTGACCTATTCGGCACGAAACAAGAAGATCGATGAAATCATGACTACTCTTCTAAAACAAAGCACTATTACTTATAAAGTGCTGGATAACAATGTAATTGTTATTACTCCATTGTCGAACCCGCTGCCACAGCCCAGAACGGTGGAGGGCAGGATAACCGACAACAACGACCAGCCACTGGTGGGGGTGACGGTAATGATCAAGGGAACCACCCAGGGTACCATTTCCGATGTAAACGGGGATTTCCAACTTCCAAACGTCCCTGAAGGTGCAACTTTGCAATTCTCCTTCGTGGGCATGAAAACAGTGGAGATGCCGTTGGGCGATCAGCTTGTTTTCAATATTAAAATGGAAGAAGAAATGTTAGGTCTCGAAGAGGTTGTTGTAGTAGGTTTCGGCACACAAAAGAAAGTGAACCTCACAGGTTCCGTTGCTTCAGTGCAGGTCGATGAAAAAATTACCAGCCGTTCCATAACATCGGTATCATCGGCTTTGTCCGGATTAATTCCCGGACTTAGTGTCCAGCAACAATCCGGATTTTCCGGTAATGATGATGCTGTTTTGAGGGTTCGGGGAATAGGAACCCCAAATAATTCTAATCCCCTCATCGTTGTTGACGGAATGCCCGATGTGGATATCAATAGATTGAATATCAATGATATTGAAAGCGTGTCAGTCCTTAAAGACGCTGCCTCAGCAGCAATCTATGGATCCCGTGCTGCGAACGGGGTAATTCTTATTACTACCAGGCGAGGACAATCAGATAAAACCACTTTCAATTACACTGGTTTATCCACATGGTCGAATATTGTAAATTATTATGATTATTTACCCGATCATGTTGCCTACATGAATTATTACAATAATAGTTATAATGCAGGGGGAAAAATTCAAAAATACAGAACTGGAACTGTTGATCAGTGGATGGCCATGGGCCAGATTGATCCTATACGTTTTCCCAATACCGACTGGTGGGACCTGTACTTTAAAACAGGGAATGTACAGAACCATAATTTATCAGCCTCCGGGGGTACCGACAAGATGAATTTTTTCCTTTCAGGAGGGTTCATTACTGATGACGGTATGTCCATTAACAACTCCTACAGCAGAATAAACCTTCGGCTCAACCTCGACTATAAAATTTTGGACAATGTGAATGTAGGAACAACTATCGGAACGAACTGGACGAAACATACTTATCCATATAATGAAGGATTTCATGACGGAACTTCCACCGGAAATTATTACAGGTTAGTTCCCGGTATCAGGCCTTATGATGAACAGGGTCGTGCAGGTGGTTTGATGGCCTACAATGAGGAAACTATAGCTATGAATCTAATTGCCCATAACGATCAACGTAATAATATCCTAACACAACAGCAGGCAGTTATTAATCTCTACGGTCAGTGGGAACCCCTGAAAGGACTTTCCCTACGCGTTGATTACGGACTTGATTTCTTTAACGGTTTTCGAAAAAACTGGAATGATCCTCTGATATTATGGAACTTCCAGACAGAAGAAGCTCTTAATGTTATCAATAACTTCGGAGGTATCTCAAACCGTTTCGACAACAGGTACAAAACTCTTATGCAGGGACGTGCGGTTTACACCACCGACCTTTTTGACGGTCATACATTTACTGCCATGGCTGTTTATACGGAAGAATACTGGTTCAGCCGCTGGCTGAGTGGTTCGAAAAGTTACCGCTTAAACCCCAGCCTCAGTGAACTGGCAGGTGCTACCCCGGAAATAATGAGTGCCAACGGAAACTCCTCTTCCGAGGGATTGCGTTCCGGAATTGGCCGGCTTAATTACAGCATCAAAGACAAATATCTTTTCGAAACCAACCTGCGTGCTGACGCCTCATCAAAGTTTACGAAAGGAAATCGTCTGGGAATTTTCCCATCCTTTTCTGCCGGTTGGCGTTTTTCTCAGGAAAGTTTCTTCGAGCCCCTTCTTAACATTATCAATAATGCCAAGATACGTGCTTCCTATGGGGAATTGGGTAATAATTCCGGTGTAGGCCGTTACGAGCAACGGGAAGTTTTCCTTCTGACCAATTACATGTTTGGTGATAACCTCGCTACTGGTGTTGCTGTAAACCAATTACTCAACCCCTTTTTAAGCTGGGAAAAAACCAGTGTAAAGAACCTTGGTTTGGACCTTGTATTATTCAACAAGATTTACGCTGAACTTGATGTTTATGAACGTCTTACTTCCGACATCATACGTCCTTCAGATCTCCCCCAGATTTTGGATGAAACATTCCTGGCACCCAGGATGAATATTGGGGAATTACAAAACCGCGGATTTGAAACTAACCTCGGATTACGGGATAACATTGGGGAATTCAGTTATAACCTTCAATTTAATTACTCTTTTAACAAAAATAAAATTCTCTCCTGGAACGAGCGCCTGGGATACGGAGATACTTTCCTCGGATTCCCTCTTTCTTATGTCCGCGGGTATGTTGCAAGCGGAATAGCTCAAAGCTGGGAAGATGTGCTGAACGCTCCTTACCAGGGAAAACCGCTTATTGGACCCGGGGATGTTCTATTGGAAGATGTTAACGGGGACGGGCAAATCACCGGGGAAGACGAGGTGCCGTACCGTAACTCCCCCCGTAATTACTTCAACAGCCATTATGGTATGGGGTTTGATGCACGCTGGAAAAATTTCGAAGTAAACCTTCTCTTCCAGGCTTCCACAGGAAGTAAAGATTTCTGGAGTGATATTTATAATATAACCCAAGTCCCAAATACCACTTCTCATTTCTTTGATTTTCATAGTGATGCATGGAATTATGAAAACACCGGCGGGAAAATCCCACGCCTTACCAACCAGGACCAGTCAACCCACAATGATGCAAGATCCACTTTCTGGCTTTATGACAGAGATTATCTTCGTTTAAAGAACATACAGATAGGATACAACCTTCCTAAAACACTTCTTAGTCAGGTAAATATAAGCAATCTGCGTATATATCTGAGCGGGGAAAATCTGTTTACATTAACCAACTGGCCCGGTATTGACCCTGAAAAGACAAAAGGGAACAGTGATACTCAATGGGACTCATATCCTCTTAGAAAGTCATTTTCTATTGGTGTTAACCTTGATTTTTAATTTTTCCGAAAACTATAAAAATTAGTATAAAATGAAAAAAATAGTTATAATATTTACATTCTGCAGTTTACTGTTTACAGGCTGCATGAAAGATCTGCTGGAGCAATATCCTCCTGATAAGATTGGATCGGATACCTTCTGGAACACTGTCAGCGATGCTGAGCAGGCTGTTACCGGCGTATATGAGGCCTGGAGAGATTTATTCGGAGTGGTGGAAATGCAATGGGACCCGGTTGCTGACTTATCAATATGCGGCAACAAAGGTTACGTTATTGACGTCATAATAAATGATGCTATTAATCTCAAAGGATGGTTACAGTTGGTTAGCACCCAGAGCATGGCTCATACTAAAGGCGGCAGTTGGTTCAGATGGGAGATATATGGAGCTCATTACCTGATAATTCACCGTGCAAATAATGTTATTGCAGGTGTCGATAGAATGCTGCCGGATGCAAAACCTGTTGATATTTCTCAACTTACCAGGATAAAAGCTGAAGCACGCTTTCTTAGAGCGATCGCTTACGGACGTTTAATTGACCTCTTAGGACCAGTTCCTATCGTCGAACATAACATCACAAGGGAAGAAGCTCTTGAAGTGGAACGTGCTCCGGTAACTCAGGTACGTGACAGTATAATTGCAGATTATGATTATGCAGTTGCCAACCTGCCTGAATCTTATTCCCAGTATGGACATGCAACCAAATGGGCTGCACTTTCCTTCAGGGGTAAATTTCACCTTTACTGGGCAAGTTGGCTGAAAAACCAGAGACCGGAATGGGACGGTATAACTGAATCTGCGAATACCTATTTTGCATTAGCGAGAGACGACTTTAAAACCGTTATGGATCAATCTGGTCACAGTCTTTTCAGAAACGGTGAGCCGGGAGATTACCATCATCCCAATTATCAGCAATTATTCCTGCTGCCTAATGAAACAAATGAAGAAATCATTTTCTCTGCTCAATATGGAGGGCCATTTTTAGTGCAGGGTAACTTTATTAAAGGAGCCTTTGGTTCACGCCAGATGGGAAATAACGGTTCCATTGAACCAAGTATAAGGCTGGTTAACCTTTATCGTAAGCTGGACGGATCCAAAGCACCACCACTTATTCCTTCAACTGATAACACTCTTGAAAACGGTGCAATTAACCCGGCTTCCTACGAGGGTCGTGATTACAGATTGAAAGCATCTGTTTTGTGGGACGGTCAGAAAGTATTGCTGGTTGATGCATGGAGTCCGGCAATTGCAGAAGATAGTTGCACATTTATGTGGGGTAACAAGGGGTCAGGTTCTTTAAATGATCCGTACTTCAACTGGAACCGTAATAAATCCGGATACCATACCCGCAAATGGATGATAAATTATGCTGAACCCTATACTGAAAGATATGACTGCGGACAGGATTTTTATGTAATGCGCTATGCCGATGTTATGCTGATGTATTGCGAAGCAGTGAACGAAGTGAATAACGGGCCAACCGGTGAAGTGGAAACCCTTTTTAACCAGATACGCGGGAGAGGGAAGATTGCTCCTGTTCCAATAGCAGGACTTAGTAAATCCGAATTTTTTGATCTCCTGGTAGATGAAAGAGCCGTGGAGTTCTTTATGGAAGGACATCGTTTCTGGGATATCCGCAGATGGAGAATAGTTAAAGAAGCGTATAATTTCCCGAATGGTTATGTGACAGTTAATACATGGGGGGATAAATGGGCTGATCAATGGGTAAACGCACAAGATCTTCATGTTGACAGATATTATACCGGAAAAATCCCCGAAAGTGAAAGAGCTTTGAATCCGAAACTTACGCAAAACCCCATGTGGTTATAATCTAAAATTAAAAAGTAAAACAATGAAAAAGATTCTATTAATAATAGCAGTTATCGTACTCTCTTTTCAGGCTTGTTCAGATGAGGAGTACGAATTCTTCATAACCGACAGGTCTGATGCGTATATTGCAACGTTCCGCATCCTGGGAACTGACAACTATACCATTCTGGCTAATTTAGGCATTGGATCCGGAATAGACACCACCGATCTCACTATTAATGGAACTGTTCCTTACGGAACCGACCTTACCAGACTAAAACCTTACTGTTCCCTTTCTCCCGAAAGTATTATCGAACCTGTGTCAGGATCCCCAAAACTGGGGACCTGGGTTGATTTTACCCAGGGACCGTTCCAATACACCGTGATGTCGGGTAACAGGAAAGTAAAAAAGACCTATTCAGTAACCATTACAGCTCAACCCTGACAGCAGATGATCATGAACTCTGTATTGCACGTATTGAATATTAAAGTTGTGAGGATACCACAGGGTTCTTCTGCAAAAGGGATAAACTGTTAAATTAATCTTTAAAATAATCATGATGAAACAGAATATAATTCAAACAAAGAAATATCTGGCAGCAATAGCTGTGTTGCTGATATGCTGTGTCTTCAGTTCATGCGAAAAAGATGAGTATGAACTGGTCAAATACTATAAACTGACACCGGGACCAATCATTACCGGCGATGCAGTAGTTTTCAAATTTGCCATCGCCTCAAACGATGAAAGTTCCCTGAATACCTGGGAAATAACTTCCTCCTTTGCCGGTCAGACAGGAACTGTTGTTGATGACAAGGTGTACTGGACAACCCGTGACGGTGTTGACCATGATATGGTTATGCTCTCCGGCATTACTGCCAGCGGAAATAAAATCTCCGGTTCGGTTGTGGACGGTGTGACATGGGGAGTAGGGAACGATCCCGGATACTCATCCAAAGCAGTAACAATAACCTATAATTATGTTGTACCTGCAGAAGCAAAAGGTAAAATAATTAAGTTTGATGTCAGGTATACCACCAGACAAGGCTCTGTACAGTCTTATTCCACTGTTGAATACGATGTATCGAACCTGGATATGGTAGAGACAGTAGTACTGGCCGATCCGGCTGATGGCACGGGCAGCCGTTACTTCTCCGTTACCGACATGACATCCTACACCCTGGCAGAAGTTGAAGCGCAAAACAAATCGGCAGTCATTGATTTCGTTTATCGCTACAACAATGTTGCTATGACAAGTCCCGGTGGCACTGATGTTACATTAAACCACTCCATATCGGCTCCAACGCATACTTTCTTTCTGGATGCAAACTATGTCCCGGCTAACTGGACAAAAAACGCTTCTCTGATAGAAAAAAGAAAATGGAATGATATGCATTTGAAGCAAGCTACACCTTCTGAATATGTCACCGATAAAGCCCTCATGACCACAAGCCTTTCAGCTAATTCGACTGCTGTTTATGGTCTTGCTGCAAATTTCGGATTCGTGATTCAGACTGCTGATGGTAATTACAGGGCATTCGTTTATGTAAGAGCAGTTAATAATGGAGACCGGACAATGACAATTGGTGTCAAACGACTGGCAATATAGAGTAAGAACTTAGTTATTTAATAAATGACTGTATGATAAGAGGGTGTCTCAAAAGGACACCCTTTTTTTTGCCTTTCAGGGAGAGAGCACAGTTTTGTTTTTTTTTGTTTTTCATCAACCCTGTCAGGGTTGGCAACCCTGACAGGGTTATTACGGGAAGTTTCAGGCGGTTTATCGTTATTTCCTGACTTCTGACGATTAGTGCGGTAGAAGATTCAATTTTTATGAAAGGGTTCAGAGGGCTGTTCAAATTTTCATATAAGACAGATTAATACTCAACAATATTAATAAAAAACCAATAGCCCGTAGGGCTTTAGGTATTGTAGCAACAATTATACATACGGCAATATACCTCGTTGAGGTTATAGGCGATCATCCCAGTAATCAAAATAATAGATCTTAAAATGTAAAACCGCTACGCGGTAAAATATACTATGGTGGGCTCATTTTCTACAAAACCATATCGCCTACGGCGAATGAAGAATTGTTTAAAACATAAAAAACAAATAGCCCGTAGGGCTTTTGGTATTGTAGAAGAATAATGTTACAGTATAAGGCTTATTAGTTCAAACTCAATGACCTCTTTAGCAATACAAATATGTTAGCGATCTTTGAATGATGCCCTATATATTCACCCACATGAATTACCGCTAGCCCTGATTTAGTCCTGACCTTTATAATCCTATATCCTGAGAAAAACATACGGAACTGTGGTGAAAATCAATTCTATGATTTTTTTTATCATTCATACTCAGGATGTTAGAAAATAAAACCGCACTATTTATTCGAAGTGTCACAAGTCAGGAAATAGGCGCAGGAAGCAATTGGATTTTTTTGTTTTTCATAAACCTGTCAGTATTATTCTCCTACGTTAAAACTTCGAAGAGCAAAACCTGTCAGCGTCGCAGACCTGACAGCGTTATCATTAACAACAACTATTATTTAAAGTATTAAAGGTAGCTATAGAAAAAATTTAATTAATAGCCCATTTGCGTAAGACATCCATGGATAGTACTAACCATAGGCTTTTTGGACAGGGTAAGAGCACAGATTGCAGTGCATTGAATAGTTGACAAAAGGCAGGTTCGTGCAATCCGTGCACGTATTACCTGGAAACAATTACAAACCCTGTGGGTGTGAATGTTTATAGAAAAAATATGTCCCGGACTGGCAAATTCGACCCGGTCGGGGTCGCACATTATACGTATAATATTCGCTTCTGTAAACATGTGCCCCCTCCGGATTATTCTATCCTTAAGGATTTCCAAGTAGCCAAAAGGTAAAATGAGAAAAAAAATAATCCTGAATCCCTATCCGGATATCATTAAAATTGTCTACTTTTCGATTAAAATAAATCTCCTGCAAATTCACCGGTTAATTTTGATTTTACTTCGGACATGAATAGTTCCATCGACATGATAACTGATATTAATTTAACACATTCTATTTTTTAAAAACCATGAAAACAAATCTCCGGAACATCTTCTTTTTATTACTTACCGGTATTTTCGCCTGCAGTAATCCGGTTACAAAAATTCCTGCTGAACCCGAAGGATTTGTGCCTGTAAAAGGACTCCAGTTCCAGCGGGGGAATGAACCCATTAACATTGGCGATTTTGAGATATTAGATCACCCGGTAACAAACCTTGAATACAAAGCTTTTATTGATGCAACAAATTACTCCCCTCCCCTGCACTGGGAAAATGGCAGTATCCCTGCCGGGAAAGAAGAACATCCTGTGATATTTGTCAACCGTGACGATGTTACGGCCTATACCGACTGGCTTACGCAAACCACCGGTCGTGTTTACCGCATTCCCACACCCTATGAATTTGAGCTTGCCGCTCATGGAGGGAAAATAACTGATAACCGCATTTATCGGGGCGAGAGTAAGGAAAAACTAACATCCGGAAATTTCAACTTTAACGATACCGGAGATCGTAATTACAACGAATGGGAGAAACATCTCAAACCCGCAAGATGGGGGATGCAAAACAGATGATAATGCTGTCACCGACGGTTATTGCTTGGACGTAACCTGGGAGGAGTATCTTTAACCCACCGCCATTATGACCTCAAAAATCCGGAAAAATGATATTTTTTTACTACTGAATAATAAAATATAGCTATTAATTGTTATATTTACACTTCATTTTCTGATAGTAATATCCTTACAGGAAGAAGCTTTCGGGCATATAGATACGAATGCAGTTTATTAACCTTTTATGTTTTTCCATCCCGGATATTCCCTGACAACTGAGAACAAGCCAGGCTTGATTTCTTGATGCAATTCAGAACTAAAGATAAACCAAATATTAAGTAATCATTTAAACCTATTTATCACCTAAAATGCCAACTGGCCACTTAGGCTGTCAAAAAAGACTAATCATTGAATTAATAGATTACAAATTGAACGTGAATTCTAAAGTCATAAGACTTTTTAGACAGCCTCACGGAGGTGGGGTCCGGAAGACATTGACTATTTAGTATTCAAAGTATAAACAAAGAAATATGCAGGGAAACACACAGAATTCTTAACGATTTTTAGCACGAATTTTGTGTTCTGTTTATTAAATTATAAACATAAAAAGCCTCGCATTTGTTATTCTAATATATTTAAAAATCAATTTTGCGGTGTAATGGATGAATAAAAAAAAATATAGCATCTCGGATTGTGTGATGAGAAATCTGAATGAAAAATAGAACTCCATCGCACAACACGTTAAATTTTAATTCATATAATTAATTATATAATAAATAAATTGCATAATGAAAAACAACAAAGCTTATTCTAACCTGCAGATAGCTATCCTGGTAATTTTGCGGTTAATGATCGGTTGGCATATTTTATATGAAGGCATGGCGAAATTACTTAATCCCGGGTGGTCTTCATTTGGATTCCTCAGTGAATCCAGGTGGATCCTTTCCGGATTCGCTAACTGGGTTTTGTCCAGCAGAAATATTCTGGATGTTGTGGACTTTTTAAATATATGGGGATTAATTGCCATTGGCGCAGGCTTAATTTTAGGGCTTTTCACACGCGTTGCCGCCTATGCCGGGGCATTTCTCCTTTTTGTCTATTACCTGAATAATCCCCCTTTTATCGGGCTGGAATATGTATTGCCCTCTGAAGGAAGTTATTTAATTGTTAATAAAACCCTTATAGAGGCTGTTACTTTGGTTGCTCTGGCGATTTTTCCGGCGCATACCATTTTCGGATTAGATGCGTTAATTGCCAATTGTAATTGTAAAAGAAAAAATAAAAGCGAAATATAATCATGAAAAATACGGAAAATAAGAAACCCCGGATAGAACCCGCTGAAAATAAAAAGGAAACAGCTGATGTATCCAGAAGGACTTTATTAAAAGCATTGGCCGGGGTACCCGTTTTGGGTATTTTAGGCTGGAGAGTATCTAATAATTACAACTATATAAAAAATAAGAAGGTTGTTTTATTGAAGGAATTAGGCTTGGATAAACTCGAAGCTCCCACCATTTTACCATCTGCAAGTAAAGGCGATATGTTAAGGATAGGTGTTATTGGTTTTGGTGCAAGAGGACGTCAGTTATCAAGAGCACTTGGCTTTATTCACCCGGATGAATCAAAAGCAAAGCAGATAGACGGTACCCTGGCGGAATATCTTGAACAGGAAGATCTGAATATAGCAATTACCGGAATTTGTGATGTTTTTGATCTGCACGCTGAATATGGTCTGGCAACAGCAAATAATGAAGTAAGGGTTGGGGGAGTTAAAAACAATAATCCTTCTGTAAAAAGATATCGTACTTACCAGGAAATGCTGGATGATAAGGATATTGATGCCGTTATTATTACAACTCCTGACCACCACCATGCAAGGATAGCAAATGATGCTATAAAAGCCGGCAAACATGTTTACTGTGAAAAAAGTCCTGCCCTTGAAGAAGAAGAATTAATTAAATTGTATGATACTGTTAAAAACAGCGACAGAATATATCAGTTGGGACACCAGATACCTCAGAATGTTATTTTTCAGCAAGCCAAAGAGATTGTAAAAAAAGATATCCTGGGCAAAATAACCCTCGTTGAAACAAGCTCTAATCGAAATTCTGCCAATGGAGCATGGATAAGACATACGGATAGCAATGGTAACCTGAAACCGGGTGATGAGAAATCTATCGACTGGCTTCAATGGCTCGGAAACGCTCCATATGTTCCTTTCGATGTGGAGAGGTTCTATAACTGGACTAAATATTTCGACTACGACACCGGTTTGATAGGCCAGCTTTTTACTCATGAATTCGATGCTGTCAACCAGTTGCTTAGAATAGGTATTCCAAAAACTGCAACATCATCCGGAGGAGTATATTACTGGAAGGATGGCAGGGACATGGCCGATGTACTGAATTGTTCACTGGAGTACCCAAATCATGATTTGACTCTGACCTACAGCGCCACTCTTGCAAACAGTCGTAACAGGGGACGGGTATTCATGGGACATGATGCCTCCATGGAACTGGGTAGTTCCATAAAAGTAATAGCTGATGGAAGTTCGACACGCTATAAGGATAAACTTGCGGCAGGAACTATCAATTCTTCTGAACCTATGATCTCTATTCAGCCTGGCTCAGGCGAGATTGATGCTGTAACTTCAGCTACCGAAAGATACTATGCCTCAAGAGGTCTTATCACAACCACTATCAATGGACGCAGGGTTGACCTGGCTCACCTCCACCTGAAAGAATGGATAGATTGCATTCGCACCGGTGGAGTACCAAGCGCCAATATTGAACGCGCTTTTGAAGAAGGTATTGCATGCCTTATGGCTCATAAGGCATACGTTGAGAAGCGACAGGTCGAATGGGATCCTGTTAACAGAAAAATTATATAATTTTGAAACTGACCATATCTTTTGTCTTTTTGTTTCTTCTGATATTGACATCCTGTTTTTTTCCCGAAAAGGATCCTTCTTTTTCTTTTACTGAGACCAGCCAGGGGGTTGAACTTGAAGAAGCCGGCCGGCCGGTATTTTTTTACCAGCGGGTACCAAAGACATTAGGTGAAAATTATATATGTGCCAATTATATACACCCTTTATATTCTCTGGAAGGAGATACCTTAACCGAAGAATCCCCTGCCGATCATCTTCATCACCGCGGTGTTTTCTGGGGTTGGCATCAGATGTTTATTGAAGATCAGAGTATTGGAAACGGCTGGTTAATGCAAAACATTTCACAGGATGTGGTGCAATTAAAAACCAGTATTCAGGATAAAAAAGCCCGTCTTGATCTGGATGTTCAGTGGAAGTCATCCGCATGGCAGAACGGTAAGCCGTATGTCCGTGAACAAACTACCATTCTGGTTCATCCCGTGAAAGAGGTGCGGATCATTGATTTTGAAATACGACTGAAGGCACTGGTTCCGGTTGTCAGCATTGGGGGAGCAGATGATGAGAAAGGATACGGAGGATTCTGCCTGCGGATAAAAACTCCCGGAGACCTTGTTTTCACTTCAACAAACGGTGTTGTAACTCCAAAAAATCTGCAGATAACAGCCGGGGCATGGATGGATTTCTCTGGCTCATTCAAAATAAATGCTGAAAAAAGCGGCCTTACACTGATGTGTCATCCCACTACACCCAATTATCCTCCTAACTGGATATTAAGGCAGGCAAGAAGTATGCAGAATGTTGTATTTCCCGGAAGAGAAAGAACTGTCATTCCCATGGATGAGCCGGTAATACTGAGATACCGACTTATTATACATAAAGGCACAGTAAAGGATATAGATATTCCCGGGTTAAAAGCTGGATATGATAAATTAAGCTTTCAAAACTAGTAAACCACCAACAGTGGAGGTGGCTTTAATAATGAAACCCTCTAAAAGAAGGGAAAATACTATCAAACTATTAAATTGAATTAATATTATTTAACGAAAACCTAATTCTAGTGTGATTTTGAATTATTTACACATATCCGGACCCACCCGCCCGTCCACTCTCCCTTGGAAAAGGGAGGGAGGTGAACTACATAATTTCACTGCTATTAATTTCGAATACTTATTTGTGATTAAAGCATTCTTAAGTAAACATTTAGAAATAATTATCACCTAACCTGCCACGAAGCCACACCCCCCTCCTTTAAAAAAGGGAGGGGGGATGGGGGGGGGTGGGTCCGACATTCAATAACAATTGTGTAATTAAAAAATAAAGACATCGCCAAACATACATCACCACCGTTAAAAACGGTGGGTTTTTAACTTAAACCTAATAAACAACCTAACGTGGACAAGCCACAACCAAACAAATAACAAATCTCAAAATACAAATAACAAATAAATTTCAATCAACAAATGACAAAACAGGTTTATGATTGTTGAAAAATCAAAATAGTGTGTTTCGTATTTATAATTTTGTTATTGTTTATTATTTGTTTTTTGGAATTTGTTTTTTGGAATTTTTACCAAATAATAAAAGAATATTAGATGTAAGGTACTAATAACCAAACCCATGAAAAATTTTTTTAAAAGCATTCTTTTTCTAATACTTGCCGGAATTTTTGCCTGTAGCACACCGGAAACAAAAATTCCTGCAGAACCCGAAGGTTTTGTGCCTGTAAAAGGACTCCAATACCAGAGGGGAAATACTACCATTAATATCGGGAATTTTGAAATTCTGAACCATCCGGTAACAAACCTTGAATACAAAGCTTTTATTGATGCAACAAATTACGCCCCTCCCCTGCACTGGGAACATGGCAGGATACCTGCCGGAAAAGAAGATTATCCTGTGATATTTGTTAACCGCGACGATGTAACAGCTTATACCGATTGGCTTACACAGACTACCGGACGCGTACATCGCATGCCAACACCTATGGAATTTGAGCTTGCTGCTTACGGAGGTAAAATAAAAGATACCCGTTATTACTGGGGTGACAGTAAAGATTTACTAACCCCCGAAAACATCAACTTTAACAATACAGGTGATAGGAAATAAAATGAATGGAAAAAACATCTCAAACCTGCCCGATGGGGAATGCAGAACAGTATCGGGCTTTACCAGATGGCAGGTAATGTATGGCAGCTGCTGACAGAATTCCAGGATCCTGCTATGTCCACATATAAATACAGAATTGAAAAACTCCAGGATATGGATCGCAGGATAGTAGGAGGAGGCTGGGTTAATACCATTGAATTTGTCGGGGAATCAGGATCCAGCTCACCGGGTCGTAGAGTCCCGGATATAGGCATACGCCTTGTCCGTGAACCTGAGGGAGAAAGCTGGAGCACTGAAAACCGGAGGACAGCAGCTTTTACCCATTCTCCCGGAAAAATCAGCATAAGCTGGGCATTGCTGGATACTGACACAAAAA
>CAZGKF010000048.1:0-24051 GCA_964526475.1 uncultured Bacteroidaceae bacterium
GTGGAACAAGCCCTGAACACATACGAAGAATTGTGGAAGTAGTGAAAGAGGTAAACCAGATTTAAGGGGGAGAGGCTTGAATGTTTATAAGGTGATAAATGCTTTTAGATGATCACATAACCAGTATTTTTGCAGTTAAGTTAGAAATGCTGGTTTGTATTGCATCGAAAGGCTTCCCGTCTTTTGTGCTGTCCTGTTCAACTATCATATACTCCATACCGGCAATATCCTGAGCTTCAAGAATTGTTTTGAAATCTATCACGCCTTCCCCAACAGGAGCAAAATCATCAGTATTGGTATGAAAGAAGGGTTCTTCTTTCGTGAACATATCTTTCATGTGAAAGAGCCTGAACCTGCCAGGATATTTATTGAACATCTCCACCAAATCCTGTCCGGCTTTTGTTGCCCAGAAAATATCAATTTCCATGGTTACAAGATCTTTCTCAAGCTCAGCCATAAAAATGTCATAAAAAGGCACCTTTCCATCAACAGTGTCGAATTCAAAGTTGTGATTGTGATATCCGAACTGTATTCCGTACTCTTTCATGATCGTTCCAACCTGGTTCCAGTCGGCTGCCATTTTCTGATAACTGGCTATTGTGGTCCGGGCTTCTTCAACAACCCAGGGTTGTATACAATATTTAACATCCAGTTTGGCATGGTCTTCAGCCATTTTTGTAGCGTTTTCGAGAGTAATGCCTTCAGCTTCAACCTGGGTGTGACTGCTAAGGATTACCATATCAAGGTCTTCCACCATTCTCTTAAACTCAGCCGGTTCATAACCGTAAAACTTACCATCAGCATATCCTGCCAGTTCGAGGTATTTATAACCCATGTCTGATACCTTTTTCAGGGAGCCGGGAACATCAGTTTCCATGGCATCACGTATAGTGTAGAGTTGAAGCCCTATGCCGTATGATCTGATATCTTCAGCAGAAAGTTTAGTTGTGCTGCCTTTTGGTTTACAACCATAGTGTGAAAGGAACATTGTTCCTAATGTACCTGCTGCTGTCACACGCAGGAAATCTCTTCTTGAATGCTTTGTATTCATTGTATCGGGTATAAATTATTAATATGAATGTTGATTAAAAAGGATATTCAAAATTGATAATAAAAATACAAAAAAGATTTTTAAACTTCTCAATACAGTCAATTATAAAATTTTCATTCTATTGTAACTATTATTCAGCAACAAACGTCTTATCATCAAAAAATTGTCAAATTTTCAGACGGAATATTCAGATTTATTCTGAAAAATATATGCGATGAGGAAAAAGTGTGGGGAATACACCGGGTATCTGACCGCCGAAAATTTACGAAGAGAGAATAATAAAAACTTGTTGAAAGTTCTTTGAGCTGAATAGACAATCCCGGTATGCCGCTATATGGAACTTTTCAGGACGATCAATTCAGAGCTTAACTTCCGTCATTTAAACAGAAGAACCAGCTGTTCAACAATATTTTTTTTTTAAAATGATGAATAGATATCAACTTTACTAATAAATAAAGACTAAAAAGTGAAAAGTACAAAAAGCAATTTTGTAATACATATAATATTAATCTAAAATTAAGGAGGACTCAAAAAATGAAAAAATTAAATTCTTTGGTATTGATAGGGGCTTTTTGCCTTTCATCTATGGTTAAGGCCGGTTTACCCGATTATATCGTTACCACCGATGAGGTTAACTATTTCGAAAAAGTTCGTTATGGAATTTCATCAGTTATTTTAGGGATTAAAAATTCCGGGAAGGTTCGCTACGACTCAGAAGATGTTATTGCATTCAGGAAAGATGGACATACTTTTGAAAGAGTACCTGTTATTTTTAATAACAAAGAAACCGGAAAATATACCTTTATGGAGCTGGTGGCTTACAGAAACGGTTTTAAATTATACAGGCACAGTTACTACACAGGAATTAACAGTCCAACATCATATGAATTCTTTGTTTTCAAGGATGGTTGTTTCCATGTTAGTTTTGATGAGAAGAACTTCAAAAGTCTGAGTGAATTTTTCTTCAGGAAGGAATATATGGTTCCCAATTCCTATATGGTAATATCATGAAGAATTGCAATACGATATCAATGCTTTTCTGTCAACCAAGAAGGGAAAAATGAAATTAAAATTTCGTTCCCCTAATCTGGAATTGGTATAAGGTTGACCTTTAAATAATTACCTATGATAAATAAAGCTTAGTAGAACTTAATTCTTTTATCCTTAATATTCGCTTTATCCTGTAATGCCTGGTAACCTTCAAAAGAAACCCTGCTATCTATACTGTATCCAAGTCGGATCTGTGCTGATTCAATGTCGGTTTCTTCAGGTGTTGTGAGGTTATTAACACTCAGTACAAATACTCCGTTCTCTCCTTTTACAGGTTCGGAAAGAATGTTTTGCTCCATGTTCACAGCGTATGCAACAACAGCAGGTTCAAGTCCAACTCCTGTTACATAAGGATTAGACAGACGAACACTTGTGGCTTCATAAACAGGCACATTAAGCAGGGATGCCACATTTTCAATTGATGATGCTTCTCCTGTTTTTTCACTGATCTGTTCAGCCAGTTTATCTAGTTTCTTCTGTTTGCTCAGGATGATTTCAATTTCTGTTTTCACACCGCTGAGAGGGGCAAATCCTTTTTCTTTCACGTTGCTGAGAGCAGCAATGACATAGCGTTCGTCCAGATCGAATATCTGGCTTACAGATTTTTCCTCATTTTCGAAAGCCCAGCGAATGATCTCTCTGGAATTGTCAAGTCCGGGAATGGCGTTATCTCCGGGGCCGAAATCAGATGCAAACCTGGGTGTAATGTTATCAGCAATACAAGCATCCCTGAATTTTTCCAGGTTTACAGCCTTATTTCTAAACTCAACAGCGCTGGCATAATATCCCTGGTAAGTAAGGTCACTTGGAATGACTTCTCTCACAAGAAAGGCTATTTTTAATTTCCTTGACCTTTGGCTTTGGTCGTCGATCCGGATTACATGGTGTCCATAATTTGTTTTTACAACTATAACATCCCCTTTTTTCCCGCTGAAGCATGCATCATTAAATGCTGGGATCATCATACCTTCCCTGAACCATCCCAGGTCACCTCCAATTTCCCTGTTACTTTGATCACCGGAGAATTCGAGAGCCAGCTGCTCAAATCTTGCACCCCTTTCAATTAACTGTTTCAGGCTGTCAGCAATTACTTTTGATCTTGTTTCATCTCTTTGCATGGACGGAGTTATAAGTATGTGCCTGGCTTTTACAGAATCGGGTAAATAGTTGATCTCCATAAGTCTTGCCAGCCTGTATGCTCCATCCTCAAAATAAGGGCCTACAGTTGTACCTGGTTTCGCATTAAAAAGAGAATCTTTAATTGCTACAGGTAAATCATCATAACTGTAATTTTGGTTTTGATAAGGTAAATCCGAATTTGAGTTAACAAATGCGACAGGATTTTCAGACCTTGAAAATGGCAACCGGCTTTGTTCAATATATTCTTTTGCTTTATTGTCATCATTAGAGGAAGGAGTAATCTCAAAAACGACATATTCGATACTTCTGGTACTTTCCTGCCGGAATTGCGGTTTATAATCATTGTAGTACTTTTCAACTTCCCTGTTGCTAACGGATATGTCATCATCAGAAATTGTATTGAAGTTTACATAGGTAAAGCTGAAATCCACCTGTGAAGATGTTTCCTGGGCATAAGAAGACGCGTCAAGTTTTGAAGGTTTCAACCCTTTGCTGACAAGAATGAAATATTTCTGTGCAAGTCGCTCGTCAACAATCTGATTTTCAATAAAAATCCATCTTCTTTTTTCTTCTTTGTAAACAGGATTGGTTATGGCGTTGAAATAATTGATCATCTGAAAACGATTGAATTCACCGGTTTCAGGGTTTGTGAACATATTGCGGATAATGGGATGCGGTTCATTCATTATGATGTTCATTTCTCCGGAATGTATCGAATCACCCTGAAGCATGGTTACCAGTTCTTCATCGCTTATCTGTATTCCGATCTTTTTTATAGATTTTCCCAGAACTATTTCACGAATGAGTTCATTCCATGCTTCTTCCCGTATCATCTGTATCTGACTGGCATCAAGTGATGATACCTGATAATTCATCCGATAGAACTCTGACATAGTCTCAATTCTTGAATTAAAATCAAAATAATTTATTGATTCCCCGCCTATTTCGGCTACTTCAAGTCTTTTCCCGCTAAAAACCGAAGGTCCCGAACTGAAAAGATCACCAAGAATAAATGCCAGTAAAGCGAGTCCAATCACCACTGCAACGAGAATTCCTGCCTGGTTTCTTATTTTTTGTAATGTTGCCATCTATTTAAATTTTTTGATCAATAAATTTCAGGGTACGAATATAGTAATTTCCACATAGATTTCTGCAAATTGAGTTTATTTACTGTCAGGAATTTTTTTCATGTGAATCAATTCAATCCGTGTGGAACTTACTTTCAGAACGCGTATAACAAAAGTTTCGACCGTGAGAGTTATATTTGGTTCGGGGATACTCTCGTAATGAAAAATTATGAACCCGGCAAGGGTATCATAGTCTTCGTTTTTTGGAATATCAAGATTATATTTTTCGTTTAAATAATCAATTTCGATTCGGGCAGAGAAAACAAATTCATTTTCATTTATCTGTTTCTCTATTAATTCCTGGATATCGTGTTCATCCTCAATTTCGCCGAAAATCTCTTCCATTATGTCCTCAAGGGTAATGATTCCTGAAGTGCCCCCGTATTCATCCACCACCAGCGCAATACTTTTTTGTTCCTTTATCAGTTTCCTGAAGAGGTTTTTTACCTGCATGGATTCCGGAACTATTGATAATGGAGTCTGTATTTCCCTGATACTTTTAGGATGTTTAAACAGGTCTTTGGATTTAACGTAAGCTATAATATTATCAATAGAGTCCTCATAAATAAGAATTTTTGAGTACCCTGTTTCAGCGGCCTTTTCACGCAGCATTTCAAGAGAACTATTCATTTCCAGCGCTGTGATATCAGTTCTTGGTACCATACAATCTCTTACTTTCAATCTGGAAAATAAGAGTGTATTCTGAAATATTTTTATTTCCGGATTTTCTTCTGAAATATTTGTATCTGAGAGGCTCGTTTCATTTACAAGGTGGTCAATATCCACCATTCCAAAAACCGGTTTTTTATCGTTTCGGGCGACTTGAACATTCATGCTAAATCCAAAACGAAGAATAAGATCTGCTATCCACAATATTATGATAGTTATCGGATATAGTAATATGTATAAAACGAAAACCGGAAAAGAAAATAAATTCAGAGTAAGGTTTGGCCGTGCCCTGAAAAGTGTTTTTGGGATGAATTCCCCTGTAAAGAGAATGATAAATGTACTGACCACTGTTTGAATGGAGAGAATGGTAATTTCATTGGTAATAAATAAATTATAACGCAATATGGGATACATCAGCCTGGCTATTGCAATACCATAAATTACCAGAGCGATGTTGTTCCCAATAAGCATAGTACCAATATAATAACCAGGTTTTGAAATAAAAATGGAGATTATCCTTGAAGACAGGGATCCATGCCTTTTGTCGAGTTCAATTTTTAAACGGTTGGATGAAATAAATGCAATCTCCATACCTGAAAAGAAAGCTGAAAACACCAAAGCAAATATTATAATGAGGTAAAGAGACATCTTAAGATTTTTTACGCCGTTGTCTCCTGTAAAGATACATTAATAAGGATAAAACTGAAATAAGGAAATACTGTACTACATAATTACCTTTGATATAAAGGCTGTGAAAGGCTGCTGCTAAGGCAGCTATCCCTGTAAGGAGCCATAATAACTCAGGGATTTTCTGAATCTGTCGGTTCATCTTTTACATGTATTGTTCCCCTTGAGCCCTTTAATTTCCAATTGGTAAATTTCTGGTTAGCTTCAAATCCATTTTGACCATAGAATGTACCGTCTTTATTTTCTATTCGGGAAAAGCTGTTTGAGTATATTTTTTTTGATTTTTCATCCCAGAATAATTCTTCTGTGTTTAGTTTTTCACTTTTTTCATGGTTTTCCGCTATAACATTTCCTTTTGCATTCCAAAATTTCTCCTCATTATAATAAATAGCATAATCAGCAGTTAATTCCGACTCATATTCCATTTCAGAATTAAAGAAAAAAATTTTTAAACCATCAGGAAATAAAATGTATGGTCGTTCAGCCCTGGAATACTGTTTTATGGTTTCAGCTACCATCCTGGCTTTAACAATACCTGAATCGGAATAAATTATATCCATGTTTTTACCCTGAATATCTGGCAGTTCTTCAGGGTTTGTAAGGAGATTTATCCTTTCGATATCATTTTCGCAGGAAAAAAGAAAAAAAACTCCTGTAATGATCAGGAGTTTTAATAATTCTTTTAGAGGAGAAGTGGTTTTAATAACATAACTCACATTGATGATCTCCTTGCACGAGCTGTTGTAGTCTTGTTGATCCATCCTTTAATGGTATATGGGTCTCCTTCTTTAATACTCCGGAAAAAAAGATCTTCCATTGATGGGAAATACTGGCTGTAGTCCTTCACAAGATTTGAAGCCTTGTCAGCTACTGATGAGTCAGCATTTAAGGCTTTCTGGAACATGTCAACAGCAAACCAGTAAACAGCTTGTTGTTCAAACTGATCGGAAAAATCATTTTTCCCTGCAAGGTATATGGTCCCTATTAAAATATATGGATCACCCCATTCCGGTTTTAATCTGGTGGCTTCGAAGGCAAAGTTTACAGCAACAACATTCTGTTGAAGATATTGATAAGTAAGGAGTGCCAGTTCGTAATAGTATAAAGCCTTATCATCATCGACAGTTGTTCTTTCTATGGCTTCAAGATAATATTTTCTTGCAGTTGTATAATTTTCCTTTCTCAGGAATAATCGGGCAAGGTTATGGGCAGCATCAGCTGAGGGTTGCAGTTCATAAAGATTAACAGAAGCATCTGCAAATAATTTTTCACTTTCACACTGAGCAATAGTCAGAAATTCAGTTACTGTGAGAAGGAACTCCAGGTTGTCCTTATTTTGTTCAAATTTTGGTCCGTAAATATTGTTAATGGCATCACAGGTAAGTGCACCGCTTTCCCTGATATTCGAATCTATTACCTCTTTGGCCGTTTTTGTCCTGGTATCGGCTCTTCTGCCAAGCTTCCTGTCAAGTATGCTGGAAGTTAAAATATAATCGTTAATAACCTGTTCATTATCAATGGATTTCTCAACAAACAGGCTTATACTGGCTGACATAAATGTTGTAAGAACAACAGGAGAACTTTTAAATTCATCAATTTCAATGGATCGTTTCAGGCAGTTATAGCCTTCCTTGATAAATTCTATACCCTCGTTTCTTCTGTATCGAAGAAGGTCAACTCCTTTACGTCCCAATACATTTCCTTCATCGCCAAAGTATTTAATCCTCTGATCATAGATCATCATGATCGTGTCGCAATATGCAGCAGCTTTTACAGGATCAGATTCTTTTTCCAGGAATGATCTGTACATAATAACACCATATGCATAAAGGGATTCGCGTGATGCAGGACATTCATTGAAGACAATCCTCCATGGGCCAATAGCATCATTATAATTATTATGTTTATAGAATTCATAATATAGTGAAAGATTCATCAAACATTGCACACTGTCTTCTCCTTTTCCATAAGTTGAACCATCCATAACTCCTTTCTGAGCGTATGTTCCTACAGCCAGAAGACTTAGTAAGGCAAAGGATAAAAGTATTAATCTTGTTTTCATGGTTTAAGAATTAATCATATTTTCTTTTTCGGAACCAGATATCGGAAAAAGTTACTCCAAAATGAATGATTCCGTATTTATCTTCTATCAGGCTTTTTTTCAAAGTACCCCTTTTCCCAAGGACACACCCAAAGTTAAATGCTGTTTTTGTGTTCCTCAGTGGGAGTCCTACTCCAAAAGTCATGCCATAGTCCTTAATCTGTTCCTCCCTGATATATATGTAACTATTTGAATAAAACCCGCCGATTCTGTAATGAATACGTTGAAGGTAACTATGTATGGATGCAGACGATGGGATATATTCTGCACCAAAATGGAATGACCCGGAATTAATAAGGGAGTCACTCTTTCCCATAATAAGAGCTTTGCTCCAGTCCTGTGTATAATAGTCTCCGGTTATTGTTAAAATGTCGGTAATCCCAAAACTTATTCCGATACCCAGTTTTTGAGGATACGTGGTAGTCCCCTCTTCAGAAATATTTAGAAGTCCATAAGCACTGGAAAGAAAAACAGAGTCTCCTATCGTTGTTGAGGTTCCAGGGAATCCGAGTTGTGAGGTATTGGATAATTTTGTTTTAAGTTCTTTTCTGTTTTCATAAATGGCTCCAAGTGTAAGGAAATATTTTTCACCAATTATTTCGGTATACTGAAGGCCGAGATGGTAAAGCAAACTGCCTATATTCATTCTGCTCTGGGAATAAAACTGTGCAGATGCGACATCTGAGGGCAAATTCAGGCTTCTGGAATAATCAATATATCCAAACATATAGTTAATGCTGGCACCAATGTTAATTTTTTTTGATAGTTGAAAAGCATTGCCTATAAAGAATTTGCTCAGGCCACCGTTGCCATTGTAATAATAATCCACATCTCCAATTTGTTCAAGGTTCAGGGATTCATAAATATTATAACCAACTGAAGTGTAAGGGAGAATACCTATTGCCGATTTCCAGCGTTTAGTAACGGGGAAAGAAAATGCAAGATGATGAAAATTGATATTTCCTAAAGAGGTTTCCTGATCAGCAGACTGGTAATTATGTGAATAGGCATTTAGTCCAACATCAAAAAGAAAAGACATGGTATCGATCGAAGTAAAGGAAGCCGGGTTGAGATAATTGATCTCTTTGTTTGATCTGAGAGCAATTCCTGAAGACCCCATTGATAAACCCTTGATAAACCCTGGTTTTTGTAGTTCTCCCAGTCCAAATCTTGAATAGGGCGAATACGTATTTACCTGAGCATTCGTAACAGTCAGGAAGCACGATAATATGATTGGGAAAAGAAAGTATTTATTTGTCATTATATTGCAGTATTGCATTTAGCCCTTTAAGATTTAAATTTGAATCCACAAAGATGTGGTTTTTTAATTTTTTATCAAAGTATTTATGATTACCTCCTGTTAAAATAATAAATAATTTTTCATAATTTTTCGAATATACTTCAATATACCCATTCAATTCATACATAATTCCGTTAAAAACACCAAAACGAATAGCTTCTTCTGTAGTTTTTCCGGTAAGTCCGATCTCCCCGTTTTTATCAACTAATGGTAGTCTTCTGGTAAACTCGTTCAGCGCTTTGAAACGGATATCAAGCCCGGGTGAGATATTCCCTCCCAGAAATTCTCCTTCTCTGGTAATCATGTCTATGGTTATGGTAGTTCCGGTATCGATCACAAGAACGTTGGATTCAGGAAAAATAGTATATGCCCCTACAGCTGATGCAAGCCGGTCAAAACCAAGGGTTTCTTTAGTATAATAGAGATTTTTGAGTGGGACAGGTGTATTATGGTCCGGAATAATTAATAGACTCAGCTTTTTTCTAAGGTCGGTTGCCAGAGCTTCAGTATCTGAAGAAACAGAAGATATTATTCCCTTTTTTACAGGAAAAGAGTTGACTATTTCATCAATAAATCCGGTATTCTTGTTTTCTGCAGTTGATGTATAAATTATTTCGTTATTTGAAAAAACAGCTGCCTTGGTTAAAGTATTTCCTATATCCGCAATTAAATTCATTTATTAAATACTTGTTTACTTTTGTTATACTAACAGAGTTTTTTATTTTAAATCAAACCTTACAATAATTTCAATCTTAGTTATTTTATTGAACTACGAAGTTGAGCATAAGCTGCAAAAATAAGAAAATCATTCTATTATATCTTTTAATATTATCAGTGCATCATCAATGCAGAATATTTTCGGTATTTTCATTGTTAGTTTATCGCCGTGTTCTCTCATTTGCACTGCAAATGGTTGTTTTTGTATCCATGTAAGTATTCCATGGAATATCGAGGAATTAAAATATTCTGATTGAGGATTCTGCACAAAATAGATCGTCATAAAATTATTTCGTATAATTATTTTCTCAAATCCCAGTCTCATTGCCAGCAAGCGTAAACTTATAACATTCATTAATTCTTTTGTTTCTTTAGGTACCGGTCCAAACCGGTCTCTTAACATACCGGCAAATACCTTTAATTCTTCTTCATCTTTTATGTTATCGAGTTCTTTATATAGCCGCATTCTTTCGGAAATATTGGAAACATATGATTCAGGCAGGAGCATTTGAAGATCGGTGTCAATCTGACAATCAGAAGATAAATTCTTGCTATCCCCCATTTTCCCGGGTTGATGTCGGAAAAGGTCTTTGAATTCATTTTCCTTAAGTTCAAGGATAGCTTCATTAAGAATGCGTTGATAAGTTTCAAGGCCTATTTCTGCAATAAAGCCGCTCTGTTCGGCACCCAGGAGGTTCCCGGCACCTCTTATATCCATATCCTGCATAGCAATACTAAAGCCGCTTCCCAGTTCGGAGTTTTCCTCTATAGCCTTTAGCCTGCGTCTTGCTTCGTGAACTAATAAATGAACCGGAGGGGAAAGAAGATAGCAGAAAGCTTTTTTATTGGAACGCCCCACCCTTCCTCTGAGCTGATGAAGATCGCTCAGGCCGAAATGTTGGGCATTATTAACGAAAATAGTATTTGCATTGGAAATATCCAGACCCGATTCAATAATTGTAGTTGCAATTAGTATATCAAAATCTCCCTTTATAAATGCCATCATGGAATCTTCCAGCTGCCGACCTTCCATCTGCCCGTGAGCAACAACAGTCCTGGCATTTTTAACAATCTTTTTTACAAGAGCTTCAACTTCATATATATTTTGCACCCTGTTGTGGATAAAAAAAACCTGACCTCCACGACTTAATTCGTATTCAATACCTTCTTTTATTATTTCCTCATTAAAAACATGTAATTCGGTAATTATAGGATGCCTGTTGGGAGGTGGTGTATTAATCACTGATAGATCTCTTGCACCCATTAATGAAAACTGAAGGGTACGTGGAATGGGTGTAGCTGTGAGTGTAAGTGTATCAACATTTAACCTTAGCTGCCGGAGTTTTTCTTTCATGGCAACTCCGAATTTTTGTTCCTCATCAATGATTAAAAGACCAATATCTTTGAATTTCACCTCTTTACCTAAAAGTTTATGCGTTCCGATAATGATATCTATCTGTCCTCCGGCAAGTTCTTTCAGGATCCTTTTTTGGTCAGCAGGTTTGCGAAAACGGGTAAGATAATCAACATTACAGGGGAAATTTTTCAGCCTGTCGCTGAATGTATTGTAATGCTGAAAAGCAAGCAATGTTGTGGGCACGAGCACAACTGTCTGCTTTGAATCTGCAGCTGCTTTAAAAGCTGCCCTGATGGCAATTTCCGTTTTCCCGAATCCCACGTCACCGCATACAAGCCGGTCCATAGGATATTCGGCTTCCATACTATATTTAACATCAATTGTGGCTTTCAGCTGGTCAGGAGTGTCCTCGTAAATAAACGATGCCTCAAGTTCTTTCTGGAGATAGGAATCCGGAGTAAAACTAAAGCCTCTCTGCCTTGTTCTCAGGGCATATAGTTTTATCAGTCCCTGAGCAATATCTTTGACTTTTTGTTTGGTATTTTGTTTTAGCCTTGACCATGTTCCGCTTCCAAGCTTGTATATTCTGGGCGGAGCAGCATCACCGGCTTTGAATTTTGAAATACGGTGAAGTGAATGAATGTTTACAAGAAGAATATCGTTATCTTTATATACAAGTCTTATAACTTCCTGTTTTTTCCCATTAATGTCTATAGTCTCAAGTCCTCCAAAAATACCAATTCCATGATCCGAGTGTACCACATAATCCCCTGGGTTTAATCCGGTAAGTTCTTTAAGGGAAAGGGATTCCCTTCTTATGAACTGATCTTTAAGCCTGAACTTGTAATACCTGTCAAATATCTGGTGATCTGTAAATATTGCAATCTTCAGGTCTTGATCGGTAAAGCCCTCATGGAGGATTTTTAAGACCGGTTCAAAATGGACATTTGGGTCCGTTTCAGAGAATATTTCACGTATTCTATCCATCTGTTTTTCATTCCCTGAAAGAATTATATTCCTGAAATTGTTTGAACTGTTCTTTTTCAATATACCTGCGAAAAAGTTGAAGTTTTTTTGAATTGGCAGCTGGGGTGTAGTATTGAATGAAAATATATTTACAGGATTTTTAAACGTATTCCCGAAATGTAATATAAGCCTGTTACTTATTGCACTATTTAATTCATCACCGCTTAACAGAAAATTTTCTTTTTGGGGAAGATTTTTATCTTCAATTTCTGTTTTATCATAAACTTCATTATTGTATTGGAGAATGAGTTCCATATCCTCAACCCAGATGACAGAACCGGAAAAGTATTCAGGAAATGCCACCCTGTTTTCCCTGAAACCATGCTCCCATTGTATATTTGGGACAATTTGAATTTTCTCAAGAAGTGTTAAGGATAATTGAGTGTCCACATCGAAAGTTCGAAGAGTTTCTACTTCATCTCCAAAAAAATCAATTCTGAATGGTTTGGAAGAAGAGTAAGAGAAAACATCCATAATACTTCCTCTGATAGCAAATTGTCCCGGCCGGCTGACAAAGTCTGTACGGGAGAAATTATAGGTTTCGAGTAATTCCTCAAGGAAGGCTGTATTTAAACGTTCTCCTTTGTTTAATACGTAACTTTGATCCTGTAGTATTTCAGATGAAATGACTTTTTCAAGCAGGGCTTCGGGGTAGGTTATAATTGCAGTTTCTTCAGTGGAGCGTGATAAATGCTCAAGCACTTTAGTCCGCATAATGATGTTTGCCTCATCGGTTTGTCCGTATTGAATACTTCTTTTATATGAAGAAGGGAAGAAATAAACAATATTTTCCAGTCCGGCATTGCAAAGATCAGTAAAGAAGTATGCTGCTGTCTCTTTATCGGGAAGAATAATTAGATGTCTTCCCCTGATATTCAGGAAGCATGAACGAAAAAGCAATGCACGGGAAGATCCTGAAAGCCCTTTGATCAGGTACAGCCCATTTTTCCCTTCCTTCAATACATTGCAAATACTTAAAGTATTAGGGTGTTTATTATAGATATCTTCAAACATCAGACTCTCCGCGAATAGAATGCAAAAGTAAAAAATATTCAGAATCCTTTATCTTTGTTATTTCATTAAAGAAAGAAATATGTTGGTATTTAAATTTGGTGGAGCATCCGTTAAAGAAGCTTCTGCTGTAAGAAATCTCGCTGAAATTATCCGGAAATTCGATGATAAAATTATAGTGGTGGTTTCAGCCATGGGAAAGACCACAAATGCACTGGAACAGGTGACAGCTGATTTTATTAGTCAAAACGGAAAAGCATTTGCATCATTGGGAATTATTAAGGAGCATCACCTTTTAATAATGAAGGACTTATTTCCCGGCTCTCCCCATCCTGTTTATAAAGAAATAGAAAGCATTTTCGCGGCTCTGGAAGAAAGACTAAAGGAAACTCCCACATTAAACTATGATTTTGATTACGACCAGATAGTGAGCATGGGAGAGATTATTTCTACTAAAATAATTGCAGCTTATCTGAAATATACAGGCATAAGAACAGAATGGAAAGATATCCGGAATTCGCTGAAATCAGATGAAACTTACCGGGAAGCGCGCATTGACTGGGAATTATCAGGGAAACTGGTAAAAAAGGATTTCATTTTCAGGGATAACCAGATATTACTGACACAGGGTTTTCTTGCATCTACTATTAATAATCTTACTACAACCCTTGGCAGGGAAGGATCGGATTATACGGCTGCTATACTGGCATACATCCTTAAAACAGAAAAAGTGATCATTTGGAAAGATGTACCGGGGGTATTGAATGCTGATCCAGTGTATTATCCGGATGCTACCCTGTTGAATGAACTAAGCTATCGCGATGCAATTGAACTTGCGTATTACGGGGCGAAGGTTATTCACCCGAAAACTATTCAGCCCCTTCAGCGGAAAAATATTAAACTTTATGTAAGGTCCTTTCTAAATCCATATGGGGACGGAACATTAATTGGAAATGTAGTATATGAAAAGCTTATTCCCTGTTTCATTTTTAAGACCGACCAGGTGCTGATACATTTCTTCCCGAAGGACTTTTCTTTTATAGCCGAAGAGAATCTTGAGATTATAATCGGATGCTTTGCGCGTAATGGTTTGCGAATAAATATGATGCAGAATTCCGCCATTTCTTTTCAGGTATGTGTAAACAATGATAGCCATCGTATCCCAAAAATACTTGAAGAACTATGTGCGCATTATAGTATTGAACATGAAAATGGTCTTAAGCTTATAACAATACGTTATTATGATGAAGAAACCATAGGAAGAATAACCGAAGGTTGTGAAAGAATCATGGAACAGAGAAATACAACCACGGCTCAGATAGTGCTAAGGATGGAGAGAAGTGCCCCTGTTTAGTTTCAGTGATTTATTGTTCTGAAAAGTTTCAATGTTGAAAACGGTTAAAATGTATTTGAGATGAAAGATCTAATGAAAATATTAACAGAAGAAAAGAAAAAAGAGTTGTAGCAATCATGACATTAATTTAAGGAAATAGATATAATTGAGCATGTAGAATGAATTATTTAAAGAACGAAAATTAATCTTTTTTTTATTAATCCGCATAAGCGGTTAACAGGACTTCTATTAAATTACCGGAAATACTAGTCCAATTGCCGATTTACTGGTTCAAACCGGAACCTCTCTTCTAATGGCCGATGCAAACTCCGATCAGGAAGCTTATAAAAAACTTTGCGATCAACATAAAATAAATCTCAGGGCAAGTATTAATTCTGCTTTGTTGCAAAAGGGCGATGAAAAACTTATGGAAGAAGCAGTAAAAAAGCTTATCGCAAAATGTTCTGCAAATGGCAGGTTTATATTCGGTTGTGGCATAGTAAGTGCTGATACTCCATCCTGCAATGTTATTAAGCTTAGGGAATTGGTTAATAAACATAATCCATATAATTAACTCATCCTGCTTTTTAGGTTAATTGATGTTGTAAACAGCATATTGATTAATTAGATTTCAATTAATTTCAACCGGGTAATGACAGGTTTTTAAAGATTTTGAAATACATAGGGGAAGAATTGATTAACCGACTAAAATAATTTTTTATACAACTCATAATTCAAACATTAAATGGGAAATGAAATACAGTCTTCGCGTAGTTTAAACGGGCAGTTGTTGCTTGTAATTACTGCTGCTTTTTTATCTCTGCTGGCAATTGTTGGATTTGCATATTACGGGATTCCGTTTTATTTTGATTTTATTGTTGAAAAGTTTGGCTGGTCAAGAGCAGTGGTAACTTCAGGGAATGCTTTAAGCAAGTTGGTGGTAGGACCTGTTTTTGGATTTATTGCGGGATATATAATTGACAGGTATGGGCCCAGGCGTATGATGATAGTAGGGGCGCTATTTGGAGGTATTTCCCTTATTGGATTAGGTTTTGTGAGTTCATTGCCCATGTTTTATTTGTTTTATTTTTTTAATGCACTCGGTTATGTATGTGGCGGGTCGTAACCGGTTCAGGTGTTAATCTCCCGCTGGTTTAATAAAAACCGGGGGAAAGCCATGGGGATAGCATATTTAGGTATAGGAACCGGCGGAGCCATTGTTCATCAGATTTCGGCAGGACTTGAAAGAAATCTGGGATGGACTGTTGCATTAAGTGCCCTGGGAGTAATAGTAATAATTATTGCTTTCCCCTTACCTCTTTTTCTTAAAAATGCACCTCCAAATCCTGTTATAACAAATAAACCGGAATCAATGGTTCCAATAAAAGGGATACTGAAGAAACGTGACTTTTTCCTGTTAGCTATTGGCAGTATGTGTTCCATAGGAGCTGTTGGGGGTGTTATCCAGCATTTAAAGCTGTATCTGAGTGATATGAATTTCACACAATCAGAAGCCGCACATATAATGTCACTTGTATTATTATCAAGCCTTGCAGGCAGGGTTCTTATGGGTTCACTGGCTGATATTATTCCACGGAAATATGTGATGCTGTTGATATTTGGAATTGTAGCTTTCTCAATACCTTTATTGATTGTTCCGGATTTTCCCGGACGTATTTATATTTTTGCGATTATATTTGTAATTGGTCTGGGTGGTGATTATATGATAATTCCTTTAATAGCCGGTGATTTGTTTGGTATCAGGGTACTGGGCAGAGTAATGGGGATCATACTTGTAGCTGACGGGGTGGCCGACTCTTCCATACCTATGTTGGTTGGTGCTTTATATAATGATGTAACAGGAAGTTATACTATTGGATTTATATTGCTTATCTGTCTTGCAATAGCCGGGTTTATTATAGTATCATTTTTACCAAAATATGGAGAACATAGGTGACAGCAGGTAAGGGATGCAAATGGAATGCTTTACCGGGGTGGTTTTACAGCCTGGGATTTTATTTGTTAGTTTCCTGCAATCAGCACGATCTTTCCTTTTGCCCGGAGAGTTTCACTGTATTCATGTGCTTTTATTGCCTCTTCAAGCGGGTAGGAACGGTCGATGATCACCCTTATACGTCCCAATGCAACCTGGTCACGAACCCATTCCAGGTCGTCACGGTACATTTTCAGAATTACTCCACTGGCTTTTTTCCCAGCTGTTAATGATGTTAGGATCTGCCAGAAGAAAAGTTTTGGCCTTGGCAGGGTATTCACATATTTCCCTTTTCTGCGCAATGCTTTCCGGGCTTTCAGAAAACCGATAGTTCCAACTGCATCTAAAATAATATCATAGGTATTGAGATTCTTCGTAGCATCTTTTTGTGTATAATCTATTAACTCATCAGCACCGAGAGATTTTACCAGTTCAAAATTCTTTCCTGAACAAACTGCTGTAACTTTTGCTCCTAAAATCTTTGCAATCTGAACCGCATAAGTCCCCACACCGCCAGAAGCCCCATTCACAAGAATATGCATCCCTTCTTGGATATTTCCATGGTGAACAAATCCCTGATATGCAGTTACTCCGGCAACTCCATAGGTACATGCTTCCGGAAAACCTGTATTATCAGGAATAAGGAAAACTTTTTCCCAATGTGTTTTTATATATTCGGCATATCCTCCGCCCATGTAACTTAATCCTGCATAGACTCTTTGTCCGGGTCGAAAAATTTTCACATTTGATCCTATCCGTTCAACTACTCCGGCAACCTCTACCCCGGGTATAAATGGAAATTTTTTTCCGGTCAGGAATTTCAGGTTTCCTCGTCGTGTCTTCCAGTCAACCGGATTCACTGATGCCGCAAATACTTTTACAAGAACTTCATCTTCATTTATCTCCGGAACAGGTAGCTCAACTATTTCAAGTACTTCTGTCCCTCCATACCCGGATATCCCAATGGCTTTCATATTATTTTTTTTGTGAAGGGCAAATATAGCAAGAAAAAATTGCCTGATTAAGGTTAAGGGGATAAACAACAAATGCAAGAGTGAATTTTTAATAAGAAGTTACAGACTTGAATGTTCATATGGTAAATATTTTAAAATGATTTCTTTACTTTTACAGGAGATATTCAGCATTCTTGTACATAAGAAAATAATACAGATACACTATTATGACGAGCAAAGAAAGATTTATTACCGCCATTGAAGGAGGGATTCCCGACAGATTACCTGTAACAACCCATCACATACTGCCATCCTATCTTAATAAGTATATGTCTGGAAAAGATGAACAGGACTTTTTTGATACTTTTTATCTTGATCCCATTAAATGGCTTGTTTTTCATAAACCTGATGAGAGCAGGAATGAATTTGCTGATCCCACTCAGGGGAAATTAGGGTTTCTGGAAGGGCTCAGGGTTTGTACGGATAGCTGGCAATTTAAAACTGAACCACTTAGCGGGTATTCATATGAGACTATTAAATTCAGTATTATTACACCGGAAAAAAACCTGTGGATGATCCTGCAGTCGAATGAGCATACTACCTGGGTTGCAGAGCACCTTGTTAAGGAAAAATCGGATCTTGATTTGATCGCTAAATATATGTCTTCTCCCTCCTGTGATGTAGAATTGGTGAATAAGACTGCTGCTGAATATGGGCAGAGAGGTCTTATAAGAAGTCATGTTTGTTGCTTCGATGGTTTTGGTCAGCCGGGATGCTGGCAGGATCTTGCATGCATTTTTGGAATAGAGAATTTAATATTCATGGCTTTTGAAGATCCGGAATGGGTGAAGAAATTCCTTGGGGTACTTCAAAACAGGAAACTTCATTATATCCGTTCTATGAAAGGTGCGCATTTTGATATCATTGAACTGGGTGGGGGGGATGCATCAACAACTGTAATTTCACCGGAATTTTTTGAAATGTTCGTTGCTCCATTTGATTCCGTACTCATAGAAGCTGCCCACCTTGCAGGCCAGCGAATCGTTTATCATACCTGTGGCGGGATGATGCCTATTTTAGAGCAAATAGCTTCTATGAAGCCTGATGCAATGGAAACCTTTACTCCATCTTCAATGGGTGGTGATACAAATTTGAATAAAGCAAAGAAAACTATTGGAGATAAGGTTTGTATGATTGGAGGGTTTAACCAGAATCAATTTTTAATGCATTCCACTCCGGAAGAAACCCGGGCAGAAGTGCGAAGATGCTTTGCAGAAGCAGGAGAAAACGGTGCTTTCATTCTTTCACCTTCTGACCATTTTTTTGATGCCAGAGACGAACTCATTAACGCATATAGTGATGAAGCAAGAAAGTGTATGTATAAAAAATGATAGAGCAACCCCCCTTTGTTAAATGATTTTACGTGTGTTTTTCGGTATTATTTCGTTTTTATTTATAGCACAGGGCATCATTAAGGGCGATAATCGCAGTTTTATAATTTTCCCTGTTTATTACAAACTGAACATTAACCTGCATCAGCGATTGCGACATAGCAGCAATATTAATATTATGTATAGCCAGTGCAGAAGTGGCTTTAGCTATTATTCCCGGTTTGCTGATACTTGTTCCCAGAGCACAAATCAGCGCACAGGGCAGAACGGTTACTTGCTGGTATTTTGATTTTAATTCCCGTATAAGGTCTTCCTTCAGATCATTCTCCCAGATAACCTGGGTGATACTGTTGGCATTGGTAGATTTTAATGTATAACTAACTTTGTATTTCTGAAAAATCTCCATTATTCCAAGGTCGAATCCCACCTCCCCAACCATTTTTGGATCATGTACCTCAATAGCCATCACCTTGTCGGTTCCTGTAATTATTTGTACTTTACCGTTATTTCCTGAAAAGTCTTTCGAGATGATTGTTCCCGGGTGTTCCGGCTCAAAAGTATTTTTCACCCTGATATTTATGCCGGCAACTTCCAGGGGCTTTGAGGCTTTTGGGTGAATTGCCTCCATTCCAACATCGGCAAGCTGATCTGCTACATTATAATTTGTAAAGCCAACAGTTACTGAGCGTTCGATGCCAACAATATTTGGGTCTGCACTTGAGAGGTGAAATTCCTTATGAATGACAGCTTCATCAGCTTTAATAGCTACTGCCACTTTACTGAATGTAACTTCCGAATATCCCCGGTCGAACTCACGCATGATTCCTTCAGTTCCTTTTGTATAACCGGTTACAACAGGCAACACTGCAGCAAAATCAATACCTCTTAGCTCATTTTGTATCCTTTCATCAATGGTCAGAAACTCGGGATCATTGAAACCGCATAAGTCAATGAATATAGCATTTATGTTACAGTTTTGCAGTATATTTACCGAATTGAATGCTGAGTGTGCTTCTCCGATAGATGAGAGTATTTCCCTTGCAGCTAAAAGAATGTTTGATTTATTGACATAGCCTGTAGCCAAAACATCAGCGAGACTTGAAAGATAATTCTTTGCTTGTTCAATTCTTTCAGTAATAAACTTGTCGGCGGTAACAATATCAAGACCTGTTCCCTCAAGAGAGTGATTAATGGCAATAAGTTTCTGCAGAATATCGTGCAGACCTTCATTATAGTTTTCCCTGTTCTCAAATTTACTGTATATTCCCGGAGTCTTTGTTTTTTTATGTTCCAGTAACCAGTTGGTGACGTTACTATATGCAGACACCACGAAAACCCGGTTATACATTTCATCAGGGTTTCTTTTTCCAATGATAATATTTTTCAATACTTCATCGAACTTCGACATGGAAGTTCCTCCTATTTTTTCAACTGTAAGCATAATACAAGTGAGGGTTTAATTTTTCAGGGGGTAAGAATATAAATAAGATAATTATCTTGAAAATTCCAGGTTCTTCAACCAGTCCCAACATCTGTCGGGCCAGGAGGAGAGATATCCTTATTAAAAAATACTAAGAGAGCGTATAACAGGTAAAAATTAAGATTTTTCATACAAGAGATATTATCATATACGAGATGCAAATTTAAGATATTTTTTCTGCTGATCCATCGGAAAGTGAAAAATATTGGTGTAGCATGTCCTTCTATCCATTATCAGATCAGTTGGTTTAGGGGGGCTGATTTTAACCGAGGCTGTCTAAAAAGACTAATCATTGAATTAATAACTTACAAATTGAAAGTGAATTCTAAAGTCATAAGGCTTTTTAGACAGCCTCAGGTATTTCACATTTAGAGAGATATTTTTTGTTCCCGATAAAACAGCATTATTTAGCATCGCGGTAATATATATTCCGGAGAGGTTTAACTGGTGGCACCCCTCCGGTTATTACCCTTACTTCTTAAAAACCAATGGCATTGCGAACTTTTTATCATTAAATTCTCCTTTACAATAGGCAAGCTCGCCGTTTACAAAGGTATGACTTATTTCTGAGTGCATGATCTCACCTTCAAGAGGAGACCATTTACATTTGTAGTGTAGATTGTCAGATGAAACATCATATATTGCTTCAGGGTTCAGTATTACAAGGTCGGCATAATAGCCTTCCCGCATGAAACCTCGTTTTTCTACACCAAACACTATAGCCGGGGCATGGCACATCTTCTCCACAAGTTGTTCAATTCTGATATTTTTTTTATGAACAAATTCCATCATGGCCATAAGACTGTGTTGAACCATAGGCCCTCCTGAAGGGCAATGGAAATAGCTGCCGGATTTTTCCTCACGGGTATGGGGTGCGTGATCTGTTGCTATTACATCTATTTTCCCTGAGAGAACTCCTTTCAGTAAAGCTGTGCGATCTTCTTCTTTTTTAATGGCAGGATTCCATTTTATTAATGCACCTTTTGTTAAGTAATCTTTTTCACTGAACCAGAGGTGATGGATACATACTTCTGAAGTTATTTTTTTCTCAGCCAGGGGGAGTGCATAGTCGAAAAGTTCCAGCTCACGTGCAGTTGAGATATGTAAGACATGAAGGCGGGACTTATATTTCTTTGCCAGGTCAACTGCAAGTGAGGAAGAGGTGAAGCATGCTTCAGCAGTTCGTATTTCAGGATGGTAATGCACTGGAATATCTTCACCATACTTTTTCCGGAATATTTCTGTATTCCTGCGGATTATAGTTTCATCTTCACAATGTGTGGCAATAATTACAGGTGATTCAGCAAAAATTGCTTCCAATGTATCTTTATTATCAACCAGCATATTACCTGTTGAAGAGCCCATGAAAATTTTCACTCCGCATACTCTTGACGGGTCAATTTTACGGATCTCTTCTATATTGGTATTTGTGGCACCCAGGTAGAATGAAAAATTGGCAAAGGATGAATTAAAGGCAGTTTCGATTTTTTTATTCAGTTCTTCTATGGTTGTTGTTTGAGGGAAAGTATTAGGCATTTCCATGAAGGAAGTTACCCCGCCTGCGATGGCTGCTTTTGATTCAGAGGCAATGTCGCCTTTGTGTGTATATCCCGGTTGCCGGAAGTGCACCTGGTCATCAATAACTCCCGGGATAAGATAATTGCCGTTTGCATTTATTCTGGAATAATCATTCCCTGTGTTGATTGTTTTCCTGTAAATCTTTTCAATAACTTTATTATGGATGAGAATACTACCGTTAAATATTTCATTTTCATTTACAATTCTGGCATTATGGATATAATATTTACCCATTTGTTTGTTTTTTATAGGTTTTAAAGAGGCTTGAGAATTTCATTTTAATAACTCCCCAGATAGCTTCACTTACAATGCTTCCTGTCATCTTGGATAATCCTTCTTTTCTGTCGGTAAAGATGATTGGGATTTCGATAATAGAAAAGCCATATTTCCAGGCAGTAAACTTCATTTCGATCTGGAAAGCGTAACCTTTAAAACGGATTTTATCGAAATCAATAGTCTCAAGGACTTTTTGCGAGATGCATTTAAAACCTGCAGTTGTGTCCATTATTTTCATACCTGTAATAATACGTACATAAACAGAGGCGAAGTATGAAATAATTACTCTTCCTATAGGCCAGTTGATAACATTAACCCCGGAAATATATCTGGAACCAACTGCCATATCCGCTCCTTCTTTAACACAGGCATTGTATAATCTGATTAGATCCTCCGGATTATGGGATAAGTCTGCATCTATTTCAAAGATATAATCGTAGTCATTATTAAGAGCCCATCTAAATCCGGTAATATAGGCTGTGCCAAGACCGAGTTTTGCAGGGCGTTCAATTTTATTAAGTTTATCAGGAAATTCTTTTCGAAGGTTTTCAACAATCTCAGCTGTTCCATCCGGGGAATTATCGTCGATAACGAGAATATGAAATACTAAGGGAAGGGAAAATATTTTTCGAATGATCTTTTCAATATTTTCCCTTTCGTTAAATGTAGGTATTATAACCAGGTTCCTGTGCACAATACAAGTTGTAATTTAAAAATACGAATATAAGACATATTATAATATGAATGTAAATTTAGGGAAAAGAGAATTATTATAATTCCTTAGGCTGACAGAAAGGTATATGAATTCACATAATTTATTCTTGGTGTCAGGTAGAATATTTTGTGATTATCTAAACACATCGGTTTTTGTCGCATATGCAGATACTGCGTCTGCTAAATTAATGTTATGATATTTTACCCGACTGTATAATTTGCAGTATGTATAGATGTGCTGATGGGATATGGTATATATCAGGGTTACAATCTACTAAATAGGGAGAAAAAAAAGATTTTTAAAAATTATTTAAAAAAAGAAAAGTTTATTTTGGAAATCAAGAATAGAGTATTACATTTGCAACCGCTTTTTGAGAGAGTTTTTAAAAGCGAAAAACAGGAATAATTTGCGGGCTTAATAAAAAAGACTTATCTTTGCAGTCCGAAATAATAAAATTTAACAAATAGTTCTTTGAAAATATTGAAGAGGTAAAGGTCGAAAGAGGCATTCAGAAATGTAATTTTTGAGTTTTATAATAAATCTTGAGCAAGAATAACTTAATTACAAAGAAGAGTTTGATCCTGGCTCAGGATGAACGCTAGCGGCAGGCCTAACACATGCAAGTCGAGGGGCAGCATAGGTAGCAATACCTGATGGCGACCGGCGCACGGGTGAGTAACACGTTTGCAACTTACCTTTAACTGGGGGATAGCCCGAAGAAATTCGGATTAATATCCCATAATATTTTTTTAAGGCATCTTAAAGGAATTAAAGCTTTGGCGGTTAGAGATGGGCATGCGTACCATTAGCTTGTTGGTGAGGTAACAGCTCACCAAGGCAACGATGGTTAGGGGGTCTGAGAGGATGATCCCCCACACTGGTACTGAGACACGGACCAGACTCCTACGGGAGGCAGCAGTGAGGAATATTGGGCAATGGACGAAAGTCTGACCCAGCCATGCCGCGTGCAGGATGACGGCGCTATGCGTTGTAAACTGCTTTTATACAGGAGGAAACCCATGCTCGTGAGCGTGGTTGACAGTACTGTAGGAATAAGCATCGGCTAACTCCGTGCCAGCAGCCGCGGTAATACGGA
>CAZGKF010000049.1:0-23605 GCA_964526475.1 uncultured Bacteroidaceae bacterium
CCTTAAAGATTCTTTTTTATTTTTTAACAAGTTGAGCATCTGCGAAACTTTAATTTATAATAATATTAAATTATAGAATTAGATAATAGTTTTAAAGTTTAAGGTCCTATTCTTATAGCATTTATATATGAAGCATTATTGCCCTCCCCGTTATTAACGGCAGCAGCTCGCATAACATAATTATTCTGGGTCCCATTCGCATCAATACTAATTGTTGCTGTAGATAAAAGTGTTACAATACCACTTAGTGATATTGAAGTTGATAAAGGATCTTCCCGTGTATATGATTCTGATGAAGAAATGGTTGATGATCCATTATAAAGTCTTGCGGTGGTGTTACCTGCTGAACCATTTGGGTTGGTAATTGTGATAGTACCAGTAATAAACCATGTACCTGCATCGAGACTTATTGAAGGTCCTGTATTCCATGAATTTGCAGGAGACATAGTAATATCGGAACTTAAACTTGAACTTGAATTTGATAAGGCCCCTGTGGTGAAATTAGTGCCATCTGAAACAATAATACTACCTTGATTACCAGCAGTTTCCGGGTAACTTGCTGTGGAGGCAACAAAATCAGTTCCGTCACCAATCATAATTTTCCCGGATGTAGCTGTATTTGGGAACGTATATGTCGACCATACAGGTGCTCCAGATCCTGTGCTACTTAACACCTGGCCGGAAGATCCTGCTGCTGTTACAGCTGCAGCACTTGTGGATGCGCCGTAAAGGATGCCACCGGCTATAAGTTCAGCTGACTGACCTGTTCCCCCTTTTGAAACCGGTAATGTTCCTGTAACCTTTGTCCCGGGGAGATCAATTGCATTATCTAAGATTTTATCCGCAGTCACCGCATTGGTTGCCAACATCCCATTCGTTACCCTGCCTGCTCCTATCGTTGTAACTCCCAAATTGTTAATCGTCACATCCCCGCTCATCGTAACCGAACTTGCAATGTTGGAGGCGTCACCTACAAGAATGTCCCCATCTGTTAATGTCGTTGTTTGCCTTGAATCCAACTGATCCTGTATATTGTCCGTTAAGCCATCCAGATACTGAAACTCCGCATTACTCACCGTACCATCTGCCAACTTCGATGCATCTATTTGGGCATTGGCATTAATGTCCGAATTCAAAACTGTACCATCAGCTATTTTATCGGTGGTAACAGCATCTCCTGCCAGCATGCCGTTAATTACTTTTGATGATCCGATAGCCGTAACTCCAGCGTTATCAATGGTAACATCTCCTGTTATCGTAACCTCCTGAGATGTATTTGCTCCATCTCCCAAATATATCTTTCCATCTGCAAGTGTATTTATTCCAGTTATCTGCGTTCCCAGATTATCCAGCTGGGTTTGGGCATTGCCAGTTAAGCTGTTGATAAACTGAAACTTCGCATTACTCACCGTACCATCTGCCAACTTCGATGCGTCTATTTGGGCATTGGCATTAATGTCCGAATTCAAAACTGTACCATCAGCAATTTTATCGGTGGTAACAGCATCTCCTGCCAGCATGCCGTTAATTACTTTTGATGATCCGATAGCCGTAACTCCAGCGTTATCAATGGTAACATCTCCTGTTATCGTAACCTCCTGAGATGTATTTGCTCCATCTCCCAAATATATCTTTCCATCTGCAAGTGTATTTATTCCAGTTATCTGCGTTCCCAGATTATCCAGCTGGGTTTGGGCATTGCCAGTTAAGCTGTTGATAAACTGAAACTTCGCATTACTCACCGTACCATCTGCCAACTTCGATGCGTCTATTTGGGCATTGGCATTAATGTCCGAATTCAAAACTGTACCATCAGCAATTTTATCGGTGGTAACAGCATCTCCTGCCAACATGCCGTTAATTACTTTTGATGATCCGATAGTCGTAACTCCAGTGTTATCAATGGTAACATCCCCACTCATATCTACATAAGAAGGAACTCCTGTTAACGATCCCACGATCACCTGTGCATCAGATCCTGAAGCCAGTTTTGATAAAGCTATAGCAGCAATGTTGCTTATATCTGCATTGACTATTGTGCCATCCAGTATTTTAGTTGAAGTAACAGAACCCTCCGACAGATCTTCATTTACTATTAGGCTGCTCGACAACACCCCCGAAGCATCATTATGTATTATACCCGGAGTGTTAAATGCCGGCAATCTTACAGTATTTAACGGGTTACCAATAACTATATTCCCGGTGGAGGCCCCGGTATTAATATTAGTTCCAAAATTGGAATTATTGTTCAGGCTTATTATCCCTCCGGATATTGTTGCCCCTTCAGCACCAGTAATAAGTCCTGCCGAAGTTAAGGTACCTGATCCGGTTGTTGAAATATTACCGCTTGTAGTTATTCCATCACCTGCGTTGGTGGGTGAAAGAGTTCCCCCAATACTTCGGTTCCAGTACCCGATTGTCCCTGATGAAGGGGGTGTAGAGGTTAATGCGCTTGTTCCGCTGGTATAAACACCTGCGTCCGCACTCAGTCCACTAAGAGTTAGTCCCAGGAATGTGGGTGCGGCTCCGCTGTGAATATCCTGGGGTGCTAAAAGAGTAATGCTGCCCGGGGCGTAATTAACAAGAATCTGATTGGGAGTTCCATTTATAGTCTTGTATTCATTTGCAGTTCCTGCGGCATTCATACCTAATAGCTGGTCACCTGTCCCCAAATCTCCGGAAGCAATTGCTTTCCAGCCACTTTCATAATACCAGAACGACTTTGTGTTGATATCATAAACCATTAACCCCTGTGCAGGTGATACAATTGCCGCTATTTCAGTAGTTGTCATCCGCGGCACCAATAATCCTCTTTCCGTAGATCTCAATTCCAGAATAGCTGAAGACTCCGGAATAATAGATACCTCACTTATCCCGACGCCCTGGGAATACAATTTTGAACTACCCAGAAGACTAAAGATAATGATAAAAAATAATACAGTCCCGGAAAGCGGGATACCCGAAAATTTCAGGGTCTGCTGTTTATTTCCAAAAAGAAATGCCGATGATAAATTTCGCACCGTTTTCATAGTAACCTCCTTGTATTGTATTTGATTTTAATTATTTGCATGATTAATTATACCCATATACCAATCCCCTGTCACCCCGTCTTTAAACAGAATAACAATCCCTTATGACATATCTCCTGAAAAGAAACATCAATTTACATGGTAAGATTTAAACCAATAAAAATCCTCCTCTATTTCATCAGCTAAACTAATAAATATCAGACTAAAAACAGAGGCCGATGGTTGCACTTAAATGTTAAGCCTAAAATTAGAAAAAGATTAATTAATATTAAGGTTATACGTAAATCATTACCAAAGGTTTATTGAACAGAGTGCTTTTAATTTAATGAAAAAGTACTATTCTAAACCTTCTCAACCAAAAACTTCCTTCAACACCTGATACGATTTTAGCTTTTCAAATCCCTCAATATGAATAGCATAGAACCTGATGAGTCGTTCCAAAATAAGATGGCGATCGGTATGATTCATTTTCAGCCGTGAAAGATTTGGGTATCCGGCACTCAGAAGATATTGCAGGAACCTTGTCTCAAATGGTTCCAGGAAATCAGGATGATCGGGTATAACAGACTGGTAATTACCTTCCTTCATGTCGAAATATGAAACCTGACTGTTTTCTCTATGTGAAGGTAAAATACCAAGGTATCGCATCAGCTTTACCATGAAAAAAATGTGAAAATTCGATGTCCCTTCACTTGCAAGATCAAAATACTCGATTGAATTAATCAGAAAACCAAACAACTCCGTATTCCTTGTTTCCTCCTTTAATGTTTTATATAATACCTCTGCAAGGAAAATTACCTGAGAGCTCTTCATGATATTATATGGAAAAGAAAATGTTCTGAAAAGAGTCATTTCCCTTACAATATTAAGATCCCGTGATTCCTTATAATACGCTTCAATATCAACAATAAAAAGAGGTTGAAGAAAATTGGATTTCATCTTTGATTTTACCGATCTTATACCTTTGAAAATAAATGATTGCCTCCCGCGGTTTCCTGTATAAATATGCGCTATTATACTGGATTCACCATATTTAAAGTGATGAAGTACTATGCCTCGCGACTTTTCAAGCATTATTAATATTCTTTAATTATTCGGTAAAATCAGATACAGGGGATAAAATAATAATAAACCGCTTGTGCGGTTTAATATTGATTACATAGAATGATGGCTGGCCAAGAGTCAGTTAATAAATAACAGTTTTGTAACTACACTTAATGTACCTTCGCTATCTGAACAAAAAACGAGATACACTCCCGTTTTAACCCTTTCTCCCCTGAAATTACTGCCATTCCATATTGCCTGTCCACCCAGTGAAATAGTTTCATAAACAATATTTCCGCTTATATCCGTTATCTTAACAATAGTTTCTGCAACAAGCCCGGTTATAACAATATCTCCATAAAAATCTTCCCTCACAGGATTCGGATATACATAAACATCATTGAAAATCTCATTTGGTGCAATGGCATCTCCCTTATAAGAAATGATTCCCTTATCAGTTCCGATAAAAACCTCTCCTGATTTTTCATTTATAGCGATATCAACAATTGAATTCGATAAAATGGGACTGTTTGCGGTATTGAAACTATGTATTTCCTCCAGGCCATCATGCGAAACCAGGAACAATCCGGCATTTTTAGTGCCAAGCCATTTTCTGTTGGCCCCGTCTACAGCTATTGCTGTAACAATTTCTTCTCCCAGCAAAGGATCCGCATAACCGCTGTCGTCTTTTCGTGGAATAAGTATTTGTTGTCCGTAAAATAAATTATCACCAAAGACCCGTTCCGGGCTGTAAAAAACAATAATCCCTTTATTGGAGCCCAGCCATATATTCCCATTCCTGTCTTCAGCTATCGAATGAATATCATTTGTTATAATTGAGCTGTTATTATCAACTACGCTAAGTTTCCTGTATTTATCATCTAAAAAGTTATCAGGTGTATTATTATCATCCAGAACAAATAGGCCATGACCTCCGGGAAGGATTATCCATTTATGGTTCTGACGGGTAATAATAATACGTCCAAGATTAGGGGCATTTACTTGCGACCCCACAGAAAAACCTGTCCATTCGCCATTTTTTGTGAAAACCGATACCGGTTGAGCTACTCCCGAATTTGTCAACCATAAGTTATTATTATTATCGAAAGCAATTCCTCCTATCCGGATAAAATTATCACCGGGAATTATTGATTGCAGGGAACTATTCTCTTCTCCATAAATATTCACAAGTTCGTTACCAATAAATTCCAGAAGACCGTAACCCCAACTTGCAGCAAAATAATGTTCAGGGTTTGAGGGATCTATTGCTACCCGGTATAAGTCCTTGACTTCCATACTAAACCAATTTGACCAGCTGTTATTATGTAAGCGGAATAATTCAGCATTACGAAACAGATTCCCCATACCTGAAGAAGCTCCTCCTCCAACTGCTATAATATTATTTCCCTTTATCTCAATGTCAGAAACATTAGCACTTATTGGCCCTTCAGGTGAGAGCTGTAAAAAATGGTTATCAACTGAATACCGGAGAAGTCCTTTGTTTTTATCTGCAATCCATAAATTCCCGTTAATATCCAGATCAGCATACTGAGGAGAGTCTGCAACTACATGCCGGATCTCATTTTCATGAATGTCGTATATATCAACCCGTTTTTCACTGGTAATTATCAAATATTCTCCTGCATTATTTAACTGCAGGCATTTTTCTTCACTGAAGTTATTGTATTCCTCCCAGGCTGTTCCATTCAAATAATATACAACATCGTTATTCCCGGGGCTTCCCTTTTTGTTTACAAATATTGTGTTGTTCCACATGGTTATTGTGTTGAAAACTCCCGTGTATCCGGGGATTTCATTAATTCTTTCCCAATAATTATAGTCCACAAGATTTGGGGAATCCAGAAAAGCTTTATAAATACCTTCATCAGTAGCTGCATACACATAATTATTCATGAAAGCGGTTTCATGAATTTTAATTCTTTTCCCATTTTCTCCAATAATGTATGTTTCAATAAATTCATTTTTCATCAGATCAAGAACTACTATACCAAATCCTGTAGATAAGTATGCGCGGTCGTTTTCAAATGAAATGTTATAAATACTTTTATCCCCGGGAATTTGCTTACGCTCTATATCAGGCAAATTTGTAATTACATTATTTTTTATGATATCTATATTTGATGTAATGTATGTAATTACCAGGGCATTATGACTTGAAGAAAAACGTATGGCTGATATTTCTGTATCAGAAAGGCCATCTTCCCTTGAAATTTTATTAATGGAATTATCTCTTGTATTATAATAGAATAGTCCTCCTGAAGTGGCGCAATACACTCTGTCTTCTGCAATAGCAAGTTTTGAGGCCTGGGTATAGGGCAGATAACTTTTCCATCTGTCTGAAGCTGATTGAGGAAATGCTGATGAATAAAATGTCAGAAGAAGAAGGATAGCAACGAAAATTTTCCTAAACATTATTTTTTCTCAATTATACGTAAGATTGCAACAAATATTACAATTTATATCATTTAATTATCAAAACCACGGCTTCTTTTCCTGTAAGATGTTTTTTTCTATCTTTGTTCCTAATATTCCCTGTGATAATTATAATATGGAACAGGAAACAAATTATCCTTTACTTTATAATATTAACGATCCTGATGATCTTAAAAAGCTTGGGATTGACGATCTGGTTCCTTTAAGTAAAGAACTGAGAAGTTTTATCATTGATGTTGTATCATCTAATCCCGGACATTTTGGTGCCAGCCTCGGAGTCATTGAGCTTACCCTTGCTCTTCATTATGTTTTTAATGCTCCCTATGATAAAATTATCTGGGATGTTGGGCACCAGGCATACGGACATAAAATTATTACCGGACGCCGTGACAAATTTACCACAAACCGAAAATACAAAGGAATAAGTGGCTTTCCAAAATTATCTGAAAGTGCATACGATGCATTTGGGGTAGGTCATGCTTCCACTTCTATCTCTGCAGGATTGGGTATAGCTGTTGCGTCGAAATTTTTACAGGAGCAGGACCGTCAGGTAGTTGCCGTAATAGGTGATGGATCACTCACAGGAGGGCTTGCATATGAAGGTTTAAATAATGCAGGTATAGAAAATACAAACTTGCTTGTAATCCTTAACGACAATAATATTTCCATTGATCCTAATGTAGGAGCAATGAAAGATTATCTTCTTGATATTACCACATCAAGAACTTACAACAAGGTAAAAAATGAAATATGGAATTTGCTTGGTCATCTCAATAAACTGGCTCCCGAAGCAAGATCTTATATCCAGCAGGTTGAAAATGCAATGAAATCAATTCTTCTTAAGCAAAGCAATTTGTTTGAAGCTTTAAATTTCCGGTATTTTGGTCCTGTTGACGGGCATGACGTTGTACATCTGGTAAAAGTCCTGAATGACCTGAAAAACATTCCGGGGCCTAAGCTGTTGCATTGCATAACTGTTAAAGGTAAAGGGTTTAAGCAGGCTGAACTTAATCAGACCACTTTCCACTCACCGGGAAGGTTTAACAAACTGACCGGGGAGATATTGTCTGATCAGTCCGACACCTCTCTGGCTCCGCGTTTTCAGGATGTTTTTGGAGAAACACTTCTTGAACTTGCTGAGCAAAATAACAGGATTATTGGTATAACTCCTGCAATGCCAACTGGTTGTTCCTTAAAGATCATGATGGAAAAACTGCCTGAACGCACTTTTGACGTTGGAATTGCTGAACAGCATGCTGTTACTTTTTCTGCAGGACTTGCTGTTCAGGGGATGTTACCTTTTTGCAACATATATTCCAGCTTTATTCAACGCGCCTATGATCAGGTGATACATGATGTAGCCATTCAAAATCTAAATGTCGTTTTTTGTCTGGATCGCGCAGGTCTGGTAGGCGATGACGGAGCTACCCACAATGGGGTTTTCGACCTTGCATTTATGAGATCTGTACCAAATATGACCGTTGCAGCTCCCATGGATGAAAGGGAGCTGAGAAATATGATGTACACGGCTCAGTTAAAAGATCAGGGACCTTTTAGTATCAGATACCCAAGAGGCAGAGGGATAAATGCCAACTGGAAAAATGATTTTGAAGAAATCCCCGTAGGTAAAGGCCGCTGTCTTAAAGAAGGTAAGGATATTGCCATTCTCACCATTGGTTATGCAGGAATTTTGGTTGCCGAAGCACTAAATCTTATTAAAAACTTTGGTATCAGTGCTGCACATTATGATTTGAGATTTGTTAAACCCCTTGATGAAAAATTGCTGAATGAAATTTTTAATCGTTTCGAACTTGTTTTAACTGTTGAAGACGGGGTTCTTCAGGGCGGATTCGGAAGTGCTGTACTGGAATTTATGTGTGATGGAGAATACCGTTCTATAATAAAACGACTCGGGATACATGATAAATTCATTGAACATGGAAGCCGTAAGGAACAATTATGTGAATGTGCTTACGATCCTGAATCAATTGCTCTGACAATCAAGGAAATGATAGGGAATAAAATTCTCGGGAATCTTCAGTCAGTTAACAAATAGAAATAAAATATCAAACTGTCATAACCTCCGTTTCTTTTCCTTCAATCAATTTATCAACCTTTCCTGAATAATCTGTTGTTAGTTTTTGAATCTCTTCTTCTGCTCTCTTTTTCTCGTCTTCAGGCAGTCCGTCTTTTTGCAGTTGTCTGATTTCTTCATTTCCATCCCTGCGGGCATTTCTTATACTTACCTTTGCATTTTCGCCTTCATTTTTAACTTGTTTTACCAGGTCACGTCTTCTTTCCTCAGTAAGAGGAGGGATATTTATTCTTATGATCTCGCCGTTATTAACGGGAGTTATACCGATATTTGAAGCTAAAATGGCCTTTTCTATTAACCCAATCATATTTTTCTCCCAGGGTTGAATGGCAATGGTTTTTGCATCAGGAGTGCTGACATTTGCCACCTGATTAAGAGGTGTTAAAGCACCATAATAATCAACAGTTATACTATCTAATAAATGGTGGTTAGCTTTCCCCGCACGGATACGGCTTAATTCAAGTTCAAGGTAATCGAGGGCCTTTTTCATTCTTTCCTCAATCATTTCAAGAACAAATTGAACATCTTCACTCATAGATGAAAAATTTGGTTTATATATTTCAAACTCTAAATATATTTAAATTCTCACTAAAGTTCCAATTTTTTCTCCTGAAATAAGCTTCTTTAGATTGCCTTTAATATTCATATTAAAAACAATTACAGGAAGCTTGTTTTCCCTGCAAAATGTAAAAGCCGTTAAATCCATAATGTTAAGATTACGTTCCAGCGCTTCGTCGAAGGAAATTTCATCAAATTTAACAGCCCCGGTATCTTTTTCAGGATCTGCAGTGTAAATACCATCTACCCTGGTTCCTTTCAACATTACATCTGCCCCAATTTCAACGGCTCTTAAGGCCGAAGCTGTATCAGTTGTAAAAAAGGGGTTGCCTGTACCAGCAGTGAAAATAGCTACTACATTATTTTCAAGAGCTTCCGTAACCTTATCCCTTTCAAATAATTCAGTAATGCTGTCTATCCTGAAAGCTGAAAATAATCTTGATCTGGTTCCTGCATCTGAAATAGCCGACTGCAATGCCAGGCCATTAATAACAGTTGCGAGCATACCCATGTAATCCCCTTTCACGCGCTCAATTCCAAGTGATGTGCCGGTTAATCCCCTGAAAATATTTCCGCCACCAATTACAATTCCAATTTGCAAACCGGCAGTAGCAGCCTGATGAACTTCTTCTGCATATTCCTTGATTCGCTGTGGGGAAATCCCATGAGATTGGTTTCCCATAAGTGCTTCTCCGCTCATTTTTAGTAATATGCGATTATATCTGCTCATGATTAATATCTTTATTAACCAGCTAATTTAGTAAAAAGCCATATTAAAAAGATAGCAGAAAACCGTTTTATTTCAACATCTGCAGGAAAATAGGGGGAAATACGGGAAAATCAGTCGGGAATACAAATACAATGAATAAACTATTGTTTTAACGAAAACCTGAAAAACCCTGTAATCTTAAGATCAGGGTCTGCTTCCCTAAGGTATTGCGCTACAGTTTTTTTACTGTCTTTAGTAAACTCCTGATTCAGGAGGGTATATTCCTTAAAGAACTTATTTAATTTTCCTTCCGCAATCTTGTCAAGCATATCTTCAGGTTTTCCTTCAAGTCTGGCTTGTTCCCTTCCAATTTCTTTTTCTTTTTCAATAGTTTCAGGAGTCACATCAGCTTTATCAATAGCAACAGGTGCCATTGCTGCAATCTGCATGGCAATATCCTTACCTGTCTGCAGGTCTGCTTTTTTCGTGAAACCAACAATGGTGGCAAGTTTCTTATCACTATGAATATAAGGAACTACTTCAGCTGCACTTAACTTTTCGTAATAGCTGAGATCCAATTTTTCTCCAATAACACCTATCTGTTCAACTACCATTTCCTCAATCGTTTTTGATCCCATTCCAATTGTTTTCAATTCCTGAAGATCAGCAGGAGCTTTTTGAAGGGCCACATCAAGAATTGATTCTGCAAATTTTATAAAATCGCTATTCTTTGCAACGAAATCGGTTTCACAGTTCAGACAAATAATAACGCCTAAACCATCTCTTACCTTAGCCAGAACGACTCCTTCAGTAGCTTCCCTATCAGCGCGTTTGCTTGCGATAAGCTGTCCTTTTTTCCGGATTATATCAATTGCCTGATCAAAATTTCCGGCTGCTTCTTCCAAAGCCTTTTTACAATCCATCATTCCTGCACCGGTAGTTTTTCTTAGTTTGCTGACATCTGCAGCGGTTATTATTACCATGATTTTTATTTTATATTATTCTTCATCTTTAATTTTCGATACTGATTTTTTCACAGGAGCTTTTTTTGTAAGCACCTTCTTTAAAACAGGCACCTCTTCTGCTATCTCATCATCATCAATATCCAGAGAAGTTGTCAGAATCTCTTCTGCTTCTTCTGCATCTTCATTTTCTTCTATACTATCATCGTTCCCGTCCTCTTCATCTTCTAAATCTTCAATAACAGATTCCTCCCTGGACTTTCTCATCCTGGTTCTTTTTCCGGTTGGTTTTTCTGTTTTTTCCATTGTCTCCTTTATTTCGCCATCCTTTTCCTTCTCAAGTTTTCTTTCATTAAGGCCTTCCTCTATTGCCTCACACAGATAATTGATTATCAGCATAATAGATTTTGATGCGTCATCATTGGCAGGTATTGGAAAATCAACTTTATTAGGATCTGAGTTGGTATCGACGATGGCAAACACCGGGATATTGAGTCTGTTTGCTTCTCTTACAGAGATGTTTTCCCTGGAAATGTCAACTACAAACATAGCTGCCGGGAGTCTTGTAAGTTCCGCTATACTTCCGAGGTTTTTTTCAAGTTTGGCACGTTTTCTGGTTACCTGTAGTTTTTCCCTTTTCGAAAGTGTGTCGAAAGTTCCATCAGTAGCCATCCTGTCGATGGAAGACATTTTTTTTACTGCTTTTCTGATCGTCGGGAAATTGGTGAGCATCCCCCCTGGCCACCTTTCAGTAACATAGGGCATATTTATCTTTCCCACGCTCTCTGATACAATGTCCTTAGCTTGTTTTTTTGTAGCAACAAAAAGTATCTTTCTCCCCGACCTGGCAATCTGTTTCATTGCAGCCGCAGCTTCTTCCATCATCTGCAAAGTTTTGTGGAGATCAATAATATGGATACCATTTTTTTCCATAAAAATATATGGAGCCATATTGGGATTCCATTTCCGTTTAAGATGTCCAAAGTGAACACCTGCATCCAGTAATTCGTTAAAACTTGTTTTTGGCATATTATTAATTGTTTGTTTACATTCTGTTTTGGCAATCAACAGGTAGTTCCGTTTAAGAATAAAAGAGTTACGGAAATCCTCCTGATTTAGATACTAAACAATGTCAGAGGCTAACGCTTGCTGAACTGGAATCTCTTTCTTGCTTTTGGGCGTCCAGGCTTTTTACGTTCCACCTCCCGCGGATCCCTGGTCAAAAAACCTTCGGCTTTAAGTGAAGGTTTGTTTTCGGGATCAATCTTTATAAGGGCACGTGATATACCTAAACGCAAAGCTTCTGCCTGCCCTTTTATACCTCCACCGGTAAGATTTACTTTAATATCATATTTATCTCTTACCTGAAGATGATGAAGTGGTTGCTCAACAACATAATGAAGATGTTCACCGGGGAAATATGTTTTATAATCCCTTTCGTTAACAATTATCCGGCCTTTGCCTTCACTCAGATAAACGCGTGCAACAGCAGATTTTCTGCGTCCAATAGTATTTGTCATTTCCATGTACTATTCTTTAATTTCATTTAAGCTCACTTTCTTTGGTGTTTGTGCTTCATGAGGATGCTTATCACCTGTATAGACAAAAAGATTTTTGAAAAGCTTTGAGCCCAGACGGTTTTTTGGGAGCATCCCTTTCACCGCTTTTTCAATTATAGCTTCAGGTTTTTTATTTAACAATTCCTCAGGAGTGGTAAACCTTTGTCCTCCCGGATATCCGGTATGCCGCACATACTGCTTATTTGTCATTTTATTACCTGTAAGTCTCACCTTTTCAGCATTAAGAACAATTACATTATCACCACAATCAACATGCGGTGTAAAATCAGGTTTATGCTTGCCCCTCAGTATATATGCAACTTTCGATGCTAGTCTTCCCAGAATTTCATCGTTGGCATCAATAACAATCCAGGCTTTTTTTACTGTTGCATCGTTTGCCGAGATTGTTTTATAACTTAATGTATCCACTTTACGGTCATTTATTTGATCATAATCATTAAACTCTTGAATCTATTTAATAATCTTTAAAAATTGTGGACTGCAAAAGTACAATTAATTTTTATTAATCAAATAATTAATAGTAAAAATTTTATTTCAATGCCAGTCCGCGCTAAATTGATTAATATATAACATAATTGATTATTTTTAGGCTATATAAACATGATGACAGTTTCTGCTGCTATTAATGCTTATCAGAATCCCCCGGCAATGAATTACAGAAAGGATATACACCATAAAATCTATATCGGAGCTTTGTTACTCCTTTCTGCCGGTCTTCCTCTTTCAATATGGCTGACTACAGTTTCCGAGATACTCTTGTGTATTAACTGGCTGGCCGAAGGCGACTTCAGATATAAGCTATCTGTCCTGAAAACAAGAAAAAGCCTCTGGTTCATTTCCATGCTGTATATTCTGCACCTTACCGGATTAATCTTTACTTCAGATTTCACCTATGGTCTCCACGATCTTAAAATAAAACTGCCCGTTCTTCTGCTACCGCTTATTATAGGCACATCAAGACCCATAAAACCTGAAAAACTAAAAGCAATTCTATTCACTTTCATTGCTGCCACATTGATTGGGACTCTTGTTTCTTTTTCCATATTCACAGGGATATACTCTTATGAATATACCGATATCCGCGAAATTTCTGTATTCATCTCACATATACGTTTTTCGATGATGATTGCTTTCGCTGTTTTAATCCTTCTTTATTTTATTTTTACCCGGGAAGAAAATTTTAAAGCTTCATTCCCCCTCAGAATTATTTTTTTTATTGCTGTTCTGTGGCTGGCATTTTCACTTTTCATTCTCAAAACCCTCACAGGAATAGCTATTCTCACTATTATCCTGTATTTTCTTTCCTGGAAATATTCAGGTATGATAACTGAAAGTGCCCCCCGGTTTATTGTCCGTGTTTTGCTTCTTACCTTCCCTCTTATCTTCTTCTCTTTTGTGACAAGGTCGGTTATGCAATTTTATCAGCGTGAAAATATCAATTTTTCAGAACTTGATACTCATACCATATACGGCAATAAGTATTTTCACGATACTTTATCCGCTGAAGCTGAAAACGGTAATTATACCTGGATATATCTGTGTGAGGAAGAACTGCGCAAGGGATGGAATGCATTAAGTGACTATAAATATGACAGTAAAGATAAAAAGGGACAGGAATTGAAATATACCCTGATAAGATACATGACATCCAAAGGACTGAGAAAGGATATGAACGGATTAAATAAACTATATCCTGCCGATATTTCTGCTATTGAGAATGGCAATACGAACTATCTTTTTCTTAAATGGCACAGCATCTATCCAAGAGTTTATGAGATAATATGGGAATTGGATGGTTTTTTTAAAGGCCGGGATCCAGGCGGGCATTCCATTGCCCAACGAATTATATACCTAAAGGCTGCCATACACATCATCAGTAAACATCCCATCTCCGGAACCGGAACCGGTGATGTTCAAAAAGAATTTAACAGATATTACGATGAATATCTTCCCCTTTTAAAGGAAAAATGGCGCCGGAGGGCGCACAACCAATATCTTACTTTTATGCTAAGTTTTGGTATCCCCATATTTCTTATTGCAATTGCATCATTGATACTCCCCCCTTTTATAGAGAAGAAATGGAACAATTACTTTTTTGTGGTCTTTTTCCTGATCATTACATTATCCATGTTAAATGAGGATACACTTGAAACGCAAACCGGAGTCTCTTTTGTTATGTTTTTCTATTCAGTGCTGATATTTGCTTATAAAAATGAAAAAAATGACACATAAAGATTTTTTACAGAAAGCTCTTTCAATTTCTATCGAAAATATTGATATTGGCGCAGGCCCTTTTGGTGCATTGATTTTAAAGAAAAGAAAAATCATTTCATTACCTGACTCTTTTACTCCCTTTGAAAAGTGGGGTACATTTAATACCAGTATCCTTTATTAATGCCAGGCCAGAGACTTGATAGTAATTTTTACAGGGAAGATGTTCTTACCATTGCTCCTGCACTGTTAGGGATGAAACTGATACGTGTCACTGATAACATCTGCCATGAATATATCATTACCGAAGTTGAAGCTTACAGGGGTATGGAAGACCTTGCATGCCATGCCAGCAAGGGGAAAACCAGGCGTACAGAAGTAATGTTCCAGGAAGGAGGAAAACTATATATCTACTTAATATATGGGATGTATTATATGCTGAATATCGTAACCGGTCCGGCCGGATTTCCTCAGGCAGTGTTGATCCGCTCTTTATACGGGATCAACGGCCCCGGGAAACTAACAAAAAAACTCAAAATAGATAATAGTTTTTATGGTGAATCCATTACTGAATCTAAAAGAATATGGATTGAAAAGGGAATCAAAAATCCTTCTTATATTACTTCACCCCGAATAGGAATTGATTACGCAGGAGAATACTGGAAACAAAAATTGTGGAGATGGACGATCATTGATTAACTCTCCTGAAATTCATTTTTTTATCAAACCATACTGCAAAATAAATTCCTGACATATAATCAATCTTTGATCGTTTTATATCATACCATGCATCAAACCGCAGTATTAAATTGAACTGATCCCCAATAGTCCTGGTATATCCTGATTTAAACATAATAAGTTCCGTATCTCCACCCGGACCATTGCTCTGTAAAAAAGGATCGTACTCATAGGAATTATATAAACCCAGTCCATGAATTGTTTTGAATCCCACTGCTTTGAAATACCCTGCTGATATCTTGTTACCAAATATATTTCCCTCTACCCGGGGGAAAATTCCAAAACCTGTTTCGCCTTCATGATAATAAAAAGGAAAATGAAGGATAAACATCAGTTCTCTGAAATGCTTTTTATCATACTTTCTACTTGCTTCAATCCCTGTTAACATATTCCACCATGTATTTACAGAACGGTCACCGGTATTTATCTGTCCCCCCTCGTGTTTTCCCAGTATCTGTATGGGGATATTCATCCTCCATTCATTTGCAGATTCGGGAAGTTTTATAACAGAGCTCAAGCCTGCTGTTATCTCTTCATTAAATGGGGCCCCATGCAAAATCATTCTTTCCCAATCCAGCCATATTTCAGTTTCAACCGCTTGTGTACTCAGCCTTGCACTCAACCCTCCTTCAGGATATGAACTCAGATGTCTTTCAGGATTAAAAAGGACTTCGGTGAGCCGGTGATATTCTCCCCCGGGAAAATTCCCTAAAGTCAGACTAAAAAAAGGTGCCGGAGAATACGTAAATGAAAAAACAGGAAGCTTTCGAGATAAACCTTCCATTCCATGATATTTCAACAGATGGACTCCAAAAGAACCCGAGAAATCCTTACTGAAAGAATAAATAAACTCCGGCTGTAGCCAGGTCCCTGTCAGGGTATATCCTTTAACCAGGGGATGGAAAAATTCATTGTTATGAAAAAAGGAAACAGACCTTATTGAGAGATTTAATTGCTTTGGTTCAGGAACAGTATCCCTTACTACAAATGAAGACTGGAGAAATTGTGCATTCAGGGATCTGTGAAAATGAAAAACAACAAATAATAAAATGAAACACAGGAACAGCTTTTTTAATAATATTCCATGGAGTAATGAAGTTCTGTTTTTTTGCATTGCAGAAAAATTGATCAATTATTTTGTAAAGATCAATTAAAATTCCTTGAAAATAAAATCGTGTAATAAGCATTCCCTAAAAAGAAAGTCAATAAGAAAAATATATCTGCGAAAATCCACGTTCAAATCAGGGTAAATATGAGAGGAACAATAGCAGAAAGAACCATAATAGTCAGATAACAGTAAAAAAATAAGCTAAAAAGCCTCGTTTTTTTTATATTTATCCGGAATAAACCTGAAATTTTTTAGTTATTATTTTTATCTGCACAGCTTTCTTCTTTTTTGTTATTTTCGCATTATATTTCATTCTAAAAATAATTTGATGAAGAATTACAATTTATATAATCTCGTTACCGGCTGGTTTGTTTTTCTTATCTCCACTGTTGTTTATCTTCTTACTATTGAATCTACTGCAAGTTTCTGGGATTGCGGGGAATTTATTACTACAGCATATAAAATGGAAGTGGGGCATCCTCCCGGAGCTCCTTTCTTCATGTTGCTTGGAAGGTTTTTCACCCTGTTCGCCGGCCCTTCATCAGCAGGTTATTCCATGAATGTGATGTCAGCCCTTGCCTCATCCTTTACCATCCTTTTCCTTTTCTGGTCTGTTACGCACCTGGCAAAAAAAATAATAATAACAGGTGAAGACTACTCCCCGTCGAAGATCATAACTGTTATGGGAGCCGGATTTGTTGGTGCACTTGCATACACTTTCTCCGATACTTTCTGGTTTTCTGCTGTTGAAGCCGAAGTATATGCCACCTCATCATTGTTCACTGCCGCGGTCTTCTGGGCTATCCTTAAATGGGAGAATGTCGCCGACGAGCCTCAATCCAACAGGTGGCTGATATTAATTGCATTTCTGATGGGTTTGTCAATAGGGGTTCACCTTCTCAATCTCCTTGCCATTCCGGCTATTGCTTTTGTTTATTACTTTCGTAAATATCAGGTTAATTTGCGTGGTATCATTGCATGCTCTCTGGTATCAGCCGTAATACTTGGAGTTATGGTATATCTGATCGTACCGGGAATTGTATCCGTGGGATCTATGTTTGAACTGATGTTTGTTAATGGTTTTCAACTACCTTATCATTCAGGGTTGATTTTCTTTATTCTTGTTCTCATTGCAGCATTAACATATTTTGTGCATTACACGCATAAAAACGGGAAAATCCTGTTGAACTCAATAGCTGTTTCCCTGGTAATGATCAGCATCGGATACTCTGCATATACAATAATCATTATCCGCTCCATAACTGATACTCCTCTTGACCAAAGTAATCCTGAAACTGCCTTTTCATTACTCAGATATCTCAACAGGGAGCAATACGGTCAAACACCTTTACTTTTTGGAGAGTATTTTAATGCCCCTGCCATTAAAGTAGTGGAAGGAAAACCTGTTTACTATCCAAAAGATGGAAGATACATTAAAGGCCCCTCACGTGAATATGAGTATGATGATAATTTCAAGGGGTTTTTCCCCAGAATGTGGAGCGACAGGGAAGAGCATATTAATCAATATTTAAATTGGGCAAATATGAATGAGGCTGATCTCTATGATGCAGTTCGTGATGAAAGCGGGCAGCCTGTAAGAACACAAAACGGGGCGATCAGTTTTGACCGCACCAAACCTGTTGACATACCTACTTTTGGACAGAATCTGAGGTTTTTCTTCCGTTATCAAATCGGATATATGTATTTCCGCTATTTCATGTGGAATTTCGCAGGCCGGCAAAATGACATCCAGGGACATGGCGAGCCAACAAAGGGAAACTGGATATCGGGAATTAAATTTATTGATGAAGCCCGTCTGGGTCCGCAGGATAATGTACCTGACTATCTATTAAATAACAAAGCAAGGAATAAATACTTTTTGCTTCCGCTTCTGTTAGGAATTATCGGTATGTTTTTTCACTATCAAAAAGATAACAAGGACTTCTGGATTGTAATGATGCTTTTTATTCTTACAGGTCTTGCAATAATAGTCTATCTTAACCAGAATCCACTGCAACCAAGGGAGAGAGATTACGCATATGCAGGATCTTTCTATGCCTTTGCCATCTGGATTGGTCTCGGAGTTGCAGGAATTATTCATAGCATCGATAAAAACTATAAATCATTATTAAAAGCCTGCTTTGTCATCCTGTCTGCCACACTGCTTGTTCCGGGGATTATGGCGAAGGAGAACTGGGACGATCATGATCGCTCCGGAAGATATTTTGCCCGTGATTTTGCCTGGAATTACCTGCAAAGCTGCGAAGAGAATGCTGTGCTTTTCACTAACGGAGATAATGATACATTCCCGCTATGGTACCTTCAGGAAGTAGAAGGAGTGCGCACAGACGTGAGGGTGTCCAATCTTAGCTATTTAACAGCCGACTGGTACATTGAGCAAATGCAGAACAAATTCTATGAATCCGCCCCGCTTCCCATCCTTATGAATGAAGATCAGTACAGACAAGGAACACGGGACTTTGTATTTTTCGCAGATAATTCCAACATTCTTCTTGAGGAAAAATATAATACCAACACGAACCTTTTTGAGAAGGAATATGAAGAACTGTTCAACAAATTTCTGAATATCGTAAAAAATTCGAAAGTTCCGGAAATGGCACCTTCAGATTTTGCTGAACTCCTGAAAGGCTACAAAAATTTCCCAATTGAGAAATTCATACGTGCCTTCAATGCAATAGAACGAAATAAATCTTTCGGTGTAAGGGAAAATGATCTTTCCAGTCTGAAAACATCCCTTGAATCATTTGTGAAACGGGTAGATGAGGCCCATATGCCTCTGGATGCAGCCATGAGATTTCTTCGCTCTGATGACCCCCGGTTTCAGAGAGGTACACATTTCTTTCCCGGACATAAGTTTATGATGAAAATTGACACCGCCAGTCTGATTAGAGAAAATATCGTACCCGGTGTTCCTGCTAAAACTCTCGTTCCGGAAATGCGGTGGGAGATAGGTGGCAGACGAGGTATTCCCAAAAACAATATGATAATACTCGATATGATCGATGGCAACAAAACCTGGGAAAGACCCATTTATTTCGCCATTACAGCTTCGAGAGATAACTACCTTGGTCTTGAAAAGTATCTGCATCGCGAAGGGCTTACATACAGATTGCTCCCCTCAACAGGAAAAGATAATGATCTGTTCTCAGGAAGCGTGAATACAGATGTGATGTATGATAATGTGATGAACAAATTCAGATGGGGAGGACTCGAAGATACTACTCTTTTCATCGACGAAAATGTTCAGCGCATGCTTAGTAACTTTCGATATACCTTTGCCAGTCTGGCTAACGCTCTTATTGAAGAAGGAAAAAAAGACAGCGCTCTTCATGTTCTCGATACCTGCCAGAGATTAATGCCCAATCATGTTCTTCCTTACAATGCATCCATCCTGCCAATAATTCAGATCTACTACACCATGGGTGAATCAGAAAAGGCTAACACCATCCTTTCAGATTATTCCTTAATTATCGATCAGGAATTAACATATTACAGGGATATACAAAGATTCAGTATGGCAAAGTTCAATCTTATTGCCGGAGATTATAATTTCTCCTACCGTGCATTATATAATCTTCACGGTCTTGCAAGTAATTTCAAACAGGACGATTTTGCCGAGAAAATGATGGCATTGATACAAAAGCATGAAGGCAGTATGAAGGATATGTTTCAGTTTTAACAGTATGCAATGATTATAGCAAAATCCCCACGCATACTCAGAAAGTTAATGCCCCGTCTTACCTGGGAAATCAATGAAAAGCCTTCAACGGTATATCTCACTTTTGACGATGGGCCAACTCCCGATGTTACTCCCTGGGTGCTTGAAATGCTGCGAAAACATGATGCGAAAGCCACATTCTTTGCCCTGGGCAGAAATGTGGATCACAATCCGGAAATATTTCAAAAGATACTTGATGATGGGCATGCTGTCGGTAACCACACATACAGCCACCTCAAAGGCTGGGGATCATCCAATAAAAGTTACTTCGATGATATCGAGCTTGCACAAAGACTTATTGGCAGTAAACTCTTCCGCCCTCCTTACGGTCGTATCAAGTCCTCACAAGTAAAGGAACTAATGAAAAATTACCGTATTATCATGTGGAGCGTCCTAAGCATTGACTATAACCGCAGGGTTCCGGGTGATCGCTGCGTGAAAAACGTAATGCAGAATGTGAAACCAGGCTCTATTATCGTATTTCATGACTCAGCAAAAGCAAGAAAAAATCTGTATCATGCCTTGCCAATAGTACTCGGGCAATTAAGAAATGATGGTTATAAAATAGATAAGATAGATTAAAACTATCAGGCTATTGAGTTATTTTTCCTGAACGTTATAAATATATATCAGGTAAAACCCTTCTCCCGGATTTCATGATCTGAAAATTTTTCTGTATGATCTCAGATGCTTACCATACCATTTTTTATCCAGCAGACTTTTTACCATTGACCTGCGAAGTTTAGGATTACTTAAAGACTTTACAGGCTTAAGAACATAACTTGTGTACATTCTTACAATAACACGCATCCCGGTTCCCAGTATTCGTGAGCGTAAAAAAAGTTCGTGCCTGAGAGGATATAGTCCTGTTTGCGAAACAGGATACCGGGGCAGTTCGTTTTTAAGTCCGAAAGTCCTCCCCGCTACTTCCATATAAGCTGCTGTTCTTCGGGGATGAAATTCCGGCCCGGAAAAAACCTTTCCTGTGTCTTCCCTCCTGGAAAGAAGGAGATGATCGTAAAGGTTCCGCAAAAATATCCGGGCGTAAAAATGCCCCTTGTGTTCGAGCTGCGAATGGATAAAATTATGGATCAATTTGTGCTCATCGCACATCACAAAACAGTTGCCCATAATACTGGCAGGAACTTTTTCTTCCCATACCTTTTCCACAGTGAAATTCTTCCCATATGTTAATCCTACAGGAAAACGATGCACCTCAATACTTACTGTTGAATCATCCCTCAAAAGTCTCGGGTAATGTTTCCTTGGTGGAAAAACACTGGTATTCAGCATTTCACGGTTCCGGTATCCCTGCAATTTAAGCAGTCTCACTGCATGTTCCCATTGCCCGGGGTGAACCAGCACATCGATATCCTGTATCATTCTTTCCCCGGTATCTCTGTACAGATTATCGAAAATATTCCCCACACCCTTCATAAACAAAAGCTGAATATCTTCAGCAGCAAGGATCTTAACTAAACCGACCGACTGGCTCATAATAGCTTTATTTCTCTCCAGGTTAAGGGAATGTATTTTCTGCAGATGATCTGTAATTATTTCAGGCAAGAGCTTAATCAAATCATTTTCCCTGAGCTGTATATAAACGGATGGTAAAACCAGGTGATTGCTTGCTTTAGAAATAAACAATGGCCAGGGCATACTGGTTCTGAACAGCATGTCAGCTACTTTGTCCTTCTTCCGGGGAGCAACAGCGAGTGAAAGAATGTGCCCTATAAGATGGTATATTTGAGAAGAAGACATCTTATAAAGATAAGAAATTAGTTATTTCTCATGTAACTGTGTAGATTATTCCCTAAACCTGTCCGTTACTGCTTCCATTCCCTTTTTAATATCCGAATATTCCAGCCTGAAACATTCGAGTTTTACAAACCAGTTAATGAATGTCCTTGCATAGCTTGGATTATGTGAAACCCATGCTTGTTCGTGATAAAGTTTCAGGGCTTCAGGGATCGACAGGGGGATTAGCTGACAGGCTATTTCAGGATTGTACTTAATGAAGATCATGGTTTTTACCGGTCTGGGTTTATAGTCGGTGGAAACGGAAGAGAGAGGATGCAGGTACCGGACTGATTTATTGGTATATGGATATAAATTATACCCTGGATCGTGAAGGTTTTTATAGAAAGCTGAAAGGACTGAAAAAGCACCTTCTTTCACCGAGATAGCCGCAGGAAAAGGGAATGCCTTTTTGTTACGTGCATCGAGAGGCACAAAATCATCGGAAACCATTTGAAACCCTTTCGCCTGAAGTAAAGCAGCCATGGTGCTTTTCCCCGACCCGCTGGAAGAGGAGAGCAGGATGGTTTGCCTGCCATCGGTAATTCCTGAAGCATGTACAAAAGACAACCAGTGATTATGTGTTCTCTTGTAAACGATGTTGCTTATCTGTATAAACAAATTTCTTTTTAAGCGGTTGAAGTCATCCGAAACATAAGTAGTATCGGTTTGCCCTTCCCAGCGGAGAATATTTTGTCCCTTGTGACTGAAAACTTCAAAACAGACATCTGCTTTTCCGGAAGGTGTAATCTCCAGATGCGCAAAAGGTGGATGGATATAGTACTCGGAAAGACGCGAATCGAAGCATATGGAAATTATTTTTTTGTTTATACTATAGTGCCTTGTGCTGAAAGAGGTAAAAGACAAACTACTAGCAGTCTCAGTCGTAAAAGATTCTTCATAAACAGTTAGGAGAGGCTTCTGAAACTCAGCAAGACTTGCGCTGATATCCTCCACAAACCGCAGACATTCCCCGTAAGAAACCCTGTATTTTCCTGCGCATTTTCGGGCAATTTCAGCAATTGCCTTCTTATTTCGCAGCTGTTGAAAGACAAACCAGGCAGGCTCCTCAAGATATACCCACTGATTCGAAGGCTCAAACCAGACAATCCGGGAAGAAGAAAGCTTTTTGGATAGAATAGGAGAAGACATGAAAATATTTTTGTTATCGAAGATATAAAAAATCTGGCGGGGAAAGACTGATTTATTTAAATATTGGAGATAAAGGAATGTTCTTCAGCTGTTCTGTTTAATATTAGATCCGGTATATACATTGCATCAAAATATTGGTAGGTGCATAGCATCAAAATATTTGCAGGTGCAAAGCACCGGAATATTTGCAGGTGCAGAGCACCGTAATATTTGTAGGTGCAGAGCACCGGAATATTTGTAGGTGCAAAGCATCAAAATATTTGCAGGTGCAGAGCACCCTAATATTTGTAGGTGCAGACCACCGTAACATTTGTAGGTGCAGCGCACCTGTTCAAAATTTCACATAAGACAGATTAATACTCAACAATATTAATTAAAAACCAATAGCCCGTAGGGCTTTAGGTATTGTAGCAACAATTATACATACGG
>CAZGKF010000050.1:0-21733 GCA_964526475.1 uncultured Bacteroidaceae bacterium
TTGCCTTAAAGATTCTTTTTTATTTTTTAACAAGTTGAGCATCTGCGAAACTTTAGTTAACTATATATTTTAATTTATTTAGATAGTACCAGATTCATACCATGAATTTTTCCTTTAGTATTTCTTTTATCAGGGATTATTCACAAATAAACCATGCTCAATACTTTACATCAGCTCTCTGGTAATTTTAATAAAAATAAGATTTTTTCATTTCATAAAAATGCATAAGAAAAAATATGTGGATTTATTCAACACTTGTGAACTTAATCCACAGCTAATGAAGGTTTATTTTTATTAAAGATAGGGAAAGTATGTTAAAAATGTTAATTTTATAAAATAAATGGTATTAAACTCCAGGGTCAATCAATTTTGTATTTAAACAATTAACTGACAAAATTCAATAAACGTTATAAGCTTAATATTCAGCTAAATAATAGGATCTTTTTGAAATCTGGAGTCTTCGGGATTTTGTGCCTATTAATTCTGCCACTAAGCCACCATAACACTAAGGATTACTATGTCAATTAATTGAAATACCAATCGCACGACGCGCTATATTACATAATAAAAAAATGAGCCAGGAACAAATTTTGCTCAGTTCTTTTATTTAGGAAAAATATATATTTCTAATCACTGGTAACCGGTTAAATCATTATGGAACGTTTAATTATTGTGTCAAACAGATTGCCATATACTATTAAGGTAAATAATCGCCAGATAAATATCACTGCAAGTGTAGGAGGTCTGGCTACTGGCATGAAATCGATATATAAAAACTATAATAGCCGGTGGTTTGGTTCTTCTGATTTTGATAAGGATGAACTTAATACAGAGATCAGGATGAAAATTGAAGACCAGTTGGATAAAGAAAAATGTGAGCCAGTTTACATCGGGAAAGATGATAAAGAATTGTTTTACTCAGGATTCAGCAATAAAACAATCTGGCCTTTATTCCATTATTTTACGCAGTTTACTGAATATGAAGACAAATACTGGAATGCTTATGTGCGTGTAAACATGCAGTTTGCTGAAGAAATACTAAAATATGCCAGAAAAGGGGATAAGATATGGATACATGATTATCATTTTTTAATCCTGCCCAAACTCATCCGGGATAAATTACCTGATCTGAGTATTGGATTTTTTTTGCACATCCCTTTTCCCTCTTTCGAACTTTTCAGATTACTCCCATGGAGAAAAGAATTACTTGAAGGAATGCTTGGTGCTGACCTGGTTGGGTTTCACACGTATGATTATGAGAGACATTTTATCAGCAGCGTTAAAAGGCTTTTTGGTTATGAAACTTACCTTAACCAGGTAAGACTAAAAGACCGGATCGTTAAAATCGATGCTTTCCCAATGGGAATTGATTATGACAAGTTCTATAATGCTTCTCTGGAGAATTTACAGAAACTGTCTGAAGAGCAATCTGAAATTAAAAGTGAGATTGATACCTTCAGGATGCATAACCCGGGAAGAAAATTAATCCTGTCAATTGACAGACTTGATTACACCAAAGGAATACCGCAAAGATTAATTGCTTTTGAGTATTTTTTAAATAAATTCCCTGAATTCAGAGAAAAGGTATCTCTTGTAATGCTTTCTGTACCATCACGGGCTGATGTGAAGCATTACCGTATTATGAAAAGTGAAATTGATGAGCTGGTAGGAAAAATAAACGGAAGATTTGCTACAATTAACTGGACACCTATATGGTATTTTTATCGTTCACTCCCTTTTCATAAACTCATTGAACTCTATAATTCATGTGATGTGGCTTTGATAACACCAGTGCGTGACGGCATGAACCTGGTAGCTAAAGAATATCTTGCCACAAGAACGGATGGTTCGGGTGTTCTTATTCTCGGCGAGATGGCAGGGGCATACAAAGAGTTGCACGAAGCTTTAATCATCAACCCGAACGATAAAAATGAAATTGCCGATATGATAAAAAAGGCTTTGGAAATGCCACTGAATGAGCAAAAAGAGATGAATAGAATTCTTCAGGAGCGGATTAAAAATTATGACGTTAAACGGTGGGCTTCTGATTTTATTGAAAGCTTAAATAATATGCCCTCAATACGGGAAAAATATTTGTCGCAAAAAATTACCCCTGAGGTAAAACATGAAATTATTTTAGCCTATAGCAAAGCTTCAAAGCGGGCATTATTCCTTGATTATGACGGCACGCTTGTTAATATCATAAGAAATCCCAGAGAAGAAGAACCTGACAAGGAGCTTTATGAAATATTAGATAAATTGGCAAAAAATGAGAACACTGATATAATTTTAGTAACAGGCAGAGATAAAAACACTTTCGAAAAATGGTTCTCATCAAGAGATTACACTCTGATAGCAGAACATGGTTTCTGGATGAAAGAAGCCGGGAAAAAATGGGAAAGCACCAATGATGCATACCTGAATAATGACTGGAAAGAAATGATCTTGCCGGTTATTAATTTTTACTGTGACAGAACACCCGGAACAAAGATTGAAGAAAAAACTCATTCCATATCCTGGAATTATCGGAAAACTGATCCTGACCAGGGAATTCTAAGAGCTATGGAGTTGAAAGAGGAACTAAATAGTCTGATTTCAAATCTAAACCTTGAGGTCATTGAAGGAAACAAGACACTGGAAATAAAAAATACTGCTTTTAATAAAGGGAAAGCTGCAATGACTTATTCGTCAAAGTATATTTTTGATTTTATTCTTGCCATAGGTGATGATTATACAGATGAGTATTTATATAACGACTTACCTGATTATGCGTTTACACTTAAAGTAGGCCACAGCAAAACCCTGGCAAAATACAGTTTGGAATCATTTAAAGAAGCGAGGGAATTATTAAAAGATATGTCTGAAGTAAATGTTTAGAATATAGTTTATGTACACAATATTCCACACTTTTTTCTACAAACAGTCTTGACTTTTCCACAATTTATATTATCAATCATGCATAAAACCAGAAATTTAAATTGTGGCAAGGTTTTTTCTTCTCTTTAAGTAGATAAATTGTTCAATATTCATTAAAAAATTATAATTATGAAACAGTCAACATCAAATGCTATTATCGGATTTTTAACTGGTGCTGCTGCCGGAGCTATGGTGGGAATATTATACGCACCGGATAAGGGAAGTAAGACCAGAAAAAAAATCCGGAAAAAATCACAACAAATTACTTCGGATGTTACAGAAAGTCTGAATCAACAGGTAGATAATATGAAGAAGCATGTTAATGACTTCGTTAAAGATATTAAAGATAAGTTTGAGGATATAGAATCTGAAATAAAAAGAAAAGCTTCTGAACAACAAAAAGAAGCAGCGCAGGCAGCGGAAGTAGTGGAAGAAAAAGCAAAACAAACTAGAAAAACATCCTAAATCTTTTTAATTCAATTCCGAAAAAAAAACTTCAATTATGGACGGAACCGATTTATCAGAAAACCTGGCAAGAATCACTGAGGTGTTAAAAGTTTATATAGGAACAAAAGTGGACCTTCTAAAATTAGGCTTATTACAAAAGTTAACAAGGGCAGGTACATACCTGCTCACTTTTGTTTTTTTAATCGTATCAGTTTTTGCAGTAACCATATTTCTGATGTTCTCGTTCAGTTTTTGGTATGGTGATGTAACAGGTAATCTTTCACAAGGGTTTATGATTTCTGCAGCTTTCTTTCTTTTCATATTATTTCTAATATATCTTTCAAGAAAACTAATTTTCACCAGGAACCTGACAAAGGTATTTTCAGAAATTCTTTTTTCTGAAGATGACGACTAATTATTGTTTGGTTAAATCTTAGATGATACTAACATATTTTTTAATCTGATGTATTAAGGGATTTTTACCGGAGCAAGGTAAACCATATAAACCAAAATTTATTTAAAGTATTATGAGAGATCATTATTTTGATTTTAGAAAGCTCAGGAATGAGAGTGATATTAAGACTGCAAAAGAAAAACTTAAATATTATGTTTTGGCGCAGGAAGAGATGCTATCAACCAGTGTTGATAATTTAAGATGTAATATCTTTAATTCTTTTAAGAGATCAGTTCTGGAAACAGGTACCAGAATTATTACAAATGCTCTCTTAAATCATTTAAAATCGAGATTAATAAAATGACCTGAATGAATTCTCTTATAACCATATAAATCTTTTATTATGTCATTTAAATTGCCAGAATTAAATTATGATTTTGATGCATTGGAACCACATTTCGATGCACGTACAATGGAAATTCATTATACAAAACATCACGCGGGTTATTTAAAGAAATTTAATTCCGCTATTAAAGACACTTCTTTAGATGATCAAACAATATCTGAAATATTTGCCAATATTTCAAATTATGATGACGCAGTAAAAAATAACGGTGGAGGATTCTCCAACCACACATTATTTTGGAAAATACTTTCACCTGAATATCAGGAAATTAAAGATAATAACCTTAAAGATGCTATTACGAAATACTTTGGCACTTTCCAGGAATTTAAAAAACGTTTTTCTGAAGTCGCAACTAATCATTTCGCTTCCGGATGGGCATGGCTGATAAAAAAGAAAAACGGAGAACTTATTGTTACATCTACTCCCAACCAGGACAATCCCACAATGAATATTATTAGCAACATTCAGGGTACACCCATTTTATGTCTGGATCTATGGGAGCATGCCTATTATCTTAAATACCAAAATAAAAGGGCAGATTTCATTGATGCCTTCTGGAATGTCGTTAACTGGGAGGAAGTGGCAATCTTATATAATCAGAGTTAAAAAAACCGCTTGTGCTGATTAATTATTTTAAAATGTTGTTAATAAATATTCTTATCCATCTCTTCAAGGTCTTGTTCATTTGCAGATTTAAATTCACTTAATTTATTATACCGCTGTTGTATATTATCACGAATTTCTTCCAATTGCTTTGTTGCTGCTTCTGATGTTTCCCTGATTTTATCATCAGTCAAATGAGCTAAACCACCCTGACAGCGTAGCAGGAGTACTCCCTGGATATGTGCCCTGCAAACGGGAGAACCGCTATTTTGAAAGTTGACGCTATTCATTGAACATTAAAGACCTCCCGGAATAATAATTTTTTAATAAAGAAATAAATTTTTCAATTTTTAATTTATGTGGAATTTTTATGAAAACTGTAGAATTTTACCCCAATTACTTATTGCGTTTAACCATCTTGATATATGCATGGTATAAACATCTGCGAAACTTTAATTAATAATCAATATGTACATTTCATCAAAAACTTCAACTATTTTGCAGGTTAAAGCAGATTATGGTATTTTTACAGGAAAAATAAAATACGAAAAATGGAAGATTTTGAATTTTACAATCCGGTAAATATTCTTTTTGGAAAAGAGCAGTTACAGAAAATTTCAGAACTCATTCCGTCAGATAATAACATCATGATGCTATACGGTGGCGGGAGTATCTTCAAAAACGGAGTTTACGACAGAGTAAAAAAAGTGCTTTCAGGACGCAAGGTGCTGGAGTTTGGCGGGATAGAACCTAATCCCTCCTACGAAACCTGCATGAAAGCTGTCGATCAGATAAAGGCGCATAAAATAGATTTCCTTCTTGCCGTTGGAGGAGGATCGGTAATTGATGCAACTAAATTTATCGCAGCTGCTGCTTTATATACCCATGGAGATCCGTGGGATATTCCGTCAAAGAAGTTAGTAGTTAATGCTTCACTTCCAATTGGAACTGTCCTGACCCTTCCCGCTACGGGAAGCGAAATGAACAAAACTTCGGTTATAAGTCGTATTTCAACAGCCGAAAAGTTCGCATTTGCCAGTCCTCATTCCTTTCCCAAATTCTCAGTTTTAATGCCTGATGCAGCAGGTTCACTGCCCCCTAACCAGGTAGCCAACGGCGTTGTTGATGCATTTATCCATGTAATTGAACAGTATGTCAACTACCCTGTCAACGCACCTTTACAGGACAGATTTGCAGAGGCAGTAATAAAGACCCTCATTGAAGAAGGGCCTAAAACATATGAAAATCCTGCCAACTACGCAGCCATGTCAAACCTGATGTGGTCAGCTACTATGGCACTCAACGGACTTCTTTCCTGTGGTGTACCGGTCGACTGGTCGGTTCACGTTATAGGCCATGAACTTACAGCTCTGCATAACATCGACCATGCACGGACCCTTGCTATAGTTCTTCCAGGTATATGGGAAATCCTCAGGGAAGAAAAAAAGGAAAAACTATTGCAATATGGTGACAGAATTTGGAATATAACCAGTGGAAGTGAAGATGAACGCATAAATTCATCTATTGCGAAAACGGTAGAGTTTTTCGAATCTTTAGGCATAAAAACCAGGCTTGGTGACTACGGTGTGGGACAGGATACCATCGAGACCATTGCTGAACGCTTCAAAAAAAGAGGCTGGAACCAAATTGGTGACCGGCAACTCATAAATTCAAAGCTTGTAAAACAGATTCTTACAACCAGGCTGTAAATACAACGTAACATTTTATTGTAACTGATTTAATTAAATATATCATGTGGAAAAAAGTTATAATCTTCATTTTCATTGTAAGTCTTTCTCTTTCAAATGGTATAGGACAGATAATTGAAAAAATTTCTCTGCCTGAACCACCAAAAACAGGAGGAATGCCGCTTTTCGAAGCTCTCAGCAAACGACAGAGCTCAAGGGAGCTTAATCCCCGGGAACTGGAAATAAATAGAATATCAGATCTGTTATGGGCTGCTTATGGTATCAATCGCCCTGACGGCAGAAGAACAGCACCCTCTGCCCATAACTGGCAGGAAACAGATATTTACATTATAACTCCATCCGGATGGTATATCTATGGACCTGTACAGCATGTTTTATTAAAAATGGGAAATGAAGATATACGCGAGCATGCAGGTAATCAGGACCACATAAAAACAGCACCCTTAATTTTAATTTATGTGGCTGATTTTGCGCGAATGAAAGATACCAATGATGAAAACAGGGTCTTTTGTTCAGCAGTCGGTGCAGGATGCATTTCTCAAAACACTTATCTTTATTGCGCATCGGAGGGACTTTCTACTGTAGTTTTCGGACAAGTGAATAAGGAAAAGTTAAGAGAATTTTTTAACCTGAAAGATGATCAGAAAATAACACTAGGTCAGGCCGTAGGTTATCCCGGGGAATAAGACCTGGTATTTCAGATATTTCACCTTACTGAGAGTTTTCTGATAAATACTTTTCACAAGCCTTATAAATATTTTCAAATAATTCAGGGATATCTTTCTCGGCAACTGCGGAAAATGCAATCCGCAGAATATCACCAAAACTTATCACTCCAGTATCAAAATTGTTCAGAAGGATTTGCCTTATTTCCTCCCCGGGGATTCCTTCTCTTAACTTTATGCACATAAAGTAGCCGGAATTAAAGGGATATGCTTTAAAATATTTTTCATATTTCCCGCCAGACAGAACTTCTTTTACTTTTTGATATCTCTGTTTCATGATCCCGTATTTCTCCAGTTTCTCCTGTTCGTATTCCTTGCTTTCCCAAGCCATGACGAGAAGAGATTGTGAAAGATTGGACGCATTGGAAATATTTCCCCGGACAGCACCTGCAGTTTTATCGGCAAGGGCAGTATACAAAGCAGAGTTGCCTCCTCTTATCCCGTAGGTAATGAATCCCACACGAAAACCCCATACATAGTCTTCTTTTGTAGGACCATCAACTTTAACTGCCAGAACGTTCTCATGTAAATCAGCCAGGTAGGAAAATATAGACTGAAGTTCAATGCCTTCTTCAAATACAAGACCGAAATAAGCATCATCACAAAGAATAACCATTTTATTCCCTGCCTCGGCTGCTTCCCTGATGACTTTTACAATTTCAAGTGCCGTTTCAACAGAGGGAGTGTAGCCGGTTGGATTATTTGGAAAGTTTAACAGGATTACCTTTTTCCCTATTCCACCAGTAGCGATAGCTTCTTTCATTGCAATCACATCAAACTCGCCATTTCTAAAGGTATTAAATGTAAGTAAGTCTGCACCGTATGCATTTGTGAACATAAGGCTGTAATTGTCCCAGTTGAGATCGGGAACTATTAGCTTATCCCCCTCATCGAGAAACATATAACCCAGTATGCTCAGGCCATGGGTGAGCGCGTTGGTCACTACCGGCAGACTGATTTCAATATCCTTTAAACCCGGGTTTTTCTGATAAATCATCTCCTTCCACTTTGAACGGATGTCGGGGCGGCCATAGCTGGGAGCATAGAGAAATGCTAAAGCTGGTGGTACACTGATGTTCTTTTCAATACATTTCAATCTCATAGGCGATTTATCGTCTTCCACAGCCGTACCAATGGTGGCATTAATCCTCTTACCACGGGCAGCAGCAGATTGTCCGAGAATCCCTTTTTTGGGGAAATATACTTTTTCACCACGGTCTGATAACAAACTAAAAACAACATGGCTGTTTACACTGATGATTTGATTTAGTTCTTCGGCTTGGGGATTCATTATTGAAAGTTTTTTGATTAATATTATGTCATTCTCACAAAAATAACATCTAAATGATAATAACAAAAAAATAAAAGAAAAATATCTTACAAAACATAGATTTTCAATTTTAATTTATTTCATAATCAGCAAACTGAGTCAATTAAAATATTTCTCTTTATGTTTTTCCGCCAGGCTTAAAAGCTTTTTGCTGATTTCAGGATAATGATCATAAACATTAATCTTCTCATATGGATCTGTAACCATATTATACAAGGATGTATCAATCTTTAGCTGCTGGTATTTTCCTGCACTTCCGTCATTCCCTCCTTTTACCGGGTTTCGGTACCCATGGGGAAGATGAAGTTTCCATTTACCGTCTGCGGATATTATAGCTTCGAAGTTACGGCCGGTTGTTATTGCATAGTATTCATGAGGGTTTTGAGCTCCAGATTTATCAGTAATGATATCCCATACATTCTTTCCGTCAATTTCGTAAGTGGGAAGGTCGGCTCCGGTAAGGTAACAGAAGGTCGGGAAAAAGTCGATGGAGAAAAACGTATTGTAAGAAACTGTATTAGCTTTAATATATCCCGGATATTTCATTATTAATGGAGATCTCGCACCTCCATCGAAAGAGCTTGCCTTTCCCTCCCTGAAAGGAGTCTGTCCTGCATGGTTCCCGTATGATAACCATGGGCCGTTGTCGGAAGTAAAGATAACAAGAGTATTATCTTCCACTCCATTATCTTTCAAAGCTTTCATGATCTGCCCTACCGACCAGTCAATTTCCATTATTACATCACCGTAAAGGCCTGTGCCTGATCTGCCCTCGAATTTATCACTGCAGAATAAGGGCACATGAGGTTGTGGATGTGGGACATACAGGAAGAAAGGTTCATTTTTATGGCGATTAATAAAATCAACCGATTTTTCGGTAAACCATGTAGTGAACTGTTTCTGATGCTCAGCAGTCACTGTATCAATGGTAACCTTTCCGTTTTCCCAGTACTGAAGTGGTGTTCGTCCCCAAAATTCAGGATTTTCAGGATGGCCTGCCCACATATCATTGGAATACATAATTCCTGCTGTTTCATCAAAACCCCGAACATGCGGGCGGGTATCAGGCTGATCCCCAATATGCCATTTCCCGAATATGGCAGTTTTGTAATTATTTTCCTTAAGAGTTTCCGCGATGGTCATAAACTTCGGATCCATACCTTTTTGCCCGGGTTCATGTGCCCCAAATAATTTTGTGTGTTCCGGATAACATCCGGTAAGCAAAGCTCCCCTTGAAGCTGAACATATAGCCTGGGGAACATAAAAATTATAGAAACTCTGTCCTTCTTTTGCCAGCTGTTTAATGTTCGGGGTTTCATAACGTGGTTCTGCAAACGGTCTGAAATCGCCCCAGCCGGCATCGTCGAGGAAGATCAGAACAATATTGGGCTGATCATGATCAGATTTTTCCTGGGTTTTGCAGGAAGGAAGAATTGTTGCAATAGCAAGCAAGGTAAGACTTTCCGAAATGATACTTTTCATAATAAAACTATTAGGGTTGAAAATTATTTCCAGATAAAAATAATGAAAAACTTCGTAAATGAGCCTGTTATGAAAGAGGAAACTGTTGTGATACCTGAACCTGTTATTATTGCAAACACTCCTCCACCAGAACCTATATGGGAAATCGTTGAGAAACTCATCCCTTTAAAAGAAGCTACTGTCAGACCTGACAGTTATTTTATGATTATTGGAAGGTTCAGGGTTTATGATAATACCATTAATTACCAGGGACAAATTAAGAACGATGGCTTCTCAGATATCCTGTTGAAAAATGAAGCTGGTCTGTATCGTGTTTCGTTAATGGGAACAAACGAAATTGGTGACGCCAGAACTGAGATCATAAATATAGGGTTAAGATTTCCGAAATATCATGAAACCTGATAGTTGATTCAGGAGAAATAATGTTATTTTTATGGTCTGTAAAAATAATAAGGATCATAAAATTATACTTCATGCTAAAGATTGAATCTCTTACCTCGAAAATCAATAACGGTGATAATCCGTTTTTCATAAGTATGTATGGATCAAATTCGGATATCCTTCAAAACCAGGCCAGCCGATACCTTGATCTTATAAATAAATTTCTGAATTCATTTAAACATGATGAAGCGGCACTATTCAGCTCACCCGGTCGCACAGAAATAGGAGGCAACCATACCGACCATAACCACGGGCGTGTTTTGGCCGGGGCAGTAAATCTTGATAACATTGCCGTTGCTGCAAAAAATAACACCAATGTAATCCGAATCGAATCAGAAGGATATCCCCGGTTTGAGGTAGACCTTGGTAAACTTGAAGCTGACAAGTCAGAACGGTTTACTTCGGCATCCCTGGTGCGTGGGATCTGTGCAAAGCTTAAAGAATCAGGTTATCAGATTGGCGGATTCGATGCATGTATTGACGGAGGAGTGCCAAAAGGGTCCGGGCTGAGTTCTTCTGCTTCCTTCGAAGTCCTGATTGGAAGTGTCATTAGCAGCCTCTTTAACGATGGAAAACTTGATCCGATTGAAAATGCAATTATCGGTCAGTATGCAGAAAATAACTATTTTGGGAAACCATGCGGACTTATGGATCAGACAGCCTGTTCTCTGGGGGGGCTTATCACAATCGACTTTAAAGACCCGGCTAATCCTGTTGTTAAAAAAGTTGATTTCGATTTTGTTGCAACCGGTTATTCCCTGGTAATTACAGATACCGGGGGCAATCATGCTGATTTAAATGACGAGTATGCCTCCCTCCCTACCGATATGAAAGCCGTAGCAGGAGAATTAGGTAAAAATGTTTTGCGGGAGGTTAGCCTTGAGCAAGTCCTGGACATAGTACCCAGGATACGTGAAAAAGTGGGCGACCGTGCCATATTGCGTTCCATACATTTTCATGGTGATAACCAGCGCGTGGTGGACCAGGTAAATGCACTGGAAAAAAATGACTTCCCATCATTTCTTAAAATGGTTATCAAATCCGGTTACAGTTCCTATATGTACAACCAGAATATTTATCCGGTAAACAATATTAAGGAACAGGGAGTTTCCCTGGCTCTTGCACTTAGCGACCTGGTTCTTCAAGAAAAAGGGGCATGGAGGGTGCATGGAGGTGGGTTTGCCGGAACAATACAGGCATTCGTACCACCAGATTTGCTTGAAGAATATATCATAACACTGGAAAATGTATATGGCAAAGGAGCCTGTAAAACATTATTTATAAGAGATAAAGGAGCCGTGAAAGTTAAATTGTGATAAAAGATTTTAACTTACTTATTTACTAAAGTTTCGCAGATGTTTATATCGGTTCGTTTCTTTCAGACACAGCCGGAATCTTGTTGTTTTTAGTCTTGCTTTCGCTTGCAATCAAAGTGCAATTATGCACCATGCAATATCCAATCAAATATGGATCTGCTTCTTCTTTCCCTTCGGCTTGTTTTCGAGCATTCAGAAAACCTGTATTGTATTCGAAATTAATTATTGGTATTGCCGCATTGATACTGGCAGCATCTGTTTCTACAACCAAATGCTTTTCCCATTTCTTTACCCATTTTTTTAAAAAGTCCTGTTGACCTTCGTAATCATTGATTTCCTGTTCTACAAAGTCAATGGTTTTGAAGCAGCCCTGTCTTATTAAATCTTCAATTTCTTCCCAAATAGCAGTAAATACAGGAATATTTCTATTGAATGTGAAGTCAAGATTTATCAATCCGCTTGTGTCAATTACATAAACCGTATTTCCTTCACTGAATAAGTCCATTGTTAAGCGTTCAAAAATTGACGGGTCTTGGGAATATAGGACAACTTAACGCCTAGGAAATCAGACAAGTCCTTAATATTAATGCGATTTTGGTCAAATGCCTTGAATGCCAAACCAATGTAGGTTTTACCTTTCTCCTGAACCGCCTCTTTGGCTAAATTTCGTCCTTCCGGGTTTTTCGCCCTTCCGAATTGCGACTTGTTCCATTGATTGTGTTTCTCTTTATAGAAAGCTATGGTGGTAAGCTTCTGTTCAAATAAGCTTCTCAGTATTGCCAAAGGCCCAACATGAAAATGCTTGCCAAGCTCAACCAAATCCTTTAATAACCATTCCTTCTGAACTTGCTGTTGGATGGTTTTTTCATGGAAGCATCCAAGTTCCTTTGAATCAATGCTGCGTCTATCCGCAGGAAAAGGCTTTTCCTTTGGCGGTTTATTAAGTAAGAGTGTAGCAATGGTTCGTTTGTATGTTTTTGAAAATGCTTTTAGCTCTTCCAAGGTGGGCTGTTTCTCGCCTGATTCTAATTGAACCAGACGCTTAGGCGAAATACCGGTACTTTCAGAAGCCTGTGCTCGGTTCAAAGCAAGCGATTCCCTCGCCCAAACAAGGACCTCATGACTTACATTAATATGGTTATTGTCGTTCATTTTATTTATTTTGATTAAACGGCAGAGCTTTGTTATTTATGTTTACTTCTTTATTCATCATTATCATCTTCTGTTAATTCCCCTTCCGGCAATTCCAAAGCCTTTACGGATTGTACCGCATTCCCGGCAATACCTTTGATTGAGCCGTACATGTCAATGGTATTAGTGATCACTTTATCAATTTGTTTTTCACGTTCCTTCCAGATTCGTTGCATTGACCGCTTTTCGCTCTCCAAGGCTGTTTTCATAGATGAAAAACCTTCAACAATGGCTTCTACCTGCATACGAAAAGTTGTACTCGTCAGGAAGTCATAAAGCATGTGCATTTTATCGCCTTTGTTTTCCTGTGAAGTGATGGCTGTATTCAATTGGATAAGGGATTCACGCAATACAGCACAAAGCCCTTTAAATTCATCATAGCTGCAAACCCATACACCATCCATAATACCCATGCGATTAAACCCAGCAGGCATGGCTTCTGTAACTAATACCCCAACATCTGCCCCCTTTTCTCGCATGTCGGCTTTAAATTTCTCAATCCAACCGCTTTGAAAGTCTTTGGTACGCTTACTTTCATAATAGATTTTTCCGCAGTTCTGCCGGGTTCTGGTATTAACGATATGAATACAGTCTCCACCTCTTGCCCCTTTTTTTATTTCTTCGATTGTGTCTAACGGAAATTGTGCCATCAGCCATTCTTCAATGGCCAGTTCCTGAACTTCTCCTTGCAATTGCATAGAACCTTGTTCTTGTTTCCGTTTCATTTCTTCGGTAAGTTTCTTCTGATCTTCCAGTTGCTTTTGAAGCTCTTTAAATTTCAATTCATTCTTATCTTCTTCCGCTTTTCTGATTTTTTCTTTTTCCTGACCCAGTAACTCATTAAGCTTTTTTTGCGCTTCTGCCTCTATTGATTCTTTGAGTTCAGACTTTTCCCTTTTCAGAGTTTCAATTTCGGCTCTGGTGCGGTTGAGTTCTTTGATTTGTTCTGATTTCTCATTCAACTCCTTTTGCAAAGCTTGAAATTGTTCCGACTGTTCTTCTGTAAGTTTCGCTTTGAGTTTATCTTCAATGGCTTTCCGTTCTTCTTTTAGTTGCTTCTCAAGCCTTTCCTGAAATAGCTCATTCTCCTGTTTCTTTTTCAACTCAAAAGCCTCTTTTTCATTTTTAAGTTTTTCTTCCTGCTCTGCAACTTTCTTTTGTTCATCAGCCAGTTGAGACTGGTATTTCTGTTTGATTTCCTCTTCCAGTTGATGCGCAAGTATGTCCTGCACATCAATGAACGTACCGCAGTTGGGGCATTTTATTTGGGTTGACTTATCCATATTAATCTTTTTTCTTTTTCTGTTCCAATTGCTTACGGGTTCTTTCCAGACTTTCAAGAAACTGTCTCTCTACATTTGAAAGTTCTGATTCGGATATTTTGCTGTAATTATCGTATTCGGTTATCGCTTTTTGGCGAGCCAATTCAGCGGATATTTTCCCGGCATCTGTGAGGATGTTTTGTCGCGACATTGCAATAAAACCATCCAACACTTCTATCCAGTCTTTCATGGCCATGGCTTTTTGTTGCATGGCATTTACTTCGGCAATATCCAGGTAAGCTGAAACCAGGCGGTTCAATACTTGCAGTTCTTGTTCGCTCAGGTAGTTTTTTGCCACGGAAATTTCCTGTTTTGAAGGCTTTGATCCTTTAAAACTGGTAAGTCCCATAAACGGGAGTTTGGCATTCGCCCGCTGAAAGATAACCTCAGCGGCTGTGTTTCCATGTACCGCCCAATGCAGTTTGTTTTGAACCGTCTGAAAAAACAGTTGTGTGCTTTCTGCACGGGGATCATAGTCAATGCTGGTGGAATAGATTTCGAGCACCTTGCGGTAAAAAACTTTCTCGGAAGAACGTATATCGCGTATGCGCTCAAGGAGTTCTTCAAAATAACCGGCCCCTGTTTTCAACAGGTCATCGTTTATGGTAAAGCCCTTGATGAGGTACTCACGCAGGCGCTCGGTGGCCCATATCCTGAACTGTGTACCCCGCATCGATTTTACCCGGTAGCCAACAGAAATTATTACGTCTAAGTTGTAAAAATTGGTTTCATACTGTTTGCCATCTGCGGCAGTTGTTCGGAAATTCCGAACAACTGAATCACGCACCAGTTCACCTTCATCGAAAATGTGCTTGATATGTTCACTTATATTTGATTTTGATGACTGGAACAGTTCCATCATATCGGCTTGTGTAATCCAAACAGTTTCATCTTCCAAACGCACCTCCAGTTTGGTGCGCCCGTCTTCGGTTTGGTAGAGGAGTATTTCAGAGTTGGAATTCATTTTGGGTTTGATTCTTTGTTAGGCTGATGGGCAAGTATGTCCTGAACATCCATGGATATGCCGCAGTTGGGCCAGTTTATTTGTGTGGTGGTGTTCATATTAGTTCAAATTAAAATGGTTTTCCCAAATATCTTTATCTTCATTTGGAAATACTATCCACAAAAGCCTTTTAGGGCGTGAGCAGGCTACATACACCAATCTTAGTTCTTCATTGTCTTTTTTCTTTTTTATTTCATCAAACTCCTTGTACTTCAAGGAAAGAAGATTGGAATATTCTTTTGTACCTGACTTTTTTTTGAGGAATAATAATAAAGCATCAAATGTTTGCCCTTTTACTGAATGAATTGTTCCCATTTTAAAAGGCAAATCTGATATTTCTATTTTATGAAATAGATTTTTGATTATAACATTTGCTTTGGCTTTGTTTACTTCCAGTTTTGGGAAGTTGTTAGCCTGAATTGTTGTGTTGGCCTCATTGACCCAGTCTGCTAATTGTTTGTCTCCTATTTCGGGCAGCAAATCAATAAATTCGAACAATATTTTCCTATATGCTCTAAATCCATTATTTTGAATTTGCTCACTCAAAAAACGTTTTGAAACAAACTGTAATTCCTGATTTGTCAGCCTATGATAACCTCTTTCAAGGAGTTTAAGTCCTTCTTTGTAAAATCCCCTTTCAGATAGATATTTTCCGTGTACAATATCCCTGACAGAGTAGCGCTTATTTACCCAAGGAAGGTTATCAGATGAACTATCATCAGTAAGTTGAAAATATTCTTCTCCAAATTTTTTGCCCCGAAACACTATGGCAGCTTTTTCAAGTGGTATTTCCAATGTTTCGCATTCATCAATAAATTCCTGCTTTAGCCTAAGAATATCGTCTTTTGAAACATATCCAATTACTTGCGGAATATTTTTATCGTCTTTCACATCAGCAATGGAAGATATGTCTTCACCCACCATTGCATTAAGCAAAGTGCAGATATTGGTCGAACTTCGTCTATTCTCACTGAGATCAATAGTGTGATATTCTGGATCATCATATTTATTCACAAAAAGTACTGCATCTGCCGTATTCCATTCAAAAATTGCCTGCTCAGGATCACCAACGAACATAATGTTTTTTAACCCTGCACGGTCAAGATGTTCAATGATTTTCATTTGTATTTCGGTTGTGTCTTGTGCTTCATCAATAATTAAATGAAAATATTTCCCTGAAAGTGACTTGAGAATTAAAGGATACTTTTCTAATAACCGAAGAGAAAAATAATTTGCATCTTTTCTATTGATATGCAAATCCGTTTCCCTTATGCTTATTGAACTATCATATTTTCCGTAACCTAAACAAATCCGTAGGGCATCTATTATTGAGGATTTACCTGAGTTATTCTCTCCAATCAAAATATTGACTCCTTTTTGAAAGTTGATTTCCAATCCCTTAATAGCTCTGAAGTTTGAAATTCTAAGTCTTGACAGATACATATTTGATTGTTTATTAAAACTTATTCAAACTCTAACTCTGGCAATTCCCCCACAATCTCCACCGTCTGCACACTGACATTGATTACGCTCAATAACAAATCCAAAATGTAGCGTGGGTTGCCAACTTCTTCCGACCAATCATTGGGGTCGTTTTTGATACCGCTTGCTTTGTCCACTTTCACCTGATAACGCTCCATAACCCATTCAATGGCGGATTTGCCGTTGACCACATATTCATAAGCTTTTTCAGGAATATTGCTCACCACAATTTTACTATTGAAAATGATGGTATCTTTTTGGCCTTTCTTAGGGAAACGCATTTTTTCTACTTTGAAAAAGCCTGAATCTGCCCCGGTAACTTCCACACCTTCATAAGGCGAAACGCTTTCGTAATTGATATGCAATTCTGCCAATTGGCGACCTGCTTTACTGAACTTCCAAAAATCACGAACATCTTCCACCAAGGGGATGCGGGGCAGCATTTTCTTTAAATCATTGGCAAAGGCAGTGCGGTAATCGGGGCTGTGCAAAATGCCATACACATAGTAAAAAATATCTTCCTTGCCTACGTTTTTACCATATTGATTTTTGGTTCTCTCTAAAATGAAATCCGAAATTCCATCTCTGCGGATAAATTCATCATCTCCTGTGGCATCAAACAAGCTGGGGCTGTTTTTTTGACATTCTTCGTAGTAGTAGAGTGGGAAGCACTGCCCATTAGAATCATAATGCCTGTCACAGATATTCTCAGTTATAAGCGTTGAAAAATCTTTAGAACTGCCATTTCCTGTCAAAACAATTACACGATTGTGATGTTTTGGTGTGGGTAGTATCTTGTCGCTAATTCCAGGCCTATCGATTAATCGTTTGTTGAAAAAAAAATTCTGTTTGTTAAAAGGACGATAATTCTGAATATAAATCACCGAGTCTGTTTTAGTGATTGATTTTAACCTAAATAAATCATCTTTGAGATTAGATGACCAACTGATTTTTGTGGAATCTAACTCAATTTCGTATTTACTTCCTTCAGCCTTGGACTTCTTTAATCTTTCAATTTCTGTATTGAAGTTGTTTATAAGAATAATAGATTTGTCCTTAGCGTTTTGAGCAGAATAATTGCTAAGCCAACTATCTCTACCTGACATTATTCCTGGCCCATTTACGCTAAAAAACGATTCACTTTTCGCATCAAACTTCTTTTCAGTAGCCATTGGAATGAAGGTGTCAAAGACATCATTGCGTTGGTTGAGCCAATCGCCTTCGGCATTGGGTTCAAGGGTTTTCCAAGTCATGGCAGTACTTGCCACGGTTTGAAACTTGGCAATTTTCGCTAATTTCTCTTCACGGCTCAAGTAGTCGCCAATGTCATGGTAATGTATGGTAGCTTGATTGTTTATGGCATTCGGATTTTTTACCAAAAGCGTAATAGCAATAGGGGTACGTGAACCCGAACCAAAAATTTTACCGCCTTCTTTTCGGCTTAATTCGCCACTGGTGCGTTGATTACCACGAAGATTAAAAACCCAAATGCTTGAAAATTCTTTTTTCAAAGATTTTCGGAAACCGTCTGTACTGTTACCATCTAACCAAGCACCATTACTCACAAAGGAAATGATTCCACCATGTTTTTGGTCTAAGCGGTCGGTGCTCCAACGGAAGGCTTTTATGTAAGCATCATATAAAGATTTGCTGAGACCTGCGGAAGATAGCTTGGCATAGGTTTTAGCAATGTCGCCATCCAATTTTATGTATTTCTGATTTTGTGCACTATCGTTGGCGGATTTCTGTCCGATGGAATAAGGCGGGTTTCCCATAATCACACGCAATGGCACTTTCTTTTGGCGTGCTACCCTTGCCGAATTTTGCGGAAACATTTCAGAGAAAAGCTTATGGCTTTCATCTGTTTCTCCCAATTGGAAAGTGTCTGTTAACACAATGCCTTCAAAAGGTTCGTATGCGGAATCTTCTCCTAATTGGTCGTGATAGGCATTTTCAATGTTTACGGCTGCTATGTAATAGGCCAAGAGTATAATTTCATTGGCATACAGTTCGTGTTGGTATTTGCGGGCAAGGTCTTTTCCATGAATCAATCCGCTTTGCAGCAATCGGGTAATGAAGGTCCCCGTCCCGGTAAAGGGATCAAGGATGTGAATGTTTTCGTCTGAAATGCTACGGTCAAATTCTTTTTGCAAAACATCATTCACCGAATGGATTATAAAATCCACCACTTCCACAGGGGTATAAACAATTCCCAACTGCTCTACCATTTTCGGAAAAGCGGTTTTAAAAAACTTGTCGTACAATTCAATGATGATGCGCTGCTTACCTTCGGCATTGTCAATGCCTTCAGCTCGTTTATGCACAGATTCGTAGAACTTTTGCAGGGTTTCCGATTCTTCAGCTACCGATTTACCTTCCAGGGCTTCCAACATACCTTGCATAGCAGTAGAAACGGCATTGCTTTTTACAAAGGAATAGCCTTCAAACAAGGCTTCAAAAATCGGCTTGGTAATGATGTGTTGAGCAAGCATATCAATAGCCTGCAGTTCTGAAATACTTGGATTTATATTTTTCTGCAATCCGTCTAAGAAATTATCAAAAGCCTTACGCTGATCCTTTTTGGTTTCAATCAGGTGTTTTATGCGTTCAATCTGGCGGTCAGCAATTTGGGCTACATCTTTTGCCCATTGCTCCCAATACCTTCGGTCACCCACTTTTTGCACCATGCGGGCAAATACTACCGATTGTAATTGCTCAAACTGCAAAGCCATTTGACGATTGATGTCTTTAGTGGTCTCATAAGCTACCGAATCTTCGTTCCAGGCCTGCGGAATGCCATTTTCATCAAAAGAATATTCAGGCCTACCCACCAGAATATTATTAGGCTTTTGTCGGTTGAGTTCAATTTTATTGACAGTGGCATTGAAGCGGTCATCATGCGCACGAAGGGCATTGAGCACCGTCCAAACCACTTTGTAGCGTTCGTTATCGTCTAGGGCTTTGTCGGCTTCCACATCAGCAGGAACAACAACGGGAATTACAATGTAACCGTACTTTTTGCCCGGCGATCTGCGCATCACACGACCAACTGATTGCACCACATCCACTTGAGAATTTCGGGCAGAAAGGAATAATACGGAATCCAATGAAGGTACGTCCACTCCTTCGCTAAGTACCCGTACATTGGTAATAATGCGGCATTCATTGTCTTCAGTTTCTTCTTTGAGCCAAGCCAACATATGATCACGCTCGGGAGCGGCCATAGTGCCGTCCATATGCATTGAAGCCACACTGACCATTTGTTCCTTTTTCTCAGCAGGCAGTGAGCTTAAATAGGCATCCGTGGCAATATTGTAGGTTGTGGTAATTTTCTTGGAAGTGGCAATGTTCGCACAAAAAGCCACGGCACGTTTCATCGGTTCCGGGTCGGCTTCTTTGGTGCTTCCGTCATCCCCCAAAAACTGCTTGGAAAGGGCATTGATGCACCCAATAAGTTTTGAGGCATCATCAGTGGTGATTTCCGTTTCATTATCAGCAATCATGCGCTGTACGGCAGGTGGAACGTCCTTGTCGTTCAAGGTTAGAATTAGTACCTTGTAATCGGTAAGCAAATCCCGTTCTACAGCCTCTCCAAAACCGATGCGGTACATTTCTTCGCCATACAAAGCCGGGTCATCCATGGAACAAAGAATGGCTTCAGCCTGGGCGGCTTTGCTTTTGGTGTCGTCATCATACAGCCGTGGTGTTGCGGTCATGTAGAGTCGCTTTTTCGATTTGATGAAATCAGTATCATGCACTTTGGTAAATGCTGATTCATCTTCTCCTGCCAAAGAAACGCCTGTGGTTCTGTGAGCTTCATCGCAAACGATCAGGTCAAATTCAGGAAATCCGTTTTTGAGTAAGACTTTCTGAGCTTTTGCAATCACTTCAATAGATTGATAGGTTGAAAAAACCACAGTCAAACCCGAACGGCCATTCTTTTTGATTTGCTCAAATTGGTGCAGAATGTTATCTGAATTGGTGGAGGCCGGGAAAGCCAAATCCACTATACTGAATGAATCCGAATCATCATTTTTCTTTTTCTGTTTCGTGATGTCAGGATCGGAGCAAATGGCAATGGCATTAATGGGTTCATTGGCATCTGCACTCCATTCTCGAAGTGTTTGGCCTAAAAGAGCGATAGAAGGAACAAGGAAAAGAATCAATCCTTTTCCATCCGTTTCGTATTCGGCAATGCGTAGGGCGGCAAAAGTTTTTCCTGTACCGCAAGCCATAATAAGCTTCCCCCGGTCGTTTTCTTTGAAATACTCATGTGTCTTTAGCAGGGCTTCCGTTTGATGAGGGCGGAGAGTTTTTTTAGGTGTTCTGGCCGCTTCTCCATGAACACCTTCTTCCAGTTTATACCAATCTACCGGAGCTTCAACGAGGTCAAAAAGGTTGATTCGGGTGACTGGTGGATTTTGATTGCGGATAGCTTCTGATGCATTGGAACCCCAACGATTAGTGGTCGATATCCAAAGTCGTTGTGCAAACCTTGTGGTTTGCATATGCTCGTTCTTAAACTCTCTGCTTGATGTAGAAAGGAAGCTATCAACGGCCGGTTTGTCAATCAGTGAATCTTCCTGAAAGCATTTACATTGTACCGCCCAATAATCACCTTCATGAGTTAATGCCACCAAATCAATCCCAGTATCTCCTCCACCTAAGTCGATTTTCCCCGGGAATTCATTCCACAACCAAACATTCTTGAATTTGAAGGCATATTTCGGATCTGTTCTCAAATAAGCTTGCATCAGCCTTTCAAAGCGATCGCCTTTGTCACGCTCTGAGAAAGCGATTTTTCTGTATTTGCCAAGTATCTTTTGAAAACTCATTTCCCTGTTTTGTTGTTTTTAAATTCAATCAACAACTCTTTCACTTCAACATCCAAGATTTCTGCTATCTCGTAAAGCACCTCAAGTCTTGGTTGTTGTCGGTTTTGAACGTACCCGTTTACCATGTTGTA
>CAZGKF010000051.1:0-21696 GCA_964526475.1 uncultured Bacteroidaceae bacterium
AGATCAGGGATTATGAACTTGTAACAAGGAATTATATACTGGAGTGAATACTTTCAATACGCTTAAAGTAAACCACCCCCAGAGGTGGCTTTAAGAATACAACTCTCTAAAAGAATGGGAAATACTATCAATCTATAAAATTAAATTAATGTTATTTAACGAAAACCTGATTTTTTCTCATTCTATTTTTTAGTATATTTGTACTCTATTTATATTTAATCTAAATAAACGTTTTTGCAGGATATATTAAAATAAAGGAGGGAGGAGTGCGATGAATGATCAGAATAATATACTAAATGATGTTACACAGACTGAGTACAAATATGGATTTCATACTGATATTGAGGCTGATACTATACCAAAGGGCTTAAGTGAAGAGGTAGTTCGGTTAATTTCACAAAAAAAGAATGAGCCTGAATGGCTCCTTGAATTCCGTTTGAAAGCATACCGTCACTGGCTAACAATGAAAGTGCCTGAATGGGCACACCTTATTGTTCCAAAAATTGATTACAACGACATTATATATTACTCAGCTCCAAAGAGGAGCGCAAAATATGAAAGCCTTGAGGAAGTGGACCCCGAACTTCTGGCAACTTTTGATAAACTAGGGATTCCTCTTGAGGAGCAGAAAGTCCTTTCAGGCGTAGCTGTTGATGCAGTAATGGATAGTATTTCAGTAAAAACAACCTTCCAGGAAAATCTGGCTGAGATTGGGGTTATTTTTTGCTCTTTCAGTGATGCAGTTCAGAATCACCCTGATCTTGTCAGAAAATACATTGGTTCAGTTGTTCCCTATACCGATAATTATTTTGCGGCTCTGAATTCGGCTGTTTTCAGTGATGGCTCTTTTTGCTATATTCCAAAAGGAGTAAAATGTCCCATGGAACTCTCCACTTATTTCAGAATTAATGCGGCAAACACCGGCCAGTTTGAGCGCACACTCATCATCGCTGAAGAATCGGCTTATGTTAGTTACCTTGAAGGCTGTACTGCACCCATGAGAGATGAGAACCAGCTTCATGCAGCAATAGTCGAACTTCTGGTACTTGATAATGCTGAGATCCGCTATGCAACAGTTCAGAACTGGTATCCGGGCGACAGGAACGGGAAGGGTGGAGTATATAATTTTGTTACAAAAAGAGGAATGTGCAGGGGTAAAAGATCTCGTATCTCATGGACACAGGTTGAAACAGGATCGGCCATAACCTGGAAATATCCGAGCTGTATTCTTCTGGGTGATGAATCTTCAGGCGAGTTTTATTCTGTTGCCGTTACCAACAATATGCAACAGGCAGATACAGGCACAAAAATGATCCATATAGGAAAAAACACTCGCAGCCGTATAGTTTCAAAAGGAATCAGCGCAGGCAAAAGTAACAATTCATACAGAGGACTGGTGAAAATATTGAAAGGAGCCAAGAATGGAAGGAATTTCAGCCAGTGCGATTCCCTGCTTCTGGGAAATAAATGCGGGGCTCATACATTTCCGTATATCGAAGTTGATAATCCGACTGCAATAGTGGAGCATGAAGCAACAACCTCAAAAATTGGTGAGGATCAGATCTTTTACTGTAATCAGAGAGGTATGGACACCGAAACCGCTGTTGGACTTATAATTAATGGTTATACAAGGGAAGTTATTAACAAATTACCTATGGAGTTTGCTGTAGAAGCACAAAAATTATTACAAATTACCCTTGAAGGAAGCGTTGGGTAAATAATGAATAAATATAAAAATAATGTTAACTGTTAAAAATCTTAAAGTTTCTATTGAGGGGGAGGAAATCCTTACAGGTATAAATCTGCATATAAATCAGGGCGAAGTCCATGCTATCATGGGCCCTAATGGATCGGGAAAAAGTACACTGGCTGCCACTCTGGCAGGAAGAGACTTTGTAAGTATTAAAGAAGGAAAGATCGAATACATGGGAAAAAACCTTCTGGAAATGTCTCCGGAAGAACGTGCGCTTGAAGGACTCTTTCTTGGATTTCAATATCCTGTGGAGATACCTGGTGTAAGCATGGTCAATTTCATTCGTACAGCCCTTAATGAACAAAGAAAATACAGAAGTGAAGATCCGATTTCAGCAGGCGACTTCCTTAAACTTATGAGAGAAAAGAAAGAATTGGTCGGGATCGACTCCAACCTCACAAACCGAAGTGTAAATGAAGGTTTCTCCGGTGGTGAAAAAAAGAAAAACGAAATATTTCAAATGGCCATGCTGGAACCTAAACTTGCCATACTTGATGAAACCGACTCTGGCCTCGATATCGATGCCCTTAAAATAGTTGCTAACGGTGTTAATAAATTAAAGAGACCTGATAACGCAGTAATTATTATTACTCACTATCAGCGACTGCTCGATTATATTACTCCCGATTTCGTACATGTGTTGTATAATGGGAAAATAGTAAAGTCAGGTGACAAAACTCTCGCACTGGAGCTTGAAGAAAAAGGTTACGAGTGGATTAAGCAGGAGGTAGTTACTTTTTAAATATTTGATATTATATAATGAATCCGGAATACAAAATAGCAGATACTGCTGATTTTTATAACGAACTCTTCAGCAGACACAGGAAGGAAATATTTGCCTCCTCACCTGATTTTATTAATAATATCAGACTTGGAGCCCTTGAAAATTTTAAAAAACTTAAGTTTCCGGATAAAAAGGACGAGAACTACAAGTACACTTTTCCTGAAGAATTATTTAAGAAAGAACTTGTACATGCATTTCATCCCAGGATGATAGAATTTGAAATTGAAGATATTTTTCAGTGCGACATCCCTGAATTGGATACAGAAGTTATTCTTGTCTTAAACGGATTTTTCCTTAGTCCATATAAAACTATCACAAAACTTCACAATGGAGTGGCGTATGGAAGCATGAGTGCAGCAAGCCGCGAATATCCGGAGTTGTTTAAGAAGCATTACTCAAAATATGCAGAATATGAAAATGATTCTATCTCTGCTTTAAATACCGCTTTTGCCCAGGATGGTGTTTTCCTTTATATTCCGGATAATGTGATATGCGAAAAACCTCTTCAGATCATTCACTTGCTTCTTTCAAATGAACCTTTGATGGTTCAGCACAGAAATCTTTTCATTCTCGGGGAAAATGCGAAGGCAAACGTTCTTATTTGTGATCACACTTTGTCTATAAGCCACTTTCTTACCAATTCCGTTACTGAAATTTATTCCGCCAAAAACTCTTCCTTCGATTTTACAAGAGTTCAAAATGAGCACAACGACTCGGTTCAGGTTACAAATACACACATCTGCCAAAATGATAACAGCAGGGTGAGCTCCAATTATATAACCCTTCACGGGGGTGTGGTAAGGAATAATATTAAGGCGAATCTTGATGGAGAGTATTGCGAAAATAATACAACGGGCTTGTTTCTGATGGACAGAAATCAACATGTGGATAATTTTGTCACTATTAATCATATTAAACCTAACAGCACAAGTAACCAGCTTTTTAAAGGTATTCTGGATGAAAATTCCACTGGAGCATTTAACGGAAAGATACATGTTTTTAAAGATGCCCGGAAGACTCTTGCATTCCAAAGATGTAACAACCTCATTCTTACTGATACAGCTAAAATGAATGCTAAACCTCAGCTGGAAATTTATGCTGATGATGTTAAATGCAGCCATGGAGCTACTATTGGGCAACTCGATGCCGATGCTCTTTTTTACTTACGATCACGCGGTATCTCAGAAAAGGAAAGCCGGCACATGCTGATGTATGCATTCGCCTACGAAGTTCTTTCACAAATAAAGATACCCTCACTTAAAGAAAGAATCATTGATCTGGTGGAAAAACGTCTTCGTGGTGAGTTATCAAGATGTAATAACTGTAAAATGAAATGTCGTTAAATCAGATATCAAATACTATAACATCATTTGATTTAAAGAAGATACGAGAAGACTTTCCCGTGCTGAAAACTTATGTCCACGGAAAGCCTCTTATTTACCTCGATAATGCCGCAACAACTCAGAAACCCAGTATTGTAATTGATAAGGTTAAAGAACTGTACGAAACTAAAAACAGTAGTATTCACAGGGGAATACATCATTTGAGTGAACTCATGACGGAAGAATATGAAGAAGCAAGAAATATTGTAAAAGATTTTATCAATGCTTCCTCATCGTCCGAAATAATATTTACCAGCGGAACTACAGGTTCAATTAATCTTCTGGCATTTTCTTTTGGTGAAAAATATATAAAAGAAGGAGATGAAATAATCATTTCCGAAATGGAACACCATTCCAACATTGTTCCCTGGCAAATGTTATGTGAAAGGAAAAATGCCAGGCTTCGCGTTATCCCTTTTGATGAGAACGGGGAACTGATTATGAATGAATACAAACTGCTCTTAAACAAAAAAACGCGCCTTGTTGCAGTCACCCATGTATCCAACTCACTTGGCACAATCAATCCTGTTAAGGAGATCGTAAACATTGCCCATGCACATAATGTTCCGGTATTTATAGATGGCACCCAGGCCGTGCAACACAGTGAAGTTAATGTTCAGGATATCGGATGCGACTTTTATGCATTCTCAGGACATAAGCTCTTCGGCCCGACAGGTATTGGAGTATTGTTTGGCAGGGAAAATCTTCTCGATGTACTCCCACCCTACCAAGGTGGGGGTGATATGGTGGATTGTGTTAGATTTGAAAAAACAACATACAACATTCTTCCATTTAAGTTTGAAGCCGGAACTACTAATTACATTGGTGCAATAGGACTTGGTAAAGCTATCCAATATGTAAAATCTATTGGTGTCACAAATATTTCTAATCATGAGAAAACCCTCCTTGCATATGCTGCCAGTCGGATAAACGAAATTGATAATATTAGTGTTTACGGTAATGCCAGGGAAAAAATCAGCATTTTGTCTTTTCTTCCCATTGGAATTCATCAGTACGACATGGGTATGATACTTGATAAAATGGGCATCGCAGTGAGAACTGGCACCCACTGCACACAACCGGTTATGGATCATTTCAACATCTCCGGCACTATAAGGGCTTCAATGATATTTTACAATACTAAAGATGAAATCGATGCGCTCGCTGAAGGTATTATAAAGGCCAGACAAATGCTGATATAATTCTTAACTTTGTCTGAAAAAAATACAAAATGACAATTAACGATAGACAGGAAGAAATAATCGCTGAATTTTCAGATTTAACAGACTGGATGGACAGGTATAACTATCTTATTGAACTTGGAAATACTCTGCCGGCTATAGATCCCAAATATAAAACTGATGAGTTTATTATTAACGGTTGTCAGTCGAAAGTATGGTTGAAAGCCGATTATGAGGATGGTGATATTTCGTTCACAGCCGACAGTGATGCGCTTATTGTTAAGGGTATAATTGCTCTTCTCATACGCGTATTGTCAAATCAGAACGTAAGTGAAGTAATGAAAACAGATCTCTATTTTATTGACCGTGTCGGGCTAAAGGAAAACCTTTCGCCAACAAGGTCTAACGGTCTTGTTTCCATGGTAAAAAAAATGAAACTGTACGCTCTTGCTTACCACACTAAACATAATGTTTCCTGATTTGTTGAAACTATTGATATGTTATCTTTTATCCTTTCAACATGACAGAACAGCATAATTTTTTCCGTATAGAGACAGAAATTGTGAAGGCTCTGAAAGATATTTACGATCCTGAAATTCCTGTTAATATATATGACCTCGGTTTGATATACGAAATCAACCTCGATGACAAACAGGTTGCCCATATTACAATGACGCTGACTTCTCCCAATTGCCCTGCGGCCGATATGATCCTTCATGATATTGACACAGGGCTGAAAGAAATTGACGGCATCAAAGATGTAATGATAAACCTTACATTTGATCCACCCTGGGATAAATCAATGCTTTCGGAGGAAGCCAGACTTGAACTTGGATTTATGTAATATATTGATAAAACTAAAGCCTTGAATCTTCAAGCTAATTATACCCGAAAGATCAAAGAAGAATCTGTACGCCTTGGATTCGATGATTGTGGGATATCCCGTGCCGAATATCTGGAAGATAACTTTATTTATCTGGATAATTGGCTCCGGATGGGTTATCATGCAGGAATGGGATATATGGCTAAAAACCGCGAAAAAAGGCTTAATCCATCCAGACTGGTGGAAGGAGCCAGGTCTGTTATCAGTGTAATTTTAAACTATTTTCCCGAAACACAACAGAATGACCCATCTGTGCCCGTAGTATCGAAATATGCCTATGGTAAGGATTATCATTTTGTGATGAAGAATAAACTTCATCTCCTGCTGGATTATATAAGGAATCTTATTCCCGGAGCCTCCGGAAGAGCTTTTGTCGATTCTGCACCGGTAATGGAACATGCATGGGCAGAAAAAGCCGGATTGGGATGGATAGGAAAAAATTCTCTTCTTCTTACAAAAAAATTTGGATCATTTGTTTTTATTGGTGAACTCATAGTTAATACAGAACTTGAATATAATGAACCTGTAAAGAATCTTTGCGGAAGCTGCCAGAAATGCATCAAGGCATGTCCTGCCAAAGCTATTGTATCGGAAGGAGTAATAGATGCAGGCAGATGCATTTCCTATCACACTGTAGAAAACAGCACATCCGACATGCCTTTACACCTGAAATCAAATTTCATGAACAGGGTTTTCGGCTGTGATATATGCCAGGATGTTTGCCCTTGGAACAATAACTTATTACCGCACAAAACACCGGAATTCAACCCTAAACAGAAGTTCCTGCAAATGACAAGGGAAGAATGGTTTCAACTTAACAGGGAAAAATATGAAGAACTATTTATTAAAACACCCCTCGAAAGAGCAGGATTTCAGGGCATCCGAAGGAATCTGGAATTTATTGCATAATAAAAAGCTACCGAAATGGGCATTATCGTTGCTATTACTATAATTGGTCTTTGGGGAAGTCACCTGTTTTACATCCTCAGTTATGTGGATGTTTCCTGGCAATCACCCTGGATGTATTTGCATATCCTGATCCAGGCTTATCTCTACACCGGCCTTTTCATTACCGGACACGATGCTATGCACCGGACTGTTTCAAAAAATAAATGGATCAATAATGTGACAGGATATCTGGCAGTTTTTCTTTTTGCCGGAATGTATTATCCACGCTTAATAAAAAATCATTGGGAACATCATAAATTTCCGGGGTCCGAAAAAGACCCTGACTTCTATGTAAAGTCACGTAACTTCTGGGTTTGGTGGTCCATGTTCATGTTCCGTTACATCACTATCTGGCAAATCCTTACTATGGCTGTTATTTTTAACCTCCTGAAATTACAGTTTCAGGTACCTTCAATCATTGTATTCTGGATTATTCCTGCTTTTTTGGCTACCTTACAGCTGTTTTATTTCGGCACTTTTATCCCCCATCGCATCCCTCACACTCATGAAATGGGTAAACACAAAGCACGTACTTTAAGGAAGAATCATCTCTGGGCTATGCTATCATGTTATTTTTTCGGATATCACTATGAGCATCATTCCTCACCGGGCACCCCATGGTGGAAATTATATCAGACTAAATCCCAATAATCGTTACAACAACTCTTCTGTCGTTTCGGGGGCCATCAAATTCACAAAGAAAAATATTCTGCCAGGTTGAAAGACCAATTTCTCCATTAACTAAGGGTATAGTCTCCTGCGGGCCAATTATTCCGGCTTTAAGGTGAGAATCCCCATTGTTATCCTGAGCATCGTGCTCCCACACACCTGAAGGAATAAGTTTCTGCAAAAAATGTATTACATCCCTCTGAACAGAATCATCCCAGTTTTCCTGAATCATAATACCTGCTGTTGCTCCCTGAACATATACATTTACAATGCCATCAGAGATATCACTTTTCCTGATTACAGATTTAACCATATCTGTAATATCATATAAACCGTCTTTAGCACTTGTCTTAACATGTAGTATTTCACGCATTTTTTGTTAGCTTTATGTTTTGTTAAAGACCTTTTAATTACTCTCATAATTAACTAAAGCAAAGATATTATTTCTAAAATAAAAAATTTATCAGCAGATGTCCGTTTTCAGAACCGAAATCAACCCGGCGCCTTCATCTTATAAGATAAATCATCTCAGCCCATTGCTTTTTATCGGATCCTGTTTTACGGATAATATAGGAATAAAACTTAAAGAACTCCGGTTCAATGTATCAATCAATCCAACCGGTATTCTTTACAATCCGGTATCTATAAAAAATTCCCTTGCTTTCCTTTCAGAAGAAAAAGAATATACACTCTCTGATATCGGTATGTTTAATGAACTGTATTACTCCTTTGATCACGATACTTCGTTCTCTCATCCTGTGAGTAAAATCTGTCTGGATCAGATTAATACCGGTATTCATAAAGGGAATGAGCAGTTAAGGAAAGCTTCATTAATATTCCTTACATTTGGCACATCATGGATCTATATCCATAAAACACAGCAAAGAATTGTTGCTAATTGTCACAAAATACCTGAAAAAGAATTTGAACGTCGACTCCTCAGCGTAGAAGAGATTGTCAGTGAATTTAGCGGCCTGATCAATAACATCACCCGGGTAAATCCTGATGTAAAATTCATCTTCTCTGTAAGTCCTGTGAGACATTGGAAAGATGGAGCTGTAGGAAATCAAATCAGTAAGGCTATACTTATACTTGCAATTCACAGGCTTATGGAACTTTTTCCTGCTTGTACCGAATATTTCCCTGCCTATGAACTTCTGCTTGATGATCTCAGGGATTACAGATTCTACGATGAAGACCTTTTACATCCCGGAGCTAACGCAATCTCATACATATGGGATAAATTCTCCTCGCTTTACTTCAACCAGCAAACCTATGAGATCAATTATGCTATTTCCGGTCTTATTTCTGCAAGAAATCATAAGCCTTTCCATATAGAGACCTTGGCATGGAGATCCTTTATTGCGAAATATCTTAAAAAAACTAAAAACCTGAGAGAGAAATATCCTTTTCTGAACCTTTCTGACCTGGAAGATTATTTCTCCGGCAAGAAATTATGAATGGTTTTATAAAGGATTTTACCTGGCCGGACCTTGCATAAGCCGCAAGCTATCCAAATAAGACAGCATGGATCTGCATAAACCAATATCAGAAAGGTTTATTAAAAAAACTGTAAGACTATAAAATCCATCCGGAATAAACTTTTATTTATGTAATTTTTGAGAAATAAATGATTTTTTTTACCTTTGCAGCCAATAAGATGGACGATTTTAAATTTCAGGGGACAGATTGTCCCCTGTTTTTTTAAAATATATTTATGATTGAAAGGGAAAAAATTATTGCATTATTAAGTGAGTATATCGGTAAAACAGATATATTCATTGTAGATGTTTCAATTATTCCCGGAAACAGCATCGTTATTATTGCTGATAAACCTGAGGGGATAAGCATAGAGGAATGTGGAGCTATAAACAGATATGTAGTTGAAAAACTTGATAAGGATATGGAGGATTATGAATTGATGGTATCCAGTCCCGGTATTGGGTCTCCTTTGAAAATTATTCAGCAATATCTGAAAAATAAGGGCAACACCGTTGAGGTGATAAAGCAAAATGGGGTTAAGATCACAGGTGTACTTAATGAAGTATCAGTTAGTAATATAATTGTTGAGATCATTAAAAAAGTAAAAAAAGAAGGTAAGAAAAAACCTGAAATAATAAATGAACAGCTTGATATTAAAATGAATGAAATTAAAAGTACAAGGGTTTTGGTTTCTTTTAAATAAATAGAAGAAAAATGGAAAATGTAAATCTGACTGACACCTTTTCTGAGTTTAAAGAACTTAAAAGTATTGACAGGGTAACCATGATGAGTGTTCTGGAAGACGTTTTCAGGGGGATGCTTATAAAAAAGTATGGGACAGACGAGAATTTTGATATTATTATCAACATTGACAAAGGAGACTTTGAGATATGGCATAATCGTGAAGTCGTGGAAAACGGCATGGTGGAAGATCCGAACATTCAGATCTCCTTAAGTGAAGCCAAATTGATAGATGAGGATTATGAGGTTGGAGAAGAAGTAACTGATGAGGTTAAACTTGAAAGTTTCGGAAGGCGTGCAATACTTACTTTACGTCAAAATCTTACTTCGCGCATTCTTGACCTTGAAAAGAACAATGTATACAATAAATACAAGGATAGGATTGGGGATATAATTACAGGTGAAGTTTATCAGGTATGGAAACGTGAAATACTCGTTCTGGATGACGAAGGGAACGAACTCATTATACCAAAAAATGAACAGATCCCTACCGATTTTTTCAGAAAGGGTGATGCTATACGGGCAGTGGTTATTAAAGTAGAGATGAGAAATAACAATCCCTTTATAATTTTATCAAGAACAAGTCCTATATTTCTTGAAAGGCTTTTTGAACTTGAAGTTCCGGAAATATTCGACGGACTCATCACCATTAAAAAAATTGTAAGGGTACCTGGAGAAAGAGCCAAGGTAGCTGTAGAATCTTATGATGAGCGAATAGACCCTGTTGGGGCTTGCGTTGGAATGAAAGGTTCACGTATACACGGAATAGTAAGGGAACTCAGAAATGAAAATATAGATGTAATTAATTTTACCAGTAATGTTGTCCTTTTCATTCAAAGGGCATTAAGCCCTGCTAAAGTAAGTAATATTAAACTATTTGAACCTGATAAACGCGCTGAGGTTTACCTTGAACCAAAAGAAGTTTCCCTGGCAATTGGAAAAGGCGGCTTAAATATTAAACTTGCAAGCCAGTTGACAGATTATGAAATTGATGTTTACAGGGAAAGCGGAGTTGAAGATGATGAAGATGTAAATCTTGATGAATTTGCAGATGAAATCGAAAGCTGGGTTATAGATGAATTGAAAGCAATTGGTTGTGATACTGCCAAATCGGTTCTGGAGTTATCATTAGAAGAATTGACAAACAGAACTGACCTGGAAGAGGGTACTATTAAGGAAGTAATTAAAGTTTTAAAAGATGAATTTGATTAATCTCAGGCAGATGTATTAATTTTCTTTCCTGAGTAATATACGGAGACTATACAAAGTATGATTGAAAACAAAGCCATAAGGTTAAGTAAGATCGCACGTGAATATAATGTGGGGATTTCCACCATTGTGGATTTCCTGCATAAAAAAGGACATAGTATTGATCCCAATCCAAATACCAAGATTGCACCTGAATTATGTGATCTGGTTACCCAGGAATACAGTTCAGACTTTAACGAGAAAAAAAAATCTGAAAGTTTCAGTTTAAAAAATCTTCGTGAAAAAAAGGAAACTCTTTCTCTGGAAGATGTAGAGAACATTCCTGAACCTGAGGAGGAAGAAGAACTTCTTATAAAGGATTCCTCTTCACAGGTTGCTGCTCATGTAAAAATCGAATCTCAGGAAGAAGAAAAACCTGATACAGATGTTAAGTTTAAGGTAATCGGTAAGGTTGATCTGGATACAGTTAAAGGTAAAAAGAAAAAGATATCCAAATCTCCTCCGGAACCTGCGTCTGAAGAAAAAAAAGATGCTCCGGTCAGCAAAGAAAAGACCGATGAAAATGTTAAAGAAACTACAGAGGATGAACTAAAAACTGTCGGGAAAACAGACCCTGATAAAATAGGAAGCCCCCAGGTTAGTGCTAAAGAGAAAATAGAAGCCACTGTAAAAACCGAACCTGATAAAACAAAATCTGACCCCCAGGTTGAAAAAGAAGTGACCACAGCAACTCCATCTCTGAAACATGAAAAACCTGTTGAAGAGATAATTGATATAGATGATGAGGAAGGATTTGACGATGAAGCAATATCTTATAAAATTGAAGAAGATTTAATCCCAACCAAAATAAATAAACTACAGGGACCTGTAGTTGTTGGCAGAATAGATCTGCCTGTAGAAAAGGAATACCAGCGTAAACCGGTTGCATCCAGCCAGGAATCCCTTATTTCAGACAGGAAAAGAAAACGGAGGAGAATTAAAAAGGATACAGAAAGAGTTGATTTAAAGGAAGATAAGGCCATAAAACCAGGTTTAGGGAAAAAGGATCTTCAAAAAAAGAAGAAAAAGAAACTTCACCGGCCGGAAGTAAATGAAGAGGATGTTCAAAAACAGATAAAGGATACTCTCGCAAAACTCACTGGTAAAGGAAAATCAAAGGGATCAAAATATCGTAGGGAAAAGCGCGATGCAGTTCAGCAGAGACAACAGGAAGAATTCGACAGACATGAAGATGAAAAAAATATCCTGAGAATTACTGAGTTTGTTTCCGTTAATGAGCTCGCCAACATGATGAATGTCCCTGTTAACCAAATCATACAAGTGTGTATGACACTTGGCCTTATGGTCTCTATAAATCAACGTCTTGATGCAGAAACTCTTTCTATTGTAGCGGATGAATTTAACTATAAGGTTGTATTTATAAGTGCAGAACTATCGGATGAAGATATGGATGAAGAAGATGATCCGGAAGATCTTTTGCCAAGATATCCCATAGTAACAGTAATGGGACACGTCGACCATGGTAAAACCAAACTTCTGGATTACATCCGGAAAACCAATGTTATTGATGATGAAGCCGGCGGTATCACTCAACATATTGGTGCTTACAGTGTAAAATTAGATACAGGGAAGAAAATAACCTTTCTCGACACCCCCGGCCACGAAGCTTTTACCGCAATGAGGGCAAGAGGGGCACAAATAACCGATGTTGCCATTATTGTTATTGCTGCAGATGATGGGATAATGCCGCAGACTGTGGAAGCCATCAATCATGCTCAGGCAGCCAACGTTCCTATTGTTTTTGCTTTAAACAAGATCGACAAGCCATCAGCAAATCCTGAAAAAATAAAAGAAGAACTTGCAAATATGAATTTCCTTGTTGAAGACTGGGGAGGAAAATATCAATCGCAGGAAATATCAGCCATTAATGGAAAGAATATCGATCTTTTACTCGAAAAAGTATTACTTGAAGCTGAACTTCTTGAATTAAAAGCCAATCCATCACGCCAGGCTATTGGCACTGTCATTGAATCATCTCTTGACAAAGGTCGCGGTTATCTTACTACCCTTCTTGTTGAGACGGGAACATTGCAAATGGGAGATGTAATACTGGCAGGTTCATATTATGGTCATGTTAAGGCTATGTTTAATGAAAGAGGAAATAAAATAACCGAAGCTGCCCCATCAGCCCCGGTACTTGTACTTGGTTTGAATGGAGCGCCCCAGGCAGGCGACAGGTTTAAAGTGATGAATTCCGACAAAGAAGCAAAAGAAATTGCAAATAAACGGGAACAGCTACAAAGAGAACAGGTTCTCAGGACTAAAAAACATATTACACTTGATGAAATAGGGCGTAGAATTGCTATCGGAAACTTCAGGGAACTTAATGTCATTGTAAAAGGTGATGTGGATGGTTCTGTTGAGGCTTTAGGTGATTCCTTGCTTAAACTGTCAAATGAAGAAATACAGGTTTCTATCATTCATAAAGCAGTAGGACAAATATCAGAATCCGATATCCTTCTGGCTGCTGCTTCCAATGCTATTGTGATCGGATTTCAGGTAAGACCTTCATTGAGTGCAAGGAGACTTGCCGAGAAAGAGCAGATAGAGATCCGTTTATATTCTATTATTTATGATGCAATTGAAGAGATCAAAGCTGCGATGGAAGGGATGCTCTCACCAGAGATAAAAGAGGAAATTACAGCGACTCTCGAAGTAATTGAAACTTTTAAGGTTACGAAAGTCGGAACAATTTCCGGATGCATTGTAAGAGAAGGGAAAGTTAGCCGCAACAGCAAAATTCGGGTTATTCGCGATGGGATTGTTGTGTACACCGGAGATCTGGGGTCCCTCAAACGCTTCAAGGACGATGTTAAAGAAGTAACCAGTGGTTTGGAGTGCGGATTAAATATTGCAAACTTTAATGATATTAAAGTGGGTGATATTCTTGAAGCATTCAGAGAATTTGAGGTCAAAAAGAAACTTTGATAAATCAGCATCTCCTCCCCTGATCTCAGATAAAAAATAAAAAAACCGTTCCAGAAAGTGAAACGGTTTTTTTATTTAAACAGATTTGAGGGAAATTTTACATCATTCCTCCCATTCCTCCCATTCCTCCATGACCTCCCGGAGGCATTTGGGGTTCTTTTTCAGGAATATCTGATAATACACATTCAGTTGTCAATAACATCCCTGCTATGGATGCAGCATTTTCAAGAGCAATACGTGCAACCTTCGTGGGATCAATCACGCCTGTTTCAAAGAAGTTCTCGTATTTCTCGGTTCTGGCGTTGTAACCATAATCCCCTTTGCCTTCCTTTACTTTCTGTGTTACTATAGCTCCATCAAGTCCGGAGTTTTCAACAATCTGACGAAGAGGTTCTTCAAGAGCCCTTTTAACTATAGCTATACCAGTTGTTTCATCTTCATTTGCACCCTTAAGATTTTCAACAACCTTAATTGCTCTGATATAAGCTACACCTCCACCAGGAATAATCCCCTCTTCAACTGCCGCTCTGGTTGCACTCAATGCATCTTCAAAACGATATTTCTTCTCTTTCATTTCCATCTCACTCGCAGCACCTACATAAATAACTGCTACTCCCCCAGCCAGTTTGGCAAGCCTTTCCTGTAATTTCTCCCTGTCATAATCAGAGCTTGTAGTTTCAATCTGTTTCTTAATCTGACCAACTCTAGCATCTATATACTTCTTCTCACCGGCACCGTTTACAATAGTGGTGTTATCCTTATCAACTGTAACTTTCTCAGCACGTCCCAGCATTTCTAGTTCAGCACCCTCAAGTTTCAGTCCCTTTTCTTCTGAAATCACAGTACCACCGGTAAGTATAGCAATATCCTCCAACATTTCTTTTCTTCTGTCACCAAATCCCGGAGCTTTAACAGCAGCTATACGTAAAGATCCTCTGAGTTTATTTACCACAAGTGTAGCAAGAGCCTCACCGTCAACATCTTCAGAGATAATAAGCAAAGGTTTTCCAGTATTAACAGCTTTCTCAAGAATTGGAAGTAAGTCTTTCATGGTAGAAAGCTTCTTATCGTAGATGAGAATATAAGGATTCTCAAGAACAGCTTCCATTTTATCAGTATCAGTAACAAAATAAGGTGAAATGTATCCGCGGTCGAATTGCATTCCTTCAACTACCTCAACAGTAGTATCAGAAGTTTTAGCTTCTTCCACTGTAATTACACCTTCCTTTTTTACTTTCGACATTGCCTCTGCAATAAGCGCACCTATAGCTGATTCATCATTTGCGGAAATAGTTGCAACTTGTTCAATTTTAGTATTATCATCACCTATCTCTCTTGACTGTGCTTTTAGATCTGCAATCACTTTAGCAACAGCTTTATCTATTCCTCTTTTAAGATCCATAGGATTCGCTCCAGCTGTAACATTTTTCAAACCCACAGATACAATTGATTGAGCAAGTACTGTAGCAGTAGTTGTTCCGTCACCGGCATCATCATTGGTCTTGGATGCTACTTCCTTTACCATCTGAGCTCCTATGTTCTCAAAAGGTTCAGTTAACTCAATTTCTTTAGCAACGGTAACACCATCTTTTGTAATTGAAGGAGCACCAAACTTTTTCTCAATAATAACATTCCTTCCTTTGGGACCAAGGGTCACCTTTACAGCATTTGACAAAGCGTCAACGCCTTTTTTAAGCTTATCACGAGCTTCAATATTAAATTTGATTTCTTTTGCCATTTTATGATAGATTTAATTGTTATTTTTAAATTACTGCAAGGACATCAGATTGTTTCATTATCAGATAATCCAATCCGTCAATAGATATTTCAGTACCGGCATATTTGCCGTATAACACAACATCACCTGACTTAACTTCCATTTTCTCTTCACTTGTTCCAGGTCCAACTGCAATGATAGTTCCTTTTTGGGGTTTTTCTTTTGCGGTATCAGGAATGATAATACCACTTGCTGTCTTTTGCTCTGCTTCCATGGGCATGATCAGTACTCTGTCGGCCAATGGTTTGATCTTTATATCTGCCATTTCTTAAGGTGTTTATTGGTTTAACATATTATTAATTCGCTCTTCACTTTTCATAATTCATGCCAAAGACAAGTATATCCTGATAATGACAGAAAACTGACATATTTAAACAAAATCCAAAAACAGAGAGTTTTCTATTTTATCAGAAAAATATTGAATAATATGTTAGTAATCATCCATTTAAAAAGAATTACAGATAATAAAAAATGAGTGTCAGGTAGTGACAACCTGACACTCATTATATAAAAAATATTGTAAATAAAGCTTAGGTATCAATAATTACTCCTCTTCCGGCTCCTGGGGAAGGGTAATTGTAGTTTCCCCCGGGCTGGTAAGTAAGTTTGAATCAAATTGTCCTTCAATACGTGCTCTTTCATCAACTTCAGCTTTTGGAAGGCTTATTGTTGAAAGAATACTGAAAACTAAAAGACAAGCCGCAAGAGTCCAGGTTGCTTTTTCAAGAAAATCACCTGTTTTTCTAACTCCCATGAATTGATTTGAAGAAGCAAAATTTGAAGCAAGTCCCCCTCCTTTTGAGTTCTGAACCAAAACAATCAGAATCAACAAAAGACAGGTTATAATAATGAGAATCATAAATACTACACTCATGATATTTTTTATTTGTTTATTAAATTATTAATTTTTTCAATTTGAGAAGCAAAGTAATCACTTTTTTCCGGATATTTCAAAATTAATTTCTCATATGAGTAGATTGCCTTACTATATAAACCCTGCTTTACATAGATTCCGGCAAGAGTATCGGTAATTAAACTGTCATCTTCCCGGATACTGCTGTAGGAAATATCAACAGTCTCATCACTTAACATTTTTGGCCTGATAGTGCCGTGATCAGTATGAATAAAATTATTAACCAGTTCACTCTTTCTTTCCTTTGAAAAAGAAGCATTAGAAATTTCTCCGGTGGAAATGTCTTCCTGATTCCTTTCTTTTTCAATCTTATGCGATCCGGAATTATTTTTATTTTTATAGTCGAAGGGAAGAAGTTCGTCATTCTCATCCGGTAGTGAATCATATATGGTTTCTCGTCTAATAGTTTGTTTTTCTTCGCCTGTCTGACCCTTTCTTCTTTCTTGTAAAGGCTCCCCGCTTATTTTTTTTGCTTCCTGGCAATATTTCCTGCATAAATAAAAAAGATGCCTGCTGTCATCCAAAAAACTTACATTTTTATAAAAACAACTTTGAAAATTCTGAGGATTATACTTACCACAGATAATAAGCTGAAAAACTCTTGCAACTGAAAAAAGAGGAAATCGGGAAACTATTTCCGAAAAATATTTATACTCCATATCCGTTAGATTCTCCGGATTCTGCAACAGTGATATGAATTCCTCTTTACCCATTAACATTTACAGTTACCAGTTAATAAATGCCCTGTTGAAGATATCTTCAATTAATTGTTCAACAATAAGACCTATCAGCTCGTCTTCTACCTGGGACAAATCTTTTGAGCTTTCATAATCCTCAAATCGCGAAAAAGTGGTATCAAAACTCAGGTCAGGATTAAAATTATTTGTAAACTTAACCCTTACTGTTACGGTAAGTCTGTTAAGAGCTGCTGTTTCTGCTCCGGTAATTGCAGTAGGCCGGGTTTCGTAATTTCTGATCTCTCCTGTAAAATCAACATCTCCATTTCCATTCACCATATTTAAATTGGTTTGCCCCTGAATTTTATCTTTAAGGGAATCTGTGAATTTCTGACTAAGTTGTGGTTGAACCAAAGGAGCACGATTTTGAAAATTCTGAACAGAAAATGTTCTTATCTGCGGATCAACAACAACACCACTGAAAGAATAACTAACCTTACAAGCATGCTGAAATGTGAATAACAAAAAAAAAGAAAAAATAAAAATTCTTTTCATTTTACTAATTAATATCATATTGTTTAATCTTTCGGTATAACGTCCTCTCTGATATACCCAGATCCTGGGCAGCATACTTCCTTTTATGATTATGCTTCTCAAGTGCCTTGACAATCAATTCCTTTTCTTTTCCTTCAAGAGACAATGATTCTTCTATTATTTCTTCAGTATCCTGTATATCAGAATTTTCATTTCTTAATAATATATTATCTTCGCTTTCAACAGATGGTATCTCTTCGCCATTTTCATAAAGTTTATTTATTATTCGTGCATTCTCTTTATGAAACGCCTCACCCGTTTCAACATTTGTTTCCATAAGATTGAAAACCAATTTTTTCAGATCATTCATATCAGCTTTCATATCAAACAGTATCTTGTAAAGTATTTCTCTTTCAGAGGAAAAAGTTTCATGATCAACATTTTTTCCTAAAACTACCGGGAGCTTTGATCGGTGATAATCAGGCAGATAATTTAGTAAGGTATTAGCATTTATTAATCTTTCCTTTTCAATAATGGAGATTTGTTCAGTTACATTTTTCAGTTGCCTCACATTGCCAGGCCATTCGTATGTTTCGAGTGTGGTAACAGCATCCTCAGTGAGATTAATAGCGGGCATGCGGTACTTTTCAGCAAAATCAATCGCAAACCTTCTGAACAGAAGATGTATATCTCCTTCACGCTTCCTGAGAGGAGGAATGCTTATCGGAACCGTATTTAAACGGTAATACAGATCCTCACGAAAGCGGTGATTGCTGATTGCATCGGTAAGAAAAATATTTGTTGCGGCAATAACCCTCACATTGGTCTTCAGTACCTTTGAAGATCCAACCCTTAAATATTCACCTGATTCCAGTACCCTTAACAATCTTACCTGGGTGGCTGAAGGAAGCTCTGAAACCTCATCCAGAAAAATAGTACCACCATTTGCCACTTCAAAATAGCCCTTTCTTGCTTCCGATGCTCCGGTAAAAGAACCTTTTTCATGACCGAATAATTCAGAATCAATAGTCCCTTCAGGCAAAGCCCCGCAATTAACGGCAATATAAGCTCCATGCTTTCTCGCGCTTAAAGAATGTATTATCTGCGGAAATACTTCCTTTCCTGTCCCGCTCTCTCCGGTAATAAGCACCGACAAATCAGTGGGAGCAACCTGCATAGCTATTTTAATAGCATGATGCAGATCCGGATGATTACCAATAATTCCAAAACGTTGTTTTATCTGCTGTATGTCCATCTCTGCAGAAATATTTTTATTACTGACAAAATAGCTGTAACTGTATGACAAAATTACAATTTTCCTTCTATTTTTGCTAATAAATATTTAACAGATGAGATTTATTGTTATTATTCCGGCAAGATATGCATCGACCCGTTTCCCGGCAAAATCAATTGCTCTTTTAGGTGAAAAAACAGTTATTCAGCATGTTTATGAAAAAGCCTGTAAAGTTATTGACGAAGTATATGTAGCAACTGATGATGAAAGGATCTGTTCAGCAGTAGTAAACTTTGGAGGAAATGTTGTGATGACTTCTTCCGAACATTTAAGTGGAACAGACCGTTGTGCAGAAGCACTCTCCCTGATAGCTGATAAATCGGGGAAAAATTATGATGTCGTTATCAATATTCAGGGGGATGAGCCTTTTATTCATCCCGACCAGATCCATTTACTAATGCAAACTTTTGATGATCCTTTAGCTGATATCGCAACACTTATAAAAAAAATCGAGAAAAGAGAGGATATCTTTGATAAGAATAAAATAAAAGTAGTTTTTGATAAAAATAATTTTGCCTTGTATTTTACCCGTTCACCTGTTCCTTTTATCCGGGAACTGGAAATAGAAAAATGGCCCGGTAATGTACTTTTCTACAAACATATCGGGATATATGGTTATCGTATTAATGTTTTAAAGGAAATCACATTACTGCAAACTTCATCACTTGAAATAGCTGAATCACTTGAACAACTTAGATGGTTGCAGAACGGTTACAGAATCAGGGTAAGCCTTACCGATTATGAAAGCATAGGAATAGACAGTCCGGAAGATCTTGAAAAAGCAAGAGAAATATTATAGTCTCTATCGAAATAGGATAACTAATCGAATACTATTTTCAATGTATAAAGAGAAAAATTATTATTGATCCGATCAAAAGAAAATTCTAAAGGGTTACCCGATCCTTTAACCATTTCAATAATTCCAAGGCCTGCACCGCCTTTCTCAGAGAACTTGCCATCAGAAATAATCTGTCTGTAAAGAATCCTGAGATCCTCCGGAGTTTTAGTGTTTACAGAATCAAGTTTTGCTCTGAGAGGAGGAATATCTTCATTCCTCACAGGATTACTAGCTGTAATAATATATTTATTATCATTCTTAAAAAGTCTGAATTCCGGAAGGTAATTCTTTCGAATATACTGATCTCCATGATATGAATCACTATTCTTATATATATTTTCAAGGGCTTCTATCATCACACTTAAAATTCGTTTGTATTTACCAACTTTGATGGATTTTTGCACCATCTGATGTTTAAGCATAGTGAGAAGTCTTCCGATAGTACTGAAAGTCAGGTGTCCTTTATATTCAAGGATCAATTCTTTGTTTTCCATACAGGAATAAATTGGCTTACAATGTAATAAATAATTCTTTACAAAATATCTTTTAATTTTTTTTAATCTAAGAATCATACTCATACCCCTTGTCTTCCATCAGATAACTTCTTTTTGAAGCTTCAACCGCCAATCTGTCACATTTTTCATTTTCAACATTATCGGAATGGCCCTTTATCCATTCTATTTTTATATTATGTTTTCTGTAAAGTGAAAGGAATTTTTCCCATAGATCTTTATTTTTTTTCTTCTTAAAGTTATTTTCTTCCCATTTGAATATCCAGTTTTTATTTACAGCATCAGAAACATATTTTGAATCCGTATAAATAATTACATCTGTGGAAATCCATTTTATTGCTTCAAGAGCTTTAATCACCGCCAGTAATTCCATTCTGTTATTAGTGGTGTGGACATACCCTTCTGCAATTTCCTTTCTATGCTTTCCACAGATCATTACAACACCCAACCCCCCAGGGCCAGGATTACCTCTTGCTGCTCCGTCAGTATAAATAATAATCGGGGTTCTCAAATTAATAACCGGGTATGAAATAAAAAAATTACTCCTGATTGATTAAAACCAGCTGTCCATAAAACCTTATAATTATATTGGAAGACCAATCACACTTGTGTTATTCCATATAAATAATTCTAAAAAGCTATTCCCAGATTTATTCCTCCCATAGCGGCAACTCCATCCCCTCTTACCATGGGACCGAGAAAAGCATCAAGGGATATTTTAGACTTAAAAAGTCTTTGCACTCCTACCATTATCCCACCGCCTGCTTCCTCTCCGATAAATAAATAAGGGGCAACAAATGTTCCGGATGGAGCAATTCTGTTTTCACTCAGGTAATACCTGAATTCAGGCATTACAGCAAAATCACTAATGTCCCCGGCAAAAACTGTAGCCTGTAAACTCATCTCCTCATTCAATACCCGTTCAAATGAAAGAGTGAATGTTTCGAGGAGTGGAAAAAAAAGGCTTGTTTTTACAAGGTTCTTTCTTTCCTGTGCCTGGATTACTCCGGTAAGGAGTATCAGAAATGCTGTAAGTATTAAAGTTCTGTGTTTCATCGCTTATAATTGTTTAGCAATTAGTACCTTACATCTAATATTCTTGTATTATTTGGTAAAAATTCCAAAAAACAA
>CAZGKF010000052.1:0-21591 GCA_964526475.1 uncultured Bacteroidaceae bacterium
AATAGTGTGTTTCGTATTTATAATTTTGTTATTGTTTATTATTTGTTTTTTGGAAATTTTGCCAAATAATACAAGAATATTAGATGTAAGTTACTAATATATGGGTGAATTGAACAGCTATTGCAGAGAATGGTGAGATGTTTAGTTGCATGTCACACCCTCAACCTCTATTCCCTCTCCTGAAAATGCTCAAAGAAGTAATAAAAAATGTTAAAATATTTTATATTCCCGATTTCATTTCGTTATTTTGCGAAATACTTAAATGATTATTAAAAAATTTTTATTTATGAAAGTGAATATAAAAGTACTGGGCCCTGGTTGCCCTAAATGTAAAACACTGGAGAAACTTACCAGTGAGGTGATAAGTGAGAATGGTTTTGATGCACAGGTCAGTAAAGTGGAAGACATTGTAGAAATTATGAAGTATAATATATTTTCTACACCTGCTTTGGTAATCAATGAAAAAGTAACTGTAAAAGGGATTATCCCCTCAAAAGAAGAAATTAAAAAACATATAGAAAATGCAATTAGCAGTTAAGAAAGTTGAATTTACTCCGGATATACTTGAAATAGCAAAAATAGCCAAAGCACTTAGCCATCCTGCCAGAGTTTATATACTGAAGAAACTGTCTGAAATGGATTCATGCTGTTACAGTGGCAACCTGGTGGAGGAGTTGCCTATAGGCCGTTCAGCATTGTCACAACACCTTAAAGAATTGAAATTCTCGGGATTGATACAGGGAGAGATTGAACCACCATACATCAAATATTGCCTGAACCGTGAGAACTGGAAGACAGCAAAGAGAAGGTTCAGGGAGCTGTTAAGGGAGGATAAATGAAGGATTTTAGAATGAAGAATGAAGAATGAAGAATGAAGAATGAAGAATGAAGAATGAAGAATGGAGAATGGAGAATGGAGAATGCAGAATGAAGAATTCAGAATTTAGAATGTGAGGCATAGAGCAGCATAGACCAATGGATATTAAATCATCAAATCAATAAATCAAAATATATCATGAGAACAAGCATTATTTTTCTTTTCATCATTTTCCTCATCTCTTCATGTGGAAATATTGTCAATAAGGATTCATCCTCTCAGGTTGATGCAGTGTTTGAAGGTGAAGCCAAAGTAATGGTATATTATTTCCATGGAAAACAACGCTGTCCTACCTGCATTGCTATTCAAAAGGTAACTGAGGATGCCTACGTGAATATCCTGGCGGGGAATGAAGATGTAAAATACAGGGAAGTGGATATTTCCCTGAAACAAAACGAAACACTTGCAGAAAAATATGAGATAGTATGGAGTAGTCTGATTATTGCATCTGAGAACGAACATAAAGATCTTACGGAATATGCTTTTGGTCTGGCCATGAATAATCCGGATGTGCTTAAAGACTTGATTGTGAGTGAAACCAATGAGCTTTTAAATAAGTAAATGCCTGAAATATAATTGAATGAGAATTCAGAACAAGGAATAACGAAGTGTAAATTGTGAATTGGAGAAGTTAGCGTACTGAAAGGATTTCTGTTTAAGATACAGAAATCACTTTAAAGATCATTGATCTTTGTTCGTCATTAAATATAATGAGTTAAATATATGCAAGTTACATAGTACTATTTAAAAATTGAAAAAATGAAAAAGATATTTGTATTGTTAAGTCTGGCAATCTTCACGGGAATTTCCTGTCTTGCCCAAAAAGCTGAAGTGCTGTATTTTAAAGCAGACCTTCCCTGCTGCCATGCAAGGGCATGCAATAATCTTGAAGCGAATATAAAGACCATGATTGAGTCGTATTATGCAGATGGAAGTGTGAGCTTTAAAACAGTTAGGCTTAGCGATCCTGACAACGTACATCTGATTGAAAAGTTCAATGCCCGTTCACAAACTGTTGTAATTGTTTCCATGAAGAGAGGAAAGGAGAATATTACAGATATCTCCGATATGGTAAGGGCATTTGCCAGAAGTAATAATACTGAAAGTTTTGAAAAAGATTTAACTGCAAAGATCGATGAAAACCTGAGATAATATGGAGTTTTTACAAGATTTATCCGCCAGTTCACAACTACCTGTTCTCACCGCTTTTTTTCTGGGTTTGATGACAGCCATCAGCCCGTGTCCCCTCGCCACCAATATCGCTGCGATCGGATATATCAGCAGAGATTTGCAAAGCAGACGCAAGATATTTTTCAATGGGGTATATTACACTTTAGGACGCGCCCTGAGTTATACCGTACTTGGGATTTTACTAATTCTTATCTTAAAACAGGGTAGCAGTATTTTTAAAATCCAGCGTGCTGTTGGTACTTATGGCGAGCTTTTTATCGGTCCATTGCTTATTTTGATCGGGATATTCATGCTGGGTCTTATTCGTATCAATTTTTCCCTTTTCGGCGGATTGTCTTCAAAATTGGAAGAAAAGGCAAATGGAGGAAATGGATGGGGAGCTCTGCTGATGGGTGTTATCTTTGCTCTGGCTTTTTGTCCTTACAGCGGGGTTTTATATTTTGGCGGGCTCATTCCACTTTCGGTATCCTCTACAGCCGGATATACTTTACCCCTTTTCTTTGCCATTGCTACCGGACTTCCCGTAATTATATTCGCTTTCATACTGGCTTTCAGCGTTGCCGGGGTGGGTTCTTTATATAATAAAGTCAAAACCTTTGAGTATTGGTTCAGGCGTATAGTGGCGGTTGTATTTATTCTGACAGGCCTCTATTATTGCTATATTGTTTTTATCAAATGAAAATAAGCGATGAATTTAGCATTAAAGTATTGTAGAATTAAAAACATAAGGATCATGAATCATCTGTTAAAGTTTCCCGCATTATTTATATTAAGTCTGTTGCTTTTAAATTCCTGTGGAAACCAGGGAAATGCAAAAAGCAGAGCAGAGATTGAAGAATCTGACAAGCAACCAGGGGAAGAGGTGTTCATGCTAAGCACTCAGAGAGCAGAAGTGTCTCATCTTCAGGTAGAACTTGAGAATGCCAAAAAATCGGGTAAAGCGGCTTTCGTTGTAGTAACCGGGAATGGAGTATCCGATGCCGATAAAGCTAAAGATATCGCGAAAAGTGCCAATACTATTCATAGTAATTCAGTGGTACTTGAAATGAACCGGGATGAAACAGCAAATACCGAACTTGTAAATCAGTGGGGATTAGCCGGTGCCCCTTTGCCATTAATTTTAGTAATATCTCCCAAAGGATATGCTGTAGGTGGATTTTTACTGCAACAAGCAACTCCCCGGAATCTTGTTGAACTGGTGCCCAGTCCCAAAATGGATGATATTTATGAAGCACTGAACAATGGAAATGCTGCCTTTCTCGTAGTTACAAAAAAATCATTCTCAGACAGGGAGCCGGTATTGAAGAATTGCCGGTTAGCTGTTGAAAAAATGAAAAACAAAGCAGTGATTGTTGAAATGGATATAAGCGATCCGAAAGAAGCTAAGTTCTTTAAACAGCTTAACCTTAAAAATACTGATAATGCAACTTCAACGATAGTTATCAATGCACAGGGACAGACTACCGGGATGTTTGAGGGTTCCGTCGAAACAAATGACCTTGTGCTGGCCGGATACCGTGTTGTTAATGCAGGTGGTTGCGGGCCAACCTGTGCACCAAGATAATTTTTAAGTATAGAATTCAGCATGCTGGTTTGACTTGCTTCGGCGATGTTCAGTAAAAGACATAAGCGGATAAAATTTTAAATTAACACTTATATCAAAATCAATTTTTTAATAACATTATAATGAAAAATCTTCTTGCATTTTTAATTATTGTATTATTTGCATTAGATGCCAATGCACAAAATAGTAATACTTCCGGAACAGATTCCATTTTCTTTGAAAAAGCCACGCACGACTATGGAACCATGAAACAAGGGGATGATGGTAATTGCGAGTTTATTTTTACAAATAAGGGAGACACTCCAATAATAATAAACAGTGTAAGGGCATCCTGCGGATGCACCGCACCTGACTGGACACGGGAACCGGTATTGCCCGGGAAGACCGGCGTTATTAAAGCCGCTTATAATACTCAAATTCCCGGGGCATTTACAAAAACCATCACGGTAAACTCCAATGCGGCAAATTCGCAGGTCACACTCATTATTAAAGGAAATGTAATTCCAAAAGGTCAATAAGTTCAAATTAAAAACACGGATATGAAAGTAACAGATAAAGCCATTGAACAATTCAGAACAGCTATTAATCAATTTGATAAACCAATAGCCGGGATCAGGGTATTTGCAGGTAGCGGCTGCTGCGGTCCAGCGATAGAATTAAGCCTGGAGGAAAAAGCCTCTTTGGGTGATAAAGTAATAAATCTCCATGGGGTTGATTTTTATCTTGAACCCAATGCTGAGGATATGATGAAAGAAGTAACTATTGATTTCAGAGATAATGGATTCAGAATGGATGGAATGAAAGGCGGAGGAGGATGTTGCGGGTAAGGAGCAATTAAACAGGTAAGTACGTCCTCTCCTTTTTAAGATTGGGTGGTAGGGGGTAGATTGGGATGAGCCAGGTTTGTAAAACTGAATTGTTGAATTGTTGGATTGTTGAATCGCGGAATTGTGGAATTGTGGAATTGTTTAATCGTGGAATTGTTGGATTGTGGAATCGGGGACATAGTGACAAGCGACGAAGTGACCCCGGAGGGGTCTAATATTAATAGCCGGGGGTTTTAACCCCCGGAAAATGACGAAGCAATAATCCGCCGAATAGTAAAAAGCTTTCTTTAGTAAATTGTTAATTGAGGCGGGGAAAATAAAGTGGATTAAAAAATAATTGTCAAAAGGTAGCATCTGGTATTAACTAAATATCTGTAAACTTTTTTTTAGGACGATACAAATTCGATTAATAATGTATTAATTGTTGAATTTCATAAAATGGAATCTAAAAAAGAACTTAAAATATTACTGTGGATTGTTGTTGTATTCGCATTAGCTTTCTTTCTACCTTTAGAGAGTGAACGATTTCATACGGCCATTGTCGCAACATTGGACCTCGTTAAATGGTATGCGCGTGAACACGTGGTGCTTTGCCTTTTGCCTGCCTTTTTTATTGCCGGTGTAATCGCTGTATTCGTAAGTCAGGGGTCTGTTTTAAAGTACTTCGGCGCCAATGCTAAAAAATGGCTTGCTTATACAATAGCATCGACATCGGGAACTATTCTTGCTGTGTGCTCGTGTACTATCCTTCCGTTGTTTTCGAGTATTCATAAGAGAGGTGCCGGTTTAGGACCCGCTATTGCATTTTTATATTCAGGTCCGGCCATCAACATTTTGGCGATCATTCTTACAGCAAGGATATTGGGTTTTGAAATGGGTGTTGCCCGGATTATCGGAGCGGTACTGTTCAGTATTATCATCGGCTCCATTATGTCGCTGATCTACCGAAAGGAAGAAAGTGTTAAAAAGGAAGAACAAATGAATATTGAACCGGAACCGGAGAAACGCCCCTTATGGCAAACTTCTTTCCATTTTTTCACCCTCATACTTATTCTTGTATTTGCCAACTGGGGAAGTCCTTCCGGTGATGATACCTCAAGCCTCTGGTATTATATCTGGGCATATAAATGGTATATTACCGGCTTCTTATCCCTGTTTCTGGCATATTCCCTCGTGTATATACTTAAAATTAAGTGGCAGTGGGTATTGCTCGCAATTGCAGTAACAGCAGGTTCTGCGCTATTGGCAACACAACTGATCGATAATCCGAAAATCAGTCCCATTATTCCTATGATAGTGGGAATAGCCTCATTAAGTATTATGACATTGTATGATAAACGGGAACCTGAAAACAGGGAATGGACAATAGCCACATGGGACTTCACAAAACAGATTATGCCTTTACTTGCTATTGGGGTTGTGGCTGCAGGATTTTTACTGGGTTCAACACATGATGATGTGGCAATACCAGGCCTTATTCCTAATGAATGGATTGCCTGGCTGGTAGGTGGCAACTCTGTTTTTGCAAACTTTTTCGCATCGATCGTCGGTGCATTCATGTATTTCGCAACGCTTACTGAAGTGCCTATTTTGCAAGGACTAATCGCTTCAGGAATGGGTAAAGGTCCTGCATTGGCATTACTGCTTGCCGGTCCGGCATTATCACTCCCAAATATGTTGGTGATAAGGGGAGTAATGGGAACACAGAAAACAATGGTGTTTGTTTCATTGGTGGTGGTGATGGCGACGATATCGGGGTTGATATATGGGACGATATTTTAGTTGTGTAATTGTGTAATTGTGTAATTGTGGAATAAAATACGATTAAACGATTAAACGATTAAACGATTCCACAATTAAACGATTAAACAATTAAACGATTAAACGATTAAACAATTAAACAATTAAACAATTCCACATCAATATTTGCAATGAAAAATTTATCATAATTTCTGATAGAAAAATACACCCTATGAAAAAGTTCAAGATCGTTTTATTTGCAGCCTTCATTTTACTTCAGGCCTTAACTGTTTCCATGATTTATCAGAGCAGAACCACCAAAGAGTTTGCACCTGTGGATCGTCAGCGGATTGCCAATTCCACTGTCTGTCCACCCTTTCATCTCTATGATGAAGATGGTGATATAATTAATCCGGTTTCTGGTGTTAACGCGGATAAACCATACTCTCCCAAACAAACCTGTGGTAAGTGCCATGATTATGATCTGATCACGCAGGGTTATCATTTTCAGCAGGGAAAAGACGAAATGGCTACCGGTACCTATGCCGAGCGATACCAATGGGTTTCCCATCCCGGCAACTATGGTGGAAACTGGTGTTCTCCGGCACCTCTTTACCGCTATTTGTCCGCTAAGGAAAACACCTCTGCCCGCACCATGGATATGACTTCCTTCACCTTTATCACTGCCGGTTGCGGAAATTGTCATCCCGGGGGTGGATCGGCTGAATATGACAGGTCAGGTTTTCGTTATGATAAATATATGATTGAGAAAGGCTACGAACCCGGAGGGATAAATGATTTTGACGGGGATTATTACCAGGCCAGGTGGAGCGAGACCGGCGTTCTGGAAGGTGATTGCATGATTTGCCATAACCCCGGGTATAGTAATGATGAGAGAATAAAACAACTGAAGGCATTGAATTTCCGTTGGGCTCCCTCGGTGGCTACCGGATGGGCTAAGGTAAGTGGTTCGGTGGATAAAAATGTCCCCGTAACTCTTAGCTATGATCTTTCGCATTTTGATGCTGAGGGGCGCCTTTCTCCACATATTGTCAGGGAACCTCGAAAAGAGGCTTGTTTGTTTTGCCATGCCCAACCGGGTTGGAAGAAGAGAGGTGCGAATTACGATCATCGTACAGACGTTCATATAAGGGCTGGGATGAAGTGTGTGGACTGTCATCCGGCAGGGACTATGGCTTTGGATGACCGCATTAACCAAAGAGAAATGCACCAGTTTGGCAAAGGGGATGATCCGGGTGGAATGGTAAGGAATGATCTGGACAATACAGTGATCAGTTGTAATACATGTCATACCAGCGGGCATATGGGTGCCCCGATTGCTAAACACAGCTGGCTGCCTTCATTGCATCTTGAAAAGATGGCCTGCCAGACCTGCCATGTTCCTGAAAGGTTTGTAAAACCCGCCCAGGTACAGGCAGGTGATGTCTTTAATCCGGGAACGAAAATTCCAACTCCGGGAAAGCATTTGTGGACTTTTTACGGTCCTGACATGAAATACTATAACCACTACGGGAATATGGGGATGATGGGTTTTGATGATAAGCCGACCGATATTTTCCGTCCTGTATATATTCGCTATAAAGGAATGATTCATCCAGCCAACAGAATTCACAGCACCTGGCCTGGAATAGAGGTTGAAGGAAAACCCGGACTTATGCAGCCTAAGATGGGGGATATTTACAGGATGTGGCAGGATCATTTCAAAGATCCTGCGAATTATCCCGAACTTGCTTTGATTACCGATGATAACAACGATGGGGTAATTGAGGTAAACCGTCCTGAAGAAATTGATGCGCTTATATCGTCTGTTTCATCAATGCTTACTAAGACAAAGTATCCCATGGAAGGTAAAAGGGTAGTATGGGCAATGAACGACAGGGTTTATACTTCCGGAAATGAATATTATACGATAGAAAAAGAGCCGTGGGAGGCATCCCCATACGCCAATGTACATACTTATAACCATGATGTACTTCCTGCCAACGCTGCCCTGGGTACAAAGGGATGCACAGAATGTCACTCCCGGGGATCCAACATGTTTTACGCACAGGTGGTAAAATTTCCATTCGGTGAAAATGCATTTCCTGTATATGAACCACAGTACATCAGCCTTGGAATGAACCCGGTCTTTGTCTGGCTTTCGGCTGTCAGAGAACAATATATTAAAACTTTTGGATATGCTGTTTTAATAATCCTTGCTCTGATCGTTATGCTCACTTTAATTATCTCAGTGAATAAGAATCAGCATTATTTCAGAATAACTTCCGGAATGCTGTTGGGTATTTATGCAGTCCTCATTACCGGTTTTATACTTGTTTTCCTCAGAAAAGAACTTCAGATATATATTCTGCCTGATCGTTTGTGGCTGGACAAAAACCATTTTCTTGTTTCTGTTATCGCTTTTATCGTTTCAAGCTATGTTTTATTGATCAGGAGAAAGGAAGGAAAACATAAGAATCTGCTTACCAGGTTATTAAGTATATCTATTGTAATAGCTTTGGTTTCCGGAATATTAATGCTGATTAAATTTCAGGCTATTTATCCGCTGGTAGTTTTGGCTTATACAACATTTGATGCAGGGATTGTTTTGGCCGTTGTTTTTTCGGCGGTTTATTTTATTGATAGTCAGTTTAAAAATGTAGTAACTAATGTAAAGTGAAAGAGGGTTGGTTTTACTATCCAACGCTGGCAGTTTGTTGGAGTTCTGAAGTATTTTGTTCCCGGAAAACTTAAGTTTATGAATGAAAAGCCGCCAACAAATTCGAAATGGATGGCTTTGCAGGTGCTTTATTCAATTTAGACAATATTAACTAATGAAAACATTGATTATACAAAACCAAGCCAGGCTTATTAAAAACATTTTACAATTAAGCACTTCGATGGTAGGAGTTAAATTTTATTTTGATGAAGAACACATTCCAAGGCATGTAAAGAAACTTAAAAGCCACAGGTATTGCCAGGCATTGATGGCAGCAAGGCATGGAGCTCATGTAATACTCGATGGTGAAGGTATTTCCTGTCCGGCCGCGGCTGCTGCTTTTGGTTTTAAGCCACTCCCCGAAGGCCTGAGAACAGGAAAAGGATTAGTTGGCTTTGGTATTGTGAATGAAGAAATTACCGGTAAAACTATGTTCGAGGGAATGACTGGTTTACAGCAGGGAAAATTGAATGCCCTGTATCTTTTTCCAATGGAAACTGCGGAAATGGAACCCGATATCGTGGTGGTGGAAGACGAAACCGAAAAACTGATGTGGTTTGCCCTGGCCAACCTGAATATAAAAGGTGGCCAACGCGTTGAAAGCAGCACAGCTATTTTGCAGGCTACCTGCGTGGATGCAACGCTTATCCCTTTTGTTGAACAACGATTTAACATGAGTATGGGCTGTTATGGTTGCCGCGATGCAACGGATATTGGTCATAATGAAACAGTACTTGGTTTTCCTTTTAAAGACTTTGAAGCCATTGCTGACAACATTGAATTTTTAAACCTAAAAGCCATTCCTAATTCACGGGGAAAGAATGCTTTGGCAATGTTAAAACGTAAAGAGACTGAAGCTCTAAGTAAAACAGATCCCTTTAAAAACTAATACTATGGAACAATTCAAACATCTTGATGCAAAAACCATCGAACTGGCAGGCATCGCAGCTTCTATTGCAGGAGGATGCCGCCCTTGTCTTGATTACCACTTCAAAAAAGCAATTGAAGAGGGTTGTACGATTGAACAGATTAAAGAGGTACTGGAGCTAGGCAAAATGATAAAGCAAAGACCGATAAAGGATATTTACGAACAATCTGAAAAATTGATTGAGAATTTTAAAGCAAATAAGTAGTAAACTGGCAAATTATTTATTAATGATAAGCTCAAAATAGGGAATATTATATGGTCTTAGTCGGACATTGATGATTTAAAATGACTATTATGAAGATATTAGATTTTAATAAAATAGATGTCTTCCCTCATAAGGATAGGGATAAAAATGTGTTATATAAAGAAGATGATTTTAAAATACGTGTGATTGAATTACCTCAAAACGGGATTATGCCTGAATGCGAGATATTATATGAAAGATAAAAACTTTAAAATTAACCAGACATAGAATGACTTATATGACCAATATAGAAATTATAAAAGAAAAATGTCCGGCACAAAAAGATATATGCCAGCCACTTATTCAATGTCCTTTGCAGGCCATTTCATTTGTGGAAGATATGAATGAGATGATGGGCGGACGAATTATGGTAGATAATACTAAATGTGACGGATGCGCCTTATGCGTTGATTTGTGCTGTGGACAGGCAATAACAATATTAAACTGAGTGCTAACCTTTGCCAGGGTGAAGTGATAACTTTCCCATACGTCAGAGGTCTCAGAGAGCTTTACCGGACTGAGCGCCTTTGGGCAAAGGTAACCAGGCAGATGAAAAAAGATGGCAAGTTAGAATCAGACAATTTATAGAATATGGAAACACCAACATTTCAAATTGTAAGCTGCAGCGGAGCTTCAAATACCGGTAAATATGCCGATGAAGTGGCCCGCCTTCTTTCTGCCGGTGGTGAAGCAGATATGATCTGCCTTGCCAAAGTGGCCATTGGTGATCAACCGCTTATTCAAAAAATAAAGGAAAAGAAAACCAAAATTGTAGTACTGGATGGATGTCCCATTAACTGCGCAGAAAAAATCCTCGGCAAAGAAGGAATTACTGATATTATTCATATCAATACAACCGATTTTGGCATTGTGAAGGGCAAAACACCCTTTAGTGCTGAAAAGGCCAATGAGATTGTTGAACATATTAAAAGTATAGCAGAATGATAAAAAAAATATTTTGGCTATTATGGTTCATAATGGCATCAACAAACGGAATATCAGCTCAGGAAAATATTTTGAAGTTTTCGTTAACAAGCCTTCTCGACAGTTCTTTGGAAAAAAATTATCTGTTGCAGGCAAACGAGAAAACCACCCTGATCAAGCAAGCCGAAATAGAAATACTTAAGACCAATTATCAACCAGTAATCTCTGCGTCAGCGAGCGTATCCTACTGGAAATTCCTCTTGCCTAATAAGCAAAGATTACTTGGTGATGCACTTTCTGATGTATATACTGATATATCCTTCTATCAGCGCATTTATGACTGGGGAGGGAATAAAGCAGAACAAGCCCTGGTGGATGAGGAAATTTTACTGAACGATGAGTTAAAACGACAGATACAAAATACCATAATATGGGGGGTAAGCGACACTTATTTTGAAACGCTCAGAGCTAAATCTGAAGTTACTATTCATCTTAATTCCCTGAATCAGCTGTATTCTCATCTTCAATATGCTGAAAATCTGTTCTCTATCGGTAAGGTATCAAATCTGGATATTCTAAAGATTAACGTTCAGATATCGGTCGAAGAGAAAAATCTCCAGAAAGCAAAAAATGCTGTTCTTGCCCGGATGATTAAACTTAAGCGGCTTTGTAACCTGGACGAAAAACTAATGTTTGAGATTGAGAACAATACGGATATCTGGTTTCAGGAAAAACAAAATCAGATTTTCATACATGAGGACATATATACAGAGGTTTTTCATAATCATCCTGCACTAAATATCGCTGCAAGGAAAATGGATATGGAGAGCAAACAAAAACAAATATATTCCCTCCGCAACCGGCCTGAACTTTTCTCGTATGGCATAGCCAGCTGGGAAGACGGGTATATACCCTTTGGCAGCAACTTCAATTATAATATAGGCGTAGGCTTGAGATATACGCTACCCTACTGGGGAGGCAGCAGTTTTAGAACCAGGATGCTGCAAAGCGATTACAGGATAGAACAGATCGATTGGGAAAAAAATCAAACATTCCTCGATATCAAGAAAGAAATAGACCTGGCATTATCTGAGATTTCAGACATAAAAAGTGAGATGACCAATGTCAAAAAAATCATTGATCTGGCAAAGGAAACCCATGACAATGCCCTTGTTAAATACCAGAGCGGACAAGGGGCTATTATTGATGTGCTGGATGCTCAGGCAATTCTTACAGATGCCGAAATAAATTATCGTAACTCTTTAACCGTGTTTTTACAATTACTTGCTAAATTAAATTATCTGACCGGGAGTACATTGTATCCGTTTTAGAAGTAGGAAGTAGGAAGTAAGAAGTAAGAAGTCAGGGATCAGAAGTCAGAAGACTGTCAGGGTATCAAAGTAATGAGTCCTGAAAAATGAAATATATGAAAGGTTTACACCGGAGGTTTAGGAATTGAATAGCCAGGGGTTTTTACCCCGGGAAAACTGACGAAATAAAAATCCGCCGAACAGAAACAGGCTCTTAATATCGATTGGCTTATTGAGGCGGAACAGATAAAGATGATTTAATGAAAAGTATTTTAAAACTATTTAATATTAATCAAAAATTTGTAAACTTTTTTTGGGGCGATACAACATACGACAGCTATTCTGAAATCTAAAAATTAAAACCCACTACATCATATTCATGATAAAACCTTAATAATTACATAATGAGACTTTTATTTAAAACTCGATTTTTTACGGTAGTAACTGCAGGCTTGGTAATTTTTTCCTCCTGTAAACAAGGGGGAGACAACCTAAACAAGCCTCAGCCGCCTAAGATGCCACCATTAGTGGAAGTTCAGGCTTCCGTGAAGACCAGAATGGTTTCCTGCATTGATATTACAGGTACCATAGTGGCCAATATTTCCAGCGAAATAAGTTCTCCTGCGAATGGAGTGATTGAAAAACTGTATGCCAGGGAAAATCAAAGAGTAGTGAAAGACAAACTGATTGCCATAATTAACCCGACTGATCGGCTTATGCTCATTGCCAATAATCAACTGCAGATAAAGAATTTAGAACAGCAATTGTCAGGTGTTGATAAGAATTCTGAAAAATATAAAAGTCTGAAACTCGAAATTGAAAAGGCAAACACTAATCTCGAATATGCAAAAACCATGTACCAGACAATACCGGTGATTTGTCCTATGAATGGATTAGTTACGCAGCGCTTTCACGATGAAGGAAGTCAGGTAACCTCCGGGGAAAAGATACTGGTGATTACCGATATGAGTTCCCTGGTGATAAAAGCCGAAGTAAATGAGAAATATTTCGATGCTGTCAGACAGGGAAGGAAAATTAACCTAATGCTGAATGCTTATCCTAATGATACACTGACAGGAAGTATAAGCTTGTTATATCCACAAATAGATGCGAATACGCGTACGGTTAAGTTTGATGTTAAAATTCAGAATTTCAATAAGACCCTTTTACCCGGGATGATGGCTCAGTTGCGCATTCCTGTTGTTACCAGGGAACAAACTATAGCGGTAAATGATGATGCGGTATTAACCGGCCCTGACAACCGGTATTTCCTGTTTGTCATTAATAAGGACAGTATCGCGCAAAAACGAACGGTAGTCACCGGAATTACTAATAATGCAAAAACTGAAATAATATCTGGTGTTATGGAAAACGAAAATGTTGTAATCAAAGGGCAGGAGATGCTAAATGACGGGGTGAAGGTCACGATCAGATAGTTGATGAACCACAAATATTAAATGATTTTATAATGAAATTAACCATCCAGTCAATCAAACGTCCTGCCGGCACTATAATGCTTATGATTGTTATCATGACTCTTGGCATTGCAGGTTTTCTCCGGCTTCCCACGAATATGCTCCCCGATATTACCTACCCAATGGTAAAGGTTTATGTGTACTGGCCCGGAGCTACCCCGGAACAAATGGAAAATGAGGTGGCATCGGTCGTTGAACGTAAAATGGCCACTGTAGATAACCTTGATTATATCGAGTCGACCTGTGAAGAAGGAGTTTATACTTTACTTGTTAATTTTGATTACAGTGTAAACCGGGATATTGCCTATCAGGATGTTCTGGCAAAAATGGGGTTGGTAAAGAAGGAGTTGCCGCAGGATATTCTCGAACCGGTAATTTTTAAAGCCGATCCGTCCCAGCTTCCTGTAGTTGAAATACTGGTATCATCTGATAATATGAGTCTTACCCAACTACGCACATGGATTGAGAATGAGTTTCAGGAGGAATTTGCTTCAGTAAAGGGCTCTGCTGGGACTGCCCTTTCAGGAGGTATGATGCGGGAAATCCGTATTCATGTCGATCCAATTAAACTACAGGGATATACGATTACCCTGCCTGAAATTTCCGACCGGTTGAAAAGCGAAAATATTGACATGACAGGAGGCAGGATGGTTACCGGCACACGTGACTTTATTATACGCACCTATGCTGAGTTCCAATCGCTGAAAGATATAGAAAATCTGATCGTGCGTGGATCAGGTAAGGATGGACAGGTGTTGCTCAAAGATATTGCCACGGTAAAAGACCATAATGAATTACAACGCATACGGACAAAATACAATGGAAAAGAAGGTGTGCGGATATCTATATTTAAACAGGCGGATGCAAATGCAGTAACTGTGTCAGATTTGATAGCTGAGCGAATGGAGGTTCTTCGGGAAGAACTTCCTCCTACTATAAATATTGAGATGATTTATGACCAGGCAGAATATGTTCGTCTCTCTACCAAAGGTGTCCGGGATGCCATGATCCTGGCCGCAATTCTTGTTACCCTCGTCACTGCATTTTTCCTTTCAGGATGGAGGAGGGTTTTATCATTGGTGCTGAGCCTGCCTGTTACAATTATGGGTACATTCTTTCTAATGGACTTACTTGGTTTCTCCATAAATATATTTACACTTGGAGGTTTAGTCGTAGCGATGACTGTTGTCCTTGATAACAGTGTAGTAATGCTGGAAAATATTACCCGCATACAACAGACTGAACCGGACACACCTGATCAGGTTACTAAAGGTTCCTTGCAAATCAGTGGAGCTATCATTACGGCTACAATAACATTCTTATCGCTTTTTGTACCATTCCTGCTGGTTCCGGGTTTAACTTCATTGCTTTTCCGTGAACTGGTAATTACTATAGCCATCATAATTTTCATTTCGATGGTTGTTTCACTTACCGTAACACCTATGCTTATGGGACTCTTCTATCCCGAAGGAAAACCTGTGAAACAAAAGCATTCATTCATTGCCCGTATTTCGGACGTTTTTATCAAGGGGTTGATCTATATTTACAAACCTGTTTTGCATTGGTCTTTACGATTAAGATGGATAGTGCTGACAGCATTTTTACTTCTTCTGATTCCCGGGTTTCAATATTTGAAGAAAACAGGTTCTGAGTTTTTACCTAAAGCTGATGATGGATTAATCACCGTAAAAGTGATCATGCCTACCGGTACATCCATGGAAGAAACGGATAAAGTGCTGGCAGGTATTGAAAAAATTATAGAAAAACAGGAATACATACACGGATATGCAAGTCTTGCAGGAGGGAAAGTATGGGGACTGGTTACTACTGAGAACAGCTTTGAGGGGGAGTTGAATATTCAGTTGGTCCCTGCATCTGAACGGCCCATGGATACGGATAAATATGTGGAAAGTTTAAGGCCGGCAGTAATGAAGGCAGTTAAAGTTCCGGGTGCCTCAATAAAAGTTTTTCATACCAAAATGAAAGGTATTCGTCGAATTGGTCAGTTTGATATTGAACTTGAAATTTTAGCTTCCAGGTCCGAATCCATGCAAAACATATTCAAAAAAGCCAGTGACCTGAGAAGCGAATTAAGAGATTTAGAGTATTTATCAGGTCTTGATATTTCACTACGGCTCACCAAGCCCGAATACCAAATCAGGGTTGACAGGCAGAAAGCTTTCGACCTGGGAATAAGCCTGGAGGAAATTGGCAATACGATCAAAACCCTGGTTGGAGGAACTGTACCCACCCGGTACAAGGATGGAGCGTATTATTATCCCATCAGGGTGGTGATGGATGAACGGGAAATTAAGTCGGCTTCCGATCTTGAAAATATTTATATTCATACTTCAAAAGGAGCGAAATTTTCCCTGGGTACAATTGCGGATATAATAAAATCAACCGGCCCCATTCAAATCGACAGAAAAGACCAGGACCGTGTGATTAAAGTTACTGCCAATGTTGCAGGAATCAGCGTGGGTGATGCAACAAGTGCGTTAAAGAAAAAGCTTGAAAGTTATAACCTGCCTTCCGGTTACAGGCTGAATTATGGCGGACAATCCCAGATGCTTGCTGAAAATATGAAGCAAATGGCCATCATTCTTTTATTTGCATTATTCCTGGGCTATGCCGTAATGGTGCTATATTTTGAAAGTTTTATAAAACCTCTGATCATCATTATTCGCATACCTCTTTCCCTTGCCGGAATCTCTTATGCTTTGTATATTACGGGTACACCTATCAGTGTCACGGCACTCATTGGTATCATTATGCTTACCGGAATGGAAATCAATAATGGAGTACTTCTATTGACATTCATTGATGAGCTGAGAGCTCAGGGACAGGGGATCGTTGAGGCAATTAAAAATGCTGCCATTATCAGGTTAAGGCCTATACTCATCACCGATATAAACAGCCTTTTTGGATTACTCCCTTTGGCCTTAACATTAGGAGATGGTACGGAGATGCTTAAACCTATGTCCATCGTGGTTATTGGCGGATTGCTGTTTGGATTGTTACTGGTGTTTATTTTTATTCCGGTAATTTACTTGATTATATATGAGAGGAAACCAAACTCCCGTTCGTGATGTGATTCGCCTAAGTTATTATTTAACCAAGAAAATAGTTTCTGTAATTTGCTATCTTCAAGCCTTCTTTTTGCCATTCCTCTGCCCCGTCGTAAAGAACCATCTTTTCAATCTCATAACTTTTCAGTTCTTTTCCGAGCCAGTGGAGTTTATCTGCGAAGGAAGGGTGATAGGTCTGGGAGGATTTTATTTCTGTTAACGTAAGCTTATTGCCTGATTGAATAATCAGGTCTGTTTCATTCTGGTGATTATCCCGATAAAAAAAGGAATTGGGTGGCATCCCTTTGTTGAAGCGGATTTTCACATGTTCCGAAATTACCATATTCTCAAACAAAGCACCGCGTAGGGGGTGATACTGAATATGCCCTGCTTCTTCTATCCCCAGAAGGTATGAAACCAGGCCAACATCATAGAAATAGAGCTTCGGGGATTTTATAATCCTTTTGTTGATGTTCCCGAAAAAAGGTGGAAGCAGGAAAACCAGATAAGAAGCTTCGAGAACGGTTATCCAGGATTTTATAGTTTTTGCGGAAGTACCTGTTTCATTTGCCAGTTGTTCATAATTGACAATTTGCGCAGTGCGTCCGGCACACAAGCGAATAAACCGCTGAAACAAATGAAGATCCTTTACATTGATCAACAGCCGGACATCCCGGTCAATATGAAGTACCCGTTCTTTTTGATGGTATCAACAGCATCCTGTAAATATGATGCCAGTTCAGGCACACGCTGAAATTCATCAATGATAGCTCCGGTTTCTGCAATCCTGGAAAGAAACAACCGAGGGTCTTTTATCACGAGTTCCCTGGTATCGGGATTTTCAAGATTGAAATAGGGCTTATCGGAAATAACCTTTGCCAATGTGGTTTTTCCGGTTTGCCTTGCTCCCGTTAAAACCAGAATAGGGAAGGTTTTCAAGGCTTCCTTTGCTTCGGAGTACATTTCTCTGTTAATCAGCATAATATTTAATATATGTACAAAAAAGAAGTTCAACTACATAAATGCACAAATATAAAGAATTATTTAATAAATCAACTTTGACCGATTAGCATTTTCAATGTTTTTTCTACTTGTTTATCCCGAACCCTGTAGGATTGTTTCACGAAAACATAAAATATAAACCAGGATTAATACAGGTTGTTTTTGATTTTTACAAATAGTTTTTTGGAATTTTGTTTTAACCCCTTAAATCATAGGACAAATGAAAACATCAAAAATTATTTAGATTTCTTTGAATTAAAAAATCTGAAATGTAAGCCTTATTCCGGGCGTTACAAATCAAATTTCCGGTTAATTTCTCTGAATAAAAAAATACTTTGTGCAATTGACCTGCCTTATTGAATAATTGTTTAATTTTATTTGAGATAAACCAAATTTTTTAATCAAAATTTGTCCAGCTATTTATGGACTCTAAAATATTATAACAAGCATTCATAAACAACTTTGAAATATTATCAGGCAAATAAGCCAGTATGTTAGGAACGATCAAAATTAATTTTTCAAATTAATAAAACCGAGCTGTAATGAGATCAATTAAAAAAAAACAGCCGCATCATGATTGAGAATGATACCTATAACAATTACTTTAAGAACCTGATAAAAGGAGCAAAAAATGAATGTTTTGCTACTCTTGAAGAATTGTTAAATAAGAATGTCCCGATTGAGACAATATATACCCAACTGTTTCAACGGTCGCTTTATCAGGTTGGCGAGTACTGGGAAATGAACAAGATTTCGGTTGCCACGGAGCACATGGCCACAGCTATCACCGAAAATTTAATGATAAGGCTGCAACCTCAACTTTTCTCAACCGAACGAACTGGCAAAAAAGCAGTGATAGCATGTGTTGCAAACGAGCATCACCAGGTTGGTGCCAAAATGGTGGCCGACATCTTTGAAATGAACGGCTGGGACGGGTATTTCATAGGCTCCAATACCCCCATTGACGAACTTATCCGTTTTCTTGAAAGTAAAGAACCTGATCTGATCGGGCTTTCACTGAGCATTTATTATAATCTGCCGGAACTGAAAAATACTGTTGGAAAGATCCATCAGCACTTTCCTGATTTGCCTGTTATGGTTGGCGGACAGGCTTTCAGGTGGGGAGGAATTAAAATAACCCAACAATTCGGCAATGTCACCTATCTTTCTGGGGTAGAGGTTCTGGGAAAGTATATTAACCAATAAGGAACGACAATGAGCGAAATAGATACCAGACTGGTCAATTACCTCGATGATCACTCCTCGATGATAAAACTTACCGTTGCCGGCAACGGAGAAATATTAAAAGCCAATGCATTTGCAGAACGGCTTTCAGGCTGTTCGCTCAGTACAACCCATATCAAAGATTTCTTTACTGACTTTAATGCGAGCCTGGATATTGAAAAATTGCTGCAGGATGAAATCACGAACGCTATTTTAAATGTGAATACCTTTCGCAACATACCTGAAACATTCTATTTCACCTCGTTCAAAACAGATGAAGGAATGGTGCTGATTGGCGAGTTAAACAGCGCTGAGACAGAAGAGATGCGAAATACAATGATCAGTCTTAACAATGAGTTGAACAACCTGACACGCGAATTGAATAAAAAGAATGTTCAACTCGATCAACTTGACAAGCTCAAGAATCAATTTCTGGGAATGGCCGCACATGATTTACGCAATCCCATTTCATCCATCATGATGTTTAGTGAGCTGGTACTGGAATCGGAACCGGACGATTATAATATTTCGGATCGTTTACGGAAGATATTGGAAGTGATTAGAACTTCGAGCAAGTTTATGCTACGGCTGTTAGATGAATTACTGGATCTGGTTAAAATTGAATCGGGTAAACTTCAACTTAATTATGAAAAAGTCCAGCCCGGGGATTTCCTGAAAAAAAATATTGACATCAATGCACTGCTTGCTGCAAAAAAGGATATTAAACTTGTTTTGAATATTCCCCAACCCTTGCCTGAAATAGCCCTTGACCCCATTAAAATACAACAAGTGCTCAATAATTTGATATCAAACGCCATAAAGTATTCACACAATAAAACTACTGTTACCGTAAGCGCCTTCAGTTCAGGGCAGCATGTAATAATAAGTGTGCAGGATGAGGGGCAGGGCATTCCCGAAGACGAACTTCAAATGGTATTTACACCTTTCTCGAAGATAAGCGTAAAAGGGACTGATGGGGAAAAGAGTACCGGACTGGGACTAAGTATTGTAAAACGTATTGTTACAGGACATCTCGGAAGAATATGGGTGGAAAGTGAAGCAGGCAAAGGCTCTGTCTTTTCTTTTACCCTTCCGTTGAAAGAATAAGTATCGCTATAAAAATAAACCAATTGAATAATTTATCCACGGGCTAAAGCCCGTGGCAATTGAAAATAAAAATATTGGACAGTCAGCCTGAAATGCAAAGATAAAAGTTGCCACGGGCTTAAGCCCTGAATAAAAGAGCGAACAATAATTGGCTTTAGCCAAAAAAAACTTATATTTGGGATAAAGCCTTTAAACAGTTTCTCATTATTCTAATCCTGAAAAACGGCAGAAGTTATGAGTGATGACATTTTTAAACATACGGTTAAAATCGTAGTAATTGATGATAACGTGGAGTTTGGTGCGGGCATAAAATTGCTGCTTGCAAAGGAGGGTGTCGAGGTGCATACTGCAACTGACGGACCTTCAGGTCTGGAGCTGGTAAAGCAAATCCTTCCGGATATTGTGCTTCTGGATGTTGTTATGCCGGGAATGGATGGTATTGAAGTTTGCAAGAAGATAAGGCAGATACCTGAGCTGAGTGGTGTATATATTGCTATGCTCTCAGGCGTTAAAACAGAAAGCGATCAAATGTCAAAGGGATTGGAGGCAGGTGCCGATGACTATATTACAAGGCCAATCCCCAACCGTGAACTCCTTGCCCGGCTGCGTGTATCCATACACCTAAAAAGAACCGAAAAAGCCCTGGAAGGAAGAGAAGACAGGCTTACAAAAATAATGCTGGCAGCAAATGACGGGATGTGGGATTGGGATTTAAAAACCAATAAGGTATATTTTGATCCCCGTTACTATCAGATGTCAGGATATGATGTTGATGAGTTTCCCCATGATCTGGAAGAATTTCAAAAACGCATTCACCCTGGTGATGTCGATTATGTGATGAACGAAGCTGAAAACCATCTGAAGGGGGAGATCGACCGCTTCGATGTTAAATTCAGATTCCGGAAAAAGTCAGGTGGCTGGCAATGGATACAGGGGAAAGGAGTAATAGTCGAGCGGGATGAAAAAGGCACCCCACAGCGCTTTGTGGGTACCCATCGCGATATTAGTGAACTTAAACAGGTGGAGGAGGCCCTGAAAGAAAGCGAGGCCTATCTTAAGGCTGTGTTAGAATCAACGGCGGATGGTATTTTGGCTATTGGAAAGGACATATCTGTTCTTTATGCAAATGACCGTTTTGAAAAAATTTGGCAGATTCCCGAAGATGTTTTGGAAAATAAAGATGATTCCGTACTTCTGCAATATATTCTCGATCAGTTGATTGAACCTGATGACTTTTTTAAGAAAGTAGAGGAACTCTATAATTCTGATGAAGAAAGTTTTGATACAATTGAGTTTAAGGATGGTAGAGTTATTGAGCTTCTGTCTCTTCCTTTACTAAAAGGTACAGAGGTAATGGGACGTGTATGGTCTTTTAGAGACATCACCGAACG
>CAZGKF010000053.1:0-21411 GCA_964526475.1 uncultured Bacteroidaceae bacterium
GAGGGGCGTAATTTGTTGCATCAATAAAAGCTTTGTATTCAAGGTTTGTTACCGGGTGATCCAGGATTTCAAAATTACCAATATTAACAGTGGTGTTTCCACGTTGATATTGAAGCCCGGTTACATGAACAAAACCCTGGAGTTCAGCAGGAGCTTTTGTTTCCGGTGTGCTACAGCTAAAGATAGCAGAAAGTATGAGAAAAAGAATGCTTTTAAATAAATTTTTCATGGGTTTGGTTATTAGATTCGTTGTTAGGTTTAATTTAAAAACCCACCGTTTTTAACGGTGGTAGTGAATGTTTGGCTACGCCTTATTGCTTTAAAGGGTCTTTTTCATTTTTCAACAAGTTGAACATCTGCGAAACTTTAATAACTTGATTATAAAAGATGTTTATGTACTGGCGAACACATTAATTCAAAGTATTTTCATAATTAACGAATTCTTGCTCGAAAGCATCAAGTTTATCTCGCATTTCTTTCGCGATGTTATCATAATCAGAATGATTAATTAGGTTTACCGATTCGATGGTATCTTCACTAATTTTAAAAAGTTCTTCCACTATGGGAGAACATTCGTGATAACGGATATATTTGAAATTTTTAGTTCTAACAAATTTTGAACGAATCGATTGGTAATTATTAGGATCTTTTACTTCTGATATTACATACTCACGATTATCATGATTATTTTCACCATAAACAGCATCATGAATATCATCAGTTTTATCATACAAAATTGGTATAAAACTCTTCCCTGGCATATTTTCGGGTTTTTCGATGCCAGCAAAATCTAAAATGGTGGGAGCAATATCAATAACTGATATCAGGCCATTTTCTGTCCGCCCTGTTTTATCTTCCATATATCTGGGGTCATGCACAATTATAGGTGCCTTTACAGATTCATCGTATAACAAAGCTTTACCCATTAATTGTCTCGATCCACAGAAAAATCCATTGTCAGAAGTAAAAATAATAACTGTATTATCGGCAATTCCAAATTCATTTAGTTTTTGTCTTATTTGCCCGACTACATTATCAACACCTGTAATAAGCGCATAATAATTTTTGATAAACTCCTGATAGGTACTGTCCATTGCTATATGCCATTCGGGACTGTTGATTTTTCCATGATACCTTTTTGAACCTCTGTATTTTTCCTGTACCACTTTAGGTAAAATTGCAAAAAACATGGCATCATCATTAGGCATTCGTGGAATATTCCTGTTATCGTAAAGCCTTCTAAAATGTTCTTCCGGATCAAACGGTGCATGAGGTGCTTTAAAACTTAAAGAAAGACAAAAAGGTCTACCTTCAATTTTCGCCTTCTGAACAAACTCACTAGCCTGATAACCCATGAATTCATTTAAATGCGTAGCATTCCATTTGTTTTCATAACCGTTAAAAGTATTGTCCTCTCCCGGCCGGTAGTTCCCTTGCCCTGGAAATCCATTCCAAACATCAAAATGATATTTGGGCATACCTTCTTCCTGTTTCCAATAATCTTTGTTTTCTATTTTTTTTGAATCTCCATAAACAGCAAATCCAAACTTTCCTATAAATCCTGTATAATACCCTGATTCTTTCAGTAAGACAGGATAGGAAGTTGAAAACTCTTCTTCTGTAATCACATAGTTAGTGGGACGATCAAAACCTGAACCATGTTGACCCAGATATTTTCCTGTCATTATTGAAGAACGACTGGGCAAACAAATTGGTGAAACATGATACGCATTTAAGAATGATACTGAACTTTCAGCTAAATTATCAATATGAGGAGTAATGACGTCTTTATTACCCATGAACCCCATTGCATTCCAACGGAGATCATCTGTTAATAAAAATATGATATTCGGCCTGTCAGTTGTTCCACTTGTCTTCACTCTTGCTTTTCCATCCTGATTACAATTTGTACAAATTCCCGTTAGTAATAAAGATGAAAGGGGTAAAATAAATTTTCTCATTTTTTTAAATTGTTTATTAATGCTTGTGCTAAAATGGCTTCGCATACCTCCATTGTTTTTAATGTATCACTGAACGGCGAAGAAGTTTTCTCTTTGCCTTCTAAAATTGAATTTATAAATTCCATGCTTTTATTCTGAAATCCTCCGTAAACAAATAATTCATTGCTACCAGCTATCTCTTTCGAATCGTATCTCTCTCCCTGATAATTATTATCAACATAAAGAAATCCTTCTTTTTCTAATTCTACTTCTGCGCAAATTCCCGGGGCATGCATGTTAACACGAAAAATACGCCTTCCGGAGGCCCAATTTCCTATTATATGACATATTACCCCATTATCAAAAGAAAGTGTTGCTCCGATCCAATTAATGTCGGGAACAAGTATTCGCCTGCAATGCGATTCAATTTTAACTACTTCTCCTCCACAAACCCATCGCGCAGTATCAACAGAATGGGTGAAGTCATCCAACATCCTGTCCCGTGCTTCAAACATTGGTCGAATGTCGTATTTGTAAAATTCGACGATTGCATTTGTTACAGAGCCTTTCTCCATACACTTTTCCTTTATTCTTTGTAAAATTGGAGCAGACCTGCGCTGATGAGAGACCTGGGTAATACACTGGTTCTCCATGGCCAAATAAGCTAACATTTCTGACTGGTGAATCGTTATACCCATTGGTTTCTCTATAAAAAGATTAAACTTATTTTTCAGGCACCAGACCCAGATGTCGAACATATATTCCGGCTGTCCTATGGCATAAACCCCATCAGGTTGAAGCTCGATTAACATTTTTTGATAATCAAACCTAGTTTTTGCAATATATATGTTATTGACAGGTATGTTATATTTTTTCGCAGTCTGATATAATCTATCTTCATTGAATGCACAAATTCCAATAATTTCCACTTCTTTCAACGAAGCAAGCGAAGGGTAATGTACCATGTTCGCAAACCGGCCATTTCCTATTATACATATTTTTGCTTTCCTTCTCATAAAATCATAACCTTCCATCAAAATCAGCCATATCATACTCAGGCATCAATGGAAATTTCACCGGTTTTTTGTCCCTTTGTGAGCGATATATCGCTGTAAATATTTCTACGGTCACCCGTCCTTCTTCTCCTGTCAACATAGATTTTTCCCCGTCAATTAATGCATTAATAAAGTCTTCAATCTGCAACCTGTGATAGTATTCCATTGAATTGATGCTATTGAAAAAGTCAGAATCTTCTTTTATCCAACCCTGAAGTTTATTTTCCTCTCCCGGTACTGTCCACAAGTCGTTTACGGGAGGTTCCAGAATGCTTGTCATACCAGCAATAAACATAGCGCCCCCATCAGTTTGTACACCCACTGAAGCCCCATTTTTCCCATGTATATGAACTTTTCCGTAAATTCCCGGTTTCTGGGCATTACTCACAATAATATTACCGATACCACCATTTTTAAATTTAAGTATGGCCAAAGCAGTGTCTTCAACCTCAATATATGTATGGTTCAGATTCTCCCATATCCCATAAATTTCCTCAATTTCATCGTCCATAAACCACTGCAGTAAATCTAACTGGTGTGGGGCTTGGTTGACCAGCACACCTCCCCCTTCTGATTTCCAGGTTCCTCTCCACGGATCGCTTTTGTAATAAGCTTCATCGCGCCAGCCAAACATAAAAACGGTGCCCAGGGAAGGGGTGCCTATTTTTCCTGCATCAATGGCTTTTTTCAACCGCAAACATGGCAAAGAAAAACGTCTTTGGGACATTATTGCTATTTGTTTCCCTGTTTCCGTGGAAACTGACAGCATGGCATCACAATCTTCAAGTGAAGAGGCCATGGGTTTCTCTATAAGCACATTAGCCCCTACTTTAAGTGCTTCGATGGTAGGATTCCTATGGTCAGGGTGGGGGGTACAAACTGTTACCATGTCCAATTTCTCTTTACTAACCATATCTTCAACAACGCTATAAGCTTTTACCCCGTATTTCTGAGCAAATTCTTGAGCACGTTTTTTATCTTTATCACAAACCGCAGTAAAAACTGATTTTTCCAGTGTTGTTAAAGCAGTAGCATGAATATCTGCCACTTTCCCGCATCCTATTATTCCGGTTTTTAATTTTTCATTCATGTAAAATAGTTTTTATGGTTTAAGTATAACTTTTAATAACCCCTGTTCTTTTTTATACAGTCTATCAAAATAAACAGCCCCATCCGACAGGGGTGCAACGGCGCTTATCATGCTATCTAAACTGATTGCTCCCTTTGAAATGAGGTCAAGTACAGCCGGGCATTCACCATTAATGGCACAGGAGCCTTTAAGAGTTATCTCCCGGGTCACCACTTTTTGCAATGGAAACTCTACAGCAGGGGACAAGTTGCCTACCAATACAAGTGTTGCCCCTTTACGTATGCTTTCAATAGCAGATATTATTGTCGGCTCAATACCCACGGCTTCAAAAGCAAAATCCGCCCCCCGGTTTTTTGTGAGCTTCCGGATTTCACCGGGAACATCGTCAGACTGGGCGTTAAGAGTAGTACCTGCTCCTGCGTTTTTAGCCATTTCAAGCTTTTCCTGTAGCATATCTACTGCAATCACATAGCATCCTGCCAATTTCAATAACTGGATGATAAACAAACCGATCATGCCGGAACCAAAGACCACAGCCGTATCGTTTATTTTTATTCCGGAAAGATTGATGGCATGTAAAGCCACTGCCACCGGCTCAACCATTGCTGCCTGCTCAAATGAAACATTATCCGGGATTGCGTAAAGAATATGTTGCGGAACTGCCACATAATCAGCAAATGCCCCATCCCTGCGGTAATCATCGCACGATACGCCTAAAACCATACGGTTATCACTCAGGTTATACAAACCCTTCCGGGTGTACCAGTCATCAAGTCTGTAAATGGTGGAATCAAAAGTCACCCTGTCCCCAATATTCCATCCGGTTACATTTTTTCCTGTTTCAATGATTGTTCCAGAAGCTTCGTGCCCCATGATAATCGGTGGAATTCGCCGTCCGGTGCTTCCATCCATACCATGGACATCGCTACCACAAATACCCACCGCTTTTACTTCCACCAAAACTTCATTATCATTTGGAATTGGTTTTGGGACATCTTTATAAACAAGTTTGTTATATTCTTCCAAGACAAGTGTTTTCATAATCTAAAGTTTTGTTTCTATAATAACTGCAATAATTCTTTTAATGAAATAACCCCATTGTAAGCAATGAAACAGGAAAAGAATAAAGCCAAAATCAACCCCGTATTAAGAAAAATACCTGCTTTATGGATTCCCATGGCACTCTTGTTATTAACCAAATAAATAATGGCCGCAATAACAAGGGGAAGGACAAACACATTGGCAACCTGAGTTGCAATTTGGGCTGAAATCGGGTTTGCACCGATTATCGGAACAATTAATCCAACCATTGCTGCAATGGCTGTCAGAATTTTAAATTGTTTTGAATTCGTGTCAAGTTTTCCGTCGCGGTAATCTGCTATCAACAGAGGAGCAACCATCAATATGGGAAAAATGGAAGACAACCCTGCACTTAAAGTCCCGAGTACAAAAATGGCAACTGCAAATTTACCAGCCATAGGTTCCAATGTCAAAACCATGTCAAGTACTTTCTGAATTATTTTACCGTCATGGAATAATGCACCTGTAGCAGTAATCATTATTGACGCACTAATAACAAACATCAGAATTGCAGAGAACAATGCATCTTTTGATTGTTCTCTGGTATTTCCTTTTCCCCACCCTTTCCCTTTCATCAATAAAGGACGTACAATAAATGTAGGAGCTGCCATAGTTGTACCTACAAAAGCTGCTACCATAAGTTTTCCTCCCGGTACTTGCGGGATTGAAGGCTTTAAACCTCTTGCAATATCAATTGGTTCAGGTAATACGACAAACATGGAAATTAGGAATGATACACCCATTAACGTGACAAAAACAACTAATACTTTTTCAAAAAATAAATAATTCCCTATTAAAAGTAGTCCAACCAGAATTACAATTAAAAAGACTGCGATTCCCAGTACCACCCAATAATTTTCTGCAGCTGTCGATGGGAAAAACAGGTGAATCAATTCATAAATTGCATTGGCAGAAAGCCCGAGTATTCCCGCGAGGGCATTCCATTGACCTAAAACAACTCCAATTACAATAGCTATAGCCAGGATTTTGCCATATTTGATTTTTTTTCTAAAACTATGAATTGCAGTCTCACCCGTTACAACAGCATAACGACCATAGGCTTCCATTAAAACCCATGCGAATAGCACGCTCAAAGTCAACACCCACAATAATTGCATACCATACTCACTGCCCGCTTTTGCCATTGATGTAACACTACCAGTGCCTATAGTATATCCAATACAAAAGATGCCTGGCCCAATGGTTAGCATCATTAACCAAATTCTTTTAAAAAAGGATGTTTTTTTATTATTATCCATAGTAATTTAAATATTGTTATTTAGTTCGATCATTTTCAGCACTTTCATAATAATCAAAATGGTTGCCGAGTTTTTCTTTCAGGGGCAAGGTAATCCGATCAAGTTCCGCTTTGATTTCCTTGCTTAAAGGGTTACTTGCTGCTTTTACATTTGCATCCAGTTCCTTTTTATTTCTTGAACCGACAAGTGTACATGTAATTGCAGGGTTTTGCAGAATCCATTTAACGCTTATTTCCGCCATTGAAAAACCTGTTCCTTTACAAATGCGGCGAATGCTTTTTAAGGCAGTATTGGTCTCTTTTTCTGCTCCTTCTTCCCCATGTCTACATTCTTTCGTGCTTTTGCAATTAAAATGGCGAGTACGGCGTTGCCATATGGGGACATCTCCCAGGGAAGGATAAATATCTGCCAATATTCCCTGTAATAGCGCCATATAACCAATTACACCAATCTCTTTTTCTTCGCAAAGCGGTAGGGTGTCAAATTCAATTGCCCTGCAAAGTAAATTATACGGAAGCTCATTTACTGCAATTTCTTCAAGCGGCAAATCCAACAATCTGGTTGAGCTAAAATTACTAACTCCAAAATCCCTAATTTTCCCCTGTTGTTTTAAAAATCTTAATGCTTCCAAGGTTTCGCTTATTTCCGGGGGATTTTCGACAATATGAATATCAGTGGTAAAATGTCTGATTGAATGTGGGTGGATTGGCCAGTGGACCATGTACAAATCAATATAATCGGTTTGTAATCTATTTAAGGAAGCCTCACAATGTTCAACTAACGTTTTTTTATAGCAATTGGACGGGCTAACCTTGGTTCCAACCAATATTTTGTCCCTGGGTATGCTTTTGATTGCTTCCCCTAAGGAAGATTCGCTTCTTCCATCATTATAAGCTTCTGCTGTATCAAAATAATTGATGCCATTGTCGACTGACGCACAGACTACTTTGTTCACATCGTTTTGATTTTGTTCTCCCCAGTATTCACCACCACCAAATGCCCAGCAACCAGTACCTAAAACAGACAATTCAAGCCCTGAATTTTTGAATATCCTTTTTTCCATGTTATCATCTTTTTATTTGCATTAAGCTTCAATAACCGTTTCAGTAATTCATTATCTCGTTTTTATCTATCAATTTGGGTTTTGGACGAATAACTGATATTTGTATAGTATCAAAAACATTTTTTGCTGTTGTAATGCCATCACTTACAGGTTCAATTCTGTTCTCTCCATCTTCCCATATTGATTGAGCCTCAATATCAGGTGTGTAAATCATCCCTTCTTCTGCAATTATTTCTGCTTTATAAAGTAATGCCGGTTGGCCGGTTGCAAACTCATCTTCCTCAAATGTTTTAAGGTTAATTTCAGGGAACGCTTCATTATAGTCACCTGCCAGGTTTACTTCTATCCAACAAATCCAATTTGAACCAGGCTTTACTTCAATCCGTACAGAAAAAAAATCTTTTTTGGGAGTTGCCCCAGTCACCGCCATAAATTTATTGTCCTCAATTATCGTAAATGGAGTATTTTCTTCCATAAATAAATCGTACCATCTTGGTAAAACAACAGGAACATGTGTTTTTCCTTCCCAATCACCTGTACTGGCCCGATGTGTTACAAATACAGTTTTTAACTCATGTGTTCTGGTATTTTCAATCCAGACTGCAAACTGAGGTGGTTCTGCGTAAGTTGAAAGTGCTATTATTTCTAAATTTTGACGAATATCAAACTGAATTTGTGTCCTATTCAAAGTCCGGTAAATTATCAACCCAATAATAACAATCAATAATGCTAGACCTGCAACAAAAATAAAAATGGCATATCTGATTTTCTCCCTAAAATATATTCTTTTCATCCTTTATACATTCTTTGGCATTTCAAAGCCCCGTCTGTAATTATGTTCATTTAGTGAATTGGCTTCTTCCGAGTTTGTTATTTTTTTGCCATCGAAATAAAGTTGTTTTTTTCCTATCCGGTAAGATAAATTGGCAAGGTGCACTAAATTTGCGCTATAATGTCCTTGTTCAATATCTCCGTTGGGTTTTTTTCGTGTACGGATTGAATCTATAAAATTCTGTAGGTGGGCTTCATCAGGAAAATATCCGTATTCTTCAGCCAATACCTGCGAATCCGTACCCATAACCTGCCAGCCACCGCCATGTCTCCCAAGGTACATCATGGCTTCGGTACCATAAATTTCTATACGGGTACTGTTTAATTGCCAGTCTGGGAATAAATTGCCATATCTAATTTCGGTTGATGTTTTTGCTAGATAGTTTCCATATTTTGAACTCTCACAGGTCATTATAAAATTACCGTAATCAAAACTGATGGTCTGGTTATCAGGAATTTCCCGCTTATCATCAAACACAACCCTGCCTCCCGCACAATGTACTGAATTCGGATAAGGAGGGTCTCCAATTGCCATCCGTGCCAAATCCATAATATGTGAAGCATCACCTGCCAATGCCTGTCCACCGGAATAGGCCCACCAGTCATACCAAGCCTTATGCCGACTCACATTGTAAGGTACTTCAGGGGCAGGTCCCAGCCAAAGGTTCCAGTTTAATCCCTCTGGTTCTTCTGTATCAGGTTTTAGAAACCACGGTTTACTTCCCGGGAGCATACAAAAGGTCTTTATCATAACAATTTTTCCTAATTTGCCACTTTGAATATAATCGCGTGCTGAAATAGAATAAGGCGCACTGCGGTTTTGGGTTCCGCACTGGATTATCCTGTTATATTTTTTTGCAGCTTCAATCATTTTTTCTCCCTCAGAAGTAGTAAGGGAGATATTTTTTTCCACGTACACATCCTTACCTGCCTGGCAGGCCCAAACAGTAGCCAAGGCATGCCAGTGTTCAGGAGTGGCAATTATTACTGCATCTATATCCTTGTCGTCAAAAATACGACGCATATCTTCAATCATTTGTGGCTTATCTTTTTGCTGTTTTTCCAACTCACTGATTGCTCTGCCTCCCCTTTTTTCATCAACATCACAAATATATTTTACCTCAACACCGGGGCTATTTTTTTGAATACTCAAAATAAGGTGCGTCCCCCTGCCCCCTGCACCAATGAGCGCTAATACTACTTTTTCGTTTGCACTTGTCATAATAATTCCATATTTTTTCTACATGTTATGTTTTTGTCGCAATCCAGGAGATATTATTGGAATAATTACCTCTGGTTACATTACCCTGAAAATTTTAATTTACCTATCCATATTAGACATTTTCCGGTATTTTATAATTATCCCTGTAAGTTGTTTTAAGAAAACTGTTTGCTTCGTTATTATCGATAAATCTTTCATTTTCTGTATCAAAATACAGCTGTTTGTTACCCACCCGAAAAGCAATATGAGCCAAATGGACAAGACAAGCGCTCAGTTGCCCCTGCACCACATCTCCATTTGGATGTTTGCGGCTTCTTAGAGATTCAATGAAGTTTTGCTGGTGTTCCACATCAGGCATTATACCACCATCCCGGGCAATTATTTCAGAATTCTCACCAACAACCTGCCATCCTCCACCATGACGGCCAAGGTACATTAAACCTTCCGTGCCATATATCTCAATTCTTGTTGCATTGGTCCTCCAGTCAGGAATACGTGTTGGATCCATACGGATTTCATTTGGGGTTTTTTTCATATAATTCGTTGCATTCCCGCTATCGCATGTCATAGTGAAATCTTCATAATCATAAGTAATCGAGATAAATTCTGGAGTTTCTTTTTCAGAACCCCAGGGCCAGTTGCCACCACAGGCATAAACAGATTTTGGCTGGGGCGGATCCCCGATAACCAAACGGGCTAAATCCATCACATGACTTGCATCATCTGACAATGCCCCGCCTCCGAAATCCCAAAAATCCAACCATCCGCCACGTCCTTTTTCAGTAGTTATTGCAGGGTTAAACTGACGATAAGGGGCAGGTCCCAGCCACGCATCCCAGTCAATCCATTCCGGAGCATCCTCCTGGTCAGGCTGTGGAATCCATTTTTTTCCGCCAAGCAGGTTGAAACATTTTACATGGACTATTTTCCCTAATTTACCACTTTTTATATAATCGCGAGCAGAAAAGCCATAAGGAGCACTACGATTTTGGAATCCAATCTGAACAATCCGGTTATATTTTTCTGCTGCTTCAATCATTTTACGCCCTTCCCAGATATTGATTGTCGGATTTTTTTCCACATATACATCTTTACCTGCCTGGCAGGCCCAAACAGTAGCTAAAGCATGCCAGTGCTCCGGTGTTGCTATCCAAACCGCATCAATATCCTTGTCATCAAATATTTCTTTCATGTTTTTTGTTGTCCCAGGCTTGTACCCTAATTCTTTTTCAATCTGAAAGGCCGCAATTTCCAATCTTGATATTTTAACATCACATACTGTTTTTATTTCTACATTCTCATTTACTTTACATGTACTTATAATGGTAGCAAGGCCACGGCCACCTGACCCAATAAGAGCCAGTACAATTTTATCATTAGCCCCCTGGCAGGAAGCTGAGATTAAACCTAACCCCCCCAATGCTATTCCTGTGGTACCTACCAATGAATTTTGAATGAATTTTCGTCGTTCCATATTGATTTTATTTATTAATATTAAGCAAATAATTAACTGAATTGAATATTAATGTGTTAAAGGCCTCAACCTCCCAGTCATCCCAATGTCCCAGAGAGGTATAGACTACTTTCCCTTGCGGTCGATGATTAATCCACATAACGGGTTCAGGGAGCTCTTTCTGAATAGTTCCGGTTAAAAGCACCTGAATGTTTTCAGAACGTAAAGGCCGGTTTTTATAAAGCCAACTTGGAGTATTAAAACCATTTGTGTCGATTCCTTTTAAAAGCGGGTGACCCTCCATCCCCGGAATAATAGTTATTTTTGTCCCTTCCTCAAGATGTCCATAATGCCCCTGATAGTTACCTCCCAGTATTTCCTCATCAAATTCAGGCCATTGTTTTAAAAATTCTGACGCCTGTACTTTGGCAACTAAAATACCACCCCCCTCCCTGGGCACATTCCCTTTGGCATCAAAGGCATGGCTCGCAACACGTATTCCCAGAACCGGTTTACCACTAATAAAATAATCCTTGATAAGCATCATCTTTTCAGGTTCCAAAGCACGGCGGCGAACAGCGATTACAGCAAGATCGGCATCCTTTAATATTTGAAGGTTTTCAATATTGTGTCGCCCTTCTCCTTTTATTTCAGGTTTTCCGATAGCATATTCGCAGTTTATATCATTTTTAAGTAAAAACTTATGAGCAAATTCCGGAAACCGCTGGTTCGTGCGGTATTCCCCTTCAGCAGTAATAAATGCAACTACAAGCCGGTCATCCTCTTTAAACCTGAACTGCTTTTCTCCTGTAAAATCGCAGGATAACACTGTAGGGCAAACATACTTTTCGATGTAGTTATTAACCAAACTGTTTCCGGTAAAATGTGATACAAATGGCCATTGTTTTGAATCATACATCGTATCTGTAAGATCACGCATTAAAACAACATTATATCCAAGTCGCACCATATTTCGCAATCCAAATGAGCGCCCAATAACACCCATGTTTGTATGAACGCCCATTAGAATCACATTTTTAATACCGTTATTTCGAAATAGACCCGCTATTTCTATACCTGAATCACTAATGGCATCTTGATTATTAATTTCAATTAAATTAATTTGTTTTGTACAAGCTCTCCCCTGTTTGCATTCAGGAGAACAATCACATCCTCCGTCAGACTGGTCAATGGGCCATTCCGCATCTTTTTCTGATTCCAGTTTGTTTTCACTAATCAGATTTTCAGCTTTTTTACCTTTGTATTTTCGTCCCGGTTTCCGTGCCGGATGTTCTTTATAAAAATCCATACAATCACTGGGGGCATGTACTATCAAAACCCCTTTATCTCTTGCAATGGATACCACATTATTCATTACAGGAGCCATCTCAGTAATCCTGCCTGTTGCTCCCTTGCACCAGTGCTGATCCCACATGTCGCAAATAATGATGGCCGTTTCTTCTGATGCCCATACTTGAATATCATTCGCCAGAATGTAAGCTCCCTCGTCTAAATCAGAGGGAACCCTTTTCTGAAGTGACATTTTTATTTCTTGTCCTCTAATTATCCTTCCATCAGCATCTGGCTGGTCAACAGGTTTCTGAGCTTGAATTAACGAACTAAATAATAGCAGAACATTAATGATTAATACTATTTGTTTCATAATTTATGAAATTTACCAATTAAAAAGTTGTTAAAATAATTTACTTATTCAATCTCAAAATATTTTTTCAGAGTATATCTAGGTTGATGCCGATCAGGCTTTCTAAGTTGATTCAGCTTTTTATAATCATACTCAAGAGGGAGAATGGTTTTAGCGGTCAAACTGGCAGTATCATTGGCTATATTTTGCCATTCTCTCATTAAGTCAGTCAATTCTTCCTGTTTAGCCTTATATTCTACCTTTCCCGCTAAATTATTAAGCTCAAGTGGATCTTTTTTAAGATTAAAAAGTTCGGTATAATCCCGTTCTGGGTATCGGATCAGTTTCCATTCTTTTGTCCTTACTGCCCTGGCTGTATGCATAAATGCTGTAAGTAACGATGGTCTTACTTCTTCCGATTTTCCTTTGATGACAGGCACCAGACTTTCCCCATCAATTAATTCAGGTTCCGGCAGGTTACATAACTCAGTAAGTGTTGGGAATATATCTAATAAGTAAACCAGTGCATCTGAAACTTTTCCTTCTGGTATTCCCTTTCCACTTATAATAAATGGAACCTTTGAGCTATGTTCATAAAGAGCTTGCTTACCAAATGTTCCGTGGTTTCCAATTGCCATGCCATTATCGGACGCGTATATTATAATAGTATTATCATAAAGATCATACTCTTTAAGCGTTCTGACCATTTCACCAACCTTATTGTCAATATGAGAAATAAGCCTGTAATAATCTGAAAGAATTGCCCTTGTAATTTCAGGGGTTCGGGGCCAGGGAGAAATAAATTGGTCTCTTTGAAACTGCTGCTCATAAAATTGAAAAGGTTCGAATGATAAAAAATTTCCGGGCAATGGTAATGATTGTTCAGGATACATCCCGATATACCCGGGGTGGGGTGAATATGGATCGTGCGGGGCAGTAAAAGCAATGTAGCAGAAAAACGGATTTTTCCTGCTATCGTTTGCATATTCTTTGATAAAATTTATAGCAGCTTCAGCGAAAATATCTGTTGAAAAACCTTTTATTACTGTTTCCGATAATTTGCCATCATCTTCTAAATTACGGCAAGGGACATTAAAATGATCGCTCATGCCACCGAGAAATACATTTTTACCTTTTTGAAAAGAAGCTTCGAAACTATTTGCAGTATAGTGCCATTTACCCGTTCCAAAGGTTTTATAACCATGTGTACCAAAATGCATTGGCATGGTAACTACCCCATCCAGTTTCTCATAAACATTAAATAAAAATCGTCCACTCATCAGCATAGCCCGGCTAGGGGCACAAATTGCCCGGATGTGTCCACCCATTACATAGGTGTTGGTAAACCGGACACCTTTTTCTGCTATTAGATCAATGTTTGGGGTATTGATGTAAGGGTTGCCCGAACAACCGAGTGCATTGGCAGCCTGATCGTCCGTGAAAAAAAACAAGATGTTGGGTTTTTTTTTGTTCTTTTCTGTGGTTTTATCATTTATACTGCCGCATAGAGGTATTAAACCTGTTAGAAGTAGGAAAGTTGATGAAATTGTTGGGTGTCGCATATTCAATTTTTAATGTCTTTTTTACAAAATGAAGATAGCCTAAGATTTTGTTCATTACTTCACTTACTCTTCAATTTTTCCATTTCAACATACAATGGTAATATATACTTCCCCTCACTCCCATAGCTGGGGTATTTCCCACCAGTTGCATAGTGAGGTATTAAATCACACTCCATTTCAGGAAGGTAAACATCTTTCATTTCAATTATATCTGTTGGAATATTTTTGTTTTCCAGCCGGAAGACTATCGAATTTGTTTCAAGAAACATGGTTCCGGGAGTTTCCAAAAAGTGCATAAATTTAATTTTGATATTGTAATAACCTTCATGGATTTTAACATCCCACTTTCCAAATGCTTCTTCCTGATATCGGATTCCACGCTCACCACCCGCATCGTTTCTATTCAGAATTACCGGGTTTTCAAGTTCGCTTCCAATAATGATTCGAGGTGGATTAAGTTGATGGTAAGAGCTTGTCAACTCATAAATTAATTGGTCAAGTTCAGACTTCATTTCGCTGGCAAGCGTTTTATTTGCAGATAAAATATTTTTTTGCTCATATTCATCATTTTTTATATCATACAGTTCAAAATCTTCGATTGAAGCATCGAAATCAGTGTTGCCCACCAGTTTGTAATGGCCTTTTTGCAGGGCAATGTTTCTGTATAATTCCGGATACCGCCTTGTCCAGTAAAAAAACAAAGGCCTTTTCTCAAAGTCATCTGCCTTTTCGCCTTTCAGCAGGGGTAAAAAACTTTTCCCATCAATTATCCGGTTGGTTGGCAGTTCTGCGTGACAAAGTTGCGCTATGGTGGGTAAAATATCAATATGAGCTATGTTTGTTTCAATGTCTTTGTTACCTTGAAACAGAGCAGGTAACCGCCAGTAAAACGGCACCCTGACACCACCCCTGAAAACGCTTCCTTTCTTTTTACTCATTCCCGCGATATACCTGTACTGTTGCGGTCCGTTATCTGTCATGAAGATAAGGAGGGTGTTGTCTGAAATGTTTAATTCATCAAGTTTTTGCAATAGTTTACCTACATTGTCGTCAATATTGGAAACCATTGCATATACCTTTCTGGCGGCTTCTTTATCATTTTCGCTCATTTTAGGAAAAGGTCTGTCGTCATCCTCAAAACCTGCTGCCGGATCAATGTTCTTATACATGTTGTAATATTCATCGGGAACTTGCAGGGGCGTATGAGGGGCATTAAACGATAGGTAGCAGAAAAACGGTTTTTGATGATTTTGTTCGATAAAACCGATGGCTTCTTCTGCAAAAATATCGGAACAATATCCCTGATAGGGTTTTTGTTCCCCATTGTGCCAAAGGATAGGATCGAAATAACTACTATCTTCTCTGAAAAAGTTAGGAAAATCACCATACTGTCCAATACCACCCGCCAGGTGGATTACCGATTCGTCAAATCCTTGGTCCATAGGGCGGAAGGGGTAACTATCACCCAGATGCCATTTGCCAAATATTCCTGTTCGATAGCCAACCTGCTTTAATATTTCAGCAATGGTTACTTCTTCTGTGGACATTATTGCGCCACCGTTGGAAGTGTCCCTGACCCTTGTTCGTATTGAGTACCGGCCAGTCATTAAACTTGCTCGGGTTGGGGCGCAAGCAGGTGATACATAAAACTGGTTAAAACGAATGCTTTCGCTTGCGAAATTATCAAGTACAGGTGTTTTTATGTGAGGATTACCTGTGATACCTAAATCTCCATATCCCTGGTCGTCTGTCAATATAATTATCACATTTGGCTTGTTTTGATCTGTGATTAATTTATCTTGACAATTACTATAAAGAACGGTTGAAAACAAAAACATACCAACAGTAGTTAATTTATTGTAAATCATGGATATATGTATTTTAATATTTATGCTTTTTTGACAATTTATGAATCACTTTAGTTCTTTTATGTGTTAACAGTGGTCTTATCAAGGCAATTCTTTTATCCTTATATTTCTGAACATTATTTTCTTTCCAATTCTTTGTTCTTTACTTCCTGCTGAATGCAGTTGAATTGCAATAAATCCGGAACGTTTTACATTATCAAGAATATCCGCTGCCTTCACACCATTTATCCACGTTTGAAAATGATTATCATTGGCGATAATTTTAAATTTATTCCATCCTTCCTGTTTATAAGCATTTCTTGCTGCTTCATTATCAGTCAATGGCTGCAACCAACCTCTACCACCTTCTTCATAAAAACCACCTGTCCAGGCACGAGTACTTGGATCGATCTCAATTTGATATCCATATACTCTGCCTTTTTCCCAAGTTCTTTTTCTTTCTTCCAGTTTACCTGATAAATAATTGGTTGTTGTTTCTTTTGGATAACTCCCACTTCGAATCTGGACACCTGAATTAAGCTCCGGGGCAACTTGAAACTCCAACTCTAAAATAAAATCTTCATATTCCTTTTTTGTTGCTAAGAAGCTGTTTGGTATGCCTTTTTGTGTTTCACCTACAAGAATCCCATGGTTCATATAAAAATTAGCCTTATCACTACCTAAAATATGCCAGCCTGATAAATCATGCTCATTCAATAAAAAATTCCAGGCTTGAGATTGTTCTTGTAAATTCGCAGAACTTTGAAATGAATCATCAATGCGTTTCTTTTGATTATTATTGCAATCTATAAATACAAAAAAGATTGAAAAAAATATTAACATGTTTTTCATATTCTATTTTTTAATTGTGTTTAAACTACAGGTTTCCAGCTTGATTTATAATATCGATTAATATCCTTTTGATCCAATAGTTCCCGCAAATCCTCATATTGTTTTACCTCACTTGAAAATTTGCTCTCATTTTTGAAACCTTCTTTAAATCTGCATATCATTGTGCTAACTTTAAGTTGTTCCTTGTTACATAAGGTTTATAAACATCTCATAACACCACAGCTTCAACATCCCCGGAGGTATATAAACAAGGTTAATTAAAATGATACATAACTTCATTATTTAATCTTCAATCTTTAAAAACATTTATTCCTGTCAGTCTAATTTCCTCTTGCAGGACATGACCATGCCACCAGTTGATAAGGTCCGAACCCAACAGATTAATTGCCCTCTTTATCATTCGAAAGTCAGGCGATGCCCCGATAGGATGCAGGGCGCCTGAAAACAGGGACTTATCAATAAGGATAGTCTGATCACGGAACGAATTATTAATAAAGTAATAATACCTTTTCCCTCCCCATTGAAGCGTTTTCCCAGCAACCGGCGCTCCTATTCCCGGTATTCGTTCCCTTTCACCTACAGGGAGATTGCGGAATATGCTCGCAAACCTGGCAAACTGTCCCTCATGGTCGAAAAAGTGCAAAATGCAGTAATTGAACATAAAAAAAAGTAATTTTTGTGTTTTCATATTTATCAGAATATATATCTTATTACCAGACAGGTCCTGTTACATTAGGTTTAACATCAGGATTTCTGAAATCAAAGTAAACATTTCCTGTTTTATCATATAATTTCAGAATTCTGTCCATTCTTTTGAAGAAACCGGATAAGTCTTTCATATTCTCATTAGTCCATGCGGCTTCAGCCAAAGCTGATAATCGCGGATAGGTCTTGAATTGTAAGATTTCCGGAGTATGAATATATTCGGTCCATTGATTTGCCTGAATTCCTTTTATCAGCGGATTCCCGACAGATACTCCATCTACATTTAACTCATCAGGAAACTCGTATACACTTTCTATCGGAACAAATCTTTTAAATCCGGTCAAATACTTATGAGATTCATGCTGTATAAAATTAAAATAAAGAGGGAGCCTGGGGCACATTATTACCTGATAGCCTCTGTTGAGAGATTCTGCAAGTAATTCAGGCTTATCGTGCCGCCACCACATTGCCACGGTATTAGCAACAGGAAGTTCTGCACCCACAACCTCATCCCACCCAATCACGGTTTTACCAAGGTTCTGCACTGAATCAGACATCCTCCTGAGAAAATAATGTTCTACTTCCACCAGGTCCTTTAGATACTCAGTACGCATTAATTGCTGAACATCAGGCAGATTATTCCACTCCTGATTTCCGCGGTTCACTTCATCTCCTCCGATATGTATATATTCCGAGGGGAAAAGCCCGGCCACTTCCCGTAATATATTTGTTAAAAACCCGTAAGTCCCTTCCTTCCCGGGGTTAAAGGTAAATTCCGGATATCGTTCCGAACCTCCTCCGCTAAACTCAGGGTAAGCTTTAACGGCTGCCCTGGCATGACCCGGCATGTCGATCTCGGGAATTACCTCAATAAACCTCTCTGCAGCATATTCAATTATTTCTGCAATTTCGGCCTGAGTATAAAATCGGGCTGGAGCTGTTTTATCAAGGTTATTACCAATCCCGCCTACTTCGGTTAACAGCGGATATTGCTTTATCTCAATTCTCCATCCCGGCATATCTGTGAGATGCCAGTGAAATTTATTGAGCTTATGCAAAGCCATCATGTCCAGAAGCTTCTTTACCTCTCTCATCCCGAAGAAATGCCTGGATTCATCCAGCATAAATCCCCTCCATTCAAACCGTGGCGCATCCTGAATTACTGCACAGGGAATCTGTCCACCGGAACCGTCACTGTATAATAACTGGAAAAGAGACTGGAGCCCGTAAAAACATCCATTCGGAAAACCAGCTTCAACAGTTATCCTGTCTTTTTCAACTGTTAATCTGTAGCCTTCGGTTTTATCAATTCCGGAATTTCTGGCCAACTGGATGTAACCATTTTTTTTCTTTACTTTAACTATAGTTGAGGAGTATTCCTTTATATTTTTTACAAAACCAGGGATTAATTCCTTGAACTCCTTATCAGAAGACGAAACCGTTAATGTTTTAGGAAGAACTGAAAAATCTCCCGTTTTATGATATTTATTTGGTAAGGGAACGATGTCCTGAGCTTTAGATATCACAAACATGCTGACAAAAAGAAGGATGAATCTGCATTTTTTTATCATGATCTTTTGTTTTAAGGATTTATATTTTGTTGTGTTCTTACATTATGCCACTAAGACACAAAAACACTAGGTACTACTAAGGAAGTTCATGTATCGGTATTATAAATAAAAATAATCATCATCTTTCATTGCATCTCACAAAATATCAGGTGCTTCTTTCCTGCTAACTACTAACTACTCAGAAAAAAAATCTTTTATAACTGTGTTTTTATTTTGTGAATTAAAACAAGAGTTCGTTTTGATTCGTTCTAATTCGTTCTGTAATATAAAGGCAGGAATTTTTGAAACATCATCATTTTTTGGAGGGTCTTTTAAAAAAATGTGAAAACGAAATTACGGATTTTAATTTTCAACTAAGCGCCATCTGAAGTCTGAGCATCTCTTACAGCAGGTATTCGAAGAAGTTGTATATTATTATCATTTTCTCCGCCTTTATGCAAAATATATTGATCCTGTGGCTGACACATTTGCCTGGTGCGAAATCATTTTCACTTGCTGGTGAGAGTAAAAATGGAGGATGAAATAGATTTTAACCTTTTGCCTAACCCTGTCAGGGTTGCGAACCCTTCCAGGCATAAGCGTTAACTTAAGCATATAGTATGCTTTTTTGTTGTTCAAAATTTCTGCGTTTCCTTATTTCGTAAACACAATGTCGTGCTATTGTTGATGTTGTATGGCTAAATGCTTCTTTATTTTCTTTAAGGTCACTTAAGATCAATACTATTTTAATTGGATTTCGGATTAGATATTTAATAAGTTTTAATAAACTTACGTTCCGATTCATTTTCAAGTATATAAGTTTCTTCAAGGGACTAAAAATTAGTTGTTTTATAATCAGGAACATTAACATCCTCATTATTATCGTGATGATCAACTGACATTTTGAGACGTTCTGAATGTGATCAAAATGCATGTTACTTTTCCATGATTGCAGTTCAAGAAAAAGCTTACCTGGGTTATGTCTTTTCATTTCTTTTTTCGCTTTCATCCTCCTTCTGTCTGCTGTTGCCTGATCAACAGGCATGGCTACAAGTCGAACAGCGGTTTTTTCCTTATCATTCAGTCTCACAAGTCTGTCAATAGATCTTTCATTCTTCAATACAGACAAAAGATCAATTGGTTTATCTGTATCGTAATCCAGGAACTTCATATCCATTTTGTGTCGATAAATGCAATGAGCTCCAATTTGAAGATGTCTTTTTATTTCATTCATAGTTAAATAACCTCTGTCTCTGAGAGTCAGATCATCTTTAGTTATTTCCATTTCTAATACACTGGCCTGATCATTCTTACTGTATGAATTGATAGAAAATGATATAAATTTCTCAGACAAAAGGTCATAAATTCCTTGTATTCGTGCATTACAAACAGTTGAGCATCCATTGGATACACCGGAAAATAATTCAAATAAACACCCAGGTAATTGAATAATTCAGGTTAAACCGCAAAAGCGGCTATTGAAAGTTAATTTGAGAAGTGTTATTTTTGAAGCATGGATTATTCCGGATTAACTGATAAAGAAAAATGGTCTCAATTTAAATCGGGGGATGTCAATGCTTTATCGTTAATATACACGGAATATTCACAAAAGTTGTACCTGTATGGATTGAAATTCACAAAGGATAATAATCTTGTGGAAGATTCCATACACGATCTTTTCATAGAATTGATAAAAAGTCGCAAAAATCTTTGTGATACCGATAATATATTATATTATTTACTGAAATCATTCAAACGAAAACTGTTAAGGAATCTGCAGAAAGAAAAAAGATCTTATAAAAAGGCAGGCAGGGATAATTTTGAATTTAAAATTACCTGGTCTGTCGAGCACCACATTATTCTTGAAGAAATTTCAAAGCAAAAATCTGACCTGCTGATTCAAGCCTTAAACGAGCTTACGCCCCGCCAGAAAGAAGCCATTTATCTGAAGTTCACCAAGGAACTGGATTACAAGAATATCTCAGAAATCATGGGCATCAGTTTAGAAGCTTGCCGGAACCTGATATCGAAAGCTGTTAAAATATTAAAAGAAGTGGTGAGTGAAAGTGGTTCTACTCTCAGCAGCAGGTGAAAATGGTTTCGCAACAAGCACCAGAAAAAAACCTCCAAAAAATTGATGATGTTTCAAACATTTCTGCCTTTATAATTATATTAGCTAAAAAATTCCTGTTTTAATTATAAAATATCACTATTATCCGACTAACGTCGGAATTTCATTTTTTTATTTCTAAAACCCCCT
>CAZGKF010000054.1:0-21074 GCA_964526475.1 uncultured Bacteroidaceae bacterium
ATTAAACGATTAAACAATTAAACAATTAAACAATTAAACAATTAAACGATTAAACGATTAAACAATTAAACAATTATATAGCCTTCCCTATTACTATTTCCTTAATGGTACTTACCCATAGATCAAGATCATTAAGACTTTCCACCAATTGAATTTTATTTCCCCCATGTTTCCTGAACAGTTCGGCTGCTTCCATTCCTATGTCATAAATAGTTTCCAGACAATCACTTACAAAGGATGGAGATACCACAAGAATATCTTTACATCCTTCTTCGGTTTTCCTGATTATTGTTTCTCCTGTAAACGGGGAAAGCCATTTTCCTTTTAACCTGGATTGGAAACATACGGTATATTTCTCCTTTGCTATGCCAGCTGAGGCAGCTATAAGCCTTGCCGTTTCATAGCATGCAGCTTTGTAGCAATAGTTTCCATGGGAAGGCATCTCCCGGGTACAGTAACAGGTTTCGGGGTCCTGTTCCGGATGGAGCCTTTGGATATTTCTCAGCGGTAGGGAGTGAAATGAAAACAGGACATGTTCATATCTTTCATGATTACAGGCATTTATCCTTTCAGCAAAAGCACCTGAAAATCCGGGGTGATCGTAAAACTGGCTTACAATCTTAACAATTGGCATAATATTCCAATGTGATAATTCTTTTTCTGCTTTTTCAATTACTGATCCCGAGGTTGCGGAAGCGAATTGAGGAAAAAGCGGAAATATGGTAATTTTTAAGTAGTTTTTATGCTCCAACTCTTTAAAAAGTTTCTTTAAGGAGGGATTGCCATACCGCATGCAGGCATATACATCGTATTCTCCCTGCATAGCCTCCTGCAGTTTATTTTTAAGATTCAGGGTATGAAAAAGCAGCGGAGATCCCTTTTCTGTCCATATCTTTCTGTATCGTCCCAGCGATTTATTAAGCCTGAAAGGAATGATAATGAAATTAACAAGGAAAAAACGAAGTATGGCGGGCAGGTCAATAACGCGTTTGTCGTTGAGGAAGGCTTTCAGGTATTTGTAAACACTTATTCTATCAGCTTTATTCGGAGTACCGATATTGATAAGGATAACTGCATTTCTATTGATCAGACTGTTTCGGATATTTTTTTCGATTTGCATATCAGGTATTGATTAAAAAAATATCTGGTTAAGTTAAACAATTGATTTGAATCACACCAGACACATCAAAGTACAGAAAAGACGAAGCATGCCTTATCTTAAATCAGTTATCCGCTTTTACCTGCTGTGGTGTATTATTTTATCATAAAAAATAACGTTCACCATTCTTCTCTTTATTCCCAAGGCTCTTCCACACCTCCCCTGCTATAATCCCAGCCTGTTGTATCCTGTCGGCCATTCCTATACCATCTCTGATATTACCTGCCAGGATAAGGCCGGGATATTTGTCCTGAATTTTCTTTACAGCATCCAGTCTATCTCCCGTATCCTTCCCATATTGGGGAATGGCATGAGCATACCTGAAGATCTTTATGATATCCGGATGGAAACTGTCTGTTTTCAATAGTTCCATTATCTGTGACTTTATTAAGGAAATGATTTCCTCATCATTAACATCAAGTACTTCCGGGTTCCTCTCCCCACCGAGAAACGCCGATAACAGTGCGCCCCCTTCTGGTGAACGATTTTTAAGGAAGGATGAAGTATATAGTATCCCAAGCAATTTTCTGTTTTCCTTTGAAGGAATTAATCCTCCAAAAGCGTTTATGTCCATTCCCTCCCACTTGCGAAAACCCATTATTACCTGTACCACGCGGGCATATCTTAGTTTTGTAACAGGAGACATAAGTTCCTCTTCAATAAAGGGCAGTAAAGAGGGCAATTCAGGAGCCGGAGTAGTGGTAATAACAAACTTTGTCTCTGCACTGCAGAATACACCATTCAGGCTGTAACTGATCTTAAAATGGTCTTCATCAGGCTTTATATTTATCCCGGAAGCATTCAATAATAATTTATCAGTCCCTACACTTTTTTCAAGAGCGGTAATAATACTACCCAGTCCGTTTTCTGCTGAGAAAACTTCGCGGGTGATCCTTTCAGCTCCGGGTTCTTTTTTCTCAAACTTTTTCTTTACAGCACCGAGGATAAAACTTCCGTATTTTTGTTCCAGAGCATATAGTTTTGGGAGTGCAAAACGGGTTACAAGATACTCAGGGTTTCCGGCGTATATACCGGAAATAAACGGATCCACCGCGTAATCAAGAAATGAACGACCCATTCGCCGCTTCACCAGTTCTGCAAGAGTTTCATACGGATCCCTTCCCCTTTTCCGGAAAGGTTCGGTCAATATTCTGCCTTTATCTTTTGCTGTGAAAAGTGGGGTTCTTATGGCTTCTAAAAGACCTGAAGGCAGGGCATGCCAGGTTCCGTTTTTCAGGATCAGGCGTTTTTTGGCTGATGATTTAGCTGTTTCAAGTGCACACAATCCTGCAAGTTCGTCGAAAAGCTTAACCACGTATGAGTTTCCGATTACTCCCGTATTTGGTCCCGTTTCATAGGTAAAACCTGATTCATGCACGGTTTGTATAACCCCCCCGGGGTGTGAGGATTTTTCCAGAATTAGACAAGGGATACCTTTTCTACACAGATTATGTGCCAGGCTTAGGCCGGTGAGTCCGGCACCGATGATGGCAACTTTGGGTTTATTCATAGAGTTTTAAGGGATATTATATGGTAAAAAAATACTGATCACGGAAAAGTCCACAGTAAAAAATATTTAAAACGACATTTACTTTTCATTCAAAATGGTTTTGAAAATGTACCTTGAATTGGCTTGTACTTTGGATCAAAAGCTGAAGCAATAAGCCTTAAAAAAGATTCTCCCAATTCCGTAATTTTTATCTTTTCTGAAGTAATTATGATCAGTCCATCTTCCTCGAACATCTTTAATCTGTCTGCATCAAAGCCTGTCAGACTTTTTAATTTTTCCGCATCCAGGTCATGTTTAACAGCTATCTTTTCCCAATCAATGATTCTGTTACACATTATGTCATTAATAACACTACGGATGATCAACTCTTCCGGAGCTAAGTCATAACCTCTTTCGGTTGCAAATCTATCTTCTCTTATTGCCTGAATATAGGCATTCACATCTTTAGCATTCTGAGCATAACTTTGTCCCAGCTGGCTGATACCGGAAGCCCCGAAAGCATAGACTTGCCCTGTGTTACGGCGGGTGCAGTATCCCTGGAAGTTGCGGTGTAATTCGCTATTATTTGCGGCATCCGCGAGCTCATCGGAAGGATCAGCAAAATGATCCATGGCTATTTTTAAATATCCCTTTTTTGTGAGTATCTGCCAGGCAATTTCAATCATTTCGCTTCGGACTTTAGGCTGAGGCAGACCTTGTTTTTCCAGATTTTCCTGTAACCGGTTTATCCAGGGCACATGCGCATAGGGAAATAACGTAAGCCTGTCGGGATTATATTGTATTGCCATTTGAATAGTTTCCGCGAAACTTTCCGGGGTTTGCCGGGGTAAACCATAAATAAAATCCAGGTTGATGCCAACTGAAGGATTTCCTTCCCTCAAACATTCCATCATTTCATTCAAAGGGATAGAAGGGCCTTCCCGCCGCACAGATGTGAGCACATCTTCATTAAAATCCTGGATACCGAGACTAAAGCGATTAAACCCCGATTCTTTCAGAGAAACTATGTATTCCCTGGAAAGATAGGCAGGGTGACATTCGATAGCTATTTCAGGCTCCTCAATAAACCGGAGCTTTGAGAAAAAAAAGTCGTTCAGTTCTCTAATATATTTTACCGGAACTGAATTTGGTGTTCCTCCACCAAAGTGTATCTGGGTGACCTTCCTTTGGGTATCCAGAAGCGACACAACCATGGCTATTTCATCAGACAGGGCGTCAAAATAAGCACGGATCGTTTCTTTTCCCGGCATCGGGCAGGAGTTACATCCGCAATACCAGCATCTTGAATTACAGAAAGGTATATGAACATAAAGGGATATATTGGAGGGCTCCAGGTAGTTAGACTGTAAAAGAGATTTCCGGTAGTTTTCTCCGGTATAATCCGTTGTGAAGTAATTGGCTGGCGGATAACTGGTATAACGGGGTACCGGTATATTATATTTTTCAGATAATTTCTCAGGTGAAATCATTTCAAAACAATTTGTTAATTTTTGCACTGACAATAATAAGTGTTACAATTGCAAGTCCTGTCTCCACGATAAAGAGCCCCGAATAAGTATGGGATCCGGCCAGCTTACCACTGGAAACTGCTATAATAAGGCTGCTCAAATGGGTAATTACAATCTGGAGAGTAAAATCGGTACCTTCCCTGCCCGGCCTCACATAATTCATGGAACTGGTGTATATGGCAACGGAAGCCATTCCGTAGGTACCCCATAGCAAAATAATACCGGAATATAAGATAGCGGATGAAGGAAAATGGAAGTGAAACAGGAACCATAGACCTGAGAGTATCATCATGCCTACAATACATATCTGTACCCTGTATCCGCCAAATCTCCGGATAAGGATGCCCGAAAACAGAGCTGCCACAGAACCGGTAGCCGTGCCGGCTAAACCAGAAATAAGACCAATTTCCTTAATGGAATACCCCAGATCCACCATGTATGGTTTGATCATGGCAAGGATCCCTACAATTCCGGAATAAAAGGTACTCAGGTAAAGTAACCTTGAAAAAATATTCTCTTGTTTGAAAAACACCCATATATCGGCGAACCTTATCCTTTTCGATTCCTTTCTTTCAACCGGGAGCATTTTTTTCCTGAAAACAAAAACCGGTATAAGGGCTATGATTACAAAGGCGGCCAATCCGAAGATCAGATAACGCCACCCGAATTTATTGTAAATAACAAGTAAAAGACCACTGCCAACCAGTGTGCCAAGGAAAGAACCGGCCGATTGCATGCTATTACCAATGCTGCGATCCTTTTTTTCAAGTATTCGGATTGCAAAGGCATCGGTGGCAATATCCTGTGTAGCCGAAAATGCAAAGGCAAGTACCATCAGGGCAATGATCAGGGGAAAGTCGGTTTTCAAGCTAAGAAATCCCGTCATAAGAATGACCACCGCATAAATAAACTCCGAATAAAATATCCATTTCGTATATCCCCGGATGCTTTCACAACTACGGTCTACCATAGGTGCCCACAGGAATTTAATTATCCAGGGCAGCTTAATTAATTGAAGCAGTCCGATGGATTCAAGCGAATAATTTTCCTGTCGCATGATCACCGGAATTACAGTTGAAAAAAAGCTCATGGGTACCGACTGGGCAATATACAAGCTTAGCAGGGTAATTAGTTTTGTGTAGTTTTCCCTGTTCATCCTCTAAAAATTAAGTGCCAGGTTGACTCCGAACGTGAAGGGTTTCCCCAACTGTACGTAATTGTTTCCGAGTGCGGTGAAGTAAAAGGAGTGATAAGATTTTTGAAGCAAATTTTTTGCCCAAAGTTCTAAACTAAAAATTTTCTTATAAACAGAAAGTTTCATATTCAATATTCCATATCCATCCTGATAATATGTATTTCCTTCATTCCAATAATGCCTTCCTGTATAAAGATGGTTCAGCCTCACAGCGAAAGAGTCTGCCCATTTCGATGTAAGTTCGAAAACCCTGCCTGCCCCCAGTGAAAAAGTATGTAAGGGGACATAAGGCACACGGTTGCCACTGTAATTCGTAAGGGAGTCTACAATATGGCTTACAAACCGGGCATCGGTGAAGCCATAATCGATAGTAAAATCATAACCGGAAAGTGTACGGGCACTCAGGGATAATTCTGCTCCACGGCTAAAAGAACGGCCGGCGTTCTTTAGCATTGAACCCCTCCCGCTGGGTATCGGCTGATAGATCTGCTGGTCTTTCCAGTCAATATAAAACAGTGCAAGTTCAGCCGACAGCAGGCTAGACCATTTCATTTTAGTACCAACTTCATAATTCCAGGTGTATTCAGGAAGATAACTCCGGTCTTCTTCGCGTTCAAAGCTGGTATTAAAGCCTCCTGTTTTATATCCCCTTGCCACCGACAGATATGTCCATTTTTCAGGCAAAAATGAATAACGAAGGGCAAGTTTGGGAAGAAATTCAAAAAATTCGAGCTCACTGTCAAATTCAAAGAGTGTAGTGGTGCTTTCGCCCATTATTCTGTAATATGAATGATCAAGGAGAGCTTTCTCATAATCAACCCTGATGCCCGCACTGACAGAAAGGTTCTCAATTAACAGGTTGTCTAGTGCAGACTGGTGGAAAAGAGCTCCTCCTGTAGTTGGGTTCACATATTCCCGGTGAAGTACCATTACGCCGGGCAGATTATATACAGGAACGGCATCGGGGCCATAATGCGCCATCACATCTTTATCCAGCAACTGACGGAACCAGAATATGCCGCTTGTATGTTTATATCTGCTGTCATCACCTGATTTCATAATGATCTCCTGAGAAAACAGTTGCTGCTTTTGGTCCTGTGTGACAAAGAACATGCTCGCGGGGGTAAAATCCTGATCGATTGCCTGAAGAGATTCGAAGTATTGAAAGCCCGCAGTATAATGAAGATTAAGATTATTACCACTGTATCCCAGGGTGAATGCTCCGGATAGCATATCCCTTTTAAACGAACTCAATTCATTATAGTTAATGGCTTCGGCCCTGTCAAGTGAATCATTGAATATGGCATAAGGGTACCCTCCCTGATCCAGTTTTTCAAAACCAGCCACGATTTCAAGGCTTAGTTTTGGTGAAAGCATTTGTACAATCCTGGCACGTGCACCATAAGAAATAATATCATCTACCGCCTGGTTATAATACTCGTTTGTATGGAAACCGTTTCTCCGCATAAAATTGCCTGCAAAGGAGAAAGCGGTGGCTTCATTGAGCTTGTGGTAATGAGAAATCTTTCCGGCCATGTGTCCGTAGTTTCCTCCGGAAAACCTGAGATGCGTCCCCTGATGGTGCAAAGGTGACCGGGTACTGATATTCACCAGCCCGGCAATGGTATTCCTGCCATATAGTGTACCCTGTGGTCCCCTGAGAACTTCAATGCTTTCAATGTCGAAAAGATCAAAATCGAAGGCTGCTTTATCAAAATAGGGTACATTGTCAACGTAAAGCCCGGCTGATGGTGAATCAATCCGGGAACCGATACCCCTGATATAAACCGGAGAGGTAAGTTTTGAGCCGTAATCCGGCATAAAAAAGTTAGGCACTCTGGATGTCAGATCCTTGATGCTTTGCATCTCTCCTTCCGATACTTTATTACCTGATATCAGCGTTACTGAACCAGGAAGCTCCTTCAGTTTATAATTTTCCCGCCAACTGCTTACAATTACCTCCTCCAAATCAATGCTTGTGATTTCCGATGAGTCAGTTTTTATCAGAAAAGATGGTAGCTGGGCAGTTGCAACACAAAGGTTTATTATAGAAAGAATAACTGTATTAAGCCATAGGTTTGGTTTTTTCATTTCAAAGGGATTTAATAAAGATTTTTCTTGATCTTAAATAACAAAAGAAAAAAAGATAAAGCTTGTATAAAGCTAAATGCAAAAAACAGGAAATCCTGAAAGTTATTTCAGGAAAAAGAAATGACCGGTGGCGGTCTGGAAAAAGTGGAAAAATCAAGTATTCCCGCCCTGATTGGGGGATGTGAAAAACAGAGTAATTCTTTTCCTGATTCGGAAAAGGAATTATATAGATTTTCAGACAGGCACAGGTTATTGTTATAATCTTCAAAGAAAAAACAGTCATCTTTCTGAACAGGCTCAGGAAGATTATTTTCCTGAAGGATAAGTTGTTTGGAATTGCTGGTTTGAGAATTGTTATGCTGCCTGCTTTCCAGGGTGTACATTGCAACCCCCGCCAGATAAATCAAAGCGATAATCATATAAGGAATGAAGGAGGAAAAAACACCTATGAAAAACATAATCTGTAAATTTTCATTGCAAAAATAAAATATTTAAGGTGTTTACCTACTTATTATGCAGATAAAAATTTTCTAAATAGAAGTTTTTGGTTAACTCTCATCTTCTGTTAATATTTTCTATTTTCTTATTTACTCAAGTTTCGCACATGTATTATAATTTTATGCAAATAATATAACCGCTTGTGCGGTTTAATGATATGTAACCCTTTAGCAACACAACCCGGAGGGTTGAAATTAGAATAAAGGAAAACAATTCAAAAAACTGCAAAACATTAGTTATTTATACTAATAAGCTTGTTTTATAACATTAAATAATAATACATTATTCATATAGAAAATCAGGAGAATTAAGTTTTTTTAATTATTTTTAGAGGCAGTAAAAACTGAGACTTAATTATTTGTATATCAATGAATTTATTACAGGAAATAAAAGAAAAAGCCAAAAGTCATAATGTTCGTATTGTGCTTCCTGAGGGTAATGAAGAGCGTACGCTACATGCGGCCGATGAAATTATCAGGGAAAATATCGCTCAGATTATCCTGATTGGTGAGCCATCAAAAGTAAAATCCGCTGCCGCTTCCTTAGGACTTAAAAACATTGAAAAAACTTCCATTGTAAATCCTCTTCAGCATGAAAAAAAGGAAGAATATATCCATCTGATGACTGAAATCAGAAAAAGTAAGGGTTTGACAAAGGAAGAAGCTGCAAAACTGATCGAAGACCCACTTTATCTTGGAACCTTGATGATTAAAGCCGGAGATGCTGACGGGGAGGTAGCAGGTGCAATAAATGCTACTGGAGACGTTTTGAGACCTGCATTTCAATATGTTAAAACAATGCCCGGTATTACGGTAGTATCGGGAGCTTTTATTATGATCCTCAAGGACAAAGAATTCGGGAACAACGGATTAATGGTATTTGCCGATTGCGCTGTGCATCCAAATCCAAATGAAATGGAACTCGCTGAAATTGCAGTTGCAACAGCCCAAACCACTTATCACATTGCCGGGTTTGAACCAAGAATTGCCATGCTAAGCTTCTCCACAAAAGGAAGTGCCAGGCATGAGATGGTTGATAAGGTTGTTAACGCAACAAGGATTGCTAAGGAAATTAATCCTTCTTTAAAGATCGATGGCGAATTACAGGCTGATGCTGCCATTATTGAAAAGATAGGGAAAAGCAAAGCACCTGGCAGTGATATTGCAGGAAAAGCAAATGTTTTGATTTTCCCAACACTCGAAACCGGAAATATTGCCTATAAGCTTGTCCAGAGACTTGCTCATGCTGAAGCAACAGGACCTGTCCTTCAGGGCATGGCTGCTCCAATAAACGATCTTTCAAGAGGATGTTCCGTAAGCGACATCGTAAACCTTGTGGCAATAACAGTTAACCAGGCAGCAGGTATGAAAAAATAAGGTTTAACAATATAAAACTAAAAACAATTTACATGGCAGAGACATTAGAGGATTTCGCACTTAGCAAGAAAATCCAGAAAAAAGGGACTATCCAGAAAGTTGCTGTAATAGGTTGCGGAAATATGGGCCAGGAAATTTCCCGGCTTATCAGCCAGCATGGAATGGAGGTAATATTTATTGAGCTTTCTGAAGAAAGAATTCAGGAAGTATATCGAGAACTTGAAAAACAGCTTGATGAGAGCATAAATAATTGGGGGTTGACTGAAAGCGAGAAAAAAGTTGTTCTCTCAAGGATAAGAGGCACAACTGATTACAATTTGGTAAGGGATGTCGACCTGGTTATTGAAACAACAAACTCCAGAAAACCCGGAACAAATCTTGAAATAAGAAAAGATATCTTCCGGATGCTGGAAGATTACGTACCCACCGACACCGTTTTAACATCCAACAATTCCACTCTGATGATATCCGATCTGGCAAGCGGACTGAAACACCCGGAAAGAGCTGTTGGACTTCATTTTATTACACCTGCCACAACTGTAAAAATAGTGGAAATTGTGAAAGGACTTGAAACTAACAAAACATCCTACGAATTTATTATCAAATTTGCCAAGATGTTAGAAAAGACTCCTGTCACCATCAACGAATCACCCGGGCATATCAGTGCAAGATTGATAGTACCTCTGATAAACGAAGCCTGCGACCTTATAATGGAAGGTGTTTCTTCTGTACAATGTATTGATACTACAATGAAAATGGGCTACGGACTGCTTTATGGACCATTTGAAATGGCCGACAGAATAGGCCTTGACAAACTTCTTAAATGGATGGATAATCTCTATGCTGAATTCGGTAACCAGCAGTATAAACCATCACCTATCATAAAAAGACTTGTTAGGGCTGGTTACAATGGAAAGAAAAGCAACAGAGGCTTTTATAAATATGAAGAGGGTAAAATAATCGGTCAGTCTATAACTGCTACTGAATTTAAATAATTAATTTACATAAACATTAATATATAAATGAAAATCATAGTATTAAACTGCGGAAGTTCATCTATTAAATATCAGTTATTTGATATGAGTACAACAGAAGTACTTGCCAAAGGAGTTGCAGAAAAAATCGGGCTTCACGGATCATTTGTGAAACATGAAAAGTCTGATGGTGTTAAAGTAAAACTTGAAGGTGAAATTCTTGATCATCAAAATGGTATTGAATACATCCTGGGTATATTAAAAAGTTCAAAGTATGGATGTCTTAACAGTTTCAGTGAAATTGATGCCGTTGGGCACAGGGTAGTGCATGGAGGTGAAACTTTTAAAAACAGTGTGCTTATAACAGAAGAAGTTTCAAACAAAATAAAAGAAGTAATAGATCTCGCTCCACTTCATAATCCGCCAAATTTAAAAGGAATACAGGCTATGCAGTTTCTGCTGCCGGATATACCGCAGGTAGCAACATTTGATACTGCCTTCCACCAGACTATGCCGCAATATGCTTACATGTATGCAATACCATATTCCCTGTATCAGAAATTCGGATTAAGAAGATACGGTTTTCACGGCTCTAGTCATCGTTATGTCTCCGAAAGAGCAGCAACGATATTAAATAAAAACATAAATGAGCTTAAAATCATTACCTGCCATCTTGGGAACGGGGCCTCTGTTGCAGCTATAAAAAACGGAGAAGCAGTTGACACATCCATGGGATTAACACCTGTGGAAGGATTAATAATGGGCACAAGAACCGGTGATCTTGATATAGGAGTACTCTTATACCTTATGCAGAAAGAAGGAGTTGATGTAACCAATGCGAATACTCTTGTTAACAAATTCAGTGGTATGCTTGGAATAACAGGAGTTTCATCAGACATGAGAGAAATTGAACAGGCTGCTGAAAAAGGTAATGAAAGAGCTAAACTCGGACTCGATATGTATCATTACCGGGTTAGGAAGTATATCGGAGCTTATGCTGCAGCAATGGAAGGTCTTGACGTTCTTGTATTTACCGGCGGAATTGGAGAAAATGGACCTGAATCAAGAGAAGAGATGTGTAAAGGATTTGAATTTCTTGGGCTTGAATTTGATCATGAAACGAATAGAGGTAAAAGAGGAAAAGAAGCCATTCTGAGTAAACCTGGATCAAAAGTTACAGCTATGGTCGTCCCAACTAATGAAGAATTGGTTATCGCAAAAGACACCCAGGAAATTATCAACAAATTAACATAATATATGAGACTTTCCTCTCTGGATGATCTGATACATATTTCGAAATCTAAAAAGGAAATACGAATTGTTGTTGCAGCAGCAGCTGATGAACTGGTACTTTCGGCTATTAATAAGGCTTATGTCCTTGGGCTCATAAAGCCTTTGCTGGTAGGAAACGCTGAAAAGATCTCTGTTATTTGTTCAAAGGAAAGTTATGATTCCTCATTATGGGTAATAATTGATGAAAAGGATGCTGCTACAGCTGCAAGCATTGCTGTTAGCATGATAAAAAAAGGAAAAGCAGAAATACTTATGAAAGGAATGGTATCAACTGCTCCACTACTGAAAGCGATTTTAGATAAGGAAAAAGGGATAAGAAACTGCAATGTATTAAGTCATTTTGCCCTTTTTCAATCCTCTTATTATCATAAGCTTTTCGGCATTACGGATGCTGCGATGAATATTTATCCACAGTTGAAAGAAAAGAAATGTATTATTGAAAATGCCGTTAAGATATTCCACAAACTTGGGAATATGCTGCCTAAAGTGGCTGTTTTATCTCCATTGGAAATGGTTAATGAAAAAATACAATCAACTATTGATGCTATATCATTAAAGGAAATGCAGAAAAACAACCTTATTCCAGGATGTTTAATTGATGGACCATTTGCTCTTGATATTGCTGTTTCGAAAAAAGCTGCTGTATATAAGTCAGTCATTTCCGATGTTGCCGGTGATGCAGATATACTTCTTGTTCCTGATCTGAATTCAGGGAATATCTTTTATAAATCTTTGATTTTTCTTTCTGATGGAATTTCTGCTTCTATAATAACAGGTGCAGATTCTCCTATCGTACTAACATCCAGGGCCGACAGCGATAGTTCAAAACTTTATTCAATAGCACTCGCTACAGCACTGATCTAAAAAAATAATAAAATGTCAACAAGGCAGATACTGGCTATAAATCCCGGCTCTACAACTACTAAAATAGCTGTTTACAGCAACACTAAGGTAGAATTCCTCAAAAGCATTATGCATTCAGTTGAAGATCTGAAAAAATTTAAAAGAGTTGTTGATCAGTATCAATACAGGAAGGAAATTGTTATTAAAGAGCTTAAATTGTCAGGTATTGATCCGGAAAAGATAGAAGCAGTTGTTGGACGCGGAGGTTTACTTCGTCCTATCAAATCGGGTATATATATTATTAACGAGAGAATGAAAAAAGACCTGAAGGCAGGTCGGCTCGGGGAGCATGCAAGCAACCTGGGCGGTTTGATTGCCGAAGATATTGCAAAAGCACTTCCACACGCGAAAGCTTATATCGCAGATCCTGTTGTTGTTGATGAGATGGAAGATGTTGCCAGGATTGCTGGTCATCCTGATTTTAAACGATTATCTATATTTCATGCCCTTAACCAAAAAGCCATTTCAAGAGCATATGCCCGATTGCTTAATAAAAAATATGATGAACTTAATCTTATTGTGGCACATATGGGTGGAGGAATTTCGGTTGGAGCCCACCGGTATGGAAGAGTTATTGATGTTAATAACGCCCTTGATGGTGAAGGTCCTTTTTCACCTGAAAGAACCGGAACATTACCTGCAGGTCAGCTTGTAAAAAAATGCTTCACAAAAGGTGTAACATTGGAAGAAGTTAAAAAAATGATTAATGGGGAAGGTGGTTTAATGGCATTTTTCGGCACAAACAGCGCCTATCAGATTGAATTAATGGCTTTGGAAGGAGATAAAAAAGCACGGATGATACAGGACGCCATGTCATACCAGGTTGCCAAAGAAATTGGTGCCATGTCTGCTGTACTCCATGGTGAGGTTGACGCAATAATTTTAACCGGAGGAATTGCTAATAACACTATGGTAGTGGAATACATTAAAAAAATGGTTTCTTTTGTTGCCCCTGTTATCATATATCCAGGAGAAGATGAAATGCATGCATTGGCAATGAATGGTTTGATGGTTTTAAAAGGAGAAATTGAAGCAAGGGAATATACGGAAGAAAATATGGTTTAGGGATTAGTGAAAGATACTGGTAATATTTTACCGTTAAAATAATTATGCCCGGTTAAGGCGAAATTGGCGATGAAATCAGCCATATCTGAAGCAGTCAATGCCGGCTTATATCCGGGAAAAGCTTCGCGGAGCATTTCTGTATCAGCCGACCCCAGCGCAAGACAATTAAACCGTATTCCTTTCATTTTATATTCCTCAGCCAGACATTCTGTTAGAACTGCCAAAGCTCCTTTTGCAGAACTGTAAAAAGATAAACCGGGGAATTTTGTGCTGCCCTGGAATCCCCCCATACTTCCAATATTAAGAATATGACCTATCCCCTCTTTCCCCATCAGGGGAATAATATGTCTGCTGAGTAGTGCCGGTGCAATAAAATTGATCATGAGAGTCTTACTGATCTCAGGAAAAGTAAACTCATTAAAAGGTTTATTGCTAAGATATCCTGCGTTATTGATCAATATATCAATGCAATTAAAATTTCCCGATATCTTTTTGGCTATATGAAATATATCTTCCTCTGAAGAGAGGTCCGCGGTATAAACCCTGCATTCACAAGCCTTATTGATACTCTTTATTTTGGATTTCAAGCCTTTCAGCCTGTCTGTATCCCTCGATATTAGAATTAGTACATGCTCACCATGAAATGCCATTTTCATAGCTGTTTCAGCACCTATCCCCCTGCTCGCCCCGGTTATTATTATATTCATGGAAATTACTTATTTTTAACATTAAAAATAATCAGATTTTTAATGCATAAATATATTAAAAAGTACAATTTTATAAGTATTTGACAAAAAATTAATTATAGCTTTAGAACGTATTTTAATACCAAAGCATACAATATTAAAGATAGTTGATTAATAATACCTTGCGGTGCCTGGTATGTGTTCGTGCTGGTATAGTACATTTTATGACTTATCATTATATTTGTGTTTTGTGTTTGATCATAAATTTCCCATGGTTAATCATGAATATTTGGCAGATAAATAGAATAACGTAATGATATTAGATAATCATATTAATAAAAACCTGCTCATCAATGTTTAAATGGAAATTAATCCCGCTGCTAATAATTTCGATATGCAGTTTTATTGAAATTCAAGCTCAGGAGGAAGAAGAAAGGAAAGGTCAGTTTTATCTGGCTCCTGATATTGGACTTTTATTCGGTACAGTAACCAGAATTGAGTTTTCCCCTCTCCTGGGTTATTATTTAACCAACAGGCTTACACTGGCCGGAGGATTCAGGTATGAATATTATAAAGATTCAAGAAATTATTATGGTTATACAAGTTACTCAACAAGCATTTATGGTCCACGTTTACAAGCCAGGTTTATCCTTATACATAATATTGACAACATTTTGCCGATCAGGTTAAATGCCGGCTTATTTATTTTAGCAGAGCAGGAGTTTTTGAGTCTCGAAAGAAGGTATTTTGATTTTCCGAATTATGATGAAGATGGTCGTTTCTTTAAACCAATTACACTTATTGGAGGAGGAATAAGCCAGCAAGCAGGCAGAAATTCTTTTTTTAATGTTATGGTTTTGTACGATTTAAATAATGATATTAGTTCACCCTATGTAAACCCCATTATTCGAATAGGATTTCAGATTGGCCTTGTCAAAAAATAAAGAGCGCGGCATTAAAGGGAAAAAAGAATGAAGAAAAAACCTTTTTATCATAATTTTAACAAGCTCTATTTTGATATGTCATTTAATTAAAGTTAATTTGAAGCTATTGTTTAACAAAAAACTAAAAAATGAAAGTTGCTGAAAACAAAGTTATTTCTTTGATATATGAATTACGAAGAGATACGAAAAAGGGAGATATTGTTGAAGTCCTTACAGAAGAGAAACCCCTTACTTTTATATTTGGAAGTGGTAACCTCCTGCCTAAATTTGAAGATAATATACTTGGACTTGGTGAGGGGGAAAAGTTTAATTTCAGTTTATCCAGTGACGAAGCATACGGACCAAAGGAAGATACGGCTGTTGTTGATGTTCCTCTGTCGGCTTTTGAGAATGATGGTAAAGTTGACTACAATCTTGTGAAAACCGGTAACTCTATACCGATGATTGACAACCAGGGCAATAAATTAACAGGTATAATAAGATCTATCGGCAATGATTCTGTGAAGATGGATTTCAATCACCCCATGGCTGGTGCAGCACTGCACTTTTCGGGCATGATAACCGGTATCAGGAATGCGTCTGAAGATGAAATCACGCATGGACATATTCATACACCCGGAGGTTGCCATAGCTGCAATAATGAAGCCTGTGATGAAAATTGTTAAAAACTTAAGCTGAAATTATCCCTGTCTTTTAATACCGGAAAATTCTTGCGGAATTTTTTCAACACAGGCATTGATATTTCCTGTACTCCGGTTTCTTCTTCATTGTCAGTAAACAGGCTTATTTCATTGCCTTTGGGATCGATCAAAGTGGTGCCACCATTATATATTATCCCATCATTATCTTTCCCTATTCTGTTAACTCCGCAAACATAAGCCTGATTTTCTATTGCCCGGGCCCTGAGAAGTGTGTCCCAAACAATGCGGCGTGAAGCAGGCCAGCTTGCAATGTATATCAATAAGTCGTATTCATCACAGTTTCTGCTCCAGACAGGAAAGCGCAAATCATAACATATCAGGGGATAAACCTTCCAGCCATAGAGATCAGCAATCAACCTGTTTTTTCCTGGGCTATAATGCTTACTTTCTCCTCCCATCACGAATAAATGTCTTTTATCATAATACTGCCACCTTCCATCCGGATTCATCCATATCAGACGGTTATAAAACCTGTTTTGATCTTTAAAAATAATACTTCCTGTTATAACACTCTCAAACACCCTGGCTTTTTCTCTCATCCACTCAATTGTTTCTGATTCCCCTGATTCTGCCATCTCAATGGTACTCATGGTAAAACCTGTTGAAAACATTTCAGGCAGAATGATAAGATCGGGAGACACATCATTTGAATTAAGAAGTTGATCTATTCTGAGAAGGTTGTTTTTTTTATTCTCCCACACAATCTCAACCTGCACCATACAAATATTAAGTATATCTTTTATCATATCAATAAATACTTTATAAAGCTGAATGGATCGCTCTAAAAAGAAATAAAATTAAGAAATTTATTAACGGGAAATTTGCTGAAGTTCTTTAAATAATGAAAACCTTTATCTAGGGCTCATATTTATAACCTACTCCTTTAATTGTTTTTATTTTATTTACTCCGATCTTTTCACGTATCTTCCGGATATAAACATCAATTGTTCTGTCGCTTACAATAACATCAGGACCCCAGATATGATTGAAGATTTCTTCCCTTGTAAATACTCTTGAAGGTTTGGAAGTTAGATATAACAGAAGGTTAAATTCTTTTTTCGGGAAATCAAGCTCCCCCCCGTTTATTCTCACAACATGCTGTTCTTCATCTATTTCGATCCCTCCAGTTTCAGTTACAGCAGATTTTGAAAGGGATTTTTCATTAAACGATTTTCCTGATCTTTTAAGCAAGGCTTTAATTCTGCTGGTAAGCACCTTGGGTCTTATGGGTTTTGTTATAAAATCGTCCGCACCGGCGTTAAATCCGGCTATTTGAGAATAATCCTCCGTCCGGGCAGTCAGAAAGGCAATTATAGTATCAGAGATACCAGGTGTGGTTCTAATTTGTTCACATGTTTCAATTCCATCCATCTCCGGCATCATAATATCCAATAAGATAAGATGGGGATTGAATACTTCTGCAGTTTCAACAGCAACTTTTCCGTTCCTGGCAGTCTTAACATTAAATCCCTCCTTACGGAGATTGTAACTTATAAATTCAACAATATCTTCTTCATCGTCAACAACAAGTATTTTATAATTTGTCTCTTTCATATAAGATTTTAATAGATGATTTAAAAGTAAACCAGTTGTATTAAAGAATTATTAATTTAATTTTATATGATAGCAAATTTTATATGAATCTGATGTAAAATACACTTAACGCATTATTCAGATTATGTTAATGTTTTGTTAATTTTAACTGCGCACTATTTGAATAGATTTGAATAGATTTGAACTTTAATTTTGAAACTGTTCTATTTCATGGAAACCTATTATCTGATTATTGTTGCTGTTCTCTTTTTATTAGCTATTTCAGACCTTGTTGTAGGCGTTAGTAATGATGCTGTCAATTTTCTTAACTCAGCCATAGGTTCGAAAGTTGCTCCTTTCAGGATAATAATACTTGTTGCTTCACTGGGTGTTATTGTTGGAGCAACATTCTCCAGTGGGATGATGGAAGTTGCGAGAAGCAGTATATTCCACCCTGATATGTTCTTTTTTAATGAAATAATGATCATTTTTCTGGCTGTGATGATCACTGATATAATTCTCCTGGATTTTTTCAATACATTTGGGCTCCCAACTTCCACTACAGTTTCTATAGTTTTTGAATTACTTGGGTCTGCAGTTGCAATTTCAACCGTAAAAATTTTCAAAGCAGCTGAAAGCCTTACCAATCTTGCCAATTATATAAATACAGACAGGGCATTAGGTATCATATCCGGCATTTTTCTCTCCATAATTATCGCTTTTGCATTTGGAGCAATAATACAATGGATAATCAGAATATTTTTTTCATTTAACATAGCAAAATCCTTAAAATACTGGGGAGGGATATGGGGTGGAGCTTCTGTTGCAGGCATTACTTACTTCTTTTTAGTAAAAGGTGCATCAGGAGCTTCATTTATGACCGAAGGATTTGTAAGCTGGGTTCAGGGAAACACAGGCTCATTAATTCTTTACAGTTTTCTTGCAGGCACTATCATTTTTCAATCCCTGATTTTCTTTTCCCGTGTTAATGTATTGAAAATCATTGTACTTCTTGGCACGTTCTCGCTTGCAATGGCTTTTGCAGGGAATGATCTGGTAAACTTTATTGGCGTTCCGCTTGCCGGATTTGAGTCATTTAAGATTTACCTGGCTTCAGGGCTTGATCCGGATGGTCTTCTAATGGAGATGCTTAAAGGGAAGGTTAAAACTCCGACTTTCATGCTTCTTGTGGCCGGATTGGTTATGGCCTTAACGCTAAAATATTCGCGAAAAGCCCGTTCTGTTACAGCTACCACAATAAATCTAAGCAGTCAGGATGAGAGATCTGAAAGATTTGAATCAACAGCTATTGCACGGCTCCTTGTAAGATGGTCAATCGATATTAGTGCTTTGTTTAAATATGTAAAACCCTTATGGCTTCAGTCGGCTATTGAAAAAAGATTCGATCAGTCAGTTCTTAGTGATCCTGAAAAGAAACAACAGGAGATACTTGCATTTGATCTTGTGAGAGCATCAGTAAATCTGGTTGTTGCAAGTATTCTGATTGCAATTGGCACATCATTTAAACTTCCTCTTTCAACAACCTATGTAACTTTCATGGTTGCTATGGGAACTTCACTTTCAGACGGAGCATGGGGCAGAGAAAGTGCAGTTTACAGGATATCAGGGGTAATTACTGTTATTGGTGGCTGGTTTTTAACTGCTTTAAGTGCATTTACTGCAGCGTTTTTTGTTGCAGCCGGAATTTATTTCGGTGGCATGATTGCAATTAGTGCATTTATTGCTGTTTCGGTTTTTATCCTTATCAGAACACATGCTATTCACAAGAAACGTAACAAGGCTGATGAACTTGAAAATGGTTATCAGAGTGAAAAAGAAATCTCACATGATATTCTCGAAAACTGTTCGGAAACGGTGAAAAAGATAATGATCAATGTCTCAAAATATTATTATCTCTCTGTTTTGAATTTTACCAGAGAAAAAAGAAAAGAACTTCATCGTATAAGAAAAGACGTTAAGGAATTAAATCAAAATACAAAACAATTGAAGAACAATCTTCATGTCACTATCAGGAGACTGAAAGAGGAGGAGGTGGAATCAGGACACTATTACGTCCAGGTTCTCGATTACCTTAAAGAAACAACAAACTGTCTGTTTTACATAGTTAATCCGATGTATGTATATGTGAATAACAATCATCCGCCTCTAATGAAGGAACAGGCGGATGAACTCCTTCGTTTTAATGAGAAAATGTCAGAGTTTTTTAATTTCGCCCTTAATATACTGAAAAATAATAAATTCGAAAGATACACTGAACTTACGGAGAAGAGAAACAGTTTGATTAATGAAACAACGAATATGAAGATGAATCAGATAAAATCTCTAAAAAAATCAAAGAAAGGAACAAAGATAAGTCTAATATTCCTTGAGATTATGAATGAGTCTAAAAATATCTTACTTTTTTCAACAAATGTTATCCAGGCGCAAAAGGAATTTATTGAACATTCTCAACAAAATACTGAAGGTACTAAACTGTAAACTTATATCCCACACCCTTAATTGTTTTGATATACTCATCTCCAAGTTTTTCACGAAGCTTCCTGATATGGACATCAATAGTCCTGTCGCCAACAATTACATTGTCGCCCCAAATCTTATGAAAAATTTCATCCCGGGTAAATACTTTTTCAGGTTTGGAAATAAGCAGATTAAGTAGTTCGAATTCTTTCTTTGGAAAAAATAATTCTTTTCCCTTGAGTATTACAATATATCTTTCCTGGTCAATGATTAAATCATTGATCTCTTTCAAACCCATTACATTAATTGACGTTTCGTTCTCTTCCAATTTATTAAAACGCTTTAGTAAAGCTTTAACTTTACTGATAAGAAGCTTCGGTTTAATTGGTTTGGTAATATAATCATCGCCTCCCGCCTCAAATCCTGCAATCTGTGAATAATCCTCCCCTCTTGCTGTCAGGAAAGCTATTAAAACGTCCTTTAAATCCGGCAGGCTCCTGATCTGTTCACATGTCTCAATTCCATCCATTTTTGGCATCATAACATCGAGCAGGATCAAATGTGGTTTTACCTCATTTGCAAGCGAAATAGCGGCCTCCCCATTTGTGGCAGAATAGATATTAAACCCTTCCCGTTCAAGGTTGTATGTTAAAAACTCTATAATATCCGCTTCATCATCAACAAGCAAGATCCGGTAATTATTTTTACTCATAAGGTTAATTCATTAATTTTTTGAAATAATTCTCTAATGCAAACTACTAATTTACAATAAAAAATAATTATAAAGCAAATCGGTTAAATATAAACCGCAATGTTTAATCGTTTAATTGTTTAATTGTTGAGTCTACTCCAAAAAATAAAAAATTCTGTTCACAATTGTTTTATCCCCCTTCCCCCCAGGGGATTTAGGGGTGAATTTACTTTTCGTAGTGGACTCAATGTTTAAACTTTTTTCAAATACCATGTCAAGGGTATGAAGTCTCAGTAAATAGCAAAATGCAGTTAACTGTTAGTTATTGACTGGATTGCCTATAATACTGCTCATTTTCAGATTGAAAGTAATTATCTGCTAAGTGAAAAATTTATGTCGGTAATTAAATTGTGATACCCTAACGTGGACAAGCCACAACCAAACAAATAACAAATCTCAAAATACAAAT
>CAZGKF010000055.1:0-20628 GCA_964526475.1 uncultured Bacteroidaceae bacterium
CAATATATTTTACTAAATTTAAAGAAGTCGCTTAAAATCGTTTTTAGACAGCCTCGATTCAAGGGGGGTGGGTCAGGTATAAATTTTCGTTGATATTAATTCAGATTAAACAGGAGGAAAACAATTTTATTCTTTTTTATAATATCTCTGATACGACGAATGAAATATTATTTTGAAAATGGAAATTTTAAATAACTGAATATCAAGATTTAAAGAATTGCTTATTGCGTATAACCCTTTTAATATGAATGATATAAACATCTGCGAAACTTTAGTTATTAATAAATAATTTTATATTTACAAGGCGAATCGAAAAAAATAGATTCAAAGTTCTACTCCGGATTCACTTTACACTTTGACAGGAATATTCATGGGAGGACAAGATAAACGATAACTTGTGATATAAAGCCTTTCAGATTCTTAGATACCCCAAAACAAAAGAACAAGGCAACTAATTGTATTTTTCAACATATTTAATTGTTATATTATGAAGTTAAAATTGATTTTCTGCAGTATAATATTTTTAATAGCAACATCCAGTCATTATGCCCAGCACAGAGAGGCCATTATATGGGAGTATGAAGAATGGAGCATCGTAAACAATAGTTTTTCCGGAAATCCATTTGACCTGGTTGCTAAAGTGCGATTTGTACATGTGTCCGGTAACCATGAACACGAAACGGAGATGTTCTATGCAGGTGATAGTATTTGGAAATACCGGTTTACCGGGACAGCTTTAGGGAAATGGACATTTAAAACAGAAAGTATCGATCCTGAAATGGACGGAATAAGTGGTACCCTTGTCGTGAAAGAAAATTTGTACCCCGATAAAAAAGGTTTCTTAACACATATTGGAAATCAATACGCCATCTGGTCGGGAAATCAACCAATATTGTCTCCTTACTGGTTCAATGTATACATGGATGGGGATAAAAAATTTTCGTCATTTGACGATGGACTTAAAAATAAAGCTTATCATGAAAGCCCTTTTTTCAATTATCGAAGTACATCTCATATTAAGGATAAGATTCAAATAACGAAAAATGTTGGCTTTGACATTATAAATTTACTTCCAGACCCCACTTTTATGAAGAAAGGCATACTTATTTAAGAAGCGGTTATAATCTTGATATGGACGGTACCCGGCGACTGATCTGGTGGAATATGATGGCGGGGGGTATGGGATGCTGGTTCGGGTTTTATTCCAGTTCACCTTATAATGAGGCAAAACCTTACCCCAATCCAGAGCAATTCACAACTGCAAAGCGTTTTTGGGATAAACATTTCATTCCTGGTATGAAAAGTATTTATCAGGCTGGTACGCCTATGCTTCTCTCACCAGATGAAAAAAAACTTATTATATACCAGGAAGCAACAGATAAAGTAAATCTGGATTTTCCTGAATTCCAGGGAAAAGCATTTCAAGCTGTTGCAATTGATACTAAGAAAGAATACAAGGAGATTAAATTGAAGGAATTGAAAATTTCAGATAAAATCTGGAAGGCTCCCAATTCTTCAGATTGGGTGGTAATTATCGAATATTGAAATATTTTTTATATCTTTAGTGTGAAGTATGATATTAGTTTTTGAGAATAATGTTAATGTGCTAATTATTAGCACATTAATTTAATTATCATACTACTTTTTTTATTCGTTTTTACTTTTTTTTCAACAAGTTGAGCAGGTGCGAAACTTGAAATAATAATAAAAAATCCTACGCTCTTGTGGCAGGGTAGTTTAAAAAATTCAAATGAAATTTTAATTATTTAAAAATACTCCAAATGAAAATTATTCAGAAAAACTGTTTAAAAATCGATCTAATTAAAATAGGACAAAAGGTCCTAACCTTATTTATCTTATTGCTAATCAAATCAGCAGTGCTAACAGGCCAGGGTGATACTAGCTGGATGATCGAAGGCAAGTACGGTATCTTCATGCATTACCAATATCGCATCCTGCTCGGCTACAGGACCCCGGCGCTTCCGGATCCTTCGCAAATGAACGCTGAGGAGTGGAATGGGTTTGTGAATGGTTTTGATGTCGAAGCTTTCGCAAGGCAAATGGAGGAAGGAGGAATTTCCTGGGTGCTATTTTGTCTTGACGATACCAATTTCGGTTATACTTGTTCACCAAATGCTACTTTTAATAAATACACTGGCTATAAACCCGGCGAACGTTGCTCCCACCGTGATCTTCCGATGGAATTAGCCGATGCCCTGCAACCCAAAGGTATTAGGCTGTTACTTTACTGGTCCGGCCTAACTTCTACAGAACCTCATGGTGAAATTAAACATTTTGGTTATGTAAGCGACCTAAAATCATATTACGGGCAGAAGAAAAATTTATTTACCACAGACCCTGAAATGCGGAAGATTGCGATTGAGATCGTAAAAGAATGGTCGGATCGATATAAAGAAAAGGTTGCCGGATGGTGGTTTGACGGATTTCCCCAGGAATCATCAAGCGGTTGGACCGATAGTGGTACTTCACCGACATTGATTGACTTAGCCGAGGCTGTACGCTCCGGTAATCCAGAGAGTATAATTGCCTTTAACATTGGAAGCCAGGAAAAAGCGTTTAAAAGAAGATCCATCGTTCAGGATTATACCGCTGGCGATGCCTATTTTAAAAGTGCAGGAAATATAAAAGGTGGAGGTTTATCTCCTTTTACACCTGAAAAAATCCCCGCAGAAGGAGGTATTCTATGGAACGCTAAGCCATTTATCGGAAATATATATTATGGTCTGGGTACCGGTCTGAGTTATACTGATCAAATTATTATTGACTGGTTAAAAACAATTATCAGTCAGGGAGGAGTAGCAACTCTTGATTATCCGTTTTGGCCGGAAAATGGATTGCTGAAGAACTTCGCCATAGATCAACTCATCGAAATTGCCAGAGTTGTTAAGATGGAGGAATAACATTCGGGGAATAGGAAAATTCATGCGACTCTGCATAAGCAAAAACTCTCTGAAAATTAAAAAGGAATCAACATTAAGTATAAGCGATTTAGGGGAAAGGAATACTAATAGATTATTCCAGTACTTAAAATGTATTATTATTATTATTATAACATTGGTGTCCGATAAAAATTCTTATAATTGTCTAAACACATTGATTTTTTGGTATTTACAAATATTTCGCCCAGGGCTTATTTTTGGCACTTGTCATTATTTCTGCATATATTTGCGTGGCGCTGCCGCTTAGAAAATGCTGCAGAGCAGCAAAATATTTGTAGCCAATTAATTACATGTTTGCATTATAGCTGCAGAGCAGCGTAATATTTATTATATTAATGTTCTGATATTTTGCCGGACAACAGTGTTATTATAAATATGACCGGGAAGAGCTTGACAGGTTCACCGAAGCAACAACATAGAAAAAGATTTGTCCGCTATTGGATAGTCTTCGTCAATAAACCGGATAAATCCCGTTTGAAAAATTCAATTTGGATATTTAAATAATTATTATTTACCCTTATACTATTAAACATGAGTAATCTTAGGTCTATAATATCAACTGTATTTTGTGGCGTTTTGTTTATTATTTTTAGTTGTTGCTCAGGCAATAAAGGTAACAATGAAGAAAAGGGAAATCTATTTTTTGTATCGGTAAATGGTAGCGATGATAACGATGGATCTGAAGCAAAACCCTTTCTGACTATTCAGGCAGCTGCCAGAATTGCCCGGCCTGGCGATGTGATTACTGTACACCAGGGAACCTACCGGGAACGGATAAATCCGCCCATGGGAGGTTTATCAGACTCTGAGCGCATAATTTTTCAGGCTGCACCCGGTGAAAGGGTTGTAATCAAAGGATCAGAGAGGATGAAGGGATGGGAGAAAAAGCAAAACGATACATGGAAAGTTCTCATTCCAAACATTTTTTTCGGTGATTTCAATCCGTTTAATGATTTGATCCATGGTGACTGGTTCAAACCGCTGGGAAGAGATCATCATACCGGTGCGGTATATCTTAACGAGCATTGGCTTACCGAAGCCACCAGCCTGGATGAGGTATTAAACCCTTTGGAAAATGAACCCTTATGGTTTGCTCTGGTTGACCAGGAAAACACCACCATATGGGCGCAGTTCGGGGGTATTGATCCCAATCAGGAAGAGGTGGAAATCAATGTTCGCCAGACGGTTTTTTATCCTGAAAAACCAGGAATCAATTACATCACCGTGCGTGGCTTTACCATGATGCATGCCGCCACTCCCTGGGCACCGCCAACAGCCGAACAGATTGGCCTTATCGGCACCCACTGGAGTAAAGGATGGATCATAGAAAACAATGATATAAGTTACTCAACCTGTACAGGCCTTACTCTTGGAAAGTACGGGGACAATTGGGATAATACCTCTCAAAATTCGGCCGAGGGATATGTTGAGACTATCAGGCGTGCCCTGGAAAACGGCTGGTCAAGGGAAAATATCGGGAGTCATATTGTAAGGGATAATCGTATCTCACATTGTGAACAGGCAGGTATCGTCGGGAGTATGGGAGCTGTTTTCAGCAGCATAACCGGTAATGTGATCCATGATATACATGTCAGGCGGCTATTTACAGGTCATGAAATGGCAGGAATAAAAATACATGGTGCTGTTGATTTCCTCATCGGCCAAAATCGCATATACCGTACCACCAGGGGGATATGGCTGGACTGGATGACACAGGGTACCAGGGTTACCGGTAATCTGCTTTATGATAACAGTCCACAGGAAGACATTTTTATAGAGGTCAATCACGGACCGTATGTTGTGGATAACAATCTGTTTCTCTCTTCTTTTTCGATGAATGATTGGTCACAGGGAGGAACTTTTGCTCACAATCTATTCGCCGGAAGAATTAACATACGTCCCGTTCTCGACCGGTCAACACCTTTTCTTGAGCCTCATTCCACCAAAATAAGGGGATTTAGCAATCATCCATGTGGAGATAATAATTTTTACAACAATATATTTCTAATCCAAAATTTAGAGATTTATGATAAACTGGATACGCCTTCACGTATGGCCGGCAATGTTTTTATCGGTAATGCCCTGCCCTCTGAGTATGAACAGGATCCGGTTGTCATGCCTGGTTCTGATCCCGATATTAAGATAATGGAAGAAGAGATGAATATATTCATTCGCATATCAATTGATTCTTCGTTTAGCACGGATAACAATATACTTGTAACAACCGATATTTTAGGAAAAACGGCAATTTCCGGTCTTCCTTTTTTGAATTATGATGCAAAACCCCTTAAAATTGATAACGATTATTTCGGGGTAAAAAGAAATGCAAAAAAGCCTTTTCCAGGTCCCTTTGAAAAAACTGAAGACGGTCAAAACAGACTCAATGTATGGGAAATTAAAGAGAAGTTGAATAATTGAATATCTATGCGCCTGGTACCTTATAAATATCATTATTTACCTTATGACAAAGAAAAATGAAGATGGAAAATACAAATGAGAGTTTTGTCGCTTACCTGAATGACATGATAGCAGTCCCTCCAAAGTATCATAAGGAAAAATAAGTTTATGAAGCAGCAAGATCGCAGTTTTATTGATTGGTTTATTTTAGTTTATGGCAAAATAAACCGGAGCAGGCATCAGAGAGAACTCAAAATTTATGAACGGTATTTTGTATTACACACGAAAACTATTGACGACTATGTTTTTCCGTGTTATTTTTTTAAGCGATGGATTAAATATGGTTGCAAAGTTTATATCCTATTTATAATCCTCTTCCTTTAAACTGTTTAACACCGATTTCTGCCAATTGCGTAATTCAGCCTCCATTTCCTTCACCATTTCAGGATACTCATCGGCCAGGTTTTTCACCTCTCCCGGATCATTTTGAATATCATACAATTCAAATCCCTGTTTATTGGGTGTCTGTCCTTCAATTACCAGTTTATATTGATCTTTTAACATTGTACGTTCACCAGAAAAATCATTTTCTGAAATCTGATCATATTTAAGATTACGAAAGGTCCGGGTGAATTTCCCATCCATTAATTTAGCCAGTGGAGTGGTTCCTTCCTGTAATTTTGGGTCAATGTAGGGCTCTGCATTTTCACTGAACACCTTTCCTGGTTCAAACTGCCAAAAATAAAGTGCTTGTTTTCGTTGTTGTGCCGGATCATCAAAAAACGGAACCAGACTAATTCCATCAAGTGGTCTGTCGGGCAAAGGCTGACCTGTCATTTCAACCAGAGTAGGGAGAATATCACTGGTAACTGAAATAACATTAGTTGACACCGGTTCTTTAATCTTTGCAGGCCATTCCAGTACACAGGGAACACGAACACCCCCTTCATACAGGCTTCCTTTTTGCGCCCGGAGTGTCATCCCTGTCCGGCCTGCATCTGCAGGAGTGCCATTGTCGCCACAGTAAATGATGAGTGTGTTTTCCTTCATATTCTTTTCCCGGAGCCAGGATCTTAATATACCTATCGACCTGTCCATCGCCGTAATCTCTGCATAACGTTCCTGTAAAACATCTCTGAGTGGACGGAAAATCTGTTCCCCTGTTTCATTTGAGGTAAGGCGAACTAATCTGTTCGCTAAGCTATCGGGAAGATTATTATAAAGTGCCAGATCCTCTGGTAATCCGCTATATGGCTCATGAGGAGATCCAAACCAAACCACCGCTAAAAACGGACTTTCCTGTTTTTTTGTCTTTTCTATGAATTTTATCGCTTCGTCAATAATAACTTCCGAACTTTCTCCTTCCATTTTTTGCGGAGAATCACCGTTTCGGGAAAGTACAGGGTCCATTTCAAAAAAATTATCGTGTGAAAGCCATTCATCAAAGCCCATGGCTCCAGGACTGGTAGGCGACTCTTTTTTGACAGGACCCACGTGCCATTTTCCAAAATGAGCAGTTGCATATCCGGCCTCTTTCAGGAGATGAGCAATGGTGATCTCTTCTGGCCGTAATGACCATCCTGGGGTGAATGTGCCATAACGGTTTGGATGCCTTCCGGTTAATACACTGCCCCGGGTGGGTGAACAGGTCGGATGTGCGGCATAAAACCGGTCGAAACGCAAACCATTGACTGCCATTTCATCCAGCACGGGTGTTTTTACAAATGGGTGCCCGTTATAACCGACTTCGTCCCAACCGTGATCGTCACCCATTAGAAGGATAATATTCGGAAGCTCTTCTTTATTTACCTCCTTCTCTTTTTGTCCATTGGTGCAGGAAAATGTTATCGCCCAAAATAATTTTGCGATATTAATAACTATAGTTTTTATTTTCATTTTCGATTATTATTATAAACTTAAAGTAAAGATATCAATTTATAATCATTTGCCTTCTCAATGAGACCAGGTGATCACTGCAGTCTTGTTCAATTACTTCCATTTGTCAGCCGTGCATTTCATCCTTTTAAGGCAAAATTTCACAGGAGGTATTTGGATACCCACCCATTTATATTACACCTGACAAATCTGCAATGAATACTTGTCTTTTACCCTCTGGCGCTCCATTAAAACAAACTTTTTTATAATCACGACTCCATACAACATGTGGATCTATTCGAAAGGTACTTTCACTAATATCCAGATCTGTAAAAACTTCGCAAATGTGAACTTCTTCATCTGTGCTCAGGTTAATCAATCTGATAGGAGACTCCTTATAACCACGTTTTTTATATTCTCCAACATAATAATCAGAAATTAAATATGAAGTATCCGGATTAACACTTGGATGGCCGCTGCCCAAATGTTTTTTCGATAATATTTTGAAGTTATTGCCCTTATAATCAAACATACAAAAATGCATATCTTCTTCTCCCAACCAGGCGGGGGTTAAATTCTGTATAATATGCTGTCCATCAGGATGCCAGTTTGGGTGATTCCCTCTTTTTGACCATTGTTTTTGTGTTACGGCTTCCCTGATATCACTTCCATCGTGATTAAAAGTGATAAGGGTAGGGTGATATTTTGAAGAACCCGGGAAGATACCTCTAAATACCTGGAATATCCGGCTGCCCTGCTTATTGTACTTTGAGTGGAAAAAGTAACAATTAGCATCTGCATAGAAAGGGTTGTTTAATTTTGTATACGCTTCATTCAAACTTACCAGAAGCTTTTTATTATTGACAGCCAAATCTGTTTCCCATAGTCCCTGATCGGAAGGAGCACCTTTTATTTCCTTTAATTCTCTGAATACAGGAACTCCATAACCCATTTGGGTAGACTTACCGTCCTGGTAGCCGTTGATAAGGTCCAGTGGAAATCCTATTACGGCAGATTCATCAGGTGCAATGTGATACATCGGGCCTGCAAATGCTTTGATCTCTTTAGTTTCAATATCAATTCTTACACAAACAGCTTCATTGCCGATAATATCGTTTGTATAAAGGTGCTTGTCGGTTTTTCCCCAGTTAAGATTGGCTCCTAACTGGAAGGCCCATCCTTTTGTGGAATATACTGTTTCAATCGTTTCATTTTCAAGGTCTATCACGCAAATATCAGCCTTATCACCATATTTTGCTGTTCTTCCCTGGTATGGTAATTTTGTAACTGCCAAATATTTTTGGCTTGGACTGAAAGGGCAGACATCAAAGAATGTCTGGATATAGTATCCGTCGTCAGGGGTTACGATCTTAACTTTCCCTATGCTGGTTTCTTTCCTGTAATCCCTGAACTTGAATTTTCTTGGCTGTTCTTGATTTTTTTGGATTAAAAAAACACCGGGAACAGCATTAATTGCTACAAATCCGGCTGATGTTTTTAGAAAATTTCTTCGTTTCATTTTACTTATTTTTTTTGAATTGTTAAAGTACTAATAATTTTTTGTTAAAATGATGTTTGTAATGTTTATTTTTTATAACCGGAGAGTCTCTCTGCCTGAACATCATCCTCCCAAATTTCTAATTTTTTTATCAGTGATTCAGCCTGATTAGGATATTCATTAATCAAGTTATTTGACTCTGATGGATCCTCCTCAATATTGAAAAGTGCTTTATTAACAATTGAACCGTCAATATATTCGATAATTAATTTCATCTCTCCCTCACGCACTGCTTTACTTACCCTGGGATCATTCTTGTAACGCCAGAACATTGTTCTTTCAAATTTCGGTGAATACCCGGTAATATGTCCAATGATATCAAATCCGTCAAGATTCAGAGATTCCATGTTAACTCCTGCATGTTTTAAAAAAGAGTAAGTAAGGTCAAAACTGATCGTCAATTGATCCGATTCAGTATTTTCAGGAATCATTTCCGGCCATCTGATAATGCATGGAACTCTGATACCTCCTTCATATAGTTGCCCTTTAAAACCAGAATAAATACCATTGTTAGCTATTTTTGTTCCACCGTTATCACTGAAAAATATAACCATTGTGTTTTCATCAAGGTTTTTTCTTTTAAGCAGGGCAAGTAATTCTCCGATCCCCCTGTCCATTTCTTCAATCATCTCAGCATAAGTTTTCCTACTTCTGTTTCTTGTGTTCCACTCTTCATTTGTGAATGGTCTGTCGATAAAATCATTCGGTCCCTGAAAGGGAGTATGTGGGGCTGTATAAGGCAGGTACAGGAAAAAAGGTTTTTTGTTATTTTGTTGATTAAGCCATGCTTTGGCCTCATCTGTAAAAAGATGGGTGCTGTAATAACCATCCCGGAATATTTCTTTACCATTTCTTGAAAGAGTATGCATACTTGAAAAATCCTGGTCATCAAGATTCATAGGATATCGTTCTGTATGGTAAAAATATTCACCGCCAATACCGAAGGTTCCGAATGAATAGTCAAAAAAATGATTGTGTGGACGAAATTTTTTTTCATAGCCAAGATGCCATTTCCCAATAATTGCAGTATTATAACCTGCATTTTTTAGTTCTCGTGAAAGCGTTGAGTGACTTGGTGGCAAACCAAGCTCTTTCCTTTCAACAAGCCAGGCCGCTTCGTCATACCGGCCAATATTACCTGCACCAATAGGTGCCTCCAGTCCTCCAACTCTTTGTTGGTAACGACCCGAAAGTAATGCAGCTCTTGTTGGTGAACATACAGGTCCATTAGCATAAAAACTTGAGAACTTAACTCCTTCAGAGGCAAGCTTATCAATATTAGGTGTTTTTATATCCCTGCAGCCGTAACTACTGATATCTCCATATCCTAAATCATCCGCCACAATAAGGATGATATTGGGTTTTTCCTGTGATTTAACAAAGTGGGAAATCAATAATGTTATTATAGTTAAAAAATATCTCATTTTTGTTATTATTTTTCATAATTCTTTAATTATCATGTCATTTTGGTCGATAAGCCATTTTCTCATTTCCTCTATTAGCTCTATCTGTATTTTCTTGTATCCCTCCTGATCAGCAATGTTATTAAGTTCAAAAGGATCGTTATTTAAATCATATAATTCAAATTTTGGGCGGATATGAAATTTATTAAATCGCTCTCCGGCAAATGAATCACTTTCTGAAATTTCTTTCCAGGATTGAAGCACCCTGTAACCGCAAATCACTGATCTTTCATCCGGTCTGGTGATATTCCTAATGGAAAAAGGCTCCTGGTGATTAAAATTAATTAGTAATTTATATCTTTCATTTCTTATACTTCGGATAGGGTAGCGATTACCCTCATTAACGCCTAAATTTGTATATGCCGCATAGATGTATTCGTGATGTGTTTTTGCTTTTCCTGTAATTAATGGCATAAGACTTTTCCCATCAAGATTCTCAGGTATTGAAACACCGGCAATTTCAAGGATAGTTGGCAGGATATCCACTAAACCGACAAGGGCATCAGATTTCGTTCCGGGTTTTATAACTCCATCCCATTTAATAATAAATGGAACATGTAATCCTTTTTCATATAATGTCCACTTACAATATGGGAGACCTGAACCATGGTCACTTGTATAAATCTGAATAGTATTGTCTGGCAGACCTGCTTTTTCAATCCAATATAAACTTGTTCCTATTTCATTGTCAAGATTTTCAACATTATCGTAATTTCCGGCAATAAGTTTTCTGGTTTCCGGAGTATCCGGCATCCATCCTTTGGGTGAAAGCCGGTTAAAAGGTACACCATTTTTCTTATTAAAATAGGGTTCATGAGGAGTATAGTATGATATTATCAGACAAAAGGGTTGTTTTTCAATTGATTCAAGAAAGGATGGAACTTCATTCAGTCCAATGTATTCAAAAGGAAAGGCAGCTTCAGGTTTTACATGTATTTTACCTGCTAATGCCACCCTGTATCCCTGATCTGTTAAATAGACAGGCAGTGTTTTTATCCCATCATTGATACGGCAGCTTTGCTGATGACCTCCATTCTTATGAGGATACATTCCGGTGTATATGGCTGATCTGGATGGTGCACAAATTGAAGCAGGTGCAAAAGCATGGGAAAATATCATTCCTTCTTCCGCAAACTTATTTATTACAGGTGTTGAAACATCCGTATTTCCAGTATAGCCAGTATCATCTGCACCATGATCATCAGAAAGAAATATGATGATATTGGGTGTATTTTTAATGCTTTCCTGGCATTGGACTATTATTGGCATTAAGATAAAAGCAAATAAATTGACTTGTTTATTAAAAGTTTTCATTTTATCCGGTATAAAATAGTGCAGATTAAATTAAATTTTCCAGATCAGCAATAAAAACCTGTCTTTTACCATCTGGTGCTCCATTGAAACAAACCTTTTTAAAGTCACGGCTCCAAACCGGATGGGGATCAACCCTAAATGTATTACTGGAAATATCCAAATTAGTAAAAACTTTACAAATATGAACTTCTTCCTCTGTCGTTAAATTTATTAATCTAATGGGACATTCCTTATACCCGAGAGGTATGTATTCACGAACATAATAATCTCCAAGCAAATAAGATGTATCAGGGGTTAAACTGTTATGTCCGCGTGTTCCCGGGTATTTTGTCGATAAAATCTTAAAATCCTTTCCGGTATAGTGAACCATGCAAAAACGTATTTCATCTTCACCTAACCATTTAGGGGTAAGATTCATAATAATATGCTCTCCGTCCGGGTGCCAACAAGGATGATTACCTCCATAAGCCCATTGTTCTCTAGTTACAGCTTCGTGAATATCAGTTCCATCATCATTAAATACCATAAGCAAGGCGTTCCTTCCTTTTTTAGAAGGATGTTCTGATACTACACTTTCCGGGAAAAGACAGCGTGTAACCTGAAATATCCGTGTTCCCTGAGGATTATATTTAGTATGAAAAAAATAAAATGTGCCCCTCTGGTAAAATTCAGGTTCATTAATATTTTTATAAACGTCATTCAGACTTACCAATAAATGTTTCCTGTTATCTGATAACCTGGTCTTCCATAATCCTTGATCTGCAGGTGCTCCGTTTATTTCATATTCTCTGAAATATGGAACTCCGTATCCCATCTGGGTATCATTAATAATATCCAACGGAAAGCCGACGACTGCAGATTCATCAGGAGCTATATGATACATAGGGCCTGCAAATGCTATTGTTTCCTTAGTTTCAAGATCAATCCTTACGCAAACAGGTTCATTGTCAATAATATCATTTGCATATAAATAGCGGTCGGTTATACCCCAATTAAGATTAGCTCCTAACTGATATTCCCAACCCTTGGTTGAATAAACTTTTTCAATTGTTTCATTTTCCAGATCAATAACACAAACATCAGCTATATCTCCATACTTAATGGGATGGTTTTGAAATGGAAATTTTGTCACTGCAATAATCTTTTGACTGGGGCTAAAAGGACAAACATCAAAAAATGTATGAATATAATAACCGTCATCAGGCGTTATAATCTGAACTTTACCAAAACTTGTATCTTTTCTGTAATTCCGAAATTTATAACGCTTCAGAGAGCTTTCTGCATTTCTAATTTAATAAAAGCCCGGTAGCGTCATAAATGCGATAAATCCTGCAGATGTTTTTAAAAATTCTCTTCTTTTCATGATACTGTTGTTTTAAAGATATCCTCAAACTGTAAGAGATTTATTGCCCCCAAAAATTGAAGAAAGATTCAGCCTGATACCTTCAGGCTGAATCTAATAAATATTGATTAAATTATTGTATATCTTCAATAATTTCAAGTGGCGGAATGTTTGCTTCAGCCCCTGAATATCCGAGATTTTGATTTATCCTGCCCTTGGTGTTCGATGTAATTGCAGTTTCAGGTATAGGCCATAGAACATGGAAAGGAGATAACTGGAAAGCCTGAGTAGTATACGTAGGTTTATAATTTGTTCTCCAGTGTACATTTGTACTAATTGTCCGATCATAAAAAAAGTTATTTTCATGAAAATTATTCAAGTTATAACCGTTTATACCACTTTTTGCCATAATAAATGCAATTCTTGTTAATTCAATATGACGAGGTTCTTCCGTGAATAATTCACGGGCACGCTCATCCAGAATTTCATCAATAGTTACATCGCCGGCAGTTAAAGGTAAAGCTCCAGCTCTTTGTCTTATTACATTTAGATCAGCTACGGAAAGGTTGAGATCACCATTCCAATAATGAGCCTCAGCTCTCAAGAGATAAGTCTCTGCCAATCGAAATACATATGAGTCCCCGGGTCCCCCAAACCATCTGCTTTGTTCTCCTGCTTCAGGAATAAAAACTTTGTAATGAACAATAGGGTAAACATTTAAAAATGAATCTTCTATAGAAGCAAAATTTCGCGGATCGATAGGTTTTCCAAAATCAACAGAAGCCGTATTGTTATATAATATTTCGTCCTTATTAACCCAGTTACTATCATGTCTCCTCAGATCATTTTCAAAGTCCCAGATTTCATATTGATAATAGGGAGATGGTCGGGCTGTCCCGGCACCTCTGAAAAGTTTATCATACTGTTCTCCGCTGGCTCTGGTCCCAACTTTGCCTTCACTATCTAGTGTAGAAGGATGCCACCATTGAGGGTTATAAATACGAGGTGTGCAAGATCCCAGACGACTACCCGATTGAATACCCAGGTTCTGAGCTGCCTCAGGAGCCTCTACCCTGTCAATTAATGAGTATATTGTTTCAGTATTTGCAGGATGATTGATGTTTTCCACTCTGTGTAAATCCCAGAAGATGTTATAATCATCATCATTTTGATAAGATCCGAATCGTTCTGTCATTAAACTATATGGCCCATTAATAACCTCATTCGCAGCGATTATAGCTTTGTCAAATTGAGAATTTGCCAGGTAAATTTTTGTCAGCAAATGATTTGCTGCACCTTTGGTTAATTCACCAATTTTAGCTGTTACAGGAAGATGTTGAACCGCGAATTCCATATCAGATTGAATTTGATCCAAGATCACCGATCTGCTATGAGATTGAAAATCAAGTTTAGGCTCCGTAAGTTCTTTCCCAATAAAAGGCACATCTCCATAGCTATTAATTAAATAGTAATACCAATAGGATCTGTAAAAATATGCTGAAGCTTTTAAAAAGTTTTTATCCTCCTCACTGATGATTTCAACATCATCAATTCTGGTTAGCAAGACATTGGGGTTTTTTACTGAATAATAGGCATAATCAAATAACCTGTTATGAAATTGAAATCGTGTGTCTCCAGCAGTAACTGCCGGGCTCAGGTTTTGAGTCATATTCCTTATAGTACGCGGATTTAATGATCCGGGTACACACAAATCTGAATAGGCATTTTGATCACCCCAGATACTAAACTGGTCATAATGTTGAATTGCAAAATCTTTTCTCATCGTGACAACCAGGGAATAAAATCCTTCATAATCAACATATACATTTTCAGGAGCATAGAAAGAAAGTGGTTTAGTATCCAACCATTCTTCATTACACGAAAAATGCATTACTATTACAATGGACAGTAATACATATTTTATTATTTTTTTCATATTTACAAATGTTTTAAATAAAATAAAATCAAAATGATAAATCCAAACCCATTGTAAAAATTCTTGGCATTGGTGTATTTCCCGATTCCGGATCAAAATCCTCCCATTTAGTAAATGCATAAAGGTTTCGAATGTTCCCATAGATTTTAAGCTTGTCTATTCCTATACGTTTTGTTATCTCAGGAGGAGTATTGTAAGCAATAGTGAAATCCTGTATCCTGACAAATGAACGAGGAAAATACACATTGTATCCACCACTATACAACTGGGTAAATGGATTTAGGGAACTATACTTGTTAGTTGGGTTCTCTGGTGTCCAATAATTTATTTCTCTGTAGTTGGTTCTTTCATAAGCGTTAGGATGTTTATGGAAGCCAATGTCACCAATGTGTCCCAGATCGGCCCTAACAAATAATGAAGCGGAAAAGTGCTGCAGAAACTCAATCTCATTATTTAATCCCAGCAGGTAACGCGGGTCTCTGTGTCCAATAAACTGTTTATCATCCGGTTCAGTGTATATTCCATCATCATTAACATCAGTGGCTATAAAATCACCTGGAAGCTGATTATACCTTTCAGCTTCATTTTCCTGGCCTATCTGCCATACACCTACAAGATCGTAATCCCACACTACGTCAATGGATTGACCAGGAAACCACTTATTTGTAAAATCCGGAAGTTCTCCAACCTTTGTCACCCCTTCTACGGTATATTCACCCGTATCTCCAAATAACTTAATAATTTCATTTCTGTTTAACGAAAATACCAAATTGGTTTTCCAATTAAATGCTGGTTGATTGACATTAACGGTATTCACTGTTAATTCAAAACCTTTATTCCTTAACTCACCAAGATTTGACATTACATCATCATAGCCAATAATTTGTGGCAGTCTTCTTAGCATGAGCAAGTTTTTAGTAGTAGATTGATAAATATCAGTGCTGATGTCAATTCTGTTATTCAGAAAACCAATATCAAAACCTACATTATATGCAGTTGTTTCTTCCCATGCCAGTCCGTAATTCGCCAAAGAGTTATTATACAAACCTATTTGGGTTCCCGTGCCATCATAATAAAGGTTTTGCCCTAATCCGGCTAAAGCTGAATATCTTCCAATATCCCTGTTCCCGTTGACACCCCAGGAAAGTCTTAACTTTAACCTGTTCAGCGCCCAGTTTTCATTCCAGAATTTCTCTCTTGAAGCTTGCCAGGCAAATGCAAGGGCAGGGAAAACTGCTCTTTTATTATCTGCCCCAAATGCTGAATAACCATCCTGTCTGATGGAAGCAGTTAATAAGTATTTATCTGACAACGAATAATTTATTCTTCCCATTAAAGCATCAGCTGTTGAATACTGATCATCATTACTTACACTAATAACTGAGGCTGACTGAATTGAATGATATGTAAGTAATTCATTCGGAGCAAAATTTTCACCTATTTGCGTCGAATTCCAGCTTTGATATTTTTCAGCATTAAAAAGAACCGTAAGATCAAGTTTGTGAATTCCAATTTCTTTGTTCCAGGTAAGCAAATTATCTACCATCCATTCAAATAGCTGGTTATCTACTCTTGTGCCATACCCATTTTGACGTTCACGTCCTCCTTCTAATGTTGTAACAGGATAATAATTATAGTTTTTTGAAAACCCAATTCTCGGTTGATAAACCAGTTTGTAGTTAAAACCCCAGGGTAATTTCACATCAGCAAAAAGACTGGCCAAAAGATTATTACTGGTCCTTTCTCTATGTTGGTTATAAGCATTTATTAACGGATTTGTAGCATTTATCATACCATTTGTATACCATTTCAGAGTAGTCCCATCCTCCTCATATTTATCTCCATATGGTGTATTGCTATAATTAAGATTAGCCGGTATATCACTTTCATCCCGGTAAGCAAATTGAGTATTTGTTCCAATAGTTAAAAAATCTGCAATTTTAGCAGAAACATTTAATCGGGATCTGACAACGGAATACATATCTCCAAATCTGACTCCTTCATTATCAGTATAGCCAATAGACCAATAATATGAAATATCTTCTGACCCTCCGTTTACACTAAGATCATATTGTTGCCTTAATCCCCTTTGTGTAATTTCATCATACCAGGAGATAGTGTTTCCTGCAAAATAATTTTCAATTTCATTGTCAGCCAGTTGAAGCCTTCCTAACCATTCACGGGTAGGATCGGGATCAGGATTTAGTACATAATTAGACCATTCATTTAAACTTACGCCTTCAGGCAGCTTATTCGGATTAAAATAATAAGCATCGGGCAGACCTACATTTAATCCTCTTAAATACTCACCTCTGAATTTTTCAAAGTCACCAGGACCAAACTCTCTGATAGGGTTACTAACCTCAGCCATACCTACTTGAGTTGAAAAATTAAATTTTGGTTTTCCAATAGTTCCTTTTGTTGTGGTAATAAGAACAACCCCGGAAGCTGCTTTAGCTCCAAAAATAGCTGTGGAACTGGCATCTTTTAATATGTCTATACTTTCCACATCTGCCGGATTAATATCTCTGATACTGCCATTATAAATAACACCATCAAGCACAATCAAGGGATCTGTTCCGGCACTCAACGAAGTTGGGCCTCTTAATTCCATTGAACCTCCACCACTGGCACTTGTGCCCTGATTGGAACGGAAACCTGCCACTGAACCAGTAAGCATTTCTGTAATTTGAGTCAGAGGTTGCATGCTAAAAGTTTCTCCATCAACTCTGGCAACCGAACCTGTCAAATCACTTCTTTTAACAGTGCCGTATCCAACCGCAACAACCTCTTCCAATCCGATTATATCCTGAATCATTTCAATATTTATATTTGTCTGGCTCCCAACAACAACCTCCTGCATCTGCATTCCCACGAACGTAAACACCAGGGTAGCATTATCCGGAATATTGGTCAGCGAATATTCACCATCGGTATTTGTAACTGTTCCCTGTGTGGTGCCTTTTACAACTACGGTAACACCAAGTAAAGGCTGGTTATTGCTGTCGGTAACTTTTCCTGAGACTGTCCTTTGCTGAGCGCTGGCTATGTTTCGGGCGGAGGCCAAAAAGTCTTCACCAAAAGCATTACTGGTTGACTTTACCACAATGTACCGGTCTAAAATCCGGTAATCAAATGCAGTACCTTCGAGCACCTTGTCGAGGACATCCATCACAGTGACATTTTTTACCTCCACTGTTATTTTGTTTAGTTCTTTTAGCTCTTCCTTCTGATAATAAAAGAAAAACGCGCTTTTTTCTTCGATCTGTTTAATCAGATCAACCATGTTCCCATCTTTAATAGAAATGTCGAGACGGGTGTTTTGCGAGTAGGTGGAAGCGGCTGCTCCCGCCAGGTAAAACAAAAAGATTGTTAGCGTTAGTTTCATCTTTAACAATATTTTTTTCATTAGCTGGTTTATTCCGGCAGGTTTTGTAAAATGTTTCATAAATTTACAAGGTTTTAGTGATTAATACAATTTGTTTTAATCGGAACGGTGGATATGTGGGGCATATCCGCCGTTTTTTTTTAAAGTTGTTTCTCCATAGGCATTTATTTTTTAGAAATGGTTATTACATCTTTAGTTGAAAGATTGTTTTCGTATTCTATTTTAATAGGCAACAGCAGACTAATGGCCTGAATAGATTGATCGACAGGTTTATTTTTGAGAACAGTCCCCGTAAATGTTAAATTCCCGGCCTCTTTGCTGGTAAAATTGATTTTCACATTGTACCAACGCTCCATCCGGCGGGCCACATCGGCCAGCCGTTCTTCGTCAAACCTTATCTGGCCTTCTGTCCAGCTTTGATAAAACAGGGGATTCACATCATAGGTGGAAATTTTCTTTTTTGGGTCGTCAGGTATATGGAGCATCTGGTTGGGATCGATTTTTTTCAGGAGCCAGCCTGCCTGGTCGTTAACCTGCACCAAACCTTCCACCAGGGTCACCTGGCTGAAATCTTCGTCGGGGTAAGCAACAGCGGCAAAAGAGGTACCGAATACCTCAACTATTTTATCCTTGATTTTCACCTTAAATGGAATGTCTCCAGGTTTTACCTTAAAAAAAGCTTCGCCTTCCAATGTAATTTCCCGCTCCTGATCGCCAAATTGATTGGAATACTTTAATTTGGTGCCCGAGTTGAGCCATACATGCGTGCCGTCGTTTAAGGTCATTTCCGACATCTGCCCCAGCGGCACAAATATTTCTGTAAAGACAGGAGGGATTTCCGGGGCTGACTTCCATTCGTGATTTATGAGAGTCCCCAACCCAAAAGCCAGCAAGATAATGGCGGCGTATTTGGACAGGTTCAGGTAAAACCGGATATGTCTCCTTTTAAAGTAACGGGTTACATGTTCCCATGAGCGGTCAATGGAACCATATTGAAGTGGGTGGGTTGCCGCTAATTTTTCGTAAAGATCATCCACACTGGCAGTTACCTTTTTATTGTCAGCCTGTTGAATCATCTGCTCCAGTTGGCCGGTTTCCTCGATATCGGCTTCATTATGGATCTTAGCAGCAGCCAGTTCCCAGATTTTATCCTGATTTGTCTCGTTCATTCAAATATTATTATTTGTGGTAAAGAACATCTTAAATTACCAGCCGTTGTTTTTTACCTAATCTAAAACTATGAACAACCGGGTGTCGTCTCATTCGGTTGCATTCAGTTGAAAGACGAAAAAAGGGATGGGGCAGGGTGACAGGAATGGGGATTATTTTGAGAAAAAGTTTAAGGTTAAGTTTTATTGGATTGATTTGAAGGGAGTTGACGAGTTAGAGATTGAGTTTACTTTGCCTTCTCCTCCGCCGGTGCCTTTGCCTTTCTCTCCGTCTTTCCGGAATAACAGAAAAAAAATAAAATCCTTCGGATCGAGTATCTCTTTTAAATGTTTGTAAGCGCGTCCGATCTGAGTTTTTACCGTGTTCCGGGAAATGTGAAGTTTTTCGACGATTTCATTGTAGCTGAGCGATTCGAAAACTGCCATTTCCAGTATTATCCGGCACTGATCGGGCAATTTTTTTACTGCCTGGTACAGACGTGCATACTGTTTATGATCGTCAAATTCTATTTCATTGCCAGGCGCACGAAAGTCATCCGTTATCGGTTCGGTCAGTAGTTTTCTTTTTCTGAAATGATCAATAATACCATTATGAAGCATTATAAAAAGGTAGTGCTTAACCGATGCCTGGATATCGATTTTTTTACGGTTTTCCCAGAGTTTAATAAAGCAGTCAGAAATCAGTTCCTCAGCCAGCCCGGAATTGCCCTTGATCGATCCGGACGCGTACAGGTACATCTGATGGAAATACTTCTCATGTAATTTTCTCAATGCCTGCTTGTCACCTTGTTTGATATTTTCCCAAAGGTATTTGTCTTCCACGACCGGTTTGTTAAATAAAGAAACAAAAATCTATAATTTTAATAATGTTTCGGAGAACTTTTCTTTCTCGCTGAGGCCTGAAATGCAATTTAATGATTTTTCATGCTAATCCACTCTGCCCGTAAATTATCGCTAACTATTTTAAATAACGAATGAAAATAATCACTCGCGAGTGATCGCTTCGGTAGCCACTTTTCCATCTGTCTGTTCTTCATCTGCACCTTCTGCGGCCAGCCAGCTTAGTGTTGCACCGAAGGTTCCCGGTATAAGACTGAAGATTTTATCTTCCTTATCCTTATCCCTGCCTCTTGGATTAATCGTGTGTGTCCATGAAATCAGGATCATCAACAGGGCACCTCTAAAAACTATTTTTTTTGATGCCATTGTTTAATACAAATTTATAT
>CAZGKF010000056.1:0-19646 GCA_964526475.1 uncultured Bacteroidaceae bacterium
TACTTTTTTGTGGCAGAAAAAAGTAGGAATGAAATTGTTGGAATCCGTGGTGACTTTTCCGCCTCCCTGAAAAAGTACGGCGGACAAAGCCCGCCTGCCAAGCGCAAGAGCCATAAAAGGCGGGCAGGTTGCCTTTTTTTTTATGGCAGAAAAAAGCAGAAATTGAAAAACTATTATAAATCCTTAAAATAAAAGATCATGTTAAAGAAATGCAGAATCATCCTTTTTTTTGCCGGCATGTTTGTATTATCCCATGCTCAGGACATTGTTCCCTTACCAAATAAATATGATAAAACAGGAGAGCTTTCGGTTCTTCCGAAAACATTAACGGTTTCGTCTTCTGATGAGGCGTTTAAGGAATTAATCCCTGGTTTCGTAAAAAATATAGAGGAATACTCCTCAACTGTTGTTAAAGTGAAGAAAAAAAATGCTTACATCCAGTTGATAAGGAATTCAGGAATTGATAAGACCGAAGCCTACAGATTAACAGTTGAAAAAGACAGGATAAGAGTTGAAGCTGGTTCTGCGAATGGATGTTTTTACGGACTCCAGTCTCTTTTCCAGTTAATATACAGTGCCTGTCCCGGAGGACAGGTTTCCTGTGCAGTGATTCAGGACGAGCCAAGGTTTGAATGGAGGGGATTTATGCTGGATGAATCCAGGCATTTCTTCGGGATGGATGAGGTTAAGAAGCTTCTGGACATGATGGCTTTACATAAGCTCAATAAATTTCACTGGCATCTTACCGATATGCCCGGATGGAGGATTGAGATAAAGCAATATCCCCTGTTAACCGAAGTAGGAGGGATTGGGAATCACCTTGATAAAACTGCCTCTGCCAGGTTTTATACCCAGGCTGAAATCTCAGAGATAATTGATTATGCTGCAAAGAGGTTTATTGAGGTAATTCCTGAGATTGACATGCCGGGCCATGCCAGGGCAGCTGTTAAAGCTTACCCTGAATTTAGCGGAGGAGGGTCGGCACGGTATCCGGAATTTACCTTTAACCCTGGTAAGGAAGGAACTTACGGGTTTTTAACAAATATATTACGGGAAGTGGCCGGACTTTTCCCATCACAATTTATCCATATCGGAGGTGATGAAGTGCATTTCGGAAACCAGGAGTGGAACAATCTGCCTGATGTTCAGCAATTAATGCGTACTGAGGATCTAAAGGACCTGGTGGAAGTAGAGCATTATTTTCTCAGGAGGATGTCTGATTCAGTACAGAAACTTGATAAAACCCTTATTGGGTGGGATGAAGTTGTCGGCGCTGAACTTCCTGTTGCCAATACTGTGGCAATGTGGTGGCGGCACGATAAGCCTGAATTACTTGCAGAATCTCTCAAGAAGGGATATCAGGTAATAATGTGCCCCAGGCTCCCGCTTTATTTTAGTTTTATCCAGCATGAGTCTCATAAGCATCTGACCAAATGGACAAGATTTGCTCCGATAGAAAGTGTTTACAAGTTCCCGGATGAGTTAAATGTAGATGGAGTATCTGTCGGGAATCCACTGATAAAAGGAATCCAGGCAAATCAATGGACCGAATATATTCATACTCCGGAAATCTTACAATTCAAGACCTATCCGCGATTATCAGCTTTGGCTGAAGCAGCATGGACTAATGAGAGTATGAAAGAATTATCCGGTTTCTTCAAAAGAATGGACAGGATACTGGAATTATATGATAAAACAGGAAATGTTTACTTTGATTTCAGAAATCCTGATATTAAACCTAATGTTAAGCCACCTGTATGGTAGTAAACAATTTATGGATAATTATGAAAACACACAAATTACTTTTTTTATTTACTATCACTGCATTTTGCACTTTTTCCTGTGTAAGGGAGGGTGTGAATTCAGATTTACCGGTACAGGAATTCATAACAGCCGGGAATCCTGAGAGAGCAGGTTTTTATCAGGCCCGTCTGGATCTTATTGATACCGTTCTGACAGATTATGTGAAGAAGGGAATTCTTCCCAATGCAGTAACTTTTGTTGCCCGTAAAGGAATAATCGTTCACCATAAAGCGTATGGATGGAAAAATATAGAAGATAAAACCCCTGTAAGTAAGTACGAAATCTTTCGTATTGCTTCCCAGACGAAAGCCATTACCTCTGTAGCTTTGATGACACTTTTCGAGGAAGGTAAATTCCTGCTGGATGACCCGGTTTCCAAATATATACCTGACTTTGAGAATGTTACAGTTTTGGAATCTTTCAATGACAAGGATACCAGTTATACCGCCAGACCAGCTACCGGGAAAATTACCATAAGGCATTTACTTAATCATACCTCAGGGATACATTATGGAATACTGCGTTCCGGACAAGGGAATATGATGTATGCAAAAGCTGGGATTCCTGCTGTTTGTTCACTTGAGCCTCTGACAATTGAAGAGGTTTCCATGAGAATTGCAAAGATGCCTTTAATGTTCGAACCCGGGGAGAAATACCTTTACGGAATGAATACCGACATTTGCGCATATCTTATCGAAATACTTTCAGGAAAGCCCTTTGATGTTTTTTTAAAGGAACGGATATTTGATCCTCTCGGGATGAAAGATACATATTTCTACCTTCCGGTTGATAAAGTCAACAGGCTTGTGACATTATATTCTTCTTCCCCGCAGGGACTGGTTAAGCATGAAAATGATTCTTACCAGAATTATCCGGTAAGTGGAGCTAAGACTCTTTTTCTGGGTGGAGCCGGATTGTGCGGAACTATTCAGGATTATGCAAGTTTTTGTCAGATGCTGCTCAATGGTGGGATTTTTAACGGAAACAGAATTATCAGCAGGAAAACAGTTGACCTGATGACTATGAATCAGATCGGAGAAAAATCCATTGGAGGAGGGATGAAATTCGGACTCGGTTTTGGATTATATGGAGAGGCAGGTGCTGCAAGTCACCTGGTTTCAGGAAAGGCATATCGCTGGGGAGGCCTGTACCATACAAATTATTTAATTGATCCGGAGGAAGATCTTATTATGCTATTTTATACAAATGTTCATCCACACCGCGGACCAAATACACACTGGATTTTCCATAACCTGGTTTATCAGGCTTTGAAATGATTGTTATTCAACTGCTTAAAGTCCCTCCTGGGAGATTTAGGGGTATTCGGTCAGTTATGGTAATTTTATAATTTTGGAGTATTTGTTGTTCTTTGTGGAATGATTCAATTATTAATTTCAAGTAAGCTAATATATATAATCACTGTTGTCCGGCAAAATATCAGAACATTAATATAATAAATATTTGACTTCGTCGATCCCTTCGGGGTTCGCTGCTCTGCAGCTATAATGCAAACATGTAATTAATTGGCTACAAATATTTTGCTGCTCTGCAGCATTTTCTAAGCGGCAGCACCGCGCAAATATTTGTAGAAATAATGACAAGTGCCAAAAGGCACAAAGATAGGGGCGAAATATTTGTAAATACCAAAAAATCAATGTGTTTAGACAATTATAAAAATTTTTATCGGACACCAATGATATATAATGTTAATTTTGAAGCATGAATTTTTCCGAATTAACTGATAAAAAAAATGGTCTCGATTTAAATCGGGGGATGGCAATGCTTTATCGTTAATATGTACAGAGTATTCATAATTCTTTGGTTATAAATGTGATAATATCCTCCAGGTTCTTTTTCTTATGATCTATTAAATGAAATTTTTATATATTTAAAAAGATTCTTTTTTTTTGAAATTTATCTATATTTGAATCGATTTCATGTTAAAATCATGAAATATTCAAGCTTGATTTGAAATTATGTTATTAGGCATTAATGAACTCCTTAGGATGAAGCCGACATTTAATTAATACACACTCTTAACTATGAACCTCTCCTCAAAACAACGTATCAATCTGGCTATGAACCTGCAAAAACCTGACAGGGTTCCGTTGATGTGTCAGTTCAGTATCGGAAGCATGATGCAGCAACTGCAGCCTGATCCGGTGAAATTCTGGTATGATCAGAATATCTTCGCCGACGCACTGATCACTCTGTGTAAAAAATTCAGGTTTGATGGGATACTGGTCAGTCTGCACGGTCATTCCCCTGACTGGAATAAGACATTGATCAAAAGCGAACCACTGGATAGGGGTTCGGTCAAACTGACATTCCATGACAGAACAGAATTACACTCATTAACAGACCTGCCTTTGGTTTCTTTCAACGAAAAAAGAAGCTTCCCGGATATTGAGGAAATAGATGTTGAAAAAGATATCCCTTCTGTTATAAATTACATTCCTGTATCCGGAAATCTTCATTTTAAAATTGATACGGCGAATCTTTCCGGTATATTCGATATCATTTATCAAAAAACAGGAGAGGAGTATTCCATTCATGGTGAAGTAACTTCTCCATTCGATTATTTTCTCGATTTGTTTGGTTATGAGAGTGGATTACTGGCATTGATCATGGCTCCTGAAAAGTGTAAAACTATATTGGATAAATTTACCAATGGAATACTGGAAATTGCTGTAAAAATGTGCGACAAGCCCATCGATGCGATTAAAGTTTCTTCCCCTTTTGCAGGAATGGGTTTTATTTCATCAGAACAGTACAGGGAATTTGTTTTACCCTACGAAAAGCGGATCATTACGGCAATCCGGGATAAGGGAAAACATGTGTACGTGCACACCTGCGGCTCCATAGGCGACCGTCTGGAACTGATGCGGGAGAGCAATATCTCCGGACTTGAATGCCTGGATCCTCCACCGATAGGAAATGTAGATCTGGAAAATGCCTTTGAACGAATAGGGGATGATCTGTTCATTAAAGGGAATATTGATTCTGTGCATACACTGCTTTATGCTGATGATGAAAAAGCTGAAGCGGATGTGCGTCAGATCATAAATATTGGAAAAAAGAAGGGGAAAGGATTTATTTTAAGTACCGCCTGTTCTATAGCACCCATGGTTTCGAAGGAACGATTATTGATGCTTTCCCGCATTGTGGAGGATTACGGAAATTACTGATCGTTGAAGTGTCTGGCCAATCTTTTATCAAATTTCCCGGTCTTTACGAAATGTTCCCCAAATTTCTGTCTCACTCCCGGATGGCTGGATACTTCAATCTTGTGTTTTGCAAGCAATGCCCCAATAGCATAGAAGCATGCATAATACAATCTGTTGATGGCTGTATTCCAGAATTTGTTCTCAATGTGGGTCCGGACTTCATCAATAGTCTCCCTTGCACGCTCAATTCGGTATTTTATATAATCTTCGGGCTTATATTTTGTCATAAAAGTTTCCCTTCCCTCATTACATTCTGGTAAAAAGGTGTGATCTTATATTTTGTATTCCATTCCTTTTCGCTGTAAATCATCGGACTAATCACTTCTCCCGTGTCAAATTCAAGGTCGTACAATGGGTAGGTAATTTTTTGCTCATCTTCTTGTGATATTTTGTCCTTATTCAACAATATCAGCAAGTCCCAGTCGGAGTTGCTCCTGGCTGTCCCCCGCGACCGGGAGCCATACAAATAAATTTTCGCTCTCGGTTCTTTTTCTGTGACGATTTTCTTTATTTGTCTCAATATTTTGCTGTCAGAATTTTTCATATTCCAAATATAATCAAAAAAAGACTCTATCTTTTCTTTGGTAGCTGAATTTTTGGTTTACAATTGTGGGCAACTATCTTATAATAATCCCATCTATTAAATCCTTCCCGGCTCTTTCATTAAGTCTTTCTATAAGCTGTTCCTTTATCATATTTATCTCAGCTTTCACAATGGATGAATTGATGGTAACAAACAGTTTTCTGTCTTTGATGTACAGATTCTTTGTGAACTGCATGATCCTCTTCCCGAGTAATTCTTCCCATGCATTTAAAAGGCGGACTTCGGCAATTTTTTTATCGGCCCCGTATTTCTGCATAAGTGCATTTACGAGTTCTTTAATGGGAGTAGTTTTGCTTCTTCTCATCCTTTCTGTTCAATTTTTTGGTCTGAGCTGATCCCGAAAACCAGATGCCCGGAATCTATTTTCCGTAGAATCTGACTCAGGTGGTCTTTATTTGTGTCTGTAATGAATATCTGACCGAACCTGCCGTCAGCAACAAGTTTAATGATCTGTTCCACCCGCAGTGCATCAAACTTGTCGAAGATATCATCGAGAAGGAGGATAGGATTTATCTGCCTTACCTTTTTTATAAAACTGAACTTAGCAAGTTTGAGTGCAACCTGATATGTTTTTTGCTGTCCCTGTGATCCTGTTTTTTTTATAGGGGTATTTCCCAGGTTCATCTGCAGATCGTCTTTATGAATACCTGCAGTGGTATACTGGAGGATCATATCTTTTCTCAGGGAATTTGTCAGGAGACTTTGCATATCGCTGTTCATTAACTGACTATCATAAACGAGACTGACATTCTCGAGGTTGGAAGAAACGAAGCTATAATATTCACTGAAAACAGGCTGGATATTCTTTATAAACTCATTACGGGCATGGAAAATTTTTTCACCGTTCTGTATTAACTGATCATCCCAAACACCCAGCATATCCTTGTCATAAGCCACCGCCCCTGCAATATCTTTAAGAAGCTTGTTCCTTTGTGATAATGCCCTGTTATAGAGAAGCAGGCTTTCAAGATAATCTTTATCATATTGAACAATAACACTGTTTATAAATTTCCTTCTCTCCTCACTTCCTTCCATTATCAAACTACTATCTGCAGGAGATATCATCACAAGCGGAAACAACCCTACATGATCCGCCAGCCTCTGGTATTCTTTCTTATTTTTTTTGAAGATTTTTCTTTTGTTGCGATATATGCCACAATATACCTCATATTCAGTATCTTCCCGCACAAAATCCCCCTGAATTACGGCAAATTCTTTTTCAAAACTGATGTTTTGACTGTCAATGGTATTGAAATAACTCTTGCAGAGTGAAAGATAATGTATTGCATCAAGCAGATTGGTTTTTCCAACCCCGTTGTTCCCCACGAAACAGTTTATTTTTTCATTGAATACCAGTGTTGCTTCACTGTAATTCTTAAAGTTTAATAGTGATAGTTTTTTGAGGTGCATGAAATGAATTTATACTTTCAAAGATATGAAAACTGCCTGAATTCTTTTCCTTTTTTGATGTTATAGTTTGCTGGATTTTAATAAAAAGCATTACATTTGCGTTTGTTTTAGAAAAAGATATTCAGATACATTGATATGTCAAAAAAAGTAAATAAAGAACAGGCAGATACCAGTTTCGAAGGTATCGAACATGCATTAACCAGATCAGAAAGATTCATTGAAGAAAACCAGAAAAAACTTACTCAGGTTGTTTTTGGAATAGTAATAGCTATTTTACTGGTTGTGGGAATTAAAAGATTATATCTGAACCCTCTTTCAGATGATGCAGTAAGGGATATCTTTATGGCAGAAAAATTTTTTGAGAAAGATTCGTTTAATCTTGCTCTTAACGGGTATGGGACATATCCCGGATTTCTGCAGATAATAGAAGACTATAAATTCACAAAGTCGGCAAAACTCGCGAGATATTATGCAGGAGTTTCTTATCTTAACCTGGGGGAATATGAATCGGCTATTGATCATTTAAAAAAATTCCGTACCAAAGACTTACTGGTTGGTTCTGCATGGTGCAGTTCACTTGGGGATGCATACTCTGAAACGGGAGAATACGGCCTGGCTGTGCGATATTACCTCAGGGGAGCTGAAGAATTTGAGAATAACTTCTCTGCTCCGATTCTTCTCAAAAAAACAGGTATTGTTTACGAAGAAACAGGAGATTACAAAAATGCTATTGAGGTATATAAAAGGATAAAAAGAAATTACCCCGATACTCCTGAAGGAAGAGACATCGAAAAATATATTGCGAGAGCTGAATTAATGGCATCTCAATGATCACTTTTTATGGCAACTGAGCTGAAAAATCTGTCTTCCTGTGATCCCGAATTTGTACCCGATGCTACCGGAATGAAATTTGGCATTGTCGTTTCCGACTGGAACAGTGAAATTACCGGATCTTTGCTTAATGGAGCAGTTAACACTCTTGAAAAACATGGAGTTCTTAAGGAAGACATTACAATTATTCATGTTCCCGGTAGTTTTGAAATACCTTCGGGTGCAAGAGCAATTGCTGAGAATGATGAGCCTGATGCAGTTTTGTGCCTTGGATGTATAATTCAGGGAGAGACAAAGCACTTCGATTATATTTGCCAGGGTGTTACAAATGGGATCATGGAACTCAACCTTAATTATAATATTCCTTTCATTTTCGGAGTTCTCACAACTCTGTCAGCCGAACAAGCAATGGATAGGGCAGGAGGCAGGCATGGTAATAAAGGTGATGAAGCAGCAATAACGGCTATTAAGATGATTCATGTTTATAAAACCGTTCACTCCGGGAAAAAAAGAAATCACACTCCCTGACCGCATTCTCATCACTGTCGGAACCATGTACTGCATTTCTCTGCATTGATTGCGCAAAAAGTTTTCGAATAGTATTTTCTTCCGCTTTTGAGGGATCTGTATTGCCAATCAGCCTGCGATATTCTTCCACGGCATTGTCTTTCTCAATAATGGCGAGAACAATTGGGCCTGAGGTCATAAATTCAATCAAGCCAGGGTAGAACTCTCTGCCTTTATGCACTGCATAAAAATCCTCGGCTTGCCTTAGCGTTAGCCTTGTCATTTTCATGGCAGCGATATGAAAACCGTTATCAGTTATTATTTTCAGAATTGGTCCTATATGCTCATTTGAGACTGCTCCAGGTTTAATTATTGTAAATGTGATTCTCCCTTTCATATTTTAAAGATTATGTTTGTGTACTGAGGTTCACTGCTTCATTCCTGCCTGTAAAACTCAGCTTTACTTCGTAAGAATTTTCTATCTTTGAAAATTACTTTAAACATATCTGTTTTGAAATTAATTAACAAGGAAGTTATTAAAAAATTAAAGGATGTTTTAAAAAATTCATCTAAAATTTTAATTACCACTCACCTGAATGCCGATGGTGATGCAGTTGGCAGTTCACTTGCACTTGCGTCGCTATTAAAAAAGTTGGGAAAGGATGTGAGAATAATGACTCCCAATGATTTCCCGGAGTTTCTCAGATGGCTCCCGGGACAGGATATGATAATAATTCATTTAAAGAAGCCTAAGGAAACTCAAATCTGGGCAGAGAAAGCGGATTTAATATTCAGCATCGATTATAATGATCCTAAAAGACTTAAATACGCTGAAAAAATTATACTTGGGAGCAAAGCTTATAAAGTACTCATTGATCACCATCCAAATCCTGTCAACTTTGCTGATCTTTTCATCTCACACACAGAATTTGGATCGGCTGCAGAATTAGTATATTATCTTATAATGGAACTTGGATTTGCTGATCTGATTGACAGAGATATTGCTACCTGTCTCTTTGCCGGCATAATGACTGATACAGGATGCTTTAGCTATAACTGTTCCTACCCGGAAGTTTTTAATACAATTGCCCGACTTATGGAATATGGCATTGATAAGGACAATATCTATAACAAGATATATGATAATTATTCAGAAAGCAGAATGCGTCTTATGGGGTACTGTCTTAATGAAAAAATGCGAGTTGTTCATGACTATAATACTGCCTATATTTTTCTCTCCATGGAGGAACTTAAAAGATTTGATCACTCCCCCGGTGATACGGAAGGTTTTGTCAATCTCCCTTTTTCAATAAAAGGCATAAGATTTTCAGCTCTGTTTATCGAGAAGAAGGACCATATAAAGATATCGTTCCGTTCGAGAGGCAGATTCGATGTGAATGATTTTTCATCGAAATATTTTAATGGAGGTGGTCATTTGAATGCATCTGGCGGTGAATGGAAGCAATCATCCGATGAAACAATAAAAAGGTTTGTTGAATTGTTACCAATAGTTAGTGATCAGTTAAAATGAGATACCTTTTACTTTTGATTTTTTTTGTTTCCTTTTTCTGTGAATGCCGCAGACCTGTTCAGGATCCCGAATCCCAAAAGGAAAGGAATAATCAATCTGCTCCGGAGTCATTCGTGAATATTAATAAATACCTGGTAAAAAGACATCAGGATATGATCGAATCATATGTCCGCAGAATGGGATGGGAGATGACGACGACAAAGACAGGCTTATGGTATATGGTATATGAAAAGGGCAAAGGCATTCCTGCTGAAAAAAACAGGATTATAAGCCTGGAATATTCAATTTCCCTGCTTGATGGTACACTTTGCGATTCTTCTGAAAATAATCCTCCAAAATCATTCCGTATTGGGCACGGGGGTGTTGAAGCCGGCCTTGAAGAAGCTGTCCTTTATCTCAGGAAAGGCGATAAAGCCAGGATTATTATGCCCCCTCATCTGGCTCATGGAAATTTCGGTGACCGGGAAAAAATCCCGCCGGGGGCTATCCTCTTATACGATATAGAAGTAATAAATATCCGGTAAATGCGATCTGTAATAATTACTGCTCTTGTATTACTGCTGACATTCTCATGCAGGTTTTCCAGACATAGAGAATTTGTGAAGATTTTTCCGGATGTGTATTTTAAGCTTCACAGGTTCGGGGAAGATAATAAAAAACCAGAGACCGGGGATTTTATAACTGTTAGTTTTTCTTACACTACACTTCATGATTCCTTGATTTATAAAGCAAGTAAAAAACTTAGAATAGAAGATACCAAAAACCCGGGATCAGTACATAATTGTTTAAAGATGCTGAACAAAGGCGACAGTGCAAGTTTTATTTTTAAGACAGATGATTTCTTTGTGAAGAATCTGCATGTACCGGTTCCTTCAGACCTTATAAATCATAAGTATATCAGGATGAATGTACTTTTAACAGATATTCAGACTTCTGAAGAATTTGTCAATGAAAAGAAACTCTTACTTCAATGGAGTTATGCATTGCAGGATATGGAAAAGGACATTATTAATAATTTTATTGAGGGAGAAAGAATATCAGTTTCTCCTACTCCGGACGGCTTGTATTTTGTTTTACTGAAAGTAGGGAGTGGCAAAAGACCACATAAGGGTGACCTGGTAAAAGTTAATTATGAAGGCAGATTCTTTGATGGAAGGTTCTTTGACAGCACACTGAAGCGAAGTGAACCTCTGGATTTTATTTATGGCCAGGAATATATCGTTATTAAAGGTCTGGAAGAAGCAATCGGAATGATGCGTGAAGGAGATAAAGCCCTTATAATTGTTCCTTCAGATCTGGCTTTCGGAAGTTCAGGTGCCGGAGAGGGAATTATCCCGCCATATACCGCATTAATTTATGAGGTAGAATTGATATCGGTGCTACCTGCAACAGGTCAATCTGTGTACTGATAATCCTTTTTTCAGACCACGATCTTAATGATACTATCTGGTATTTCCAACCATTTGGAGTATCTCTGCGTCTTAAATAAAAGTAACACCACATTCCTTAAACGGTTCTATAGTAAGCAGAGCCCTTATTCCGGAATAGAGGAAAACGCAGGAATGTTGTTCATATAAATTTTAAATTGAGTACCTTTGTAAATTCATTCATTAATAATAAGAATTGAGAATGGAACAATACTTTTTGAATTCACCCAATACTCTCGATGCTGTCTAAAAAGACTAATCATTGAATTAATAGATTACAAAATGAAAGTGAATTCTAAAGTCATAAGGCCTTTTAGACAGCCTCATAGGGGTGGGTCCGGAAAAAACAAGTAATTAATGGAAACACTTTTACAACGAAGCAGCATCCTATTTGGATTCAATATGTATTTTTATCTCTTAGTTCACATTAGTAATTAATCTTAATATATCATGAAATCTACATACAAATTAGTCAGTATTTTCTTAATTCTATCATTAAGTCTGTTAAGTTGCCTGAAAAATAATCATGACGAACTCCTCGCTGAGGAATTGAAAAAGTTAAAGGAGTACCTTGCAAGTAAAAATATAACTGTAGAGCCAACAAATTCCGGATTATATTATGTTGAAGAAATTGAAGGAACAGGTATCCAGCCCCAGTTAGGTGATTATGTTCTTATTAATTATACCGGTAAGCTTCTGGACGGGGAAATAGTTTTTAATACCAGTGTTTATCAGGTTGCATTTGATAATAATATAGAGACTGAAAATTTCCTTTACGGTCCTTTTAAGTTCCAGTTTGGGTATGTCTCTCCTGTTGGTCTGAATGAAGGAATTGGATATATGAGGGAAGGAGGTATGTCGCAAATGTTTTTGCCATCAAGTCTTGGTTTTGGAAATAACGATTATTATACCATTCCTGCATACAGTACTTTGATTTATGATATTGAACTCTTAAAAGTAATTCCCGATCCTGTGGAATATGAGAACAGCTTAATTCAGCAGTACCTTGAAGATAATCAATTTGATGTTTTACCCTTTGAAGATGGTTTATATTATATTGAAACTCTTGAAGGAACCGGACTTAGTCCTACTACATCAAGTAATGTAGATATTGTTTATGATGCATACCTGATAGACGGCCGCATGGTTAATTCATCAGGAGTAGATGTTGCGCAGCTAAAATTAGATTCTTATCTTCAGGGGTATATAAGTGCATTGCATACTGTCAAAGGATTCAGAGACGGTATTTTAAAAATGAAAAAAGGAGGGGAAGCTATCATAATTGTACCTTATAATCTGGGATTTGGAACTAATTCTGTTGATGTCAGTGAATTGGGATACAAATACTTCATTCCTCCATATGCTACCTTGGTATTTGAAGTTCAATTAGTTGATATTTACTAGTATTTTCATTTTTCTTTAAGCAAAAGGAAAATACATGGTTTTTTATGCAACGAAGGTTTTACTGCTAACCACTCATTTATTGTGCGTGTTTGAATGAATTCTTTCTGAGTAGTTATCTCACTGGCAATGCATAAAAGAGTAGAGGGCTGGCAGTTGAGGATAAGTGCATCCAGTAATTTCATATTTCTGTAGGGCGTTTCAATAAAAATCTGGGTTTGGTCTTCCTTTGCAGAAATAGTTTCCATTTCCCTGATTTTCTTTGCTCTTTCATAAATCTTTACAGGCAAATACCCGTGAAATTTAAAATTTTGACCATTCAGTCCGCTGGCAGATAAGGCCAGGAAAATGGAGGAAGGTCCGGTTAATGGAACTATTCTGATCCCTTTCTTATGTCCATACCGTACTGGTTCGGAGCCCGGGTCAGCTATTCCGGGCATGCCTGCTTCCGAAATGATTCCAATATCTTTTCCCGATTCACATATTTTAATAAATCTGCCCGTATCATTTCCGGGATTATGCTTATCTAATTCATAAAAATTGATTTCATCAGGATTTAGCGGATGGTCAATACGGATCAGAAACCTTCTCGCTGTTCGTGTGTTTTCAACAACAAAATGACGGATACTATGAATTTTGCTGATAACTCCAGAAGGGAGCACATCTTGCGGATTACTCTCACCAAGTAAATTTGGAATTAGATAAATAGTACCTTTCAAAGTATAACTATTTTGGGTAAAATTAGTGAAGATTTAATTCCACCCAAGCTTTTAATCAGGCATTTTTGTAAATTCGCAAAATATAAGATATTTTATCAGCTTGCTTTCAAATTGAAATAGTTATATTAATTTTAATGTTACCTTACTTATAAATGGTATAAAGCATTACAAAAACTAACTCTGTGGTTCTCTGTGACCTCTGTGTAATATATTAAAGTATAATTGGTTACACAGATTTCACAGAGTGAATTCAACACTTAATTCGCATTATTAATAAATAAGATATATTTTGAAGATCACTTTTCTTGGAACCGGAACCTCTCAGGGTGTACCGGTAATTGGCTGTAGCTGTCAGACATGTCGTTCGGACAACATGAAAGACAAAAGATTACGTACTTCCATACTTCTTGAAAATGAAGATAATGTAATTGTTATTGATACAGGGCCTGATTTTCGGCAGCAGATGCTTAATAATAAAGTAAAAAAGCTTGATGCCGTAGTTTTTACTCATGAACACAGGGATCATATTGCCGGACTTGATGATATCAGGGCTTTTAATTTTATCCAAAATACTGCAATGGATGTGTATGCAGAAAGCAGGGTTGCACGTGCACTAAGATATGAGTTTCCATATATTTTTTCTGAAAAAAAATACCCCGGAGTTCCTGAATTAAATTTGCATATAATAGATAATAAGGAGTTTAGTGTCAATGGTATCGAGATTATCCCAATAAGGGTCATGCATTTTAAACTACCGGTGCTTGGATTCAGAATAGATGAATTTGCCTATATCACCGATGCTAATTACATATCTGAGGAAGAGAAAGAAAAGCTTTTTGGTGTCAAATATTTAGTTATAAATGCTTTAAGAAGGGAGAAGCATATTTCTCATTTTTCACTTCAGCAAAGTTTGGAAATAATAAGCGAACTCAGCCCACGGCGTGCATACATCACCCATTTAAGCCATCAGATGGGATTACACGAGAAACTTCAGAAAGAACTTCCTTTTGGAGTAGTTGCCGCTTACGACGGATTGAAGATCGATATTGACGTTTCCTGAAAAATACGGCTTATTTAAATAAACGTATTTCATCTATAAGGATAACATTAACAGAGAGAGAAAACACCTGATTGCCGAACCGTTTATGCAAGGCTTAAACCGCATCATATCATTGTGAAAGAAGAATATATTGGTTTAGATAGCTCAACTCTGCAAGCTGCAGATTATTTTCCATATTTGGGAATTTTGTGTATTATTGCAGAATATTTTTTAGATAATTTATGCTAACCCTTAAATACATTCAGTTATGAAGCTTATTATTCCCGGCGGTTATACACCTGTTCTGAACCTGAAACAAACAGAGAAAGCAATAAAGCTTATAAAGGATTCTTTCGAATCAGCCCTATCGGCAGAATTGAAACTGCGGCGTGTCTCAGCTCCCTTATTTGTCCTCAGAGGAACAGGCATTAATGATGACCTGAATGGAATTGAGCAGCCTGTATCATTTAATATCAAAGATATTGAAGGTGCAACAGCAGAAGTTGTACAGTCTCTTGCCAAATGGAAAAGAATGATGCTGAGGGATTACGATATACGGCTTGGTTTCGGCATTTATACTGATATGAATGCTTTAAGGCCTGATGAGGAACTTGATAATATACATTCTGTTTATGTTGATCAATGGGACTGGGAAAAGGTGATCTCTAAGGAGGAAAGATGCCTGGAAACACTAAAGGAAGTTGTTACAAGCATTTACAGAGTAATAAAAATGGTTGAGTTTGTAGTACATGAGCACTATCCTGAAATGGAACCGATATTGCCTAAAGAAATTAAATTTATTCACGCTGAGGAACTTTTACAGCTTTATCCTGATCTCTCACCAAAAGAAAGAGAAGAAAAAATAACAGAAAAATATGGAGCTGTATTTATTATTGGAATTGGTGCTGCCTTATCCAATGGTAAACCACACGATGGCCGTGCGCCGGATTATGACGACTGGTCAACTCCAACTCATGACGGACACAAGGGACTTAACGGAGATATTCTTTTATGGAATCCTGTAATAAAAATGGCTTTTGAAATTTCTTCCATGGGAATCCGCGTTGACAGCAGTTCATTGCTTAAGCAGCTAAAGATCAGTGAATGCGAAGACCGTAAAAACCTTTTTTTCCACAGAAGACTTCTTAATAGCGATCTTACAGAATCAATTGGAGGTGGTATCGGACAGTCACGCTTATGTATGTTTTATCTTAGAAAGGCTCATATAGGAGAGATACAGTCAAGTATTTGGCCGGGAGAAATGGTTGACCACTGCAGAAAAAGCGGAATATTCCTGATCTGATTTAACAGATTATAAAGGCCTTTTAATCGTCATCACTATCACCAGCGCAGTTTCCGGAATGAGTCGATTGCGGATTTCGGATTGGAGATTGCGGAATGAAAATAAAAATGAAATTGCAGATTTCGGAATGTTGTTTACGGATTGCGTATTGAAATAAAAGAAGAAAGATGACAAAAGAAGAACTTAAAAACAGAACAAAATAGTTTGCTTTAATGATAGTTAAGCTGGCGGATGATCTTCCAAATACAAAAGCCGGACATATTATCGGAAATCAGATAATAAGGTCTGGAACTTCAGTTGCTGCAAATTACAGGGCAGCTTGCAGAGCAAGGAGTAATGCAGATTTTATATCTAAAATTACAATCGTTGAAGAAGAGTGTGATGAATCACTTTTCTGGCTTGAATTAATTAATGAAGCAAATCTGATCAGCAATGAAAAATTAAAAAGATTGCTTCAAGAGGCTGATGAACTGACGGCAATTTTTACAGCCTCAGGAAAAACTGCAAAGCTAAACAATCCGAAATCTCCAATCCGAAATCCGAAATGAGGTGATTGCGGATTGCGGAATGCGGATTTTATTATTTATTTTTCCCTCAAACCGCATAAACGGTTAACATTAATCAAAAATAACAACTCTTTAACATTCTGATTTAATAATCTCTTGACTATTATTTCTTTTAATTTTATTTTTGAGAGAAGATACAAAATCCACATTTTAGATTAAGCTTACATAATTATGCCATGAATATAATAAATAATGAATCCAGGCGCGAATTTCTTCAGAAGCTTATAGGAGCATCTGTTTTAATGGGTTTTCCCCCTTTATTGAGTTCCTGCCTTAATGGTTCTCAGATTGAAAAAGGCAAACTCCCGCTCCGCCCGCTTGGGAAAACAGGATACAAAGTGGGAATTTACAGCCTTGGAGCACAGGCTACTGTCGAAATACCTGGAAAGGAAGATCTGTCAGTGGAAATAGTTAACAGAGCCATTGACCTGGGAATTAATTATATTGATACAGCTGCTGCCTATGGAAGGGCGACAGATACAGTGCCAAAAAGTGAAGCAATGGGGACAAGCGAAAAGAATGTGGGCAAAGTTCTTAAATACCGTCGCAATGAAGTATTTCTGGCATCCAAAACCCACGATCGTACCTACGATGGCTCCATGCGGTTGCTGGAACAATCATTGAAAAATCTTCAGACAGATCATCTCGATCTTTGGCAGATCCATAATGTGAAATCTGCAGAAATTAATAAGCTTGACAGAATATTTGCAGATGATGGTGTAATAAAAGCTATGGAAAAAGCCCGCGATGAAAAGATTGTACGCTTTCTGGGAATAACAGGTCACGAGGGCCCGGATGTACTGAATGCACTTGCTGACAGATACCCCTTCGACAATGTACTTGTTGCCCTCAATGCTGCAGATAAGCATCATGATCCATTTATTGAAAAATTCCTCCCTAATGTAGTTGAGAAAAATATGGGTATTGTAGGGATGAAAATCCCTGCCCGTGATCGTATATTCAGTAAGGGCGGAATCATATCCATGAAGGAAGCTATGGAATATGTACTTACCCTGCCTGTAAGTACAATAATTGTAGGGATAGATGAAATAGCTGAACTGGAAGAGAATATCGAAATAGCCAGAAACTTTAAACCTCTCAATGCAGATGAAATGCTTGCAATAGAGGATAAGGTAAAACCCTGTTATGAGCATCTTCTGTTCTTTAAAGGCTTGTCACAATGGCCGGCTGACTGGTAATTATCCTGATTTATTAATAAGGATTTTGTTACATTGCAAAAAATATTTAAAAACTTCTGATTATATGAAAAAACTGTTCATAATAATTTCAATTCTGGCAATCGCTGGTAATGCCTGTAAGGATAAAAAGAGTAATTCCGGAACATTTGCAGATAAGATTTATATTAAGGGCATCATACTGACTTTGGATTCATTGAACACTATTCAGGAAGCAGTCGCTGTCAAAGATGGCAAAATCCTCGATGTTGGCACAAGCCGTCAGATTATAAAATATAAAGGAAAGGCCACAAGTGTTTTTGACTTAAAAGGGAAGACTCTGATACCCGGATTTATTGACGGTCACAGTCATATTCTGAGTCTGGATCGAACGCAGATGGTTAATATTTCTTCCCCCCCGGTTGGATCGGTTACAAAAATAGCTGATATCATATCAGAAATTCAAAATTATATTGAAACCAGAAAAGTTAAGCAAGGAGAATGGATCATAGCCATAGGTTACGACCAGGATCAGCTGGAAGAAAAACGACATCCTGTGAAAGAGGATATGGATAAGGCCTTCCCGGATAATCCGGTTATTTTGAGACATGCTTCGGGCCACTTAACAGTCGGGAATTCTTTGGCATTGAAGGCTGCAAACATTGACAGTACCACACCGGATCCTGTAAATGGTGTAATAGTGAGAAAAAAAGGATCCAGAGAACCAACCGGTTTGATGCAGGGAAGAGCAAATCATATACTGACAAGGGTACGAAGCAGGGAAACCCCAAAGCTGAGTTACGATGAAAAAATCAAATTATTAAAGGATCAGCAAACTCTTTATGCAAGCGTTGGTATAACTACAGCGCAGGACGGCAGCACAAATGCTGAATCAGTGGAGTTTATCCGGAAGGCAGCTGAGCAGAATGAATTGCATATCGATGTCATGTTACTTGCTGCTTATAGTATTATTGACAGATTGATCAACGATCCTGAATATAAACCGGGTGTTACAAAAAACCATGTTAAGATACAGGGAGTCAAATACTTTTCCGATGGCTCCCCACAGGGAAAAACAGCTTTCTTTTCAGAGCCATATTTAACCGAAGTTCCCGGTTGTGATTCCGATTGCAGGGGAATACCCCTTGTGAATCAGGAACAGTTTAATGAAGCCGTTAAAAAGGCTTTCGCTGCTAATATTCAATTTTATGCACATGCAAATGGCGATTCTGCCATTGGGATGTTTATTCATGCCGTGGAGAATGCCAATAAAGAACTTAATACTTCCGGTATTGGAAGAAGACCTGTAACTATTCATTCGCAATTTGTACGGGATGATCAATTGTATAAATATGCAGAACTCGGCTTTGTACCTTCTTTTTTCAGTAACCATGCTTTTTTTTGGGGCGATACACACGTAGAAAACCTGGGCAAAGACAGGGCTTACTTTTTAAGTCCTTTAAAAACATCCATGGAAAGAGGAATAATATATACGAATCATACCGATTACGGAGTTACTCCCATCGATCAGTTATTTCTCCTGTGGACTTCAGTTGTTCGTAAGTCGCGTTCCGGTGAGATTATCGGACCCGGGGAACGCTTAACTCCCATGGAAGGATTACGTGCTTTAACCATCAATGGTGCATACCAGTATTTTGAGGAAGATATAAAAGGGTCCATCGAAGCAGGTAAATTAGCCGATATGGTTATTCTTTCAGATAATCCTGTCACAATAAATCCTGACGAAATAAAGAATATTGCTGTGCTCGAAACAATTAAAGAAGGGGAGACTGTTTATAAGAATAGTTTGGATGATGAATAATCTTTATTCGTGAAAATCAAATTTCAAAAACGAAGTGAATTGAAATTTTCAGCTTGAACGAATACCGATAGCGGAGCGTTTCAGGATAAATTAAGTTAATATACTGATGCTTGCATCGGGTGTTGGGAATATGAATCCTTATTTTACCGTAGGCTGCACCTACGGCTATTATTGTTGAACTCCTCCCGGAGTTCTTTTTGGTTATGTGCATCATGTTTTTACCGTAGGTTATACGCAATAAGCAATTCTTTAAATCTTGATATTCAGTTATTTAAAATTTC
>CAZGKF010000057.1:0-19527 GCA_964526475.1 uncultured Bacteroidaceae bacterium
TTAGTTGATTGTCAACATTGTGTGAATATAAAAAGACTTTATCAGCAAACCCTAAGTACCTAATAGCATTAACACTGATTCCTCAGGTAGGAAGTGTTACAGCAAGAAAACTTATTGCATATACCGGCTCAGCAGAAGCTGTATTTCGGGAAAAGAAGAGTTCATTGACAAAAATTCCCGGAATCGGAGAGACTGTTGCAAAGCAAAAAGATACTCCCGGACTTTTTGCCATGGCTGAGAAGGAACTGGCTTTTATAAGTAAAAATAATATCTGCCTGGCAACTATTTTTTGCAAGGATTACCCTGACAGATTGAAGCAATGCCCCGATGCTCCATTGATTATTTACTTTCAGGGAGAAAACGTTTTCCATCAGAATATGATATTAAGTGTAGTGGGAACAAGGAGAGCTACCAGCTATGGAAAAGAACAATGTCAGAAAATAATCGGAGATCTGGCAGACGAAGGGTTAAATGTAATTATTGTAAGTGGACTGGCATATGGGATTGATTATCAAGCGCATATTTGCGCCCTTAACTCGGGGTTAAAAACTGTTGCTGTGCTTGGTCATGGTTTGCACACCATTTATCCCGGCGAGCATCTTCGAATGGCTATAAAAATCAGGGAGAACGGTGCTCTTTTAACCGACTTTCTTAGTTGCCAGGATCCTGAAAGGAATAACTTCATAAAAAGAAACCGGATTATTGCAGGATTATCTGATGCAACCCTGGTTGTCGAATCCGGGATAAGTGGTGGGGCACTTATTACAGCTGATATTGCTGGTTCGTATAACCGTGATGTCTTTGCTTTGCCGGCCAGAACAACAGATAATATGTCGGCCGGATGTAATCAACTGATTAAAAACAATAAAGCAGGAATGATTGAGTCTGCAAAAGATCTTATGTATTTCCTTGGCTGGGAAAAAGATAAAAGAACGAATATGCATCCTCAAAGATCTTTATTTACTGATCTTTCGGAAGAGGAAAATAAGGTACTGAAAATTCTTGAGAGGGGAGAAAAGTTATCCGTTGATTATATAAGTATAAAAACAAACCTTCCTGTAAGCAGGGTGTCTTCATTACTTCTGAATCTTGAATTTTCAGGTTTTATAAAAATTTTTCCCGGAAATTATTATAAACTTAAGTAAAATTAAGCTCTGATAATAAAATGAATAAACCACCCTGCTATTGATAGAATAATTTATGAGATTTTTTTCATTACACCGAATTATTTATAAGTTTGTTTGCATTTTTTTAATCACAATTAAAACTATATTTAAATGGACCCTAGAATTGATCAATTTATGAACCGGGTTAAAGCAAAGAATCCCGGAGAACCTGAATTTCACCAGGCAGTTCACGAAGTTGCTGAAACTCTCATCCCTTTTATTGATGAAAGCCCCCGCTATAGGTTTGCGAAAATCCTTGAAAGGATCACCGAACCTGAAAGAGTAATTATTTTTCGTGTACCCTGGATTAACGATAAGGGAGAGGTTGAAATAAACCGTGGTTACCGTATTGAAATGAACAGCGCTATTGGACCCTATAAAGGAGGACTAAGATTTCACCCAACGGTAAATTTAAGCATACTTAAGTTCCTTGCTTTTGAACAGGTTTTTAAGAATAGTCTTACTACCCTGCCAATGGGCGGGGGAAAAGGTGGGTCGGATTTTGATCCCAAAGGGAAATCAGATAATGAAGTGATGAAGTTCTGTCAAAGTTTTATGACTGAACTTTCCCGGCATATTGGCCCAAATACAGATGTTCCGGCAGGGGACATTGGTGTTGGAGGCCGTGAAATAGGATTTATGTTCGGTCAGTATAAAAGAATCCGGAATGAATTTACCGGTGTACTAACAGGTAAGGGTTTAGAGTGGGGAGGCAGTCTCATAAGACCAGAAGCCACCGGTTATGGTGCAGTATATTTTGCTGAAGAAATGCTTAAGACCAGGGGGAATTCACTGAAGAATAAAGTATGTGTTGTTTCAGGGTCGGGTAATGTAGCACAATTTACTATTCAAAAAATTAATCAACTTGGAGGTAAGGCTGTAACTGTTTCCGATTCAAACGGATTTATTTATGATCCGACCGGAATTGATGATGAAAAACTAAACTGGCTGATGCAGCTAAAAAATATTCGAAGAGGAAGAATATCTGAATATGCAGATCATTTTGGCGTTGAATACTTTGAGGGAGAAAGACCATGGAAAATTAAATGCGATGCGGCATTCCCTTCTGCCACCGAAAATGAAATAAATAAAGACGATGCTGAAACTCTCATAAAAAATGGATGCAAGGTAGTGAGTGAAGGAGCTAATATGCCATCCAGCCCTGAAGCAATAGAAATTTATCTGAAAAACCAGATACTGTATGGCCCGGGGAAAGCTGCAAATGCAGGAGGGGTAGCAGTTTCGGGACTGGAAATGACACAAAATTCAATGCGTTTACCATGGACAAAAGAGGAAGTTGATAACCGTCTGAAGATGATCATGACAAACATCCATGATACATGTATAAAATATGGTAAGGAAGAAAACGGATTTATTAACTATGTTAAAGGAGCCAATATTGGAGGGTTCGTTAAAGTTGCCGACGCTATGCTTGCACAGGGAATCGTTTAATGCTGTTTTTAGAGTAAATATGTACTGAAAATGGAATTTATTGACAGCCACACACATTTGTACCTTAATGATTTTGATAAAGACAGGAATGTGGTGGTAGAAAAAGCATTGCAGGAAAATGTGAGGTATATGCTTCTTCCAAACATAGATACCTCAAGTATATCTGCGATGCTTTCCTTGTGCGATAATTTCCCGGGAGTCTGCTTCCCAATGATGGGGCTGCATCCTTCATCAGTAAAATCAGATTTTGAAACCGACCTTTTAATTATAGAGAAGTGGTTAAATAAAAAGAAATTTATTGCTATAGGCGAAACCGGGATTGACCTGTACTGGGATAAAAAATACGGTGAACAACAGAAAGAAGTATTCGGGATACATGTTAAATGGGCCAGGGAAAAACAACTCCCTTTAGTGATCCATGCCAGAAATTCCTATAGCGAATTGTTTTCAATACTTGACAGGCATGCAGATGAAATGCTAAAAGGTGTTTTTCACAGTTTTACAGGAAATCTAAACGAAGCTGAAAGAATACTGGAATATGGTTTTTACATAGGAATAAACGGGATTGTTACATTTAAGAACTCGGGGCTTGAGAAAGTATTGAGGTATGTGCTTCCTGAAAAACTTCTGATTGAAACAGATTCACCCTACCTTGCTCCCTCTCCTTTCAGAGGCAAAAGAAATGAGAGTGCCAACCTTAAATATATTGCTGCCAGATTAGCAGATATTTATGATTTGTCTGTTGAAAAAATTGCTTATATTACAAGTGAGAATGCGAAAGTTTTATTTGGTATTTGAATACAGATATCTATTCAGATGAAACCCTTATGCACTACCGTACACAACAAGGACATGAAAATACATGAGGGTTCCCTGCCTGTTGGCAGATAAGGCATTCGAAACAACTTAATATACAATAACATAACCCAAATATTTTCGGATGAATCAAACCACACCATCTATACTTATTATCTATACCGGGGGAACAATTGGAATGTTTCAGAACCATAAGACGGGAACATTGCAGGGTCTTAATTTTGAAGAAATATCACAACAGGTTCCCGAACTTCAACGATTTGGTTATGAATTGAAAACAGTTTCATTTAATCCCCCAATGGATTCCTCTGATATTGGACCTGAAACATGGATTAAAATGGCCGGGATAATTTATGAGAATTATTCCCGGTATGATGGTTTTGTCATTCTTCATGGAACAGATACAATGGCATACTCAGCATCAGCTCTAAGCTTTATGCTTGAGAATCTTAATAAACCTGTTATATTCACTGGTTCTCAATTGCCTATCGGTATGCTTCGAACTGATGGCAAGGAAAATATAATTACTTCAGTTGAAATTGCGGCAGCCAGAAAATTTGGCAAACCAGTAGTCCCTGAAGTATGTATATATTTTGAAAACAGATTGTACCGTGGGAACAGAACTACAAAAATTAATGCCGACAACTTTAATGCCTTCCACACCCCCAATTATCCTCCTTTAGCCAAAGCAGGGATACAGATTAATTATAACGAGGAAGCTATCCTTTATCCGGATACAAAAACACCCTTAAAAATCTTAAAAAAATTTGACACCAGGATAGCTGTTCTAAAAATTTTTCCGGGTATTAGCAAAATATTCCTTGATTCCATAACCGGAATCAAAGAATTAAAAGGGTTGATACTTGAAACCTTTGGTGCCGGTAATGCACCCGCTGATGACTGGTTTATTAAAAGTATAAGCGATACGGTTGATCGTGGTGTAATTGTTCTGGATATAACACAGTGCCATACCGGTAGTGTTGAACTGGGAAGATATGAAACAAGCAGGAAATTATATGAAGCAGGAGTAATAAGCGGATATGATATAACCACCGAAGCTTCAACTACTAAACTTATGATACTTTTTGGACAAGGTTATTCAAACAAAGAAATAAGATTGCTTATGAATAGTTCCATGAGAGGAGAAATTACCATAAGGTAAGTGTTGAATTTAAGTTTTTTTCGTATTTTGCGTCGCTAATTCATAATTCCGGTTAGAGAGGGAGAGATGGCCGAGTGGTCTAAGGCGCACGCCTGGAGAGCGTGTAACCGCCAAAAGCGGTTCGCGGGTTCGAATCCCGCTCTCTCCGCAAATAAAATTTTAATAAAAATGAAAATAATTGCAGTATTTTATTTATTTTTTGAGGTTTATATTACACATTTAGTTAATTTTGAAAAATTTATTTGTAATCCATAATCATACATACTTAATTATTAACCAGAAAAAGAATATATTAATCTAATCAAAATCAAACCATGAAAAAGTTATTTGTACTTTTAACAGTTGTAGGGATGCTTTTTTCGGGAGCATCTTTTGTTACAGTTGCACAGGACGCCGAAAATGATACGCTTACGGCAGTTCAGGAACAGGAAGAAATGGCAACAACCGATGTCCCTGCACCTGTAAGTCAAACAGATGCTGCCGATGAAGGTGGATTATCTGTTCTGCACAAAAATATTAAACAAAAATTTATTGAAGGTGGAGCTTCATTTATGGGCGCCATTCTTTTAGTATTAATTCTTGGTCTGGCCATTGCCTTCGAAAGAATTATTTATTTAAACCTTGCAACTACCAACACCGAAAAGTTGCTTCAAAAGGTGGAAGATGCAATGGATTCCGGCGGAGTGGAAGCAGCGAAAGATATTTGCCGTAACACACGCGGTCCCGTTGCCAGCATTTTCTACCAGGGACTTGACAGGTCAGAACAAGGCATTGACGTTGTTGAGAAATCTGTTATTTCATACGGGAGTGTTCAGATGGGATTACTGGAAAAGGGGCTTACCTGGATACAACTTTTTATTGCTATTGCACCCATGCTTGGATTTATGGGAACAGTTATCGGTATGATCGATGCTTTTGACAAAATCCAGATTGCAGGTGATGTTTCTCCGGCATTGGTTGCAGGGGGTATCAAAATCGCTCTTATTACTACCGTATCAGGTCTTATTGTAGCTATAATTCTTCAGTTGCTTTACAACTACCTGGTATCAAAAATCGATGGCATTGTAAATAAAATGGAAGATGCTTCAATATCTCTTATCGATATTATGGTTAAACACAACCTTAAAAAATAATTTACTATGACTGTTATTAATAAAATAGCATCTGTTTTACTATTCATTATTTTTGGGTTTTCTGTCCTTATCATAGGTTTCTTCTATTTTGGCGAGAATCTTATTGATGAAGAAGCTTTTGAAGCCAAAAAGCAGAAAATGGAGGCTCCCGAAGATACCAGACCATATTCAATGGTGGAACAGGAAGATGCCCTGATTGATTCTCTGGCATCCGATTCTCTGGCATCTGATTCTCTGGCGTCTGATTCTCTGGCATCTGATTCTCTGGCATCCGATAGTATAACTGAGGTAGTTCAAGTTGTACCCCTTATTCCCCAGGAACCTGCCGAACCAGTTAAAGTGAAATTCTCATTTTTTGAGAAACTTGTTTATTATAAAACTGATATCTCACTTGGATGGGCATATATCCTTGTTGGAATTACTTTGCTGCTCGCATTAGCTTTCCCTTTGGTCTACATGTTCTCAAACACACAAAACATGATCAGGACCCTGGGTATCCTTGCTGCAGCAGCTATTGTAATTGGTTTTGCATATTTGCTCTCATCGGATGTTCCGCTTTATATTCCGGGTTTTGACGGAACAGATAATTCCGATCCCGGTGTTTTACGATTCGTTGATACAGGAATCTTTACAACCTATTTTCTTATAGGCCTGGCTCTTATATCCATCCTGTTCTCCGAAGTTGCTAAGTACTTTAAATAAAATCCCTGCTGATTTTTCCCCATAAATATGAGGAAAACAGCTTTAAAATGTAAACCCGATGGCAAAAAGAGATATTCCGGAAATTAATGCCGGCTCAATGGCCGATATTGCATTTCTGCTCCTGATTTTTTTTCTGGTAGCTACTACCATGGATATGGACTCAGGAATCACACGACTTTTGCCTCCTATGCCCGATAAAGACACACCGGAGGAAGAGGTTAAGGTGAAAGAAAGAAATGTACTTGTTGTGCTAATTAATAAAGATGATCAGCTTATGGTTGAAGGACAAATTATGAACCTCGACCAGTTAAGAGAAAAAACCATTGATTTCTTTGCTAACCAGCAGGATGATATACATCTGCCGGAAAAAGAACTCATTACTGTTGATTTCCCTCCCGGGCAATCTCCAAGATTTCCGGATGGGCAGGCTAATGTCTGGGTTTCGAAAGGTGTAGTTTCTCTCCAGAACGATCGTTCTACTACCTACGGTCAATACCTTAGGGTGCAAAATGAACTGGTGGCTGCCGTTAATCATTTAAGAAATCAGTTCTCAACAGAAAATTTCGGGAGAAGATATGATGATCTTAATCCGAAGAACCGTCTTGATGAAGCTATCATTGAAGGTGTAAATAAAGTTTTTAAAATGAACATCTCTGAAGCTGAACCTAAAAATATAGGAGGACAAAGATAATGGCAAAATTTGCAAAAAAGAAGAAGGGCGGTTTCAAAGCAATCAATACTGCTTCTCTTCCTGATATCGTGTTTATGCTCCTTTTCTTTTTTATGGTAACAACTGTAATGAGAAAGACTGAAGTTCAGGTTAGTGTTACACTTCCCGGAGCATCTCAGGTTAAGAAGCTGGAAAAGAAATCCCTGATAAGCTATATCTACATTGGAAGACCTCTGCAGCACCTGCAGTCTGTTTATGGAATCGAACCAATGATACAGATGAATGATAAACTTATTAATGAGGAGGGCGTTCCTTCCGAGTCAGTGAAGGATTTCGTATTGTTTGAAAGAGAAAAACTCGATGAAGTTGATAAAAATATGATGACTGTATCCTTAAGGATTGACCAGAACATACCTATGGGTAAAGTTGATGATGTTAAAAAGGCCCTCCGAATGGCCAATGCACTTAAAATTAATTATTCAGCAAGAAAATTTGATCCTTTGAGAAGATAACTATCATTAGTATTTTACATAGTTCTTCATTAAAAAGTGCCAGGTAGTATCGAAGAGGTTTTTCACAACCTTTTTAATAATATCCGGCACTTTTTTATTATCTTGTTTGCTGCTTCAGAGAATTCCCATTTACATATAATTCGAATGAAAATAGCTTTTTTTATAGGAATTGGCGGATTTATCGGCTCTGTTTCCCGATATTATATAGCAAGATTCGTTCAAACCACATCTTTCTCTTCATTTCCTTTTGGAACATTGACTGTCAACTTAATCGGGTGTCTCCTTATCGGACTTGTTTATGGTTTCTCAGAAAAAGGACTTCTTATAAATCCTGACCTTCGCCTATTTCTTACTGTTGGAATTCTGGGTGGGTTCACAACTTTTTCCACCTTTTCAACAGAAAGTTTCTTCTTATTAAGAGATGGACAGATTATCTGGTTCCTGTCCTATTCAGCAGCAAGTGTTGCCTTCTCTATATTTGCAGTCTTTGCAGGGTTTCTTATCTCCAAACTATTCTGAAATGGATAACAGCAGTAAAATGAAACTTTTACGAATTTTTATCAGCTCAACGGATAAAAACAACAATCAGCCCTTATATGAAAAACTTGTCATTCTTGCAAAGAGTAATGGAATGGCCGGAGCTACTGTTTTCAGAGGGGTTATGGGTTTTGGAGCAAGTAGCGCGATCCATTCTGTAAAGCTATGGGAATACTCCGAGAAACTGCCGGTAGTTGTGGAAATTATTGATGTAACAGATAAAATAGAACATTTCTTTGAAACCATCCGCCCGATGCTCGAATCTATGGAAAAAGGGTGCATGGTTAGTATGGAAGATATCAATGTTCTTATTTACAAACCTGGAAAATATATACATTAAGGCCCCAACAGAGATAATGATCTTCACAGCAGCTGTCAACAGCTTACTTACCCTTACCTTCACCGCTTATAATACTTTTAATTCTGTATGGAGTTTTTGACTGTGATTCAAAATATGTACGCATTAATATATCAGCAAATATCCCTATAGTAATAAGCTGGAATCCAGCGATAACCAGAAGCACTCCCAATAGTAACACAGGCTTTCCCCAGATATCATTTCCCAGAATCTTAAGTACCAGCATGTATAAGTTTATCACAATGCCAATAGCAAGCAGCAATATTCCCCATGTTCCGAAGAGATGCATTGGACGTTGCATATATTTCCTGAAAAACAACATGAGAAGTAAATCTGCTACTACTTTGAAAGTCCTTCCCATTCCATAATTTGATTTCCCGAACTTTCTTGGATGATGTTTAACCTCCACCTGGGTGATTTTCCCGCCTTCAAGACTGGCAAGCACGGGTATGAACCGGTGTAACTCTCCATAAAGGCTCAGGTCCTTGGCCAGATCACTTTTAAACAATTTCAGTGTGCACCCATAATCCCTGATCCTTACATTCGTGGTTCGCCGGATTATTGAATTCGCTATCAGGCTTGGAATTTTTCTCCATATCACGCCATCCTGCCTGTTTTTCCTGTATCCGGCAATCATATCCCAACCTTCTTTTTCAGCTTTTTCCAGCATCATGGGAATATCTTCCGGATCGTTCTGCAAATCCCCATCCAGTAACACAATATACTCTGCTTTGGCCTGCTGAATCCCGGCTGCAAGTGCAGAACTTTGGCCGTAATTCTTTCTTAGTTGTACCAGTGTAAGCCAGGGATGCGGGGATTCAAGAATTCTGTTAACAGTGTTATCAGACGAGCCATCATCAACATAAATTAATTCATAATCAATGCTGTTAAGTGATTTTTCAATATTCTCAATAAGGGGTTTAATGTTTTGTTCCTCATTATAAACACAAACAACAACCGATAGCTTTTTCATTCCGGAAAAAATAAGTACATAATACAGCTTAACGCAAATATACTATTAATTTCTTTGCCGGTGTAAGTGTGATTTAGCTCAAACGGAGATTTTGAAGAATATCCCTGAAGTGAAGCGCATTATTAATTCTTTTTATATTGGAAGGAAAATTCCTTTCCGGGATTACATTCTGATTACCTGAAAAGTATATTGTCTTCTGAGGGAAGCTGACTGAAAGGGCTCGTAAATACTTAACCACATCTATTCCGGTTATTTTTGAACTAAAGGTCGTCAACAAAGAATCACATTTACGTATTTCCACAACTGAACTCAGATCTTTAAACGGAACTGTCTGTCCGAGATATACAGATCTATGACCCGACTTTTTAATAAGATAATAATAGAATAGAAGACCTATTTCATGTAATTCTCCCTCAGGAAGATACAGCACAAAATTTCTGGGTTGAGGAACTTCGTTTTCAATAACTCCATCAATAGCAACAATAAGTTTTTGCCTGATAAGGTTGGTAACAAAATGTTCCTGGGAAGGATTTATAACACCTGTCTGCCAGAGAATACCAACTTTTTCAAAAAATGGGTATATAGTATAAAGGATAGTGTCTTCAAAGCCAAATTGCGTAATTGAGGTATTGATGATCTTCTCAAATCTTTTCTCATCAAGTTCAATCATAGAAATTAAAAGATTATCAATCTGTGATTCCTTATCCGATTGCATCTTTGAAAACTCAGATACCTTTTCTGATATCTCATTCTTATCCAGTCTTACTATACTTGATATTTTGATGCCATTACGGTTAAGAAAGGCTACGTTCATTATCTTTCTCAGATCATCATCAGTGTAAAACCGTATATTAGTATTCGTTCTTTTAGGTTCTACAAGATTGTACCTTCTCTCCCACATCCTCAATGTATGAGCCTTAATCCCTGACAATTTTTCGATGTCTTTTATTGAATAACTAGCCATATAAATAATTAAATATATCCGGAATACCTTTTTAACGTTAAGTAAACGTTTTGTGTATGGTTAGTGGCGGATTTAAAAGCACCTACCCGCTATTTTAGCACTATATTTATTAACCACTAAAAATGAATTTTCAGCACTAAACCGCCATTAACTATTCACATTGTTATGGGCTTTTACCAATATCCTTGCTCTCCTGCAAAGGCAATTGTTGTCAAGGACCACTCCTTTACACCACTATTCTTACTGGCACAACTGTAACAACTAGCTCCGCTAGTTTCAGAATAAGCTTTTACATTCGTTGAACCCTTAAATGTTTTACCATTGTTAAAGGTCAAAGTAAATGAAATTCTAACAGCCTTGTCATTATTGTTTTTGAACTTATAATATCCCGAGCCACCTGATTCATATTCACAGATTTTTATAAAGAGTTTAGATTCTCTACCATATTTACTCCAAGATTGCCAATCAGTACATCTGTCACTTCCAATAGTAAATGACATTAAAGTAATGAGTCCAAAAATTAATAAACTTGATTTTAAAAGTTTCATTGATGAACTATTTTAAATTACGCCCTACCTTGTTTTTGGGATTAGTCAGGTCAAATTCTTGTCCCGCTATGTTCAATTTATGTCCGAATATTATCTGTCAGCCTATTTTTATCCCGATTAAGTCGGTGGCTTTGCTGATACATTTTTTCGTCCACAATTGCCCAGAACTACAAAATAAACAATTATTTTGTGATTTTGTTTATGTTCATCAAGTGAAGTTCATTAGCAGATTAAAGTATTCGCAAAATTTGAGGTTTTAGCAGAGATCATTCCACAGAACAATTAAAGAATCAGGTATTATTGAATTCATTGAAGGCTAAGTTGTAATATCAGCTGTTTTTTGGTATAATTATCTTAATAAATTTTCCTGACTATCATCAATCCATCCCTTAAAGGAAGAAGAATATTTTCAACTCTGGGGTCATCCCTGACTATTTTATTGAAGCTTATAATACCACGCGTCTTTTTATCATTTACAGATGCATCTTTAACGACTTTTCCATCCCAAAGCACATTATCGGCCACTATGAATCCTCCGGGTTTTAATTTTTCTATTGTTAAACGATAAAAATCCGGATATTGCTCTTTTTCACCATCAATATATACCAGATCAAAAATATCATCTAATTCCGGTATAATTTCCAGGGCATTTCCATTAATGAGTTTTACTTTGTCATCAATGCCAGCTTTTTTAAAGAAATCCATGCTGACTTTTATTAATTCATCATTAATCTCAATGGTAGTAAGAGTTCCGTATTCTTTAAGTCCACGGGTAAGACATATTGCAGAATATCCGGTGAAAGTGCCTATTTCCAGGATTTTTTCCGGTTTTATCATGCAACTTATCAATTCCAGAAATTTTCCCTGCATATGCCCTGCAATCATTTGGGGATTGACCACATTCAGGAATGTGTATCTGAAAAGCTCTGATAACAAGGGATCGACAGGGGAAGAATGATCCTCAATATATTGGGTAATGGAATTATCTGTCTCAAATAGCTTCATCAGGAAAAAGTTAGTACAGATAATTTATCTTTATTAAAAACTTCATTTGCAATATGCAAAATATCAGAGGATGTAACCGATTCTATTTTCTTTCTTACTTCTTCAAGATTCTCAAATTTATTGAAGATCAGGATACTTTTCCCCAGGGCCAGCATCAGATGTTCATTATTTTCTGCACTTATGGCACGTTGGCCGATAAGTTGTTTTTTTGCTTTATCTAATTGAACGACACCTAAACGATCTGTACATAATTTTTCTATCTCCTTGTAAACCAGCTTAAGACACTTATAATATTTCTCCTTCTCACATCCGAAATAAATATTTAATAAACCTGAATCAGTATAAGGGATATAATGTGATTCCACACTGTATGAAAAACCATTTTTTTCCCTCAGGCTCAAATTAAGCCTGCTGTTCATGCCAGGTCCTCCCAGTATATTATTAAGCAAATGAAGCCCCGTCCTTCCGGTCTCATGATAACTATAAGCCCTGTTACCAAGAACACAATGTACCTGATGGGTATTTTTAATGACCTCCTTTTTTTCAGGGAAGTAACTTACCGGAGTCTTTCTTGATCTTTGCCTTGTTCTTTTGGGTACAGAACCAAAATATTTTGAAACTATCCGGATTAACTTTTCGAATTGAATTTCTCCCACCGAGCAAATTACCATTTCATTTGTTGCATAATTTTCTCTCATAAAATTATGAATATCTGCTTGTGTGAAAGCATTCAGATCGTTTTCATTCCCAAGGATACTCCTTCCAATGGGGTGGTCTTTAAAGACAAGTTCTTCAAATTCATCGAAGATCAATTCGGAAGGGTTATCATAGTACGAAAGTATCTCATCAATAATTACATTTTTCTCTCTGTTTATTTCCTTCTCCGGGAAGATGGGGTTAAAGCATATATCGAAGATCAGTTCCGTTGCTCTTTGATAATCGGTTTTCATGAATGCGGCAAAAATACATGTTTCTTCTTTCGTTGTATATGCATTTATTTCACCGCCGACATTTTCGAGGCGTGAAAGAATATGAAATGCTTTTCTTTTCTTTGTTCCTTTAAATATTGCATGTTCAATAAAATGAGCCATTCCGTGTTCCCCCTCCTTTTCATCTCTTGAACCTGTATGAACTATAAAACCCAGGTGTGCCACATGTGATTTCTGTGGTAAATGCACCAGTCTTATGCCATTTTCTAAAGAGTGTAAAAAGTATTCCATATTATCTGAATTTCGCAAAAGTAGTGAATATGCGTATTAAAGCGACAATAATGTTATACTATTTTAAACTCTGTTTGCCCAAGAAATTCCGTTTTTATTTTGCATAATGCAAATTTTCCCTAAATTTGCAACACTCAAAAAAAACCGGTACCATAGCTCAGATGGTAGAGCACAGGACTGAAAATCCTGGTGTCCCTGGTTCGATTCCAGGTGGTACCACAACATCAAATCGCAAAACCCTGCAGATCAATGACCTGCAGGGGTTTTTTGTTTGGGGGGTGAGAGTGGGGGTGATGGAATTCCTGATCATAAAATACTCCAAAGCTGACAATTTTTTATTATGTCTGTGAATTTATTTATATATTTGCATCATTGTTGCATTTAAAATAGTTTTGCATTTATGAAACCGGTTGAAGTTTTAAATAGTCATAATCTCAAAAGAACAAGTTGCCGTGAAGGGATTATTGAGGCTATTATGTCCGCAAATCAAGCTCTTTCTGAAAATGAAATCCGTGAACAGTTATCCGGGAATTATGACCGTACAACATTTTATCGTTCTTTCAAAACGCTCGAAGAACATAAAATAGTCCATAAAATAGTCGTTGACAACCAGATAGTAAAATATGCCCTGGATAATTCGATAACACGTAAAAAAGAACATGCACATTTTTATTGTAATGATTGTCATGTATTACAATGTCTGGAATCTATAGCGGTGCAGGAAATACAACTGCCTGAGGGATACACTGAAGTTGAAACAGAGATTTTAATCAAAGGCAGATGTGCTTTTTGTAAAAACAAGTCGTTTGAAAATTGATAAAGATCAATAAACATATAGCTACCATTCTGTCAGGGATATTTATTTTCCCTATAGCATTCCAATCTGTCCATATTGTCAGGCATCATGCCCATGATCATTATGCCTGTCATCATGTTTGTAACAACCACAGCAATTATCTGACAGCTACGATAAATGCAGCGAAAGTATTTAATAAATGTCCTATATGCGAATACAAATTCCCTATTAATAATTTACCGACCGTTTCAGTTCCTGAAACAAATATTCCAAAAATAGAAGGTGTTTTAATTGAAACTATAATTGTGCAGCCACACCTTCAGATTTTTGAAATGAAATCCCCACGTGCACCACCTTTACCATTCTAAGTTACCCTTCTCCTCCCACAAATTTCAGGTGTTTTTCAACTCATTTCTTAAAATATGAGCAAGTTTATCATGCTTCTGTTAAGCATGAATATCATATATATTCCGGCATTTGCCCAAAGTAAATATAGCTTAACTGGTATAATCGTTGATGAAAACAGTCAGGCTTTAACCGGTGCTTCTGTTCTTCTGTATCCAATTAAAAAAGGTACGATTACGGACGCACAAGGCAGGTACTCAATAACTGGCTTAAGCAAAGGCGCATATAAAATTTCCATTTCTTTTATTGGTTATAAGACGTTTATTGATTCTATAATTATTAATGAGAACACATCGTATAATATCCAACTCACTGTTTCTTCGGTCAGTCTGCAGGAGGTAGTTGTAAGCGATAATTATGCCAGAATAAGACAAAGGGAAGAACCGCTCAATATTGAAATTGTAAATGACGATTATCTGAAAAAAAATCTCGGGGGCAGCCTTATGAAGTCGCTCGAAAGGCTGCCGGGGGTTACTACTATTGATATTGGTTATGGGCGGTCAAAACCTGTTATCCGTGGACTTGGCTTCAACCGTGTTGTGGTTATTGAAAATAGCATTAAGCATGAAGGACAGCAATGGGGTTCTGACCACGGCCTGGAAATTGACCAGTATTCTATTGACAATGTAGAAGTAATAAAAGGGCCGGCTTCACTCATGTATGGGTCTGATGCCATTGGCGGGGTTATTGATTTGAAAAACAAAAATATACCTGTTGATAATACAATTGGCGGAACAATTGACATTACAGGGAAATCGAATAATAATATGCTGGGAACATCTGTTTCTCTGTTTGGTAGAAAAGAATGGTTCTTCACTGATTTTCGGGCTACATTTACCGGCTATGGCGACAATAAAGTGCCAACCGACAGCATAGATATTTATTCGTACCGGGCACCCTTGTATAAGAATTATTTGCGAAATACTGCAGGTAAAGAACAAAATATTCATCTCTCAATCGGAATAATAAAACCGGAATTTCAAAGTAAAGTTTACCTAAGCAATGTTTACGGCAAAAGCGGTTTTTTTGCCAACGCACATGGATTGGAGCCCCGTAATGTTGACACTGAACTACATGATAAATCCGGCAGAGATATAAATTATCCTTATCATCAGGTTAATCATTTTAAGTTGATTAACATTAGCCAATGGCAATGGGGTAAATACAAATTTGAATCCGGTCTGGGATTTCAGCGGAATTTCAGACAGGAATGGAGTCAATATGTTAGTCACGGGTATATGCCTGCTCTTTTTCCTGACACGCTTGGATTTGATGCTGACCTTGAAAGGCTGTTTGATAAATATATTTATTCAGGTAATCTTAAACTCTCTTTTTTTCAAAAAGAGAAAACACTATGTACTGTTGGTGTAAACAGCGAATACCAGGATAACAGAATTAGCGGCCGCGGGTTTATTATTCCGGCATTTAAACTGCTGAATATTGGAGGTTATGCTTTTGCAAAACACTCTTTTTCAGATAAAAGTATTCTTCAATTGGGAATACGGTACGATTACGGATATATAAATACCTTGATTTACAATGATTGGTTTCCTTCGCCGGTAATCAGCAACAACGATCCTGCACTGCAATACCTTACAAGAGCTGATGCTATAAACAGAAGTTTTTCAAACATATCATGGTCTGTTGGATATAATTACAACCTCCAAAAAATATCTTTCAAAACCAATATAGGGAAAAGTTTCCGTATGCCCCTTGCAAAGGAATTGGCAGCTAACGGGGTAAATTATCATAATTTCAGTTATGAAGTGGGAGATCCGGATCTATCACCTGAAATTTCGTATCAAACGGATGCAGGCATTGAATACAATTCAGATAAGTTTGCCATAGGAGTAACTCCTTTCTTAAATTATTTCTCAAAATATATTTATCTGAACCCGACATCGGAACATGACAGGCTTTACGGCAATGGTAATCAGGTTTATTACTACACACAAAGTGCGGTTTTTCGCTTTGGTGGGGAAATACATGCCCATTATCAGGTATTAAAGTCACTGCAACTGGGTGTAATGGGTGAATATGTTTACTCTGAACAACTTTCGGGCGACAAGAAAGGTTTTACATTGCCATTTTCACCCCCTCCTTCCGGAATTTTTAATGTGAAATACCAGAAGCAAAAGATAAAATTTTTGGAAAATGCTTATTTGTCAGTTGATTACAGGATTTCTTCAGCTCAGAATAATATTGTACCACCGGAAGAAAGAACGGATGGTTATCAACTTATTAATATTGTATTTGGAGGAGTAATAAGATTGATAAATCAGGAAGCAAATTTTTCTTTTCAGATTCAAAACCTGCTTAATAGCAAATACTTTAATCATACCAGCTACTACCGGCTGATAAATGTTCCTGAGCCGGGACGGAATTTCGTATTGAACATTTCCATACCCTTTTTAGAAAAAATTAATCAAAAATAATTTCATCTAACATTATAAATTTAAAAATTATGAATACAAAAACAAAAGTATTGGCTGTAATATTTACAGCAGTAAGTATGATCTTTTTTAACTCATGTGAAAAAGATGAACCCAAACCGGAAGTTAAGCTTACCGAACTGGGCTATGACAATAGTAAAATAGGATATGCAGGCAGCGATTTGCATATTGAAGCTGAAATTGTTGCCGAGGGAAGAATCGACAAGATAACAATAGAAATTCACCCCGAAGGTGATCATGGAAAAAGTACCTACATAACTCTCCACGAAAGTGACTGGGAGGTTGATACTACTTATACCAAATTTTCAGGTTTAAAAAACACAACATTCCACGAGCATATCGACATACCTGTTAATGCAGAACCCGAAAATTATCACTTTCATTTTATTGTTACCGATATGAAAGGGATGCAAACTGTTGTGGAAGAAGAACTTGAAATACAACAACCAGATGATGCAATAGCCCCTGAAATTAACATTTCTTCTGCTCCTGCAAATAATCAAGTGTTTAACAACGATCAAACAATTAGTATATCCGGCTCTGTGAGCGATGACAAAGCATTGGGCGGAATGTATATAGGTTTGGTACGTGAAGACCAGAATTTAACTGATGCAGAAGTTAATTCTACCAATACGATTACCATTTTACATACACATGATTTTGACACTCCAGCTGCTCATGAATTTTCAGCAAGCATAACAGTTGGAGCAGCTCAGGATAATAATATAACTCCAAAAGACATAACAGGTAATATTGCCTGGCAATCTGCCAATTACTTTATCATAGTAAAATGCAAAGATGCATTTGCTGGAAACTGGACTTATTCAAGTCATTATCCAATAGTTATAAATTATTAATTCTAAACGAGGCTGTCTAAAAAGACTAATCATTGAATTAATGGATTACAAATTGAAAGTGAATTCTAAAGTCATAAGGCTTTTTAGACAGCCTCTATAATAATTATATACATCATGAAATTTTTTAAAAATATTAACATCCTTTTTCTTTTGCTTATGATCTTTAACGCCTGCGAAAAGGATAAAGATATTGACAAGCAAAAACCAGAGATTTTTTTCAGTGTTCAGGATGCGTTCCCTGTGAATTGCGATACCTTATATTTTGGAGAATCATTTGAGCTTAAATTATTATACTCTGACAATGTTGAATTGGGTTCATTCAGTATAGATATCCATCATAACTTTGACCATCATTCGCACAGCACAGAAGTAACAGAATGTAACCTTGATCCAAAAAAAGACCCGGTTAATCCGTTTACTTTTATTGAGGATTATGATATTCCCGAAAGATTAAAAGAATATGAAACGGATCAGTCAATCTTCATCTCTTCGGGAAACGGTTATGGGTTGTATGATGAAGGAGACTATCATTTTTTTATAAGCCTTACCGATAAGGAAGGTTGGTCAGTACAAAAAGGTTTAAGCATCAAGATATTAAACAGGTGAAATCAAGTATGCGATTTATGGATAAGTTATTCTTTTGAGTTTATTCTGACTTTGTTTTATTTCAAAAAGAATAGAATATGCCAACAGAAGCATAATGGAATAATGTAAAATTGTAAACTTCATCATTATCTGCACCTCCTTCAAGAATGCGGTATCCTGCCCGAATACCAAGATCTTCGGAGAACTTATATGTTGACGCAATCAGGATATCTTCGGCTCTGCCTTGTGGTGCTGCAAGTGCATCTCCATACAGAAGAAGACCAAATTTATCATCTATCTTCCACAAAAGCCTGAAATTAATAATTGGCACAAATCCTACGTTGGTTTTCTCCGATACTAATCCAGACGAAGAAAGTGCAATCTTAGCATCTCTGATTTTTGCAGTTAATCCTAACCCAAACTCAAGCCTGGGTTTTTGTATAAAATCATACCGGTAGGTCAACCTGTACGAATTAAATTTATAAGTACCGTTAAGTTCAGTGTTAGCAGGGAATACTACTCCCTCAAAGAAGATGTCATTTGTCAAACTGCCTTCTGATTGAGTTTCGAGAGGAGCATATAATAAAGAAAGCGCATGACGTGATTTTATTATATAATTCAATCTTATCCTGTAGAAAAATTCTGTTTTTGGAATGAGATCGTCTTTTAATGAAAAGAGTGTACCCTGATCGCCCGGAATACGAACATCGTTATAACCTGCAAAAACAAGTCCTGTTTCAAAATCAATAATTGCCTGCGCTTTCACTGATGTTTTAAAGAAAAAAATCAGAAATAAAACGGAAATTGAATAAAGTATAGTTTTCATTATTTTTATTATATGTTTCTCAATTGATACTTAATTGCCACTGTGTTGTGGTGCGTTTTTCTTTATTATAATAAATATTTCTTCTTTGTCCTATCTTTGCTCTTCGATATCGCAATCCTTCTGCAATCCAGGTCAAAACTTTGCTGAATTGCTAAAATATGGACTCAATCTTAATGCTGTATCGGCAGTAATCCTTTTTTTCCTTTTAATTATTTGCGATATACGGGTCTGAAGAATGCAAGTGTCTTTCGGCAGTCTATATGCAGTTATCTCAAGCGCTTGTGAAAACTCCCCGAATATAATCATTCCCGGATGAATATTTGCTAATTTCTCCATTTTAATCCTTCTTTTTTAGATTGCTTTCTCCTAAAAAAATATTGAGTGTAA
>CAZGKF010000058.1:0-18005 GCA_964526475.1 uncultured Bacteroidaceae bacterium
TTTACTTTCAATTTGTAATCTATTAATTCAATGATTAGTCTTTTTAGACAGCCTCCTTTTTTTATTGTATATTTCGGTGTATTTCTGCCAAAATCTGATTCCAAAAGAAATGGTATCCCGAAAAAATAGCGGCAAAAGAAAAGTTATTGGGATTAATTGGAGTTTGGCAGTAGCAGAATGTTAATACAGGATGGCAGTGATAAATCATAAGAGATCAAATATGTTGAGGAAAATAATAATAGCTGTAAGCTTTCTTTTAAATATCCTTTTCGCAGATGCACAATATTTGCCTGTGAATACTGCCCGCAATAATGTGTATTCCTTTATTGATGAACTTGCCTGTGATCAGATCATTGACATCCCCACTCTGATCTATCCCCGTAGCAGGATCTACATAGCTGAGCTACTACGAAATGCGGATACCGGAAGAATGTCCTCCCGTCAAATCGAGGAACTGGAGTTCTATCTGAAGGATTATAATAAGGAGATATACCCTCACAAGGATTTCAACAGGCGCCTGGATATGTTGTATTTACGCGACAGCTCCTTTTCCTTAACCATCAATCCCATTGGTGGAGGAAATTTATGGGCAGGGAAAAACCGTACAGCATACCACTGGTGGAACGGACTGTATGCCGGAGGATATGCCGGGAACTGGAGTTTCTATGCGAGTCTTAAGGATAATCATGAGAGTGAACAGCTTATGAAGCCCTCATTTCTTACGCAGGAAAAAGGGGGCGCCGGCATGAAGATGTTTTCCGGTGGGAAACAGGATTACTGGGAGGCAAAAGGGGGTGTTGCATATAGCTGGAAGACAGGTCACCTGGGTTTATTATTGGATAATTTCACCTGGGGATCAGGGTATAACGGTACTAATATATTCTCCGGCAGAACACCCGCATTTACTCACCTGTCTTTTAATCTGCGACCAGCCAAATGGCTTGAACTCAACTATGTACATGGCTGGCTTGTTTCGGAGGTAATTGACAGCTCTCAGTCTTTCTGGGTTCCGGTTAGTACAGGTATAGAATACCGGACTGCTTATCACAGGAAATTTATTGCCGCCAATATGTTCACCTTCAAACCCTTTAAAACTTTTTATATTTCAGCAGGGAACAGTATTATTTACGATTACAAAACAGCACATCCTGTATTCTTTATCCCGGTACTTTTCTATAAGGCCGTTGACCAGCACCTGAATTCACTGAGGTATGATATGAATTCACAGTTTTTCATGGATATCTCGGCAAGGATGATACCTCATACACATATATATTTCTCAGGCTTTGTCGATGAGATGGCTACCAGTCGTATCCTGAATCCGGATGAACATAATTTTTTGAGTTTCAAGGGAGGGATCAGGGTCAGCAACCTCCCGGAAGGAACTTATGCAGGTATTGAATATACATGGACAAACGTAAATGCTTTTAGGCATTATATTCCCACACATACTTTTGAGTCGAACAGGTATAACCTGGGTCATTATCTTACTGATAACGCACAGGAGATTTTTCTCACTGCCGGATACAGACCTTACAGGGGCATGGATGTGAATGTTTCATATAACAGGGCACTAAAAGGTCCCGATCATAATGAAGCAGGGGAACGACTAAACCAGAAGCCCTTCGTACCTGTTGTGTGGGAGTCGGACGCTTTCCGGCTCGATTTTTCCTGGCAGGTACTGAATGATCTGTGGGTAAGATTGGGCTACCGTTACCAGAATGTGCGCGGAGAAGAGACCTATGTTAACCTCTATACCCCGGATTTCTGGAAAGGCAAAACAAGTACCTGGAATATAGGGCTTAGTTTCGGGAACTAATCCCCCGTTTACGATGGAAGGGCAGTTGGTCCCTTTTTGGTTTTTCAATAAACCCTGTCAGGGGTTGCGAACCCTGACAGGGTTATAATTATTTTAAGGTCTGTTTCACCTGGTTTCCCTAATCCCTTTACTTCATCTTTCCTACCTCATTCACCGTCTCTTCAATCCTTTCAAACTCCACTCCCAGAGCCTGCCTGATTTTTTCATTGGAGAAATAATTTTTCTTTCTTCCGGCTGAAACGGCTTCTTTGGTAATGATCCTTTTATATCCGAAAAATGACCTGATAGCATCCATGCGCCATGCCAGACCGGCAATAAAAGGTGTTACCTCAATGGAGGGTGGTTTTGTTCCAAGTGCATTCGCGATCATAGTAAATACTTCCTGGTAGCTGAGATTTTCAGACGAAATAATGAACCTCTCACCGCAGATATCACTGTTCATAAGACGGATCATGCACTGCGACACATCCTTTACCGAAACAAAACCTGTAACTCCTTTGGTGTAGTAGCGTAAACCCTTCTCAACCCTGGTAAACATAGCGGATGATCCTTTACCCCAAAAACCGGGTCCGAATATTACCGAAGGATTTACAATGACAGCATTCAGCCCTTCCTCCATTCCCCTCCAGACTTCCATCTCTGATCTGAATTTACTCAGGGCATAACTTGTCTTTTCCTTTTCGGGAGTCCAGATCATATCTTCTGTAATAAGCTCTCCTTCAGGTGCTGAACCCAATGCAGAGGTGGAGCTTACATGGCAGAGCTTCTCAACAGGGCTTTCGAGACAGGCATTCACAATATTTGCTGTTCCCTGAACATTGCTTAGCATCATTCTATTCCTGTCGCGGGGAGAGAATGATACGGCAGCAGCAACATGATATAGTCTGGTTGTTCCCTCCAGAGCTTCCATAACAGAATCAATATCAAGGATATCGAAGTCTCTCCATTCAATTTTCCGGAACAACTCATCGGAATTTTCAGTATAGTAAGAAAACACATCTCGTACCGCTTCCGTATCGCTGCTTTCCCTTTTCAGAACACGTATTTTATCATTATCTCGCAGAAGGTCGAAAAGTACCCTGGAACCGAGAAGACCTGTGGCGCCGGTTATAGTGATCATGTTTTTCTTGCGAAGATAAGAAATTATAAAAAATATGCTAAATTAAGGGTATCAAACATGCAGTCTCTCTACCTTCTGCTGAAAGTCCCCCCTTGGGGCATTTAGGGGTATGATGTAACTGTATTTCAACTGCTTAAAGTCCCCCCTGGGGGATTTAGGAGTATGATGTTTTCTAAATTAAACCGCATAAACGATTAATTTTTTATTTAAATGATAAATGAATATAAGAAATTCCATGGACAGGAATTGGTACCTGTTGTTGATGAAAATGGGAATATAACGGGAAAGGAAATAAGAGAAGAACTGCATTTCAATCCCCTGAAGAAACTTCTTCATCCGGTGGTTCACCTTCACATTTTTAACACAAACGGATTGATTTATTTGCAGAAAAGACATAAGAGTAAGAAGGTCCAGCCGGATAAATGGGATACAGCTGTGGGAGGTCACATCAGCTGGGGCGAAACCCTGGAAGAAGCCTTAATTCGTGAGACAAAGGAAGAGGCAGGAATTGCAAAATTCAAGCCCGTTTTTCAGAGAAGATATATATGGGAAACAGATGTTGAAAAAGAACTGGTGTACATGTTTACAACTGTAACTTCCCGGATTCCGGAACCTGATCCAGGGGAGATCAGCGAAGGAAGATTCTGGACTAATGAAGAAATAAGGAATCTGAAAGGAACAGGTATTTTTACTCCTAATCTGGAATACGAGATGAGTATGCTGAACCTGTAGTACGAAAGATTTCGTATGTTAGGATTTGCTTAAAATAGAATATTTCGACACAGATTTTTTCTTTTTTCATCTCTCAAACTGCACAAGTGGTTAATTTTATATGTTTTTCTTTTCAGAAATTCCTGTTATCTTACAGAAAATTAAATTTTTATGGCAAGAAAAGGTAAAAATAAAAGAGGGAAAAATACTGGAAAAGATGCTTTGACCGGTCAATTGCTGGGAATATTTTCCAATAGTCCCAAACAGGTTTTTAATTATAAGCAGCTTTCTAAAATTACGGGATACAGGGATGAGGTTCAGAAACAACTGATCATACAGGTGCTGGAGGAGCTGAAAAAAGCTGATCAGCTTGAGGAACTGGAAAAAGGAAGGTTCAGACTGAAGTCAAGAGCAGGTTATGTAACCGGTAGAATAGACATGACTCAGCACGGATATGCCTATGTGATATCTGATGATATCGAAGATGATATATTTATTGCAAGAAATCTTCTGCACTCTGCACTTGACGGGGACCTTGTTAAGGTATATGTATATCCGAAGAAAACCCGGGAGACACGTGTAGAAGGGGAGGTGATGCAGGTCATTGAAAGAGCAAGGGACTCTTTTGTCGGGATAGTGCAGGTATCGAAACATTTCGCATTTCTTGTAAATGATAATAAAAAACTGCCATATGATCTTTTTATTCCGCTCGATAAGCTTAAGGGGGCTAAGAACGGACAGAAAGCTATTGCCCGGGTTATAGAATGGCAGCAGGGAACAAAAAATCCGGTTGCGGAAATTACGGAAGTACTTGGAAATCCCGGTGAGAATAATGTGGAGATGCATGCTATCCTGGCCGAATACGACCTTCCATTTCGTTTTGAAAAGGAGGTTACAGAAGCTGCCGGTACAGTAGGCGATAAGATTACGGAGAAGGATTATCAGGAAAGACGCGACTTCAGGGATGTCCCAACATTTACTATTGATCCGCAGGATGCGAAAGACTTCGATGACGCCTTGTCTGTAAGAAAACTGGATAACGGGAACTGGGAGGTAGGTGTACATATAGCCGATGTATCACATTTTGTAAAAACAGGAACTATAATAGATGAGGAAGCCTATGAAAGGGGTACTTCTGTTTACCTTGTTGACAGAACTATTCCCATGATACCTGAAAGAATCTCTAATTTTTTATGTTCACTACGACAGGATGAAGAAAAATTATGTTTTTCTGCTGTTTTTGAGATCAACAACGATGCTGTTGTACTTTCGGAATGGTTTGGGAAAAGTGTGATCATCTCACGCAGAAGATTCAATTATGAAGAGGCACAGGATATAATTACGGGAAAGGAGGGCGATATGCAGAAGGAAATCCTGCAGCTGCATACCCTGGCGCGGATAATGAAAAAAAGAAGGTCGGATGACGGGTCTATCGGATTCGACAGGGTGGAAGTGAAATTTCATCTCGATAAGGACGGATTCCCTACAGGTGTGTTTTTCAAGGAGCAGAATGAGGCAAACCAGCTTATAGAGGAATTCATGCTCCTGGCAAATCGACGGGTAGCGGAATTTGTTCATTATGGTTGTAAATATATCCAGGAAAGAAAAAGTAAACCTCAGGAAAGCAATAAAGAGAAAGCAAAGGCCTTTGTTTACAGAATACATGATAACCCTGATCCTCAAAAACTTGAATCCTTCGCTTCTTTCATAAAAAAATTCGGTTATACAATTCAGCCAGGACCAGGTAAAAAAGCGGCCAATTCTTACAATAAGCTTCTTGATGATGTAAGGGGTAAGAAGGAGCAAAATCTTATTGAGACCCTTGCTTTGCGCACTATGGCAAAGGCACGTTATTCCACTGCCAGCACAGGGCATTATGGACTTGCTTTTCCATTTTATACCCATTTTACATCACCCATACGGAGATACCCTGATTTAATGGTTCACAGGATTTTATGGCACTACCTTAACGGGGGCGAATCTAAAAGTAAAATTAAATATGAGGAGAGATGCAAGCATACTAGTGATATGGAAAAGCGTGCACTGGAAGCTGAACGCGCTTCAATAAAATACAAACAGGTGGAGTTCATGAAAGATAAAGTGGGACAGGTTTTCGACGCAATTATTTCAGGCCTTACAAACTGGGGTATTTATGCAGAGATAATAGAGAATAAGTGCGAGGGGATGATCTCACTTCAGAATCTTGCAGATGATTTCTATGAGTTTGATGAAGATAATTACATACTTACAGCTCGCTATAGTAAACGCACATTTCAGCTTGGAGATGAAGTAAAAATAAGCGTGAAGAATGTGAATATGTCCAAAAGACAACTGGATTTTGGATTGGAGCAGACGGAGGGAAAGAGATAATAGTTCCTGCAGATATTCAGCTAATAAACTGTTAACATAATATATCATTTAGTTTAAATTTTAGGTTTTACCTCGAATTTAATGAAATATCTGATTTTTTTTTAATTCACAGCGGGCAAGATACATTGAAACCCTATCCCGGGGTCATGCCTTGTTCATACTATTGTCTTTCAATAAACATGTTACTCTATCTTTTTTATAACCAAATCCTTCTTTCCCGAGTGGGAAGCCCATGTATGCAGGACGTCCACGAATTGTTCGAACCTGATGCCTTTTTTTAGGACGTTGCCCCGGACAGAATTAAGGTGGACTTTAAGCCCGCGTTAAAAAGAAAGCCATTCCGGTCTTCCCGAAATGGCCTTAGTGAGATGAACAAATTAAAATATTTTATCTGTTATTCCTTTTCAATTTTTGAATTTTCTTTACTTTCCTCGGTATCACCACGGGAAGCCTTCTTAAACTCTCTCATGCCCTGTCCGATACCTTTCATGAGTTCAGGTATTTTTCTTCCACCAAAGAGCAGTACAACAATGAGAACAATAATAATGATCTCTGTGGGACCAAACATTCCTAATATTATTTTCATTTTATTAAAAAATTAAAGTTAAATGCAAAGTTAGTAAAAATAAATTATTCCGGTTTTTATGAAGTTTATTTTTTAAATAACTGTATAATATCATTTCCGTTTGCATAAATAAGCAAGGTGAAAACGAGTATCATGCCAGCAATCTGTGCATATTCCAGAAATTTATCTCCCGGTTTTCGTCCGGTTATCATTTCGTAAAGGAGAAAAGTAACATGTCCCCCATCGAGTGCAGGTATTGGAAGTAGGTTCATGATAGCAAGGATAATGGAAAGAAATGCTGTAAAAACCCAAAAAGATTGCCAGTCCCAGACGGACGGAAAGATACTTGCAATCCTGATAAACCCGCCTAAGGATTCATACGCTTTTGTTTCAGGACGGAAAAGTAATTTAAGCTGTTTAAGATAACTACTTATTGTACTGAATCCTTTATTTATACCTGCCGGGATAGATCCTATCAAAGAATACCGCACTTCCCTGAGTTCAAAGAAACGATCAAAACTGAAATCCGGAACTACGCCTATCAGACCCGATTCCGGTATGTTAAGGTTGAAATGTAAAGTATCTTTATTATTTCTGAGAGCTGATATCTTAACTTCCTGGTTTTTATATTGCCGGACTGTTGTTTTAAATTCATCGAAGAACATTACAGGCATCCCGTTTAATGCTATTATTCTGTCATCTGCCATCAGACCTGCGTTCCTGGCAGGAGAATTTTCAGCAAAATCCAGGATATAGAAGGGAACTCTGGGTAATATAGGAGAGGTTGTTCTCAGCAATGATGGAATAACATCGGGCGGAATTTCAATATCTAATTGTTGACCGTTCCGTTCCACCTGAAGTGTTTTCACATCGTTTAAAACAATATCATGAACAATTAACATGAAATTTCCAACTTCATTTCCATCAAGTGATAGAATTTTATCACCGTTCCGAAGGCCCATTTGTGCCGCGGTGGAGTCAACCATGATGCCATAAGTCAGGTTTTGAACCGGCAGATACTTTTCTCCCCAAGTATAAAAAATAAGGACATAGAGTATCAGTGCGAATATAAAATTTACCATAACTCCGCCGAGCATTATAAAAAGCCTTTGCCATGTTGGCTTTGACCGGAATTCCCATTCTTCAGGCGTTCTGCTAAGCTGTTCCCTGTCCAATGATTCATCGATCATTCCGGATATTTTCACATACCCTCCAAGAGGAAGCCATCCCATTCCATATTCAGTATCTCCGTATTTTTTCTTAAATATAGAGAACCATGGATCAAAAAAAAGATAGAATTTTTCAACCCTGGTTTTGAACAAGCGTGCAAATAAAAAATGACCCATCTCATGTATTATTATGAGAATAGATAAACTGAGCAATAACTGACCTGCTTTTATTAATATTTCCATCTTTTTACTTTATTAATTCATTCGTTATTCTCCTTGCTTCCATATCAGATTTTTCATAATCTTCCAAAGAAGGCTCCTTAATATAACCTGATTTCTCCAGAACCTGTTCAATAATAGCAGGTATCTCCATGAAGCCCAGTCTGTTATTTAAAAATGCTTCCACTGCTTTCTCATTGGCAGCATTCATCACACAGGGCATATTCCCCCCAATTTTCATTACTTCAAAAGAAATTGCAAGATTACGAAATTTTTTTAAATCGGGTTCCTCGAAACTAAGATTTGCACATTCATTAAAATTTAATCTGGGAAAAGCTGACTTAATTCTAAGTGGCCAGGTAAAAGCATACAGTATAGGCCCCCGCATATCCGGAAGACCTAATTGCGCTTTTACTGAACCATCAGGAAATTGCACCATGGAATGTATAATTGATTGAGGATGAATAATTACCTCTATCTGTTCCGGTTTAAGATTGAAAAGCCATCTGGCTTCAATTACTTCAAGACCTTTATTCATCAGACTTGCAGAATCTATAGTAATTTTATCCCCCATACACCAGTTTGGATGTTTCAGGGCATCATCCCTGGTTACATTTTTCAGGAACTCCATGGATGCATTTCTGAAAGGACCTCCGGAGGCTGTAAGAATTATCTTTTCAGGAAGATTCTGATCTTCACCCATAAGACATTGAAATATGGCTGAATGTTCGGAATCAACAGGGATAATATTAATACCTCTCTGATTTGCAAGCGATTTTACCAGTTCCCCGGCGACGACCATAGTCTCCTTGTTTGCAAGAGCAATGTCCTTCCCGGCTTTAATAGCATTAAGTGTAGGAAGAAGACCTGCATACCCCACCATAGCCGTAAGAATGATATCAACTTCTTCATATGCTGTCATATTAACAATCTCGTCGGGACCTGCATATACAGAAACAGGGAAGCCTGACAAATTTTCCTTCACAAAATGGTATTTATCCTTGTTAGCTATGATTACTATCTCAGGTGCATAACGAATAGCCTGTTTAATAAGAAGTTCAGCATTATTATTAGCTGTCAGCATCTTAATCTCAAAAAACTCCGGGTGATCTGCAACCACTTCCAGAGCCTGAGTCCCAATTGATCCTGTAGATCCAAGTATGGCTATTCTCTTTTTCAAAGGGAAATTTTTTAAATTAGGGAAAAAGATATCAGAATACAATAAAATCTTCCGGGTTAAGGGGAATTCCGTTATGCCAGAGTTCGAAATGAAGATGAGGACCGGTAGTAAGTTCACCCGAATTACCTACAATTGCAATAGCGTCACCCGCTCTGACACGCACACCAACGTTTTTCAGAAGCTCAGCATTATGTTTATAAAGAGATATCAGATTATTTTCATGCTGTATTTGCATCACATAACCCGTTTCAAGCGTCCAGGATGCCATAATAACAGTTCCGTCCAGGGTAGCCTTTACCACCTCATTGGGGGGAGCAACTATATCGGTCCCGAAATGATTATTCATTAAGTTAAAACTGTTTGTAACAAGTCCTTTTGCAGGAGGGAAAAAATATATTTTTTCCAGTTGAACAGAGGGCTGAGTTAATAAGGGATCTCTGGATAATCCTGCTAATCTGCCGGGATAATTAAGTTCCATTCTCAGAGCCGAATCCTGGGGAGATTTTGTAAATTGAATGTCATTATAGTTAGCCTTAACACCGGATGTATCTGTATAAAGATAGTTTTCCGGTTCATTACCTGAGATTATTGTATGCATATTCGAGAAAAACTGATCACGGTATCTTAGCTCCAACTCAAGCGAATCCAGTCTTACCCTGTTTTGAACAATTGCGTATCTCATCTCTGCATCGGGATACCCGGGAATAATTTCCCTCAAAGGAGTATAAGCTATTGTAATATAAGTTAATGCAACAAGAAAAAATAAAAGGGTTCCGGTAACAGCAATAATATTCAATCGTGATAAACGAATATACCCCAATTCCTGGAAAGTACTGTCATTGAGTATAACCAAACGGTACTTATGAGTAAGCTTATTTAAAAGTTTTCTTTTCTTTTTTTTTCCGGTCATGATAAGCTAATAACTTTAACTTCAACAGAATCACTCTGCCATAGTCCATGTTTTGTACAACAGGCCATGGCAGATAGGTTCATGCTGTTTCTGGCAATTATATAAAAATCTACCTCTACATGCCCGGATTGTCCAAGCATGCCAGGGTTAAAATGTACTCCGGCAAGAAATGTTTCCCTGTTCCATAGCTGAACGTAACTAATATAATGATCAGGATCATCAGGATGAGAATAATCTTTCCCCATCAAAACCTTTATACGGAATTTTCCCCCTTTCATTGCAGTCTTCTCACAAATAACATAAGGTGTATGCCTGTCAAAATAGTCCTTCTGCAACTCCTTTTCAAGCTTATCTGAATCAACTGGTTTGATAACTCTTGGCATTTACCTGAGAGATTAAAATAAATTATATTATTAAAGTTCCCTGAAAATATTAAATTCAGCAGATAATTTTATAAAAATTAAACTTCTCAAAATTAATGGATTTTTTAACAGAAAACGAATGAATTTTACAACTCTTTAATTACAATAGTATTGTGACACATAAAAAAAATCGTCTCTTTTTACATTCATGGAGATTTCAGAATGAGTTCTTTTCGTTTGTGTCATCGCTCATGGGTAGTTTTTTTCTTATATCCTTTGCTTCTGTTTTAGTTGCGCAGGAACGCGACAACAAGGATTTTTTCAGCCCCCAAAGCGGACAGGAAGGTAAGGATGTCATCTGATATTAACTTTTTCATAATATCCATGTATAAGATTTTTGATTTTTTTCGATAAATTTACGATTTTACTAATCAAAAATACAAAATGTTACCCAATCAACGAAGAGAAAAGATACTGGATCTGATAAAGGAAGATGGTCATGCAAAAGTTACCCAGTTAAGCAGGATTTTTAAAGTAACCGAAGTAACCATAAGGCAGGATCTGGAAAAAATTGAAAAAGAGGGCTATATTGTCCGCGAACACGGTGGGGCTTATCTGAAAAATGTTGGTATCCAGGTAAAAAATATTACACTCCAAAACCAGGAAAATATTAGTGAAAAAATCCTGATAGCTCAAAAAGCTGTTGAACTTATTGATGATGGTGATACCATTATTTTCGACTCAGGATCCACTACTACTGAAATTGCCAAACTGATTAACGGATATAAGAACCTTACTGTAATAACCAACGCATTAAATATTGCCCTGATCCTGGGAGCTGACCCGGGGATCAACCTGGTGGTTACCGGAGGGGAATTCAAAGCCCCCACACTTTCACTGACCGGACAGAAAGCTGCTGATTTTTTTGATAACCTGCATGTAGATAAATTATTTCTTGCAACAGCCGGGATAACCCTTAAATCCGGATTGACATATCCAAGTATAAGTGATATTGTTGTGAAAAGAGCCATGATTGAATCGGCAAACATCGTTTACCTCGTAGCTGATTCAACAAAAATTGGGAAAAGCTCTTTTGCCAGCCTGGGAGCTCTTTCATTAATCGATTATCTTATAACCGATTCAAAAATAACTGAAAAGGATATGGCTGTGCTAAAGGAGCACGACATCAAACTACTTATTGCCAAATAAATTTGAAAGCTATTTTATTTATACCTGCTCTGAGCTTAAGTATGGTAATTTAATACCTAAAATTTCGCGCTTGTTTATATTATACACACAAAGGAGAAATTGCCTTCGGCGAGCTCGCTGAAGCTCTGTTCCTCACTGGTGTTACCAATGACAGCGACCTTGCCAATTGAATGGAGATATCTCGCTATCGCATGATATCAAAGTTAAAAACACTTTCGATAAGTTTGTTTTAAGAAGTTTTGTTTTTATGTTTTATTTCTTTTATTTTGGTAATCGAAAATTCATGTCTTAACTCAAATACTCTCAACCATGATTTTAGTACATCATTATTCACTTGCCGTTACTTTTTTTATCCTCACAATGATTTGCTGGGGTTCCTGGGCAAACACACAGAAACTGGCTGCAAAGACCTGGCGTTTTGAGCTTTTTTACTGGGATATGGTTACCGGTTTATTACTGCTTGCAACCATTGCTGCATTTACGCTTGGGTCAATGGGTTCTGAAGGAAGGACATTTATCGAAGATCTTTGTCAAACCGACCTTTCCAGCATTGGTTCTGCTATGCTTGGAGGAATTGTATGGAACCTTGGGAATTTACTTTTAGTGGCTGCCATTGCTGTTGCAGGAATGTCGGTCGGTTTCCCTATCGGAGGTGGCATAGCATGGGTACTGGGTATTTTGGTAAATTACCTGCTGGTGATATCCCGCACAGGGCAATCAAATGACAATGACCTGATGCTTTTCTTCGGCGTAATTGTAATTATTGTTGCCATTATTTTAAGTATGCTTTCATACAAACGTCTGGCCAGTGAAAATAAATCCCCTACTTTAAAAGGTATTCTCCTTTCGGTTTCAGCAGGTTTACTCATAGCGTTTTTTTACGGTCTGGTAGTGAATTCACTGGATCCCCAATTCGTTGAAGGCGGAGGTGGGAAACTCACTCCTTATTCCGGAGCATTTTTCTTTGCGCTTGGAGCATTTGTCAGTACTTTCCTTTTTAACCCGGTTTTCATGGCAAAACCAGTTCAGGGAACACCTGTTAAGATAAGAGAATATTTTAAAGGATCCCTTAATACTCACCTTATTGGTGTTCTGGGTGGATGTATATGGATGATAGGAATGGTGGTTAGTTTTATGTCGGTTGGTGCTGCAGGTCCTGCTATTTCTTATGCACTCAGTAATGCCGCTCCTGTGGTCGCAATATTATGGGGTGTATTCGCATGGAAAGAATTCAAAGGTGCTCCAAAAGGAACCAATCAACTGCTATTAATAATGTTTGTTCTTTATCTGATTGGGCTTGTATTAATTACAATGGCTAAGGTATAGCAGATCTGTTAATAAACCTGAAATGTTATTGAAGCTAATGATTTCTATTTCATTAGTACCTTAAATAATATGACATTATCCTCAGGAAGCGGACAATTATTGTCGGTTAATTATATTTCTTTTAATTGTTGAATTTTATGGTAATCACAGATAATAAAATCTTACCATTAATACTGAAGTCCGAAAAAATCCGGAAACGGGTTGTGGAAATTATTTATCAGGCAAACGGAGGCCACACCGGAGGATCACTTTCTTCCATAGACATTCTTGTTTCCCTGTATTTCAATGTCTTGCATATTGACCCTGAACAGCCTGATATGCCGGACCGGGACAGGTTCATTCTCAGCAAAGGGCATAGTGTGGAAAGTTTATATTGTACTTTGGCTGAAGCCGGCTTTTTTCAAGATAAATTGTTGGATACATACGGACAATTTAATTCTGTTCTCATTGGGCATCCAACAAAAAAAGTTACCGGGATTGAACTCAACAGTGGGGCATTAGGCCATGGACTTTCCGTAGGAGTTGGTATGGCTATATCATCCAAAATGGATAATGCAGGTTTCCGGGTATTTGTACTTATGGGTGATGGTGAGCAGGGAGAGGGTTCAATATACGAAGCTGCCATGGCTGGGAGTCACTTTCAATTAGATAACCTTGTAGCCATTATCGACAGGAACCATTTGCAGATTAGTGGCTTAACCGAGGATGTGATGGGGCTGGAACCATTAAAATCACGCTGGGAAAGTCTTGGATGGGAAGTATTGGAGGTTGACGGACATAACATGGCAGCTCTGGTGTCAACCTTTAATAATATCCCTGTTAAACAAAAGAAACCTCATTTAATTATTGCCAGAACCATAAAAGGAAAAGGGGTTTCGTTTGTTGAGAATAATTATAAATGGCACCACAAAGTTCCTGATAAAGATCAATATCTTATGGCTATTGATGAGATTAATAAACGAATAGAAGGATTGAAATAATTCCTTTTCAGAAAAATGACTTTAATGAATGATATACCCTGCCGTAAGACTTTTACTGATACCTTGCTGGAAATAGCAAGAAAGGATAAAAATATTGTAGTTGTAACTTCAGATGCCCGGGGTTCGGTAACGCTCAATCATTTTGCCGATGAATTACCGGAACAATTTGTTGAAGTAGGGATTGCCGAACAGAATGCTATTGGTATTGCTGCAGGTATAGCCAGCTGCGGGAAAAAAACTTTTGTTTGTGGTCCGGCATGCTTTTATTCAACACGTAGTCTGGAACAGGTAAAAGTTGACGTGGCCTATTCATTTAATCCGGTTAAAATTATAGGAGTAAGCGGGGGAGTGAGTTACGGAGCCCTTGGGAGTTCCCATCACAGTCTTCATGATATCGCTGTAATGCGTACTTTTCCGGGAATGCAAATAGTATTTCCCAGTGATAATATTACGACCCGCCAGCTTACACATATATTATCCAATCACCCGCATCCGGTTTATGTCAGAATGGGCAGGAATCCTGTACCGAATGTTTACACACAACCTAGAAAGGAATTTGAGATCGGAAAAGCAATTACTCTTTTACATGGTGACGATATAACCATTATAGGTACCGGAGAAACCGTTTTTCATTGCTTACAGGCAGGGGAAATGCTTAAGAATAAAGGAATAAATCCAAGAATTATAGATATGCATACCATTAAACCCCTTGATCATGAAACAATTAAAAAGGCTATTAATGAAACCGGAAAGATTATAACAGTCGAAGAGCATAGTATTTTTGGAGGCTTGGGCGCTGCAGTAGCAGAAGTGGTTGTTCAATATAAACCTGTTCCTGTTCGTATAATCGGAATACCCGATGAAAATACCATTACCGGAAAATCATCTGAAGTCTTTGATTATTATGGACTCTCAAAAGAAAATATCGTGAGTGTCGCCGAAAATATGTTACAGTAAGTATATATCATCATTGAAGGAAAAATCAAGTTTATGAAATTCATTTTATCAATCGACCAAAGTACCTCTGCCACCAAAGCAATTTTATTCAATGAAAAAGGAAAGGTTGTGCACAGGGAAAACACAGAGCATCGCCAGTATTATCCTAAACCCGGTTGGGTGGAACACAATCCGGAGGAAATTTATGAAAATACTCTCCTGGTAATAAAACGTGTAGTAGAAAATTCCCGCACAGATCCGTCCCTTGTTCAGGGGATCGCTATCACCAATCAACGGGAGACTGTGGTTGTATGGGATAAAATTAGCGGGAAACCGGTTTGTAATGCTGTGGTATGGCAGTGCAATCGTGGTGCTGAAAAGTGTAAAGAGATGAAGAGTAAAGGTCTTGAAAATACCATCCGCGATAAGACAGGATTGATTATCGATCCATATTTTTCCGCTACAGGGGTAGCATGGATACTCGATCATGTGGAGGGGGCAAGGGAAAAAGCTGAACGGGGTGATTTGCTTTACGGGACCATTGACAGCTGGCTTATATGGAAACTTACCGGAGGTAAAGTTCATGCCACAGATCATTCCAATGCATGCCGTACGATGTTGTTCAATATAAATTCTCTTTTATGGGATGAAGATATCCACAGGGAATTGAATATTCCACTGAGTATGGCTCCGGTAATAAAATCTTCCGACGAAATTTTCGGATATTCCGATGCAGGAGGATGCTTTACAAAACCCATTGCTATTGCAGGTATACTAGGAGACTCACATGCAGCGCTTTTTGGCCAGAATTGTTTTGAAACCGGAATGGGCAAAGCAACTTATGGCACAGGTTCGTCTATTATGATGAATATTGGTAATAAAGCACTCAAAAGTCCAGAAGGACTGGTTACATCCATTGGATATGCAATAAAAAGTGGTGTATTTTATGTCTTTGAAGGGAACATTCATTCTACAGGAGCTACTATCAAATGGTTAAAGGATGAGCTGGAAATTATACAAAATGCTGCTGAGTCGGAATTATTAGCTCTTTCAGTAAACGATACCGGTGGTGTTTATTTTGTTCCTGCCTTTACCGGTTTGGGGTCCCCTTACTGGGATCATAATGCCAGGGCAATGATATGTGGAATAACCCTTGGCACTACAAAAGCACATATAGTAAGGGCGGCTCTCGAAGCCATTGCATTTCAGGTAAAAGATCTTATAGATCTTATGGCACAAAATGCCGGTATTACCCTCAAAGAATTGCGGGTTGACGGGGGGCCTGTAAAAAATAATTTTCTTATGCAGTTTCAGGCAGATATGCTGAATTCAAGAATTAACAGGAGCGATATTGAGGAAGCTTCAGCTCTTGGTGTTGCTCTGGCTTGCGGACTTGCACTCGGAATATATAAAGACCTCGGTGAAGTGACCGCTTTGCGTGCCGGCAATGATTATATTTCGGGGAATATGCCTGAAGAACAGATTAATCTGTTGTATGAAGGATGGAAAGATGCTGTAAAAAGAACTCTGACAAATGGCAAATAACTTTAAACTTAAATAATAAAATATTAACCATAAAAAAAAGAAAAATGGCTTATAAACAAAAACTTACCTTCGGGTTGATTGTTGGAACAAGAAACATATTTAGTTCCAAACTTGCCGCTGAAGCGCGGGAAACACTCCTTAAAAAGATGGGCAAACTGGGTTATGATTATGTAATCCTTCCATCCTCCGAAACACCTACCGGAAATATCGAAACTGTAAAAGATGCACAGAAATGCGCGAAACTTTTCAGTGATAATCGTGCCAAAATTGACGGAATAATTGTTGTATTGCCCAACTTCGGCGATGAGCTTGGAGTTGTGAATACCATTAACATGGCAAAACTGGATGTGCCGGTACTCGTTCAGGCTTGCGATGATGATAATGACAAAGTGGATGTTTACAGCCGGCGCGATGCTTTCTGTGGTAAAATCTCCGTCTGTAACAACCTGTTCCAGTATGGAATTCCTTTTACCGATACAACATACCACACCTATCCGCTCGATAGTGAAACTTTTGAAAAAGATGTTGATTATTTTGCCAGGGTATGCAGGCTTGTAAACGGACTCTCCAAAGCACGCATCGGAGCTATAGGTGCCCGTCCGGGAGCCTTTCAGACTATGCGGGCCAGTGAAAAGCTTTTGCAGGCATCGGGAATAACAGTTATTCCTGTTGACCTCTCCGAAATATTCGGAGCTGCTGAAAAAATTGATAACAGTTCCTCTGAACTCAAAAAGAAAGTGGAAGAAATAAAAGCCTATGGCAAAATCCCTTCCCGCATTAAAGAAGAAAAAATTGTACTGCAGTCAAAATTTGGCCTGGCAGTAGAAAACTGGGTAGCTGAAAACGAAATTGATGCAACTGCTATTCAATGCTGGGAATCGATACAGAAAAATTATGGCTGTGCTTCCTGTCTCACCATGAGTATGATGGGGGAAAAATTTATGCCAAGTGCCTGTGAGGTTGATATAGCAGGTGTAGTTTCCATGTACTCCCTGTTATTAGCCACAGGAACACCGCCTGCTCTGCTCGACTGGAACAATAACTTTGCAGAAGACCGTAACATGTGTGTCTGTACACATTGCAGCAATTACCCCAAAAGTTTTATGCAAAATGAAATTGAAATATCCACCCTGGATATCCTCGGTACGGTATTAGGTCATGATGATACCTTTGGAGCTATTAAAGGAAAAGTTGCAGCCGGACCATTTACCTTTTTCAGGATTTCCACTGATGATGTGATAGGAACTATAAAATCATATCTTGGTGAAGGAGAGTTCACCTCCGATTCCTATGGTATGGATGGCGGAATAGCGGTAAGCAGAGTGGAAGATCTCCAGCAACTGCTTAAATTCATTTGTAAAAACGGATTCGAACACCATGTGGCCATGGGCAGGGGACTGGCAGCAGATGCCATTGAGGAAGCAATCGGTAATTACCTGGGCTGGGAACTCTACAGACATTCCTAAGCTGCACCTGGTAAATGAGTGAACCACTTTCTTAGTAATTCTGAATATAATATATCTTTAAAAGAAGAGGCTGTCTAAAAAGCCTTATGACTTTAGAATTCACTTTCAATTTGTAAGT
>CAZGKF010000059.1:0-17926 GCA_964526475.1 uncultured Bacteroidaceae bacterium
CATTTTCTATTATTTGGGTCAATCAACAATCAAGAGGGGCATACATTCTGAAAAACAATTCTACGATCGGGAATATCGGATTTGAAGATGTTTCTATAAGTGCTTTAGGAGCGGATGCCAATGGCGCTGATTCTTCATTTTGGAGCGTTTATGCTCCAGTTCCAATAGACTACGACAATGATGGCGATTACGATTTAATCTTTGGAGGCCTGCTGATTAAAAGTATTCACACAGGTCAGGAAGTAAATACTGATCTTATCCGTTTATACGCAAATATCTCAACTCCCGGAAATATTCAATTCGTTGAAAAAACGCAAGATGCTGGCTTGGAGTATATTAATAATTTATCCGTTAATGTTAAGAGAGTTATAAGTTTTGCTGCCGGATTACCTATTGATTACAATAATGATGGATTTGTGGACTTTGCTTTTGCAAACCGTAAAAATGGAGGCCCATTTAAGTATGTTTTTCTTTTTAAGAACAATGGAGATGGCACATTTACCGAAGTTCCTTTTGCTGATCATGGAATTGGTGGTATTGCCGGTGGTCGAGATATAAATATGGGCGATTTGAATAACGATGGAAAAATGGATCTTCTTGTCAGTGACGGAACAGTTGGTGGCTATGTTGGGACGGATTCCACATTGGTTTACATTAACGCTTTAAATAATTCAAACAACTGGGTTCAATTTGATATTAAAACGCAACCCGGAGGTACATGGGCTTTTGACCGCACAGTAAAAATTTATGCCCATGGCAGTACTCAATTGATGGGGATGGATGATGTCCGAACTGATGTCTCTTATCGCTCAAAACGATATCCGATTTTACATTTTGGATTAGGAAACACAGATAGTGTCGATGTTGTCATTTCAAAGGGCAATTCGGTTTATCTCGTAAATGGCTTACCGGTAAATCAGTTGCATCAGATTTACCTCAGTAATATCACGGGTACAAATGAAATATATCATTCAAACAGTATAAAAATATACCCAAATCCGGTTAACAATATTATACACATTGCCCATGATTTCACATCAGATTTAACTTATACATTGTATAATCCTACAGGGAAATTGTTAAATAGCGGAATAGTGCATAATCAAATAGATGTCTCATCGCTCAAAAGCGGTTCTTATTTTATGAAGCTTACCGACAGAACAGGAAAATCGTATATTAACAGATTTATCAAGGAGTAGAATGATGAAAAAACTCGTGATTTTAATTATTTTCGTTCTGGCTACATTAATAGTAAAAGGGCAAACGCCCCCTGCACAACCAGATTATGGTCCTGGAGGTTACAATTACCCACACAACAGTTTTACTTTTGCAAAATTTGGAAGCGACATAACCGATTGCTATTGGATTGCTGAACCGGACAATCCCAGACCAGACAGTGCTGTTGTTGTTGTGTTTTGGCACGGAACAACTTCTAATCCTGTTATTGACAGTGTGCCTAATGGTCAATTTTTATTTATAGAACATATCGCCAAAAAGGGTTATACAGTAATCTTTCCATTATATCAATATGGAGGTGCTACGCTTCCATTTCAGCAACAATTAATCAATGGAGCCAATGTGGTAAATCTTGCACTTCAAGAGCTGCAAACAGGAATAGACAGGGTAAGACCAAAAAGAAAGAATGGCAAAATTTTAATCGGTGCAACCGGTATTTCACGAGGTGGCGGAATGACCATGAATGTAGCGACTTATCACGATACACTAAATCTACCTTCGTTTGAAGCATTATGTGCATTCGTTCCGGGAGCAGGTCAGTCTATGTTGGGTATAGATGATTCAACAAAGGTTCTCATTGTAAATGGAGAAGAAAACGCTTTAAATTTTGCTGAAAGCCAACAAGCATTCGACAGTTTGTATCATATCCCTTGTTCTAATAAGCATTTAATCCAAGTGAATTCAGATTTATATGGAACTCCGCAATTGATTGCTGAACATAATTTTGCGGGATCTGGCAATAATATCAATAATGACGACAGAATTAATACACTAGATTTTTATGGTAGTTGGAAATTTGCCGTTGGCGTCTTCGATTGTGCTTTTAAAAATCAAAATTGTGAATATTGCTTCGGAGCCGATACACTCATAACATATATGGGCAATTGGAGCGATGGAACACCAGTAAAGCCGGCAACCATTATGGACGCATACGGGACTTATACAGGTATAAATTATTATGATAGTCCTCAATCAATCGTGAAAATCTTTCCCAATCCTTCAAACAGTCATATTTATGTTGATTGCAAAAATGGTTTTACTATTTACAATCATACTGGAAAATGTATAATGCAGAGCAATCAGCCAACTACACAAATCAATATTTCAGAATTGCCAACTGGCGTTTATATTTTAAGAACAGATAATACAGTAGGACGATTAATAAAAACTGAGTAAACCAACGTTTTTGGTTGTATATGCTGATCTCAGGGGCTTTAAGGTATAATAACCTTTCCATTTCTTTGTAAATGGGATACTCACACTACCGCTCCGATTCAACTTTTTCCGGACAAACATGCCCCTAAAATAACACGGGACACCCAAATATCCAACTAAATTAATGTTATATTATTGAAATTATGCAAGTTGCAAAATCACCGGCCGAAGGCCGCACAAAACAGGAAAAATTATTTCTGTTAGGGCTAAAACATTTAAAAATAATCATCTTTCAGGCTGAAATTGTTAAACAAAAGAAAAATATGTACCTGAAAAAGAAATAAACCTCATAGTTTTCTGATACATATGAGGTTTATTTCCACAACTATTATAACCAACAGCTTATCAAAATATAAAGCTGTTTTGATATAAAAAACATTCCGTCTATTCAGGTATCTGTACAGAAGGCGGTGAACCTTCAAAAACTATCTGCCTGTCCCTGGAATTTACCACTGGGGATAGTAGTGCTTCCCTCCGGAGTCATGGTGTAATAATTAGCTGGCAAAGCCAGCAGGGTGTCATTATTTCCATTAACAAGAAAATCTGTGATAAGGGAATTATCCACCACATAATCAACAGTCCAGTTCTTTGTATTCTCGCCATACAATCCACCAATGGCTATTCCAATGTGGAATTTATGTTCCTTGTCCAAAGAATTATCAAAATAATCGCTGTACCTTCTGGGTTCCACTTCTATAGTGGTTAAACCACCATCAGCTGTTCCCATAACCGGTGCTTTCATAATGTCAATATCATTCCAGCGACGAATATCCCAGAACCTTGACCCCTCAAAGGATAATTCAATTCTGCGCTCATTACGGATAAGGGCATCCATTTCTGCCGGTGTAGTCAATGATGCGAGATAATCGTCAGTAGTTATTCCTGCTGTTGACCTTATTTGAGCAATAACCTCTCGCGCGGTAAAACCATTTCCACCACCGTCAACATCGGGACCCCAGGCGAGATTTGCAGCTTCTGCATAAATGAGGAAAGTTTCAGTGTAACGCATAATTGTATGACAGTGAATCTGCCCGGTAACAGTACCCGGAGCAGAAACCTATCTTAAAGAACTTGGGGAAGACTTACGGAAACAGACCTATAGACCCCAAGCTGTAAAATGGGTAATGAAACTCAAAGCTAATGGAGGAAAACGTCCTCTGGGTATCCCGGCAGTGCGAGACAGGATAGCACAGACAGTATGTAAGATGATACTTGAGCCGATATTTGAAGCAGATTTTGAGGGAAATTCTTTTGGATTTCGTCCTAAACGCAGTTCAAAAGATGCGATAAGGGCGATAAAGGAGAATCTTAAACAAGGTAAGACAGAGGTGTATGATGTCGACCTGAGTAAGTATTTTGATATGATACCACACGACAAACTTCAAATAGCATTGAAGCAGCGTATTGCTGACCCACGGATATGGAAGTTGATAAATAAATGGCTGAAAGTTCCGGTTAAAGAGGACGGACAATACAAAAGTGGTAAAGATACCCGTATTGGGACACCGCATGGACACGAAACCTGAATGTCTCCCCGAACGACAGTGAGGGGTCTCCCATCTATTAAGACAGGATTCATTAGTTATTCCGTTGAACAAAAATGAACGGCTAAGCCAAAATAAAGAAGAAATAATGCTAATTTTGTAAAATGATGAAAAAATATTTTAAAGTTCAAAACTTATTTGCCCTGCTTCTTATATTTCATGTTTACGGATTGATATCAGGAGTTTTTTCAAATCATTATCATTTAAACTATGAAGGTGAAGAGCAAACGGATCAGAATATCAGTACTTTAAATAGAATTCATCATTTTGCTCATACGGATTTTCAAATTACTTCAAACGATGTAGCAGAGTTACCCGATGCCCTCCGTTCTATCTATGTTTCAAACCAGACAGAACTGAACAATGCAATTGCAGTATCTATTCCGGGTGATCACATAATACTTTCCAATGGCAGTTATAGTTTAGGAGCTCTCTCAAAAAGTGGTACAGAATCACATCCCATTGTGATCCGTGCTGCAAATATCCTGGGAGTTAATATTACCAGTTCACCAACAATAACAGGCAGTTTCATCCGTTTCTGGGGTTTAAATTTCGGTGACAATAACCTGGGAGCTGTTGATGGCAGCAACGTTTGGGTCATCAGGTGCAAATGGGCTGGAAGCTCAACAGGAATACGCATCCGTGCTCAGGCACCCGGATTTCACGCCTGGTACTGTCAGATGAGCGGTAACGGCAGACAGATTGCAGCCGATTTGGGAGCTGCCAAAACCGGAACTAATGGGCACATTAAAGGATGCTACTTTCATGATGTTGCTCCGGGAGGTGCTAATGCCACAGAAACCGTCACCATTGGATTCTCAGAAGTCAGTAATAAAGTCGCTAACTGGTTAGTAGAAGACAGCTATTTTCAGAATTGCAATATCGGAGGAAAAGAAGGTGAGACAGTTTGTTTTAAAAGCTATGGGAACACTCTTCGTAACTGTACCGGTGATAACATCCGGTTTTTCAATAACCGGCATGGAGTTGGCAATGTTTTCGACCGACTCCTTGTAAAGAATACCTCCCAAGGTGGCATAGGTATCCATGACAGCGACGGGATGATTACTAACTGCTCTACAATAGGTGGTTCAGGCATCCGGTTATATGCAGGTAGTGTTTTATCATTTGCTGAAGGAGGGCCTCCACTCGGAGGAACATCCGGACACCGCGCTGCATACAGGTGGAAAATCTACAATACAAATGCAGGTCTTATCAGAGTAGGATATAAATATACCGATAACCATATATATCCTGTAAAAAATACAGAAATACGGGGTAATGGAAGCGGAGTTACTGTTACTCTTCTGCCTGATCAGGAAAATACAAATGCAAGTGAGGAATGGACACAACCGGCACCGGAACCATATACCATCCCCAACCCACCTGTTGCATTAACACTCTCGCAAGTAGGACCTTTTGCAAATCTGCCTCCAACATCAGTGAATCCCGGACCGGGAAACATTTCAGGACAAGGGGATGTTGGAATTTACCTTGCAGGAGAAATCCTTACTGTTGAAGGAAACGCTCCAGGAAAAGGGAAAGTGAAAATATACGGATTCGATTTGCGGGGCAGTGAAATATTCTCCTCTTCAGTTGAGACATTGCCCGATGGTTCGTTTGAATGGAAAAGAAATACAACTAACACCACTTCACCAATTATTGTACAGATTCTGCACAATGGACAAGTCCTTGTTTCCAGGGTAATTATAACCGGAAATTAAGCATTAATACTTCAAATTATCAGTAATAACCGAATACGCTCGTTAGCAATGACAAATTCACAGAAGGATACCTATGGAACGTTCGCAGCTAAGCGTAGTGCGGTATTTTTAAGATTATCTTCATCCCATTCCTCATGAATCAATCCGTAAGGTACTCCGCTTGATGTGTAACCAACTATAAATCCAAAATGCTCATCACTTCTCAATCAATGAATCTATGTCAGCTTTAACCTTCTTAAATTTCTGTCTATTTCTGTGCCGCTTCTCGCTCATTGTATATTCAATTTCTTTGAAACAACTATAGAATATTTTTTAAATCTTGTCTTCCAATAATTGCCATTATTTCAACTGTACCATTCTCTATTCTGTAATATATACTGTCAACCCCACAAACACACCGTCTATATCCCTTTTTTATATAATCGACTGATTCAAAAGAAAATGGTCGTTGAGCAATAATGTCAAAATACTCAAAAAACGCATCAAAGTATTTATCAGCTTGGGTTATTCCAAACTTTTCAACTCCGTAATGATGAATTCTTATCAAGTCTCCCTTAGCATCATTACTTAATCTATATTTAGCCATTAAGTAAAGACTTTGATTGTATTAAAATTTGTTCTTTTGTTTCATCAGTAAATCCGTTAGCTTCAGATTTATTTAATTTTGCTCTAATCCAATCAGCTTGAACTTGTTGGTTTCGAGCCTGTCTAATCAAATCATTTACAAGTTCACTTTTGCTGGAATATTCCTCGCTATTTACTTGTGCTTTTAACCATTCATCATTCGGTTTCGTAAATGATATACTTTGTCTTGCCATAATATTACGTTTTGATGCAAATTTACACCATAACTGAATCATTTGCAACTTTTTCATTGTATTGTTGGCAACTCAGTTATTATCTATAAATATTATTTTACCGGACAACAATGATTGTTTTATTATTAAATCTATATTTACTGTTAAATCACTACTATGAAAAAAACTTATAAAAATATTGCTTCTGCAGCTTTTCTGTTTGTTTTTATTGCCATTAGTCTGTTATCAGGTAATTCTCCTTCTAACCAAAGATTAAAAGTAGAGAACAAACAAATAAAAAAAACCGGAACAGCTCAAAAGGAGTGGAAAATGAAACCTAAATTAACACAAAAAGATATTGATGCCAAATGGACAAAGAGAAATTCAGAGCATATGCAAGGATGGTTTTTCAATTACACGGAGATTAAACAGGGGGGCGGCGTTCAACATTTCGGCGGAGAGGAGCCAACACAATCGAACCCCAGGATGGTCACGGTTTCTAACGCCATGGAGATGGCGGTAGCGGTCACTGAGGCGCAGGCAGGTGACAGAATCGAACTGACGAGCACCGCGATAAGCGGTAATTACACAATCTCTGCCAACGGCACAGCAGACAATCCAATCATAATAACGTCGCAGAACAACAATTGGGGCGGCGGCCTGAGTGGAAATATGATTATTACCGGACAACATATAAAGTTTTGGAAAATGCGATTGCATTCAATCGATTTGTCCGGCGCCGACTGTCGTATCTCACGGTGTTACTTTACCGTTGGAAATATCCGCGTCCGTCCAGGCGGCGTTCGGGCTGTCATCGAATACAACGAGGTACGCAATTACTCGTCGCGGGCAATCTGGTTCAACGCGAATACTGGACCAACAAGACCCTTTGGGTCATGGGTGCATCACAACTATGTTGTAGACGGCACCGAAACTTCCGATCTTTGGCTAGCGATTGGATGGACCGGCGGCACGCAGGAAGGCGCATTCGCCGATCACTCGGGATTATTTGAGTGGAACCTGGTGGAGAACCATCCAATCGGCTTTGCTTTCGAGTCCAAGACCACGAATATCATCTGGCGGTTCAACACAGCCCGGAATTGCTCGAATGGCTTTGAGAGCAGAATCGGCAATTTCAACGACTGGATCGGCAACTCGGTCATTTCAGACGCCAACCGGGGGTCTTTTCAGATGCACGGTAAGGGACATCGCGTCATTGGGAATTACAACAACCGGACGACACCAGACATCAACCAGTCTTATGCAGCAATGAGTGGAACCATCGAAGCAGAGAATTATCTTAATTCCAGCGTCACGCCGCGATGGGCCAACGCCAAGAATTGCCTGTATTCTGGCAATATCGGCCCCCTTTACATTGGCGGTGGGGCGTCGGCTTGGAACGTGCCGGCCGACGGGACGGTCATTGAGAACCATTCCGGGCAAATCACGCTGGCCAGCGGTCGACACATCAATACCACCGATAACCGCAACGGCCCTTCTACCGTTACCGTGCCACAATACGTCATCCTTCAACCCTCGGATGTCGGGCCAAATGCAAATCTGTCTCCCACCTCAGTAAACCCAGAATCCACAAGAATTTCCAGCAAATCAGATGTAATAATATACATGGCCGATAACATCCTTAAGGTTGCGGGGTATACTCCCGGAAAAGGGAGGACACTGATCCATGGATACAATTTCCAGGGCAGTGAGATTTTCTCTTCTCCTGTTGAGACATTGCCCGATGGTTCGTTTGAATGGAAAAGAAATACAACTAACACAGCTTCACCAATTATTGTACAGATTCTGCACAATGGACAAGTCCTTGTTTCCAGGGTAATTATAACTGTAAATTAAGCATTAAAACTTTAAATTATCAGTAATAACCGTCTTTATTCTTTAGCAATGGTAAACTCAAAGAAGGAAATCTACCTATTGAAGCCGGTTAGAACTGATAAATTTAATTTCATTCTAAAAACTAAATTTTCCGTTAAATAAGTATTATGAAAATAACATATAAAATTATCGGAAATTATAATGATGATGCTAGAACCAATGCCAATCATTATCATGGAGCACTTAGATGCACTATTCTTCAGGATGACTTTAAATCAAGTGAGGAAATACATTCCTGGCTGTCACCTCGAACGTCAGTGAGAGGTCTCCTCCCGGATAGCAGCCTGGCTGTCATTAGCAAAGTTAGTGAGGGTTTTCCTTGGAGTTTAAACAGGTGGAATTATAATTTTTCTAAGAATCCGGTAAAAAGTAAACTAAAATTATTTATTTTTGTCTGAACAGAATTATGTATAAAGATTAGTTGAATCAGGGAGAGGGCCGGGCTGGGGCGTAAAGACAGGAATACCGTGATTTCTTCAGAAGGTACCAGTGGTGTGGCGAAAAGGTAACAATTATTTGATATATTTGGAAGAGACGCCAGGGGTGGGGAGTAAGAGATTAACTATTTAATAATTAAAATATTAAGACATAACCATACATACATTACCACCGTTAAAAACGGTGGGTTTATAACTTTAATTAAATAAAATTTATTATGAAAAATTTATTGACTTTTTCCTTGCTCTTAGTAACCCGCTTTCTTAATTCACAGGATAGTCCTAATATTGTGCTTATTGTTGCAGATGATCTGGGATATGGAGATTTAAGTTGTTATGGTTCAGAAGATATTAAAACCCCCATTCTGGATAATATGGCAAAAGAAGGAGTAAAATTCACTAACTTTTATGCAAACGGACCTGAGTGTTCTCCAACCAGAACCGCTTTATTAACCGGAAGGTACCAGCAGCGTGTAGGAGGCCTTGAATGTGCAATTGGTTTGAATGATGTAGGAAGATATGAAGAGGCTCTGGCACTGTCAGACCGTAAAGATATCGGGCTGCCTGTTCATTTCAACGCTATCCCATCCATATTTAATGAAAAAGGTTATAACACAGCTCTTATTGGGAAGTGGCATCTGGGGGGACTCGAAAGATTCAGGCCTAACGCTCATGGCTTTGATTATTCCATAGGCTGCCTGGGCGGAGGAGTGGATTACTTTCATCATACAGAACCACGCGGAGTATTTATCGGTATATGGATGGACGGCAACCATGATTTTTACAGAAATGGAGCCCCTCATCATCGAGAAGGGTATTATATGACACATCTTATAACAGATGAATCTGTGGAATGGCTTAACATACAGGACAGTTCAAAACCATTTTTCCTGTACGTTCCTTATACTGCTCCTCACGGGCCTATACAGGGTCCTGATGATTACCTGCCTGAGAAAATAACTGTGGAAGAATGGCATAACACAAAAGGGAAACCATATGGCGCAATGATTGAATCGATGGATGCCGGTATTGGGAAAATTCTTGATAAACTCGAAGAAAAAGGCTTTGCTGAAAATACAATTGTCATTTTTTTCTCAGATAATGGCTGCGCCGGAGTAGGAAGCGCCGGCCCACTTTCAGGAAAAAAAGGGCAGGTTTTTGAAGGTGGAATACGTGTACCCTGCATCATTAAATGGCCGGGGAAAATTAAACCAGGTCAGGTTTCTGATCAGATGGCTATAAGTATGGATCTTACAAATTCTTTTTCGAAGATTATCGGCGGAAACCCACCCAGACCATTTGACGGCATTGATATTATCGGGCATATAGTATCCGGAGAGAAAGATTATCCGCGTACATTATTCTGGAGATACAAAAGAGCAACTACTGTGCGGAAAGCTTTAAGAGATAATACAATGAAATACATATGCAATATTGAAGGAGAGGAAATAAATGAATATGTATTTGACCTGGCAAACGATATTGCAGAAAAAAATAATCTGGCAGAAACCAATAAAAGGGAACTAAACAGACTCAGAAAACTAATGACAACCTGGGAAGCTGATGTTAAACCCGAAAGGTATGATTTTTTCAGGAAATTTGAATAGGAATATATTTAATTACACCGCTTGTGCGGTTTAATGACATGTAACCGTTTAGCAACAAAACCCGGAGGGTTGAAATTAGAATAGCCCGGGGCGCTTGTGCCCTGGGTTAACTGCATCAATATCCCCGTGAATGAGGAAGTTCAACCCTGCCAGTATTTCTGTTCCGGAATATATTATTCTTAATCCTTCTGATGTAGGACCCGATGCTCCCTGATTATATAACACTATAAAATACAAGCCAAACAACTACCTCCAAAGTATAAATACCTGAATATTCTTTTCCAATTAACAAAATAAAAATATTAACAAAAACTTGTACCCTATAAGTTATTAAATTTTTATATTTGAAAATTATAGCAAAAACATGAGCATGAAACCTGACATTTTTACCCGTATCTTAAGGTTTTATTACGAAGGTTTCAGAAACATGGACAAATGGGGAAGGCAGGTCTGGTTCATTATTATCCTCAAACTTTTCATCATGTTTGCCATATTAAAGCTTTTTTTCTTCTCCGATTTTTTGAATTCAAATTTTAAAAATGATGAAGAAAGAAGCGAATACGTTCTTGAGCAACTAACAAAATAATCACAAAACCATGTTGGAAAATATTGATTTTTCTTTGGTCAACTGGTCGAGAGCACAATTTGCGCTGACTGCAATGTACCATTGGCTTTTTGTTCCATTAACCCTTGGATTGTCATTTATTATGGCTTTCATGGAAACAATCTATGTTAAAACAGGTGATCCTGAATGGAAAAGAATCACCAAATTCTGGATGACCCTTTTCGGAATTAATTTTGCAATCGGAGTAGCTACCGGGATAATCCTTGAATTTGAGTTTGGAACCAATTGGTCAAATTACTCCTGGTTTGTTGGGGATATCTTTGGGGCTCCATTAGCAGTGGAAGGGATAATGGCATTCTTCATGGAATCCACTTTCATCGCCATAATGTTTTTTGGATGGAACAAAGTAAGCAGGAAATTTCATCTTTTATCGACCTGGCTTGTAGCCTTTGGTGCTAACCTTTCGGCTTTATGGATACTTGTTGCCAATGCCTGGATGCAATATCCTGTTGGCATGCAGTTTAATCCTGAAACAGCCAGGAATGAGATGACCAATTTCTGGGAAGTATTATTTTCCCCTGTCGCAGTAAACAAGTTTCTTCATACTATTTCCTCAGGTTTCGTGCTTGCTTCAGTTTTTGTGATCAGTATAAGTGCATGGTATATTTTGAAGAAAAGAGAATTGTTACTGGCAAAACGAAGCATAATCATTGCAAGTGTTTTCGGTTTGCTTTCTTCCATATACCTTATTGGAACGGGTGATGGTTCAACAAGGCAACTGGCCCATATCCAGCCGATGAAGTTTGCCGCTATCGAAGGTCTTTACCAGGGACATGAAGGAGCAGGTCTGATCGCTATTGGAATAATGTCAAATGTTCCTTACGATCCCGAGGATGAAAATATCAAAGATTTCAGTTTTACCATTAAGTTTCCCAACCTTCTTTCATATATGGCATACGGGTCATGGGATGCTTTTGTCCCGGGTATTAATGACCTGATAAACGGAAATCCTGAAGAAGGTATTATGTCAGCTGCTGAAAAAATAGAAAGGGGGAGGATAGCTGTTGGAGATCTCAGGGAACTAAAAGAGGCAAAACAGCGAGGTGATATTACTACATTCGAAAAAATTAAAGCCAGATTTTATGATCCGGGATATAGAAGTGAATTTTTTAAATATTTCGGATATGGTTTTGTTGATGATGAAAAATATCTTATACCTAATGTGCCCCTGGCTTTTTATTCCTTCCATATTATGGTGATATTCGGGTTCCTGTTTGTGCTCCTGTTTGCCCTCTCTCTCTTTTTTGTTTATAAAAGAAGTATTGAGAGAAGAAAGTGGTTTCTTCGTTTTGCTTTATTCTCTTTGCCATTACCCTATCTGGCCGGACAGGCGGGATGGGTGGTTGCTGAAACCGGCAGGCAGCCATGGGTAATCCAGGATCTTATGACAACTTCAGTAGCTGTGTCACAAATAAATACTAACATGGTACAAATTACATTCTGGCTTTTTGCCGCTATTTTTACTGCGCTTGCTATCGCGGAAGTTAGCATAATGATCAGGCAGATTAAAAACGGTCCTAAAGAGGAAGGAGGGAAATAAAATGCTGGAAAATATTTCACACCTGGCATTACAACAATACTGGTGGGCAATTATTTCCCTACTCGCCAGTCTTCTGGTTTTCCTTATGTTTGTTCAGGGCGGGCAAACTCTTATTTACAATCTTGCAAAAACTGAAATGGAGAAGACTATCCTTATCAATGCCCTGGGCAGAAAATGGGAGTTTACCTTTACTACACTAGTTACATTTGGCGGAGCATTTTTTGCTTCCTTCCCGCTTTTTTATGCTACAAGTTTTGGGGGAGCATACTGGGTGTGGATGGCCATTTTGTTCAGTTTTGTTATCCAGGCCATTTCCTACGAATTCAGATCAAAACCAAAAAATTTCCTGGGAGCAAAAACTTATGAGTTATTTTTGAAAATTAATGGTTTCGCAGGAACTATCCTTATTGGAACAGCCGTTGGAACTTTCTTTACAGGATCTAACTTCGTGGTGAACGAAATGAATTTTTCTTCATGGACAAGCCCGTGGCATGGGCTTGAAGCATTACTTAATTTCCACAACCTGGCCCTGGGGATCTCCGTTTTTGCCCTGGCAAGAATACTTGCCATACACTATTTTTACAAAAATATTAATGTGCCAGAAATTATAGAACGGTCAAAAGATATGTTATGGATAAATACCTGCATTTTCCTGCTTGCATTTCTATACTGGTTTATTAAACTATTGCTGATGGATGGATTTGCGTACGATCCGGATTCAATGATCGTGTTCCTGGAGAAAAACAAATATTACATTAATCTTATCCAGATGCCGCTAAATACTCTTATTCTTGGAATAGGAATACTACTTGTATTATATGGCACTATACATTCACTAATAAGTTTTTTCCCGAATGCTATCTGGTATTCAGGCATTGGAACGGTTTTTACGGTTTTCGCTCTTTTCATTCTTTCCGGATATAATAATACCTGCTTCTATCCATCCGTTGCTAACATTCAAAGTTCCCTGCACATTCAGAATGCATCATCAAGCTATTATACACTTAAAGTTATGAGCTACGTTTCTTTAATGATGCCTTTTGTATTTGCATATATCTATTATGCCTGGAAAGCTATCAATAATAAAAAAATTGATAAGGATGAAATGGAATCCGAAACACATGTTTATTAAAATTAAATCTATGTACTGGAAAGAAATAGCATATTATCTTACATTCCCTGCCTTCATCATTTTATCATGGTATCTGGTATTATTTGCCCTAAGAAAATATAAGGAGAAAGAGAAAAGGCAATCTGATCAGTGAAAAAATTTCTTAAACGAACAGGGTAGCTATGTTTGAAAATTTCCCAAAAAGCAGAATTGAATTACCCGAAAGGTTTAGAGAAATCTATTCGGAACATTATAAAAAAAACAGGCAGGGTCAAACCTTTGCTTCATCTTTTTCCCGGAAAGCAGAAACATGGATGCATATAAAAGTAGCAGCAGATGTAAATGACAACCCCGATATATCAACCCTTGAAATAGGGGCTGGAACTCTTAACCATCTAAAATACGAGAATACCCGTCCATATGATATTGTTGAACCATTCGGAAAACTGTATTCCGGTTCACCTGATATTCATAGGATAAATGCCATTTACAGGGATATCTGTGATATCGATCCGGTTGAACTTTACGACCGGATAATATCCATTGCCACATTTGAACATATTACAGACTTACCAGTAGTAGTTGCAAAATCATGTATTCTCCTTAAAAATAACGGTACTTTGAGGGTGGCCATTCCTAATGAGGGAACTTTTTTCTGGAAACTGGGATGGAAGCTTACTACCGGTTTGGAATTCAGATTAAAATATGGTTTGGATTACGGGATATTAATGAAATATGAACATGTAAGCAATGCTGATGAGATTGAAGAAGTCCTTAGATTTTTCTACAGGGAAGTCCATACTTCCTATTCCGGAATTGGTAAAAAGCTCTCTTTATACAGGTTTTTTAAATGTCACAAACCAGAGAAAGATCTGGCAAAAGAATATCTTCTTAATAATGACGCGTTGCGCTGACATGCCTTGTTTTACCCCTCTAACTCCTCCAAGGGGGAGAACCAAACAAAGGATAGACTTCTACATTAATTTGTTGAGAATTATATGGTTAATATGATTTTATAAATATATATAGCTATTATTCAACTACTTAAAGACCCCCTCCTTGCTCCGCTGAAGCTTCGCGAAGGCGAGTGGGGGATTCCAGCCTGCCGGCTGGCAGGTAGGGGTAGAATGAGTAGAGTCCTCCCTGGGAGATTTAGGTGGTATGATTGAATTAAGAAAAATTTATTATTGATATGATGTTTTCTTAAGTAAACTGCACATGAGGAATAAGGAGATATGTTCGACTGGTATCTCTACGGAGATTTAAGACCTGCCTTTGGTGAGATGCATTATTACCGAGATTAGAATATACAAGGAAATAGCAATAAATAGTCCCGGGATTTTCCATACAGCAATTGAAGTCACTGCAAGTAAAATGAACAATATCCTGTAATAATTTTCCCTTAGCGAATATGACCTGAATTTAAGAGATAAAAATTTCACAGGAATAATCATTAAGATAGCTGTCAGCGTTACAGAGATAAAAACAAAATCACTTGTATGAATAAATTCAATTGCGGGATGTACCTGTTTGTATGACCAAACGAGTGCCCCAATAAACAGTGCATTGGCTGGAGTTGGTAAACCGCTGAATTCCCATGACTGAGAATTATCATTATCAAATTTTGCAAGTCGCAGTGCTGAAAAAAGAGGGATTATCAAGGGACTGAAAATTTTCACATAATGGTAAAATCCATGCCCTGATAAAAAATCAAGTCCACCGGAAGTGCCAGTCAGGTATAATTGAAATTTCACTATAAGCAACCCAGGCAAAATACCAAAGCTTACAAGATCTGCCAGTGAGTCAAGACTCTTACCTAATGAAGAATATGCTTTCAGTAGTCGCGCCGAAAACCCGTCTAAAAAATCAAAAACTGCAGCCACAAAAATAAGGATGGCCGCGAGGAAATAATTAAGTTCTATCAGATAATAAATACCAATGCAACCAGTCAGTAAGTTCAGTGATGTGAAAAAATTTGGGATATGTCTGTACATAATCTTTAAATCGGTATTCTTTATATTATCCTGCAATAATAATATTGAAAAGGACTAATCTCTTTGGGATTTCAATCCAAAAATAATGCAAATTTTTATTTTTGACAGTTAATGGATCTTAAAGTTAATCCAAAATTTATCCTTTACATCCCCAAAATTGTTTTATCTGCAATAATAAGTAGCATTAGAAAAAGAATATGCAGATTAAAAAATCTGAAATAAAAGGAAATTGAAAATCTTAATCTCTTTATAAGAATAGTTAAGAATACAGCTAATGACATAGAATAACCTGCCAATTATTCGCTGATTAGCCTGATTGAAAAGAAGCTTTAAACACTTAAATACTCAGCTAAGAATCAATCTGTTTTAATATCCCTGATATGAAGCTGAAGATTTGTTTCACCACGGAATTTATTTTCCTCCAACGAGTAAACAATATCAAACCCTTTTCCTCCCTTAATTTCCGCGAACAGATTTCCCCGCTGAAAAGCAATAGCAGGAATGACTTTGTAAGGCTTGTCTTCATGCACCAATGATAACTTAAGATGTTCACCTTTGAGGCCAACAGTTTTCCCGGCTCCATTGTCAGATACATTTTCAGTAAGGAAAACAGGATTCATATTTTCAGGACCAAAGGGTTGAAATTGTTTAAGGACCCGAAAAAATTTATCGTTTATTTCATCAAAAGATAATTCAGTATCAATTTCAACAACCGGAACCAATTGATCAGGCAATATCTGTTCGCTCACGATTTCTTCAAATCTCTCCTGAAAAGCATGCACATTTTGAAGTTTAAGAGTCAGGCCTGCCGCATATTTGTGTCCTCCGAAATTTTCAAGCAGACTGCTACACCCTTCAATTGCTTTATACAGGTCGAACCCATTTACAGATCTTGCAGATCCGGTTGCAAAACCATTTGATTTTGTAAGGATTACTGTAGGGCGGTAATAATAATCCAGCAGCCGGCTTGCAACAATTCCGATTACTCCCTTATGCCATTCAGGATTAAAAAGAACAGTTGACTTACGGTTTTTCATTTTATTGTCCGACTGAATCAATGAAAGAGCTTCCTGGGTTATTATGGTATCAATATTCCTTCTGTCTGTATTGAAAATATTTATTTTTTCACCCATCATCATAGCTTCCTCAACATTTTCTGAAATCAGTAGATCAACAGATTTCCTTCCCGATTCCATTCTCCCTGCTGCATTGATCCTCGGTCCAATCTTAAAGACGATATCTTCCACCAGTATATTTTTCGCTTCAATACGCGAAAGTTTAATGATCGTTTTAAGACCCGTGGAAGGATTTTCATTGATTTGCCTCAACCCATAATAGGCAAGCACACGGTTTTCTCCGGTAATAGGAACAATATCTGATGCAATACTTACTGCTACCAGGTCAAGAAAACTGCATATATCTGAAAAAGGCAAATCCAGCTGTTTCTGATAAGCCTGTATGAGTTTAAACCCAACTCCGCAACCTGATAATTCCTTATACGGATAGGAGCAGTCAGCTTGTTTGGGATCGAGTACTGCCACAGCATCAGGAATTTCATCTCCGGGTGTGTGATGGTCACATATAATGAACTCTATTCCATTCTCCCTGGCATATTTGATCTTATCATTCGATTTTATACCGCAATCGAGGGCAATTATAAGTCTGTATCCGTTATTTGCAGCATAATCTATACCTTTGAAAGAAATGCCATAACCCTCATCATACCTGTCGGGAATATAGTAATCAATCTTCCTGAAGAACTTCTTAAAATAACTATAAACCATAGCCACCGAAGTGGTTCCGTCCACATCGTAATCACCATAAATCAATAATGATTCATCCCTCTGAAGTGCCTCACTAATGCGGGAAACAGCTTTAGCCATATCTTTCATCAGGTAAGGATCGTGCAGATGATCCAACTCCGGACGAAAGAAAGCTTTTGCTTCTTCAAAAGTACGGATTCCACGTTGTATCAATAAATTGACAATAGGTTTGCTAACTCCCAATACATCCTGAAGATAAGAAACTTCCTCCTGCCTTCCCTGCTCTTTAATAATCCAGCTTTTAACTACCATACGCTATTTTCTTACAGGACAACCTGATTTGCAAAAATAACATTATCCCCTCAAATATTTTCATTTTTGAATAACTTAGTACCTTACATCTAATATTCTTGTATTATTTGGCAAAAATTCCAAAAAAC
>CAZGKF010000060.1:0-16314 GCA_964526475.1 uncultured Bacteroidaceae bacterium
GTTTATGATTTAGAAGAACGAACTTTTCATTTTGCAAAGCGCGTAAGGTTATATATAAGAAAACTTCTAAAGAATATATCAAACATTGAGGATAACAATCAATTGAAAAAAATATTTTCTTCAATCATTGAAAAATCAAAATAGTGTGTTTCGTATTTATAATTTTGTTATTGTTTATTATTTGTTTTTTGGAATTTTTGCCAAATAATACAAGAATATTAGATGTAAGGTACTAATCCTTTCCGAAATTCTTCATTTTTCACAGTAAGCTTCTTGTGATAATAAAGAATTATTATTTTTTCCTTTACCATATTTTGTTTTTTATATTTAATATATTACTTTTTAACTTTATTTAAATCAGAAAAATACGAAAAAAATGGAAGAAAATTTAATCATCGATTTTACACCAACTGGAATGATTCCAAGTAGGAGTTTAACACCCCATGTACCACTTAATCCATCTGAAATTATTGAGGATGTTCATTGTGCATGGAAATATGGAATAACAAAAGTTCATCTTCATGCCAGAGATCCCCATACAGGAGATCCAACCTTTAAAAAGGATATTTATGCTGAAATAATTGAAGGAATAAGGAAGTTCGCTCCGGATTTGGTTATATGTGTTTCTCTTAGTGGAAGGACCTACAAAAAATTTGAGGAACGTTCCGAGGTATTAGATTTAACTGGATTTTTAAAACCTGATATGGGGAGTTTGACACTTAGTTCTTTGAATTTCAATAAAATTGCAAGCATTAATTCACCCGATATGATTCAGGATTTAGCAGATAAAATGAAAAATCTGGGAATAGTTGCTGAGTTGGAAGCATTTGATGCAGGTATGATTAATTTCGCAAAATATCTTATTAGAAAAGAGTTATTAGAACCTCCATATTATTTTAATCTTTTGCTGGGGAATATTGCCTGCGCTCAGGCAGATATTTTATATGCGGGAATAATGATAAGGGATTTACCAGAAAATTCAATTTGGAGTTTTGCCGGGATTGGCAACACTCAACTAATGATGAACTCAGTTGCCATTGCAATAGGAGGAGGAGTAAGAGTTGGCCTTGAAGACAATATCTGGTACGATGCATCAAGAACGAAATTAGCCCGTAATATCGATCTTATCAAAAGAATCCATGTTCTTGCAAAAGCAAATGGAAGGAAAATAATGACATCAGAAGAATTCAGGCAAAAAATGAATCTCGAAAGAGGTAATGGTAAATATGGTCGCAGCCTTAATAAGAATTAGAATAAAAATGAATAATACGATACTCCAAAAAACTGAAGTTTCATTGTTGAAGAAAGTTAAGGTTAAGATACGGTACGGTTTAGTTTTGAATGCCATAAAATATTTATTAACCAGGATTGGAATTGAATTTACCCCTTACTATTTGTTTCAGGAAAGAGCTAATTTCATCGAAATGCCGGTGATAAAAGGAACTGTTGAAGATTATTTAGTTGAATTTTTAGGACCCGATGATATGAAAATAGTAGGGAACACTCATCCCGGATTTCCCGAAGAGAAATTACTCAAATTTCTTAATACTGGTCAAAAGTGCATCGGGATGAAACACAAGGATGAAATTGTTGCTTTTATGTGGATAAATTTTATTGAATGTAGCTATAAGTCAACTATTATTCATCTGAAAAACAACGAAGCGTACTTATGGTTTATGTATACTATGGAGTCATATAGGGGAAAAAACTTAGCTCCCTATTTACGTTATAAAAGTTATGAAATACTTAAAGACATGGGGCGGGATATATTATATAGCTTTAGTGATTACTTTAATTCTCCAGCAGTAAAATTTAAAAATAAATTAAACGCTAAAAAGCTCAAGCTTATGTTATTTATTAAATTATTCAATAAATATCATTGGGATATTCTACTTAGATCACATTGGAAATCTTAAACAATATTTAGATTTTTTAAGTTATATGCCATGGAGTGTATTTATATTTGGTTAGATTTTGGAAAAAGCTTTTAGTAGAGAGATATGAGCTTTTTTTAAAATAAATATCGCGTTGAGACAACCCGGTTGCAGCATTGGGATTATACATCTGACGGAAGATATTTTATTACCATTTGCATCAGGAACCGTGAACCGTTTCCGGGGGAAATTGAAAAAGGAAAAATAATTTTAAATGAATATGGCCGTATTGTAGAACAATGCTGGTTCGATCTGATAAATCATTACCGCAATCTTAAATAGGATGCATTTGTAATAATTCCAAACCATATTCATGGAATAATGATTATTAATAATTCGCACCAAAAAATCAATACGATTGGTATTGAATGGGATAAAATGGATGCACAGGATACAATGGCCTGGTGGGATGGAATGGATAATCGGGATGGGTTTGGATTGGGGGGGTGGTTCGGATCGGCGGGATTGTTCGGATCGGCGGGATGGGTTTGTAGAGACGGGTTTGAAACCCGTCTCTACAAAAACGAAAACGAAAACGAAAACGAAAACGAAAACGAAAACGAAAACGAAAACGAATACCGATCCAAATCCGTCACCCCAACCGTTCCCGTTCCGATCCCAACCCACGCCCAGATCATTGGATTCAAAACAACCGCAATCACGTCACGGAATTTTTGAATTTGTCCGTGCGTTAAAATCATTTTCATCCGGGCGAATGAACGAAATCGACAATACCTTAGGTAATATTACCTTGCAATCCGGGTTTCATTAACACATAATCAGAAATGAACAGGAATTAAACAGAATTCAGCAATACATTATGAATAATCCATTAGCATGGGCAAACGATTCATTAAATATGGATAAGAAAAAAACCTGACATGATTAAGCGTTATATATGCATTGGAATATGGGGCTAAAAAAATCATAACCGGGTAAAATGTCAATTACCTCATAATACAAATTTACTATGTAAAAATAATAAAATACAAATAGAACATAAAGAAAAAATCCCCGCAATAGCGAGGATGATAAACTGTGAACCTGAAGGGACTCGAACCCCCAACCTTCTGGTCCGTAGCCAGATGCTCTATCCAATTAAGCTACAGGTCCATTTAAAAACTACGACAAAATTAATCAAATATTTCAATTCAGTAAATATAAATTAACTGCCGTAAACATGAACACTGTTTTGTGCTGATGGGAGATAATTAATTCCAAACCATGCTATCAGCAAAATAATAAAAGCTATGGCGAGAATCCAGAGTGCGCTGCTTACTTTATGAGGATGTCTGAATCGCAAATGTATATAAATAAGATATCCCAGCCAGGTGAGAAATGCCCAGGTTTCTTTTGGATCCCATGTCCAGTAATGACCCCATGCTGTTTTTGCCCATAATGCACCAAATAGTAAACCAAGGGTGAGAAAAGCAAAGCCAAAATATACAAGGTTGTCGGCAAGTTTAATAACCCTCTCGTCAAAGCTTCCCTTGTAATGAATATACAATCCCTTGATAGCCACAAGGGTGGATACTCCCAGTAAGGCATAACCGAAAATATATACTACCACGTGGGGTACAAACCAGGGACTTTGCAATGCGGGCATAAGTACCTTATCGTAAGTTTCAGGGTGTCTGAGGTTGATGAAAAGGAAAACAAAGGACATTAAAATGCTGTATGCAAGGAACCATTTATACCTCCAACGTAAATAAAAGATCAATCCGATAAAGGGTAAAAAGAAAATGTACCATAACCTTGTTTCTCCCAGTGTACGCATTGGAGGACGTTCCATGTGTATCCACAGGATACTTATAAAAGTGGCAATGGTAAGAATTCCCAATCCTGTAAGTATTATTCCTGTCCACTCCGCTAAACGGTTTCTGACGCCAAGGTAAACAAGCGCAAGTCCTGCAATCCAAAGGCTTCCGGCAGTAAGTGAATATAAGGGAAAATTAATCCAGTCGCTCATTAAGTATTATTTTAGTTCTTTCCCAGCCAGAACATATAAAGTGCTCCGGCCAATACCATAAAAATGCCAATATAAACAATTATAAGCCAGGGATCCCTGATGGCTTCAATGACACTTAAGCTGGACCATTTCCCTAATCTCTCGTCATAAGAAAGCTGATACAGGTTCCAGCCACTTATATTTATTGGTTTATTAACCTGAAGGTCGTGTGTAACAAGTTCCCCTTCCCTTGTAATGACTTCAATAAGCGAACTGTAAGTTCTGGGTTCGGGGGTGGTCATTCCGATAGAATGAAGTTCATCAAGCTCAAGAAATTCTGGCCGGATTTTAAAATTACCGCAACTGATCCATCCTGTTCTTTTCTCCCCATTTCTATCATTTACCGCATGAATGAGCGCAGAAGGAACAGCAAGGGTATCGTTTGACGGCAAATATCCGGAAGTATCATTTTCTGACATCATATAAAATTCTGTCACTTCAATTTCCCAGTCTTCAATAGTAAGTTTTAAACCTGGTTCAATCTGACGGAGATTATTTTTTATCCCTGCAGGAAAACTCAGATCATGACTATGGATAAATGCCAGTTTAGGATTATACTCATCTATTGTAAAATGCAATAACTGAATTGCGAAGGGTAGTTCCCGGACTTCCTGATTCTGGGCGTAGCCATGCCAAACGGTCTCATTTTCATTTATATATATATTCAGTCTTTTTAAATCGCCAGCTCCAAGACTGCCTGCGAAAACTATAATCCACAAACCCAGATGATTTAGCAGGAAGCCAATGTTTTTAAATGTAAACGGTGTAATTCTGCGGAGGATAACCAAACCCAGAGATGTTAACAGATATAATCCTGATAACAGTAAAGGATAGCTGTTCCGGACGTGTGAAAGTCCCGTATAACGAAGGAATAAAGGTGCATCAGGATCATTCTGACTGATTAGTCCCATGCATAGTACCAAAATACTGAATAAGGCGATGGAGGAGATGGCGGCAGGAACCCGCGATATCCATTTCACAGCATTAAGATCACGATAATATATATGGATAAAAACGAGTACTATGATAAAACTGAGACCAACCTGCATATTTAAAGGCCAGGAGGGGATACCTGTCCCCCTTCCTTTTGTTATCCATTCCAAAAGCATTCCTGTTATTAATACTCCTAAGCTGAAGAAAACACCCTGCTCATACTCAATTTTACTTCTGCTCTTTAATTTTTCCGGCATTTTCCAAATGATTTTTTCAATAAAACATTAACTGTGTAAAATTGTTGAAAATATAGCAAATTAACAACTGCTATTATTATCTGAATGTAATCCTAATATTTTGTATTTTTGTTTAGTGTATAATAATCTGCCTTTAACAAATCCTGTCATATGAAAACTTTTCTGAAAATCTTTCTTGTCCTGTTTTTGGTCATTATGATCGCCCTTATTAGTATACCCATGGTTTTTAAAGGCGAGATCATGCAAAAATTGAAAGCAGAGGTAAATAATAATGTGAAAGCCCAAATAGACTGGACCGATTTTTCGGCCTCTTTGTTTAGGGGATTCCCTGATCTGAAAATTACTCTTAATAATCTTTCGGTTGTAGGAATGGAGAAATTTGAAGGAGATACCCTCGTAGCTTTTGACAAGTTTATCATGAACATTGATCTCATTAGTATATTTTCTAAACAGATAAAAATTAAATCCATCATTATGGATAAGCCTGTGGTTAGAGCTATTATTCTGGCCGATGGATCAGTAAACTGGGATATCATGTATCCTTCGGAGGAAGCCCTTCCGGAAGAGCCCGTGGACACTACTGATATGGCTATGACCTTCAGCCTCAAGAAATTCGAAGTGAACAGTGGCTCAATCGCATACATTGACAAGGAACTGGAAATGGACGCCTGGCTTGAGGGAGTTGATTTTTCATTAAGTGGGGATTTTAGTGAGATTTATTCCGACCTGATTATTTCATCCCTTACAAAATATTTTACTGTTAATTACGAAGGGATCAAATATATCAATAAAGCTTCCCTGAAAATGGATGCAGTTATTGCTGCCGACCTAAATAAATATGAGTTCACCTTTAGTGAAAGTGATATAAAACTAAATGAACTATTACTTGGACTTGACGGGATGTTCGGAATGCCGAATGACGATGATATAGTTTTTGATATAAGTTTCTTTGCCAAAGAATCCAGTTTCAAATCTGTATTGTCAATGGTACCTGCTATTTATGCAAAAGATTTTGAGGGTTTGGAAACTACCGGCACTATGAACCTGCAGGGTACAGCTAAAGGGCTAATAAACGATAGCGAATACCCTAATGTAGATATCTCCCTGCAAGTAAAAGATGGTTACTTTGCATACCCTGATATGCCCAAAGCAGTTGAAAAGGTTAACGTTGACATGAATGTTTTCTATGACGGTGTTTTTGAAGATAACAGCACTGTTAATGTAAGCCGCTTTTATATGGAAATAGCAGATAATCCCGTTGATGTAAGATTTCGTATGATCACTCCCATAAGTGATATGCAGCTAAACGGTGCTGTTAAAGGCCGTTTTGATCTTGCTACCTTCACTGATGCCATTCCAATGGAAGATATGAATCTGGCAGGGAAAATTAATGTTGACATCGAATTAATGGGTAAAATGTCGGATATCGAAAAGGAAAATTATGAAGCATTTAAAGCAGATGGTTTACTGGAAGTAAAGGATTTATTTGTAAGCGGGGGTGACATACCTGTACCTGTGAAAATTATGGAAACAAATATGAGTTTCTCCCCGAAATATGTACACCTGAATATTTTCAATGCAACAATCGGACACAGTGATATTCAGATGAAAGGTAGAATGGAAAATTTTATTCCTTATGTATTTTCTGATGAAAAAGTTTCAGGCTCTCTGGATCTGACATCCAGCTTCCTGAATCTTAATGAATTGATGATGGATACCGAAGAGGATACAGCCAGTGAAGAGACAGATATTGTATTGTCTGTTATTGAAGTACCCAAAAATATCCACTTTATTTTCAGTACACGCATTGAAAAGTTACTCTATGATAAACTGGATGTTACCAATATTCTTGGCAAAATAACTGCCAGGGATGGGAAACTTATCATGGATAATCTCTCCATGGGTTTGCTTCAGGGAAGCATGATAATGAATGGCGAATACAATACCGCAGATATAAAAACACCCGAGGTGAATTTTAATTTCAATATGAACAGTATTGATATTCCTTCTGCATTTCACGCTTTCAACACCGTGGAAAAGCTGGCTCCGGTAGCTGAATATTGCAAGGGCAACATTTCTTTGGTATTAAATATTACTAGTTTTCTTGATTCAACCATGTATCCTGTAATGTCGAGTGTAACAGGAAAAGGAAGACTTCGTTCGGATGAAGTGGAAATTATTGAGAATAACACATTTGATAAAATTTCTCAACTACTGAAGCACAATAACATGAAAAATCCAAAATTCAAAGATGTTAATTTATCTTTTGAAATGCGCAACGGGCGGGTGTATATTGATCCTTTCGATACCAGGATAAGTACCACACAACTTAACATTGGTGGCGACCAGGGTATTGATCAGACAATGAATTATTTCATTAACATGAGCATACCTAGGAGTGAATTCGGAAGTGCAGCTAACGATGTTTTGGAAAACCTTACTGCTCAGGCTACTGCAAAAGGATTTGATGTAAAAGCCGGCGATAATGTTAATGTACAACTTAAAATCAAAGGATCTTTTACTGATCCGGAAATTTCCATGGATGTAAAAGAAAGCATGCAGAAAGCAAAAACTGAAGTAATAGAAGCTGTCCAGGAAAGAATACAGGAAGAAGCGCAAAAGGTGAAGGAAGATGTTACAGAGAAGATCAGCGAAGAGGTTGATCGTATAATGAGTCAGGCAGAAGAAGAGGCAGAAAAAATAAGAATTTCTGCTAAAGAAGCAGGGGAGAAGATGGTAGGTGAAGCACAACTGCAGGGAAGGAACCTTATTAAGGAAGCAGGAACGAATCCTCTTAAAAAGATTGCTGCACAAAAAGCTGCCGAAGAAATGGAAAAGAAAGCTAAACAGCAGGCCGATAATTTAAATAAAGGAGCTGAGCAACAAGCAGAAAAAATTCTTGAAAATGCAAGAACCAGAGTTAATTCGTTGAAAAACAATTAGCATTATGTGAAAATTAAACTGTGGTTACCGTGGTTGGCTTACATTCTCTTTTCCTGAATCCTGGCTTTTTTACCGGTAAGCCCACGTAGATAGAATATTCTCGACCTGCGAACATGTCCACGTTTGTTTACTTCAATCTGTCCTATAAAAGGAGATGACATTGGGAAAATGCGTTCAACTCCAACATTGCCCGACATCTTACGTACTGTAAAAGTAGAAGTGATTCCGGTACCTTTTTTCTGGATTACTGTTCCTCTGAATTGCTGGATTCTTTCCTTACCACCTTCCCTGATCTTATAATGCACGGTAATAGTATCACCTGATGCAAATACAGGAAATTTATTGTCTGCAGCAAATTCTTTTTCAACAACTTTTAGTAAGTTCATCCTGATAAATTTTTTATTCTTTCCGTTTTTTCAGGTCGCAAATATACGTTTAATTTTTTTTTCACACAAAAATTCATAATTTATTTAATGCAAAGAAAGGAATTCTTGAAAAGCAAAAGAAAGATCACAGGTTTTTGATCTTATCCAGGGTTTTCTTATCTTTCCTCAAAATGAAATGGATGCGTTGCAGAGTTATAAATATACTGATATTCATCACCTTATCCTTTTTGTCATTACCATTATCAGGTCAACAGGGTTTTCATACAAAATCAAAAAAAGCTTTAAGATTCTACGATCAGGCTGTTCAGCACTATGATAAGCGTGATGATGCAACCGCTCTTCAGTTGCTTAACCGGGCAATTAGGGCAGACAGAAACTTTATAGAAGCGTATTTTATGATCGCTCAGATTTATAAAGATTCGGGTGATTATGAGACTGCCATTAAAAATTTCAGGAAAGGCTTATCCATTTCCCCTGACTATTATCCTGAAGGTTATTTTATCCTGGCTCAGATAGAATATAACCAGGGACTGTACCATGATGCCTTAAAAAATTCTTTGAAATTTATGGATTTTGATTTGTTTCAACGTATTTCACTAAAACTTGTACAGGATTTAATTGATAAATGTGAATTTGCTATTTCTATGCTGGAAAATCCTGTTCCTTTTAATCCGGTTAATCTGGGTGATTCCGTAAATTCATCTAAAAATGAATACTGGCCTTCCCTTTCCCTCGATGGGTCAAGAGTGATTTTTACCGTTCTGGACCCGGTCGATCCTGCAAAGCCAATTGCTTTTGGTAATCGGCAAGAGGATTTTTATGAATCTGTGAAGCATGAAGATGGGTCATGGAGCAGAAGAAGAAATCTGGGACGTCCACTTAATACTATTCAAAATGAGGGAGCACAAACAATTTCTGCTGATGGAAGGTTCATGTTTTTTACAGCATGCAACAGACCTGATGGCTATGGTATGTGCGATTTATATTTTTCAAGGAAAAGAAAAGGTAAATGGACCATACCTTCCAATGCAGGAAGCCCTTTAAATACCACGTTTTCAGAAAAACATCCGGCCCTTTCCGCTGATGGAAGGATAATATTTTTCGCCAGTGACCGCCCCGGAGGAAAAGGCGGTCTGGATATTTATATGTCTTCCGGAACAGAAAAAAGAGCATGGACTGTACCTGTTAACCTGGGTGATAAAATAAATACTCCCGGGAATGAACAGGCTCCTTTTATTCATCCCGATGGAAAGACTTTATATTTCACTTCAGATGGTCATAAAAATCTTGGACAAAGCGATATATTTATGTCAAGGTCAGATGAGGAGGGGACCTGGTCTGATCCCGTTAATCTTGGATTTCCCATAAATACGCATAACAATGAACTTGGACTGATAGTCAACTCCAGTGGAGATAAGGCCTATTTTGCTTCCGACAGGCACTCAGGTGAAGACCTTGATTTATATGAATTTGAACTATACCCGGAGGTGCGTCCAAACCCGGTTTCGTATATGAAAGGCAGGGTGTTTGACTCCCTTACATATAAAGGCCTTGATGCAGAATTCAAATTGATTGATATTCAATCCGGCGAGCTGGTGATTGAATCTGTTTCCTCGCCCGGAGAAGGAGAGTTTCTTATCCCACTTCCTTCAGGAAGGAACTACGTCCTGAATGTTTCAAAAACCGGGTATTTATTTTATTCCGGACATTTTGCGTTTGAAGGTATTTATGAACGCACAGATCCCTTTATTAAAGATGTCCCGCTTCAACCCTTAAGAAGCGGTTATAAAATTGTCCTTAATAATATTTTCTTTGAATTCGATAAGTCAGAGCTTAAACCTGAGTCGAAAGTTGAATTAGAAAGAATACTTGATTTTTTGCAGAAGAATCCCACTGTCAGAATTCAGCTTAACGGGCATACCGATAATATAGGTACCGACGAGTATAATTCAAGCCTTTCTGAGCGTAGGGCATTGGCGGTTGTTGACTGGCTGATAAATAATGGAATAAGTTCTTACCGCCTTAAGCACAGAGGCTTCGGGGCTTTATTACCAGTAGCTGGTAATGAAACGGAAGAGGGAAGGGCATTAAACCGAAGAACAGAAATGCAGATTATTGAATAAAAGTCAAATGTCAACTAAGGAAATATTCACTCATGAAATTTTGGTTTTTTTGCAATCATCTCGTTTAAATAGTCAGCAAAACTTTCATATGTTCCTTCTTTTAAAGTAATAAAGGTTTGATCCAGATTACTTTCACCCGGGTGCCATCTGCACCCTTTTTCCAGATCAAACTCCAGCCATCCTTTTCCGGAGTCAACCATAAAATCTCCAGGACCCTCAACTGCATAATACACAACAATCAAATCGCCACTAATCCTTTGATCATCTAATGTTTTATTAAAGCGCCCCAGCCACTCAATATAAGCAGTACGGACTATATTACCCGGGGGTGTAGTCTTTAATGATTTTCCGGTTAATATTTCATTCGCCTGATTCATAAAAAAAGCAGGTTTAGGGAAATTCTCCACCAAATATTTTGTATAAATGGCTGCTCCATTTTTATAAAAATTCCAATCTTTTGTAAAATTTTGACTATCAACCCTTTCCGTTCCTCCTCCAAAAGCTACCCATCTTTTAATCTTTTTACTGACTAATTCAAACCCACTAAGAGGAGAAATGTCGTCAGGAGTTGAGACAAGAAGTTCATATAGCCCCATTGTATGACCTATAGTTAAATAGGATATACTGTTGTCTTCCTGGTTGACCAACAATTTCCGGTTAAGCCGGGTTTGGTCTTCCACATCTGAATTATAAATGATAGTATTTTTAAATGCTGCGGTATCTTTAGCTAGCTTTTCAGCATTCATTTTATCAATCGGATCTCCGACTTCTTGTCCCTGATAAGCCCCGATAGGCAGATATGGTCGTCCATAATAAATATTAATTGCTTCAACTATCCCTGCTCCAAAAGGAACTTTCCCTGAACTATAAATGCATCCGATAATCTCAGCTTTTCCCATATCGACGTATTTATGCAATAATGCAAATGCGCCGGCATCATCACAATCTGATCCCATGTCAGTATCAATAATAATTTTCTCCGGTTCCCTGCTTGTTTTTTGATTGTATTGACATGAATTAAAAAGGATTAACGCAATCAAGGCATAGAATAAATAATGACCCTTAAGCCCAAGTGGATTAAAACATTTCATTTTGCTTATATTTATACTTTAAAATTATGCAAATATTTCTAATGTATAATAGTTATATTATTAAAATCTTAATGATTATATCAATCATAGGTTTAAAAAGATGCCCTTAATTTAATACAGTATGAATAAACATTTAGTCTCTGCCAATTTTGCTTTTTTATGTCTGGCCTCATGTCAGATCAACAATAACAGGAATGAGGATACCGCACTTCCGAATATTATCCTTATTGTTTCCGACGACCAGGGTTATAATGATCTTGGATGTTATGGTTCACCGGATATTCTTACACCTAATCTCGATAAATTAGCTGCTGATGGTGTCCGTCTTACGAATTTCTATGTTACGGCATCCATTTCAACTCCCTCCCGTTCAGGCATGTTAACGGGCCGTTACCCACAGCGTAATGGCACGTATGAGTTGTTTCGTAACGACAGGGTTAATGATGGATATTTATATAGTGCTTATGAATACAGTGTTTCACCGGAGAGAATTTTGGGAACCGATTTGCACGAAGTATTTTTCCCTGAATTATTGAAGGAGGTGGGATATGTAAATGGGATTTTTGGGAAATGGGATTTGGGACAGTTGAAAAGATACTTACCTCTTCAACGGGGTTTTAACGAGTTTTATGGACTTGTTAATACCGGAATAGATTATTATACTCATGAGAGATACGGTATTCCTTCCATGTACAGGAATAATGAGCCGACAACTGAAGACAAAGGCATATATTGTACTTACCTTTTTGAAAGGGAAGCATTACGGTTTGTCAGGGAAAATAAGGAAAGAACTTTTTTCCTGTATCTCCCTCATTTTGCACCGCATTTTTCTTCCAGCCTTGATCCGGATATACTTAACTCCGTACAGGCTCCGCCTGAATATATTGCTATGTATCCTGAGCCAGCCACGGAAGAAGATAAGAAAAGAAGAGGATATATGGCTGCAGTTACTTGCATGGATGCAGCAATAGGTAACGTTCTCGGTTTGATTGACAGCCTTGGATTGCAGGAAAATACGATTGTAATATTTCATTCCGACAACGGAGGTGGACTAGGTTCTGATAATACCCCATTCTCCGGGAGAAAAGGAACTATGATGGAAGGAGGTCTTCGGGTTCCGTGTATTGTTAAATGGCCCGGAATTATAGAATCCGGACAGGTAAGTGATGAGTTCTTGTCAGCTCTTGACATATTTCCCACGATACTTTCGATGACAGGTATTAAAAAACCAGACTCACTTATTCTTGATGGGTTTGATATGGTTCCGGTGCTCACCGGCAAAAAGTCATCAGAAAGAAATCAGCATTATTGGGAGCTTAGAGAAGAATACGCAGTAAGAATAGACAACTGGAAATGGATTCAATCATCCCTTAAAACAGGCTTATTTAATCTTGATGAGGATATATCTGAGAGTAATGATGTGTCAGATGAAAATCCTGAGGTATTATGCATTTTAAAAGAAAAATTCTATAAGTGGCAGGGCGAAATGTCGGAGGCTCCACCCAGGGGGCCCTTTAAAAATTTTTAAATCTTTAAAAACATGAATTATCTGAAAAAACTGGATGGAAAAAAAGCTTTGGTTACAGGTGCAGACCAGGGAATTGGATTGCAGATTTCCAACGATCTGATGGAAAGCGGTTGTGACCTTATCGCGCACTATTTCGCAAGCGATACTGAAACAAAGAAATTATTTGAACTTGCTGAAAAAGTTGGCAGGAAAGTATGGACATTTCAGGCAGATCTGACAAAAGAGGATGAAGTAAAACTCCTGAGTAATTTTGCACGGGAGATATTTGGAAAGTTGGACGTCCTTGTTAACAATACCGGGGGCCTGGTGGCACGAAAGAAACTGAATGAGATAGATAATGCATTCTGGAATACAGTGATGGAGATTAATTTAAGTACTGCTATGATGGTTACCCGTGAGCTTCTGCCGCTTCTTGCAAATGCGGGTGCATCCAGTGTTATAAATCTGGGCTCCCTGGCAGGTCGAAAGGGAGGGCACCCGGGTTCTCTGGCTTATTCAACAGCCAAAGGGGCTATTATAACCTGGACAAGATCACTTGCAACGGAATTGGCAGACAGAGGAATTCGTGTTAACGCTGTGGCACCCGGATTAATTCTGGGTACAGCATTTCATAATAAACATTCCACCAGGGAATCCAACGAAGCTACTATAAAAGCTATTCCTTTGCAGAGAGCAGGATCTCCGGAGGATGTTTCCAGAGCTGTTGTATTCCTGGCATCCGAATACGATGGATTCATTACCGGTGTAACACTGGATATTAACGGAGGGATATATATGGCATAAACTAAATATTTTTCATTGATATTAATTCAGATCAGATAGGGGCAGGACAATTTGTTTTCTATTTTATTAAAGTTTCGCAGATGCTTGACTTGTTAAAAAATGAAAAAGAATTTTTAAGGCAATATTTTTGTTCTTACCTGCCCCCCCCCCCTTTTCCTTTTTCACAGCTACACTTTATACACATCTCCTGTTTTCAAACTTGTAAGACCCGAATTTTTTTCCCGAGTGTATATCATTTGATATTTCCAAAAGCAAGTTTGCTAATGAGTAAAAAAGAAGGGAAAGAACAAGGAATGAAGAACGAAGAAGTAAGAATGGAGGAACATGGAATGCAGAATTTACATAAAAAGGGTTCGCTTGCCAGGATGTCGAATATTATTCCTTGAAAATGCAATTGAACTTTATGAATTAGATGTAAAAAGAAATATCATGAAATAAGCTTTTATGCGTAAAGTACTTGTATGGAAAGATTAAACAGCTATGAAAGATTTAAAACTTCATTAGAGCATAAGGAACCTGACCGGGTACCTTTCCACCTTGGTTCAACAGCAGTAACCGGCATAAATATCCATGCGCTGAAAGAATTTACTGTTGATCCGGTTTTTAATCTTTCTTTTTTTAGTTATAGTCAAAGCATTTTTCAGCGGTATCTGAAGATTAATTATGCAGAGATTGAAGGGGGAATTATCTGTTTCCATCTGGTGAAATTCTTAATAATTTAGAATCTATTTAGAAAGAGTTTAAATAAAGAAATCATCATATGCATGATCTTCAATTAAAATGAATCTTCTACAGACATGGAGCAGATTAATAAAGGACTATATTGTCTTTTATTTATTTAGTTTGATTTTCATTGATTTACAAGTTAAATGTTCTGAGATTTGTGTTGATTGTTTAACTAAAAATTCATCATATGAAAAAAAAGATTTTATTATTGGCTTTTTTTATTATTTCTGTGATTCAAATGAATGCACAGGATAAAGAAAATATTAAAATTCCGCTTATTGGAGATGATGCGCCCTCTTTCCGCGCTCAATCAACCAACGGAGAAGTTGTATTTCCCAGGGATTTTGGCAGAAACTGGAAAGTTATTTTTTCCCACCCAAAAGATTTTACTCCTGTTTGTTCATCCGAAATTCTTGAACTTGCTCATCAACAACAGGAATATAAAGACCTGGGAGTAGAGATCATTGTCCTGTCAACCGATGTTTTAAGTCAACATCAGGACTGGGTAAAAGCACTTGAAGAAATAAATTATAAAAACAGAGGAACTGTAAAAATCAATTTCCCCCTTATTGATGATAGTGATTATTTGATTTCAAATAAATACGGACTGATACATTCATCTGTGAACATTTCTGAGAATATAAGAGGGGTATTCATAATTGATCCGAATAATAAGGTAAGATCAATTAATTTCTATCCTATGGAAATCGGGAGGAATATGGATGAGATTAAAAGAACATTAGTTGCATTACAAACTGTTGATTCTCATCATAATATTGTCACTCCTGCTAACTGGAGTCCGGGGGATCATGTTATGGTCCCTGTACTCACCGATTCAGAAAAAAGGGGACTTGGAAGTCCCGGAATGAATATTCATCAGGAATCATGGTTCATGAATTTTAGGTTATTGCAATAGAATATACACTCAACTTTGTTACGCAGCATCTCAAGTCTTATGTTGATGCGTAATCTGGTAAGTTGCAGGTAGGAATACTATAAAAAATCCTGAAAATTAAAATTAGAAAGGTTGGTCTGATTTTAACTTTCAGGATTTCTTTTTATATTTAAGATCATAAATATTAATTATACACCGCCCATTAAGGTTTCCAATTCTGCCCAGCTCAACAACGCACTGGCATCCGCTAAACCATGCGATCACATCGTTCTTGCGAACGGAGCATATACTGGCCCTGGCAACTGGACAACCAGCGGTACTGCAAATAATTTACGGCACGCATGATGGTGGCAGGTACCCCAGGAGTTATTACACGTTATTTACGGGTAACACCAGTAATATTCCCTTGTTGAATGGGTATGCCCCATCGTGGAGTGACAAACTATCTGCAAAACATCCTTCGGATATTTTTTGTTACGCATCATCCCTTTGCATATGCTGTCGCATTGCTCAGTATGCTGCTCCACAAAAAACCCGCTTTCGCGGGTGTTTTCTCCGGGATTACTTCGCTGCGCTCAGTGATCCCGGGGAGGGTAAACTGATCATCAGGCAAAACATCCTTCGGATATTTTTTGTTACGCATCATCCCTTCGCATATGCTGTCGCATTGCTCAGTATGCTGCTCCACAAAAAACCCGCTTTCGCGG
>CAZGKF010000060.1:16414-17180 GCA_964526475.1 uncultured Bacteroidaceae bacterium
GCATCATCCCTTCGCATATGCTGTCGCATTGCTCAGTATGCTGCTCCACAAAAAAACCGCTTTCGCGGGTGTTTTGCCTGATGGCGGAGAAAGAGGGATTCGAACCCCCGGTTCCGCCAGGCGGAACAACAGATTTCGAGTCTGCCCCGTTCGACCACTCCGGCATTTCTCCATTCAGTATTTCAAAATTAGTAGTTGGCGGACAACAGATTTGTTCGCTGTCGCTCACGAGCTTTTTCCCCAGGAAAAAAAGATTTAGTTTAGGACTGCAATTTATAAAATTAATGTAACTATTTAGCCAGGTTTAGATGAATTTCCTGCTGAAGAAACGTAGATAAGCCATCCGTCGCCAGCAACTCCGCAGAGTAGTTTCGTGTCATAAAATAGTTTTACACAAAAAAATGTAAAATGTAAGAAACAAGTAAAGTTATTTCAGGAGTATAAATGTGAATTGTTATTTACCGGTTACAAAAATTGATTTTTTTTCACTCGGTATACTTTTTTCTATAAAGGGTATGGTATTTTTGCATATATTTATCCTTCTTTAACTGTATGCCATTTGTGTAGCCCAATGTATTCTATCTGTGTGATTCATACACAGGGGTACGGGGGTAGCTACAGTGATTACGTGGTCTCGTTTAGAAGGTAAATAATATTGAATTGACATCCTTATTTTAAGGTTTAATGAATAATCGAAAATGAATATAAAAAATCACTATTATCCGACTAACGTCGGAATTTCATTTTTTTATTTCTAAAACCCCCT
>CAZGKF010000061.1:0-16377 GCA_964526475.1 uncultured Bacteroidaceae bacterium
GTGGAATCGTGGAATATAAACACCGATTAAACAATTAAACAATTAAACAATTAAAACTTGTCGAAATTTGATTTAAAGTTATGCATAATAGAGTTGTTTTTGTAGAGATTAATAACTCTATTATACTGTATATCTGTATTATGCATAACTTTTTTCATGAATAGTTATTAACAATTTTTAAAAGTAATCAAACCGCACAAGCGGTTATTAATTATACATTATTAATGAAAATAAGCATTGAAGACAAGTCAGGGTTTTGTTACGGAGTGGTGCGGGTCATAGAAATGGCTGAAGAATTACTGCGTAATGGGGAACAGGTATGGTGTCTTGGACAAATTGTTCATAACGAGCAAGAAGTTAAGAGATTATCAGAACTGGGAATGAATTTCATTGAACACAAAGACCTTCATAAACTGAAAAATGCAAAACTTCTGATCAGGGCTCATGGAGAGCCTCCTTCAACTTATGTAACAGCCAGAAAAAACAATCTCGAAATAATTGAAGGGACATGTCCGGTTGTACTTAAACTGCAGAAAAAGATCAGGAAAGAATATGAAGAACTTGATAAAGAAAATGACAAGATCATAATTTATGGCAAAAAAGACCATCCTGAAGTTATTGGTTTAAAAGGACAGACTGATAACAAGGCTTTGGTTATATCCAAACCGGAGGATATCCGGAACCTCAAACCGGGTAAAAAGTCAGTGCTTTTTTCGCAAACTACGATGGATACCTATAAATACGACCAGCTTGCATCCATTCTCATATCCCGTATAAACTCCAACAGAGGAACACTCCGTGTAAATAAATCAATCTGCGGACATATTTCCCACCGGAAACCCGGATTGCTAAATTTTGCAGAACAAAATGATGTTATTGTTTTCGTGGGAGGGAAAAAAAGTTCGAATGCACAGGTACTTTTTGAAATATGTAAATCCGTTAACGAACGTAGCCATTTTGTTTCTTTTGAAGAAGAAATAAAGGAAGAATGGTTCCTTGCTGCAGAATCTGTTGGCGTTTGCGGAGCTACCTCCACCCCACTATGGCAACTGGAAAATATAGCGAAGCGGATAGATAAGTTTACAAAAATTTAAACTTAATATATTATTCTGAATACCTTAAATCAAAACAATTAATATAACTTTGTATTTTTTAAATAGTTGTATATCAATAAAATTGATTAATAATAAATAAACCTGAAAAATGGGGAAAATTAAAAAAATAGGAGTTTTAACATCCGGAGGAGATGCTCCGGGAATGAATGCAGCTATCCGGGCAGTGACCAGAACAGCAATTTACCATGGAATTCAGGTAATTGGTATACGCCACGGATATCACGGAATGATCAATGCACATTTCAAAGAGCTTAAAGCATTTAATGTCAGTGAAATAATCCAGAGAGGCGGTACTATTTTAAAAACTGCCAGAAGTGAGGAATTCCGCACTGCGGAGGGCAGGAAACTTGCTTATGAAAATTTGAAGAAAGAAGGTATTGATGCTGTTGTTGTCATCGGCGGGGATGGTTCTTTAACCGGCGCAAGAATTTTTTGCGATGAATATTTTGACATTACTTTTGTTGGTTTACCGGGTACTATCGACAACGATATATACGGAACAGATTATACTATTGGATATGATACCGCCCTTAATACTGTTGTGGAAGCCGTTGATAAAATACGGGATACAGCAAGCAGTCATAACCGGCTTTTCTTTGTAGAGGTTATGGGCCGTGATGCAGGATTTATTGCTCTCCGGAGCGGGATCGCATGCGGGGCAGAAGCCATTTTTGTACCCGAAGTGAAAGAACAGGCAATTAATCTAAAGTCATACCTTGAGAAAGGTTTTAAAAGAAGAAAATCCAGTAACATAATCATTGTTGCCGAAGGAGATGATGACGGCGGTGCAATGGCAATAGCTGCCAAAGTAAAAGAAGATTTCCGGGAATATGATGTGAGAGTTTCCATACTCGGGCATATCCAGAGGGGCGGTACTCCTTCTGCATTCGACAGGGTTACCGCAAGTAAACTGGGATATTATGCCGTTGAAGCACTGCTTGACGATCAGAAAAGTGTAATGATAGGTCTTAAGGATAATGAAATAACGCATGTACCTTTCAGTAAGGTAATCAAGATGCATAAATCCATTGATCCTTCAGCCCTGGAAATGGCAGAGGTTTTATCCCTGTAAATAAATCAATAACCGCAGCAATCCCCTTAATCCATTAAGTTGGATAATTACAGGTATGCAAAGGTTTAGCCATAGGATATAGAAGATGAATGAATAATTTGTATGTACATTTCTTCTCACTAATATTTCAAAAAATCTGCGATTAATCTGAATAGGAAGAAAACAATGATAATACCTCAGCTTTCAGGAACTGATATCCCAGGCGAAATGAGAAATCTACAATTTCTGAAAGTTTTTATTGCTTTTATCCCATTTGAAATGAAAGAAATGAATAACTCATTTCCCAACCTGTTCGCAGCTTCCCCATTTTCCTCATTTCCTCATTCTCATTTCCTTACACCCTCCTCATCCTAACGCCATGCTTTATGCTGATATAATTCTCCCTTTACTGCCAAACCGGCTTTTCACCTATAAGGTCCCGGAAGAATCGGAAGATTTGGTGCAAACAGGGATGCGTGCAATCGTTCAGTTCGGGTCAAGGAAGTATTATACCGGGATTATTAAAACAATCCATCACGATGCATCAGACCTAAAGGAATATAAAAGCATTATTTCTCTACCTGATGACAAACCTGTAGTTAATAATCATCAGCTTGCATTCTGGGACTGGATGGCAGATTATTACATGTGCTCACCTGGGGAGGTATATAAGGCAGCTCTTCCGGCAGGACTCAAAATAAGCAGTAACGCATATATTATCTTTAATGAAGACTTTCCGGCATCCCCGGCAGGAAGTTCAGGTAGGGAAGCTGTTCTTAACATTGTGAAGAAAAATAGCGGGATCAAATTATCCGATCTCTCCCGTTTAACAGGCAAAAAAGATATCATGAGAGATGTAAAGGATTTATGTGAGTCCGGAGCTGTCTTTCTCGAAGAACGATTAACTGAAAAAATAAGACCTAAAAAAGAAAAAGATATTTTCCTTTCCGAACCTTATCATGATCCCGGAATACTTCAACAAACCTTAGATGATCTTCAAAAAGCACCGAAACAAAGGGATATCCTTCTTAAATTCCTTGAACTGGCGGAAGGTAATCCTCAGGGTTTCAGAATCAATCGAAAAGAACTTTCTCTTGCTGTAAATACCGGAACCCTGCGACAACTTGAAAAAAAAGGTATTCTCTCATGTGCCGACCGTGTTTCATTAAATATTAAAACAGATCGGGAAACCCTTATTCCATTAGCCAATCTGAATAAAGCGCAAAAATCTGCCCTCGATGAGGTACGAAAAATTTTCAAAGAAAAAGATGTATGCCTTCTTCATGGTGTTACTTCCAGCGGAAAAACAGAGATCTATATGCATCTTATTGCAGAAACAATAAGGGAAGGGAAACAGGTACTTTATCTTTTGCCCGAGATTGCACTCACTTCTCAGATCATAGAAAGGCTGAGATATGTTTTCGGGGATAAAGCAGGTATTTACCACAGTCGTTTCAGCGATACAGAAAGGATGAAAGTTTACAACTGCTTACTAAAGGAGGACACAGACAATCTCCCTGTTATTCTCGGAGTGAGATCATCGGTATTTCTGCCCTATTCAAACCTGGGCCTGGTCATTGTGGATGAGGAACATGAAAATACCTTTAAGCAATACGATCCTTCTCCTCGTTACCATGCCAGAGATGCAGCCATCATGCTGGCAAAAATGCATAAGGCAAAAACTTTGCTTGGTACTGCAACACCTTCGGTTGAAACATATACCAATTGTAAAACCGGTAAATACGGTCTGGTATTACTTAAAAACAGGTTTGGAGAAATTAAACTTCCTGAAATAATTATTGCCAACACACGTGAAGCCAGAAGAAAACATTTAATGAAATCTGTGTTTACTCCTTTAATGATGCGTGAAATAGAAAACTCGCTCAATTCCGGCAAACAGGTTATTTTATTTCAAAACAGGCGCGGTTACTCATCATTTCTTGAATGTGAGATATGTGGTTGGATACCCCGTTGTAAAACCTGTGATGTCAGTCTCACCTATCATAAGTTCACTAAAAACCTTATCTGTCATTATTGCGGATATTCACAAAAAGTTCCCGGTAAATGCAATGATTGCAGTAATACACGAATAATTACAAGAGGTTTTGGCACCGAACTCATAGAAGACGAAATGGAGCTTTTTTTTCCCGGAGTAAAAACAGCCAGGCTTGATCTGGATACATCCCGGTCAATAAAATCATACGAAAAAATACTGCATGATTTCGCTGCGGGAAATACTAATATTCTGGTTGGCACACAAATGCTTTCTAAAGGACTGGACTTCGATGGAGTTGGACTGGTGGGAATACTTAATGCCGACCAGATGCTGAATTTTCCTGATTTCCGGGCCTACGAGAGAAGTTTCCAGCTTATGATGCAGGTAAGCGGTAGAGCAGGCAGGAGAGATGAAAGGGGAAAAGTCGTGATCCAGACTTCCAATCCGGGTAATCCAATTATCAGGTATGTACGTGATAATAATTTTGCAGGGTTTTTCAGTGATCAGTATTCGGAAAGACAAATATTCAACTACCCTCCTTTTGTAAAAATGATACGGATAACCCTGAAACATAAAAAACCCGGGGAGCTGAATAATGCATCTCTCATACTCTCTGAAAAAATGAGAACTGCTTTCGGCAAACGTGTACTGGGGCCACAGGATCCTGTAATCGGAAGGATACAATCATATTATCTTAAAAATATTCTTCTTAAAATTGAGAAAAAATCATCTTTCGATAAAGCACGTAAGCTTTTAAGGGTAATAATAAATGAATTACGGACCGGGCAGGACAGTCTTCTGAAGATTATCACAGACGTTGACCCTTTCTGATGCCGGAAAAAGTTTTATATTTGTCAATCATCATAAATACCTTAAGTGAATGTTCCTCAATTCAGTTGATCTTAAATTACTTTTTAAGGAATTCAATACCTTTAAAATATTAATCATTGGTGATGTAATGACAGACTCCTATTTATGGGGAAGGGTCAGCCGTATCTCACCCGAAGCTCCGGTGCCTGTTGTTTCTGAAATACAGGAGGAAACGCGGCTCGGCGGGGCAGCTAATGTAGCTTTGAACATAAAAGCTATGGGGGCGGCACCTATCCTTTGCGGTGTAATTGGTGATGATGACAGAGGTAAAAAATTCCTGGAGCTAATGCGCAGTCAAAACCTCACCGATCTGGGAATCATTGTACAAAAAAACCGCGAGACAACAAGAAAAACAAGGATCATAAGCGGCAACCAGCATCTGCTCAGAGTTGATGAAGAAACCAGTGAATACATAAATGCCGGTTCAGAAAAGCGATTACTGGAATTTGCCGTTAACCTTATAGAAAATAAAAGAGTACATGCTGTTATAATACAGGATTATGATAAAGGGATTGCAACTGCATCCCTGATAAAAAGAATACTGGATATTTCCAACCTGAAAAAAATCCCTGTTTTAGTTGATCCCAAGAAACGAAATTTTTTGGTTTATGAAAATGTAAGCTTGTTTAAACCAAATTTCAAGGAACTAAGTGAAGGTCTTAAATCTGATCTGGATAAACATGATCTTGAAAGCATTGCCGGAGCTATGGAAAGACTAAGGAAAATGAAAAAGCATAATATTATCATGCTTACATTGTCGGAGATGGGAATAATGATAAATGACAAGGATAGTTATCACCATATTTCTGCTGAGACAAGAGATATAGCAGATGTGTCCGGTGCCGGCGATACTGTTATAGGAATTGCCAGTTTGTGCGTCAGCGCCGGATTATCTCCTCTTGATATTGCAACCCTCTCAAATCTGGCAGGAGGACAGGTCTGCGAAAAAGCCGGTGTGGTGGCAGTCAATAAGGAAAAGCTGCTGGAAGAAGCTGAAATGGTCAGAAGAGAGGAATTAAATGGTGTTGACAATAGGGAGAGTTGAATTCAGAAGTGGAAGGCAGAACAAGGAACAAAAGAAGGCAGAATGCAGAAGTTTATTATTCTTGTCTATAGCTTTTATTTTCATTCATGTGTATAAAGAGTAGCTAGAAAAAGGAGGGGATACATGGGTTGGGAATTTGATTCCTTCATTGAAATTTGAAATTTATTCATCCTTCAGCGTAAATCTGCGTGATCTGCGGGACAAAAATAAAGGGCAGAAAAAGATGTTCCATTCATAATTATGCAATCTAATATTCTGAATTCTGAATTCTTTAAAAAAAAATTAACTTTACATTGTTTTTCAATAATACTACATAGCTAACTAAAAAAATCCTTATCTTGAAGGATACTGACCACAATCTTTGGCGGAAAGTAAAAAAGGGAGATAAAAACGCATTTGAAACTTTGTATAAAAACTACTTTAGTTTCCTCTGTCTCTATGCTTTTGGCATGGTACATGAAGAAGGACTTGTGAAGGAAATAGTAAATGATGTTTTTCTGAAGATCTGGCAGAAACGGGAAGAAATTGAAATAAAACACAGCATAAAGCCTTACCTTTACAGATGCGTTCATAATTCCTGCATGAATTGTCTTGAACTTAAAAAAAGACAACAGCAGGATAGTATGACAGGCATTACTGATAAGATTAAAGAACTGACAGGACATGATGAAGAATACATATTGGAGCAATTGTCCTTTCCTGAAGTTGAAAAAGATGTGAATAAAAGCATTGGCCAGCTTCCTCCTCAATGTAGAAAAGTTTTTCTGCTGAGCCGCTTTGAAATGCTTACCTATAATGAAATCTCCGAAAGACTGAATATCTCTGTTAATACGGTAAAAACCCACATGTCGAGAGCGTTGGAGAGTCTGAGGAATAGCCTGAGAAAATATTTATAGACAAGATTTCGGAGGTAAATTCTATATTAAGGAAACGGACTGAAGCCCAACTTAATTCTTCCCGGGGAAACGCCCTGGGTTTTTGGAGTTACACCTCAAATTGCGCCCTAAGGGCAGGTTAACTATTTCTGTTGCCAACATTCAAGTCACATACTTTAAATAATAGTTGTTTTCCCTGATAACGCTGTCAGGTCTTCGACGCTGACAGGTTGCAATCTGCTGATAAAGGTGACGCATTCTAAAATAGTTACTATTTAATTTTTCTGATATTGGAAGTATCATTAAAAAAATGCCGCCTGAAACATCCTGTAATAAACCTGTCAGCGTCGAAGACCTGACAGCGTTGAAATATGAAAAACAGAAAGAATCCAACTGTGTTCCCTGCCTACTACCAACTTTTATCACCTTGCCAACTACATACTTTTTCCTGTTTTCAGCATTGCAACATCCGAATTTAAATCCTAAATGGATTTTATTTATAATTACCAAAAACTTATTTGTTAATGAATTAAATTTCAATCATTAAAATAATATTCCGGTGCGCTGCACCTTTGTCCTCTATAACAAACATTTATCTACTACAAATATTATGGTGATCCGCACCTTTATGGTTTTAAATGCCGCTTTATGGAGAGTTGCCCCTTTGTTCTTTACAACAAACATTTATCAGCTGCAAATACCTGCCTGCCGGTCAGGCTGGTTTGGGGCTTCGCATATTTGACCCTCCCTTCGATTAATGTGCAAATATTATTTAAGCGTGCTCATTTTGGGCAAAATATTAAGCAGCAGAGCCGCGTAATATTTGTAGAAATGCATTTGAAAAACAGAACCATAGGTGCAGGGCACCGTAATATTTAATCCTAACTTATGTATAAAGAGTAGCTCTCCGGGGAAAGGGGCCAGGGGTGGAACATTTTATTGTTTCATTGAAATTTGAAATTTATTCATCCTTCAGCGTAAATCTGCGTGATCTGCGGGACACAAATTGAAAAGTCCGTCTCCAGGGTATCAACATTAACTAAACACAGGCCATAGTATAGAGTAATCGGTAATCAGTAAAAAACTCCTTATCCTTGTCACCCTGTTATTGTTAAAAACCCGTCTTATCAGTAATCATAAAAGTTAAAAAAAAAGAAATGGATTTTTGCAGCGAGGAATATATTAATATATTAATTAACAGCTATTTATCAAATCAGGCATCTGAGCAGGAAGTTAAAGAACTTGTGTTGTGGATAAATCAATCGGATGATAACAGGACAAAGTTTATTGAATACAGCAGGGTTTGGATGCTGACAACACAGGCTCAGCCAAAGGGAAAATTCAATAAAGCCAAATATGAAGAATGGAATAAGTTATCTGAAAAACTTGGGTCAGATAACAAAAACATTCCGGTAATTTCAACATCACCTTTACAGAAGTTCATCAGGATAGCCGCTGTTTTTCTGCTTTTATTTTCTATTGGAGCCACCATTGCCTGGAGGGTAACTTCTAACCGTTTAAATAACTTTGCTAACAAGGAAAATTTCCATCAGATTATAGTTCCTAAAGGGAGCAAAAGTGAAGTTATACTCCCTGATGGGACCCAGGTTACTCTTAATGCAGGATCGAGCCTCAGTTATTCTACCAACTTTGGACTTACGAAACGTAAGGTGGTTCTTAATGGTGAAGGTTATTTTAATGTTACGACAAATCCCGGGGTACCTTTTATTGTTGATGCATTAGGTTTAAAAATAAAGGCTCTGGGAACAATCTTCAATGTTAAGGCATATCCTGAAGAGACTTCCATAACTACAACCCTTGTTGAAGGGATAGTGAAAATTGAGGGAGAAGGTGTTAATCTCACAATGAATCCCAAACAAAAAGTCACCTATATTAAAGCTAATCAAAGGCAAGAAATTTCATCAGCGCAAAAGACTGAAGAGTCAGCAAAAAAAGACATTCCGCTAAAACCTGCTGAAAGCAGCGAAGAACAACAGATCAAATTAGCATCAAATGTAAATACTTATGAACATACTGCCTGGAAAGACGGCCGGTTGATCTTTAATTCTGAAAAACTTCGTACCCTTGCTGTCTTGCTCGAGCGAAAATTTGACGTGGCGATAAAGATCCAGTCGGAAGAACTGTTGAATTATAAGTTTACCGGTACTTTCCATCAGGAAACTCTTGAACAGATACTGGATATAATGAATCTGTCGGCTCCTTTAAAATACAATATTGAAAAGGGAATTGTAACTGTCAATCTTGATGTAAAGCGCAGAGCAGTATTTAAAGAAATGATCACAAACTAAATTATCCTATAATACTAACTAAAAACAACTGCCTATGACCTAAAACCCCAAACAAAAAAAACCGGGCAAATCTGATACCATCTACCCGGTTTACTTACATCATTAATCATTATAACAAAAACCATTAATTCTGTAATGAGCAGAAAAGATATGGCATTGTTTAACAATTAACCTTTCAAAATTATGAAAAAAATCTTAAACTATGTTTTGTTTCAAAGAAAAATACTACTGTATATGAAACTAACTTTACTAATCAACTTATTATTTGTCATGCAAATATCGGCTTCGGTATTGGTGCATGGACAAAAGCTTTCCATCCAGACTCAAAATGAACCCTTAAGGGATGTGCTCAGAGAGATAGAAAGAAAAAGTTCCTACAGGTTTTTTTATAACGATGCATTTTCCGGCCTCAACAAACCTATTCAATTAAGTATTAAAAATAAAACTATTGAAGAAACAATGGTTCTATTGTTGAGTTCAACGGATATGTCGTTTAAAGTAATGGAAAACAATCTGGTTGTTATTGCTCCCAGGAAAGAACTGCAACAAAGAGCTATAACCGGAAAAGTAACTGACAACACCGGGCAGCCTTTGGTAGGAGTGAGCATTTTCGTTAAAGGAACAACCGTCGGGACTGTATCTGATGTTAATGGTAATTACACCATCACTGTTCCAGCAGATGCAGAAATCCTGGTGTTTTCATTTGTAGGAATGATTTCTCAGGAAATATCCATTGACGACCAGACCAATATAAATATCTCCATGCAGGTTGATGCCATTGGCCTTGAGGAGGTTGTAGCCATAGGATACGGATGGATGAAAAAGAAAGATTTAACCGGTGCAGTTTCAACTGTAAGCGGAGAAAACCTGGCAAAGGCCCCTGTACCAAATCTATCTGCAGCACTTGCAGGAAAGGTTACCGGCGTAATTGTTACACAGGAACGTGGTAACCCTGGTTTCGACGATGCAACATTCCGTATCAGAGGGATCAGTACAACAGGGAACAACTCCCCGCTTATCGTTGTTGACGGGGTAGTAAGATCTTTCTCACGAATTGACCCCTATGAAGTGGAAAGTATTACAGTTTTGAAAGATGCTGCTTCAACAGCTATTTACGGTGCAAGGGCTGCTAACGGGGTATTACTGATAACCACGAAAAGAGGCATCACACAAAAAGCAAGGTTCAACTATTCCGCAACCTACGGGTCTCAGAATCAAACCAGGAAACCCACTCTGATGAACGCAGCAGAATATGCAAGATACAACACCGAAGCAAAGATAAACTCCGGTCTGCCTCCAATTTTTACTGAAGCAGAAATAGCTCAATACGAGAGTGGAGCGCTACCGGGTTATGACTGGGCAGAAACATTTATGGGCAATACCGCTCCATATATGAAGCATAACCTTTCTGCAACCGGAGGATCTGAAAATATGAAGTATTTCTTTTTATTTGGTTATTTGAATCAAAAAGGATTTTATTCCACAGCTAACTATAATCAATACAACATCCGCTCTAATATTGATGCAAATCTTAGTGAAAGGCTGGAACTGGGTGTGAATCTTGCCGGTAGGATTGAAAACCGGATGGCTTCATCTTCCCTTGACCAGGATATCTATCATGGGGGTTTGATGGGCTCCCTGCCCTACAGGAACCCATTTGTGTATTTCGAAGATGGTTCAAAAGGTTTGGCAAATAACGGATTTGGCACAAACCCTATAGGAACCGCGGAGAGATCAGGCTATGATGAGAGAACTGCCAATGTTTTACAGAGTAATTTTAACCTCAGATATAAGGTACCCGGAATAGAAGGTCTTTATGCGAAAGCATTTTTTTCATATGACTTTACTTTTAATACCCGAAAGCTGTTCAAACATCCTTTTGAATTTTATAATTTAAACGAGATCACCGGGGAATATACCAAAAGTACGGCAGGTCCCAGCACAATCAGATTGGAACAGAGTTCAGGTACATACAGGCAGTCAACTTTCCAGGCAGGACTTAATTACTCCAAACAGATCAATGCTCATTCTTTTGCTGCCATGGCATTATTTGAGCAAACAGAGAATAATAAAGGTTCTCTTTCTGCATTAAGAGATAATTTCATTTCAACAGCTATCCCTGAATTATTTGCCGGAGGAACAACAATACTGTCCAATGATGGAAGTTCTTTCGAAACTGCCAGGCGAGGATATATAGGAAGATTTGATTATGATTACCAGGGGAAATACCTTTTCCAGGCCAACATGCGCATTGACCAGTCATTCAATTTCCCAAAGGACGGAAGAAATGGTTTCTTCCCGGCATTCTCTGCAGGCTGGAGAATCTCAGAAGAAAGTTTTATGGATGGGATGAATGCATTGAGTAACATGAAGATCAGAGCCTCATGGGGGATGGTTGGTAACGACCGTGTTTCACCTTTTCAATACCTTTCGAATTTTGAATTCGAGAGAGGTACAGTAATCGGAAGTAATTACTACAGCGGGATCAGGGATACCGGAATTCCTAATCCTAATATCACCTGGGAAAAAGCCACTATTAAGGATATCGGGATAGAAGTAGGTCTTCTGGATAATAAATTGTCATTTGAATTCGATTACTACCATAAAACCACAGAAGATATCCTTCTGACTGCTTCCGGTGTTGTACCATATACCTTCGGAGCAAGCTTACCTGATGAAAATATTGGTATCGTCGATTCCTGGGGTACTGAAGGAATCATTCGCTATTCCAATTCTTTTGGTGGTTTCAGTATTCTTGCCGAAGGAAATTTTACCTGGTTTAATAATAAAGCAGTTTTTGTAGCTGAACCTGAAGATATTCTCCCGGCAATTGCCCGAACAGGAAGGCCACTTGGACTTTCCACCGGATGGCTGAGCGACGGGTTGTTTCAAACAGAAGCAGAAATCCTGAGTGCACCGATACAATTTACAGAGGCCATTCATAATAGTTTAAAACCAGGTGATATCAGGTATAAGGATTTAAACGATGACGGGGTAATTAACAGTGATGACAGAACCATAATTGGTAAAAGTTATGATCCCAACTGGGTATTTGGGTTTAACCTGAATATGGCTTATAAGGGATTTGACTTATTTGCCAGTTTCCAGGGTGCTACAAGCTATTCCCGGTGGAACCGTTGGGAGCCTTTCCACCTGGATTATAATACATGGGCTGAAGCTATTGACTCCTGGAGACCGGGAAATGAAGATGCAAGATACCCAAGACTTACCGCCGCTACTTATCCTGCCAATAATACCATGTCTTCTGATTTCTGGATGACTAATATATCTTACCTACGCCTCAGGAACCTGGAGTTCGGGTACAATTTTAACAGTCAGAATGCCCTTTTATCAAAGGCCGGGCTTAGTAATCTGAGGATCTATTTTTCAGGAACAAATCTCCTGACTTTCTCCAATATGGAATGGAGAGATCCTGAAGGTCCGGGAGGATGGTGGATGTTTTATCCTCAGGTACTGAATGTTGCTTTGGGTGTTAATGTTACATTTTAAAACTGATCTATCATGAAAAAGATAATATATATTTTATTAATGTTTTTTCTCGTTACTGCTTGTAACGATGATTTTCTCGACCGGTCACCATTGGACCAGGTTAGTTCTTCACTTGTTTTTGAAGATGAGTCCTTCACCAACGCTTATCTCTATAACCTGATGGACAGACTGCCATTTGGTATCAATGGGCCACGAAATTCAACGTACGGTTATTCGGAATACGCCTCCATGATTGCCATGATCACCGATGAAGCCAGAGGGAAAAGTGCATGGTTAAGAGTAAGGAGCCATATTCCTACAGGTGCATGGAATGCAACACACGAACAGTTTATGGGTCTCTGGGTAGAAGGTTACAGAACCATAAGGCAGGCGAACAATCTAATTGAAGGATTGAAAAACTCTTCCCTCAACACTGAATTCAAAGAACGCGTTGCTGCCACTGCAAAATATGTCAGGGCATTCAACTATTGGGACCTTGCGAGAAGATACGGAGATGTTCCTCTCATTACAAGTCTGCAATCACTGGAAGATGATCTGCTGGTTTCCCGCACTCCTACAACACAGGTTTACAGTTTTGTTTACGATGAACTGGTAGAGATAGCCAGTGTATTACCCGACAGATCTCAGGTACCACCCGGGAGTATTAACAAACAAGCAGCTATTGCATTGAATGCAAGGGCAATGCTTTATGCCCAACAATGGGAAAAAGCAGCCCAGCTGGCAGACCTTTTAATTACCGGAGCAAATAATGATGGTATTGATCTTCATAATGATTACAGGGCTCTCTTCCTTTCAGAAGGAGGAAATAATGAAACTATTATGGAGAGATTAACAAATATACCAAATGTCGGTCATTCTTTTGGATATTATAACGTACCTGTAAGATGGAGACCCTCCGGATGGGGAGGCATGTGCTGTCCAACCCAGGAATTTGTTGATTCCTATGAAATGCTTGCAACCGGACTGCCGATTACAGACGGAGCTTCAGGATATAATCCTGACAGACCTTATGATGGCAGGGATACACGTTTTTATGCCACTATCTTTTATCATGGAAGTGAATTCTCTGAGGTACAACCGCGAAGCGGACTCCCTTATATGGATTTTGAATGGAATAATTACAATGAAGGTCCTGGTACAAAATTCGACGGGGCGGCTTCCATTACAGGATATTATCTTAAAAAATTCAGTAATCCGGCCGACGGATATGCTCCTCAGGAAGAAAAAAGTTCATCTGCATGGCAGGAAATAAGGTTTGCTGAAGTCCTCCTGACCTATGCCGAAGGTGCGAATGAGCATGCAGGCCCCTCCACAAAAGTTTACAATGCAGTTAACCGTGTAAGGACCAGAGCAGGTCTTCCTGATTTACCGGCAGGTTTAAGTAAGGAGGAGATGCGTGATCGTATCCGACAGGAAAGGAAAATAGAACTCGCTTTCGAAAACCATCGCTGGTTCGACCTCCGCAGATGGGGAACTGCCCGCGATGTATTAGATGGCTACCTTCCTCACGGAATAAAGATTGAAAGGAAGCCGGGAGCTCCTGATCATGACGAGGCTCCCCAGTTATTTGACCCTGAGATGTTCACATTTACCAAATTTGCACCTATTGCCAGTCCTCAGGTATTCCCTGAAAGCTATTACCTGCAGCCTATTCCGCAATGGGAAATCGACAGGAACCCAAATCTTGGGCAAAACCCGGGATACTAAATAAATGGGTAATGAATGTTCGTTTTAAACAATATAAAACGGGATTTTTGTTGATATAAGTTTTGATGGAATAGAAATAACCCCTGCATAGAAAGGTTTAATTATACCTCACTTATGCAGGGGTTATTATTTCTTACCTGCTTTAATTGCTATGGAAATAATTATTTAGCTAATGCTAAAAATTATTGTTCATCATAAAAATGCGTACTTATTTTCACCTTTTTATGCAGAACAAAATACCAGATATTATCTTTGAGCTCCTCCGTCTCCGTCCCTTAAAACCAATCTTTATACGCATCTCCTATTATCACCATTGCAAGACCCGCTAATGAATTTAATTTCATTCCATTAAATAATATTCCGGTACTCCGCACCTTTCTGGTTTTAAATGCAGCTTTAGGGTGCGTTGCCCCTTTGTCCAATACGACAAACATTTATCACTGCAAATACCTCCTTAACATCTTTCAATTTTATTTCTATCTTTACTGGTTATTTTTTTGTAATCAAACTGATTTTATTTGTTATGATAGCTTTGGTCATGGCTTCCGGGATACTGCTTGTGGGGTTTGGGAAATTAATAAAAAAACAAATAGGATAGTTAACCTGCCTTTGTTTTACCCCTCTGACTCCCCCAAGGGGGAGAACCAAACAAAGGCTCTGCTTCCATATATGTGTTGAGAATTTTATTGATAATTTGATTAATAAAATAGATGTAACTGTTATTCAACTGCTTAAAAGTCCCCCCATAGGGGATTTAGGGTTAATGTTGAAATTTACATTGATAATGTGAATAATAAAATAAATATAACTGTTATTCAACTGCTTAAAAGTCCCCCTTGGGGGATTTAGGGGTAGAATGAGAAAAGTCCACCCTGGGGGATTCCAGCCTGCCGGCTGGCAGGTAGGGGTATGATGTTTTCAATTTTAAACGGTACAAGCTGCTTTTAGAAAATATTTTCCTGCAACTTTTGAGTAAATAATTAAATAATTTGTACTTTGGAAATTAAACCATCTAATAAAGGAAACAGTAATTAGAATTTTTAACTTCACCAGCGAAAAATTCATCATATCATGTCTCTTAATGAAAAAATATTGGTTTGTGAGTTAAAGAAAGGGAATTCCAAAGCTTATGAACTATTATTTTTTCATTACTTTAAAAAGCTATATAATTTCAGCTACAAAATTACCAGAGATACACAGGAATCAGAAGATCTGGTGCAGGATGTATTTATCTCTGTCTGGAATAGCAGAGATAAACTGGATGAAAACAGGTCATTCAGCGGTTTTGTTTTTAAGATTGCGCGGAATAAAGCTTTAAACCTTATCAAACAAAAATTAACCCGGCAGATATATTCTCAATATACTAGCAATGAAGAGTCACTACAAGGGAATTCAGATATAGAAGCACAAGAATTTAGCAAAATAATTAATGCATCCATCTCTTCACTGCCTGAAAAGACAAAGGAAATTTTTTTATTGAGCAGGAACGAAGGCCTGACATATATAGAAATATCCCAAAAATTGAATATCTCCGAAAATATTGTTGATCATGAAATACGTAAAGCTCTGAAGAAAATTAAAGAGATTCTCCAATCGATGGATTACTTCTAATATGTACGCAGGAAATCTACGGAAGGTGCGAATCTGAGTTTTTTTTGCCGGGGCAGATCACACCCCACCCCTGGCCCCTCCCCCAGCGAGGGAGGGGAATGCTTAGCCGGGCTCGAAGGGGGGCAGTTAGCAGTAGGATCGAGTTTTTATGAAGTGATTGTATTATAGAATAACTCCCCGCCTTCGGGAAATCGCGTGAATAAAAAAGTTGGTAGTTGGCAAAAAGAAAGCCCATGTGCGCAGGACGTCCACGGATTGTGCGAACCAGAGGCTTTTTGGCCGGGGCAG
>CAZGKF010000062.1:0-14790 GCA_964526475.1 uncultured Bacteroidaceae bacterium
CTTCCATCGCAGCACCAATAATCCTGTGCGTTAATTCCTTATGTTTCATTTTTTCATTCATTTTAAAACTCCTTAATCCCCCAGACCCTTCACCTCCCAAAATTAAGAAAATCCTCTAATCATCAAAATTCCCTAATCATGAGTGTTCTCTAATCAAGAAAATCCTTTAATCAAGCAAATCAAGGTTCAGACATTTACACGAACAACTTCTGAAGCAGTCCTTTCTTCCAGTGTTCAGCATTATTTATTTGGGTTTGGGTATAGTCGATTTTATCATCAATGGCTGAGAGAAAATTGGCGATTTTGGTTTGTTCTGGAGATGATGGAAGGTCAACCGTTAATTTCATTAACTCGACCTTGGACATGTTGTATCTTGTGCTTCCTTGAGCCAGTTTCATGATATCCTTCCGAAACAATTCACTCCTGAATAAATAACGAGAATAATGAGGATTCAACTGGTTTAAAAAACTTCTATATCCGAAACAAAAACTATTAAGATACAATTCGCCAAACTCATCGAGAAGAACAGAAGCAGTACCAATTTCATCAGGGGTCTCAGATGATGTTGTAAAAAAAATGTCTCCGTATTCAACCTTGTTTTGCTTCTCACCAGATTTAATGTCAACTAAACCAAATCTGTTAACATCAATTCTCGAATCATCAAAAATCTGTTTGTATTGGATGTATGGCTTACCTGTACCAAAGTTCTCTTTGGTCTTTCCCGTTAAGCCATTATAAGTATTACCTAATTCCCCCAACCTCTTCTTCTCCCACATTGGAAACTCCTGCCCATTATCATCCCTGAACCTGATTAGCTGCGAGAAGATTTTTTGCATCACCCCTTTTTTATATTGTTCCAGCAGGGTCTTCTTCTGTTTTAGTTGGGAAATCTTCTGGTCAATGGCAGTGAAAAAGGAAGCGATTTTTTGTTGTTCGGGGAGAGTAGGCAAAAATATATTGGTACTTCTTATGGTTTTTAAAGACAAGTTTTTTATGGTTGTGCCTGTTAATTCAGAATTAAAATAACTCTGAATTCTGTTTGTCGATAATGTATAGAAATTAAATTTTAAATCATGTTTCTCAGCAATGTTTATATATGCAGCGCTTTTTCCTAACATTACTTCTTCGCCATTGTAATATGCAAGATTTCCGATAGTGCCATTTATCGATAATAATATGGTTCTATCATTAAGTTCTCTCTTATGAATTTGAAACTCGTGTTCATTTACCGTTTTGGTATTTTCAGTGATTAATATTCTGCCCTCAACTAAATTGTTCCCATTAATAAAACAATATTCCCCTTCTACATCATATTTTGGTGTGCCATGAATACCATCACCAATCTTTGATGCAATTTCATTTAGTTTTTTTAAATCCCATTCCCCATTAAAATCAGGAAATCTCAATTCTGGTATGTTCTTTTGCTCAGTCATATTGTCTGAACTATGATTTGAATGATGACTATGATGGACTATGATTATTTTTGTTTATCCATTGAATTTGTCATTATCCCAAAGGGCGGGATTGTTATTGATATAATTTCGGATTTGGTAGAATTCGCCGGGATCACGAATGATATGATCGTGAAAAAGGGGTTGCCAGGCAAAATCTGTGTCGATTTTATGAATTTCAAACGAACACCGCCCTTTATACCATCGTATAATTCGCGAAATATTGTTATGAAACATCGGGTTTTTATTCCCGGCAAATCCGCCGGGTTTTTCCGGGTTACAATGCGGTAATTGTTCCGATGACGCGTTCGTTGGTCCGTCGGTTGAATGGATGATTGGTTGATCGATTGATTCACGTAGAGTCGCGATTAATCGCGTCCCTACCACCAATCGATCATGCGAATACGATTTATTAATAATCAATATCCCATGCACATGATTTGGCATCACCACAAATTCGGATAATTTAACAAACGGAAAATGGCCCGGGATTTCCAACCAAAATTTCCGGGCAATCTGACCCAATTCCGATAAATGCATAACACCCGATTGAATATAACCAAAATAACAATTACGTTTGCCGGTGCAGATTGTAATAAAATATCTGCCGTTTGAACCATAATCCCAGGTTTGCAATCGTGCAGAAGGTATACGATATTTATTCCGGAATTTTTCAGACATTGTTTAAAAAGGTGTTGAAATTTTCAATTCCTTACAAAACCCTGCAATGGCTTCATCGCTGGCTTTCATATCGGCTTCCAACGTCTTTAATTCATCTGCCACTGCAACGATATCAACGGGTTCTTCTTCTTCAAAGGTATCGACATATCGGGGAATGTTCAGGTTGTAATCGTTTTCCCTGACCTCATCAAGACCAGCTACATAACTGTACTTGTCGATGGTCTCCCGCTTTTCATAGGTTTCAACGATACGGTCAACATCGGCATCCCTGAGATAATTCTGCGTCTTGACCTTTTCAAAGTGCTGGCTGGCATCGATGAACAGGATATCATCCGGATGTTCTTTACACTTTTTGAACACCAGTATGCAGGTCGGTATTGACGTGCCGTAAAATATGTTTGCTGGCAGTCCGATAACGGCATCCAGATAGTTCTTTTCGGCAATGAGATACTTTCGGATATGTCCTTCGGCTGCACCCCTGAATAGCACGCCATGGGGCATTACAACAGCCATAACGCCATTCTCTGCCAGATGGTATAACATATGTTGTATAAACGCGTAATCGGCTTTGGAACCCGGTGCAAGTCTTCCGTATTCGCTGAAGCGGTCATCGGTCATGAACAACTGATTCGCACTCCACTTCGCACTAAATGGTGGATTCGCTACCACGGCTTCGGCATCGAGTTTATTATGTTGCGGATATTCCAATGTATCTTCGAGTTTGATATCGAATCTCGTGAAATGCAGGTCATGTAAAATCATGTTCATCCTGCACAGGTTGTAGGTGGTTCGGTTGCGTTCCTGACCATAGAAGTTCAGGACTTCGCATTCCCGTGACAGACGCAATAATAGCGACCCTGACCCAGCTGTGGGGTCATAACCCGATTTAATACGGGTTTTACCCAGCGTTACAATACGTGAAAGAATCCTTGAAACCTGTTGTGGGGTGTAAAATATACCCGCCTTTTTCCCCGCACCACTGGCGAATTGCGCAATCAGGTATTCGTAGGCATCACCGAGCACATCGAGTTCCGAACTCCCGATTTGAAAATCGATTTTATCGAGATGAGCCAGCACTTTTGAAATGACCTCGTTACGCTGGTCAACGGTTTTACCCAATTTGGTGCTGTTCAGGTCGAGATCTTCGAACAGGTGGTCGAAATCCTCTTCACTTGCCGTACCCATTGTGCTCTGCTCGATGCTGGTCAGAATGGTATTGAGGTCTTCGATGATGAAATTGCTTTCGGATTTACCGTTACCGTTTCCACGCTTGGCAATCTGGCTGAATAACTCCGAGGGTTTCAGGAAGTAACCGAGTTTTTCCAGCGACTCTTCCCTGATGGCATCAAGGTATTGCTGACCCATTTCCGTATCTTCTTTTATATCGAGATAAGACATCTTATCCTCTTTCAGGATTTCATCGGCATAGATGCGCATTTTTTCGGAGAGGTACTTGTAAAAAATGAAGCCGAGAATGTAATCACGGAATTCATCCGCATCCATTTTCCCCCTCAAAGTATTGGCGATGTTCCAAAGTTGCTGTTCGAGTTGTCGTTTATGGTCTTCTGACATGTTTATATTTAAAACTTGATTTTGAGTATGAAAATAATCATCTAAGATATTCAGAAAGTTTAATTATTACAATGTGAATTACAGAAACATGGGGGTTTGAGACTAAAATTAGGTGCAACCTTAAAAATTGTCATGGTAGAATCCACAGCAGATTATTAATTGAAGAAGACCATGAGATATACTGGTGGTGTCCGATTTGTAAAAACGAGGGGATTATCTCAGAATGGGAAGGCACGCAATGGGATGGGAGTTGAAATAAATTGGCTTGATATTTGGTTTACAATGAAAAAAGACCCTGTAAAATACTGATATACAAGGTCTTTTTTATGTAATTGTCGGGGTGAGAAGATTGCCGCAAAGCGGTGCTTTGCGGCGGACTTCCATGGAGCCGGCCGGAAGACAAAAAGCCTGTCGTTCGCTTCGCTCACTACTGGCTTCATTTTTTCTTCCGCTCCTGAAAGCAAGCTTTCGTCGCACAGAAAAAATAAAGCCCGCCCCGCCAGCTGGCGGGGACAGGCTTTTTGTCTTGTCGGGGTGAGAAGACTCGAACTTCCGGCCTCGTCGTCCCGAACGACGCGCGCTGCCAACTGCGCCACACCCCGCTTTGATCACCGAAACTTATGCAAAGTTTTTTTTTAAAAACACACAAAAATAATTATTTAACAGCTGATATCCTATAAGTATATGTATTAACAAAAAAAACGTAATATTTCTCTGACTTTAATTAGTAATATATATATTTACATACCGTATGCGGCATACAAAAGCAATGGAATCCATGAAAATAACAAGGGATGAAACGAACTCTAATTCCCATAAGATTTGTCCTGGTGATTTTCACCTTTTTACACACACTGAACCTTCTGATAGACCGTGCCGTAATATCAGCTGCAAAAGACAGTATTATAATTGCAGACCTTAACCTGACTTTAAACCAATGGGGCTGGATCATGGCTTCGTTTACAATTGGCTATGCCTTATTTCAAACACCGTCGGGATATTTTGCCGACAGCAAGGGGCTTCGTTTCGTGCTCACCTTTATCGTATTTTTCTCATCCTGCCTTACCACCGCAACCAGAAACTGGTTTTCGGGCTGGCGGGTTGATAAGTTGTATAAACCCGAAAATATCATTCGGTCCAGAAGGATTCCCGCCATCGTGGGATTTATATTGGTTGCTTTCGGAATCCTCATGATGATGTTTTTTGATTCGCCCAAAATCACAATTGTTTTCCTTTCAATAGCCATTTTTGGTGCCGATATGACCCTGAGCCCTTCGTGGTCGTTCTGCATCGACATTGCCAAAGAACATACGGGCGCTGTATCGGGAACCATGAACATAGCAGGTAACCTGGGGGCATTTGTTACCATTATAGCTTTTCCTTACCTGTTGAACCGGACAGGCTCGCACTCCGTATTTTTTTATCTTTGTGCCATACTTTCGATTCTGGCTATAGTGGCCTGGTGGTACATGCGTTCCGATAAAGCCATAACAAATAATAATTAATCAGACCATATAAATTTATTAATAGCATTGATTATGATTACATTAAAACAATACAAAGAAGTTCAGGAATTAGCCATCGGGCTGATTGAAAAGGCAGGCTTGTTCATTACACCCGCTGAGAAAGAAAAAATTACCGTAGCCGATTTCGGGTTGAGCGACATTTACAACCAGGGTATTCAGGTACTCACTTTTTTCGAGACCGAACGCATTACCGGCAAAATATTGGTGTTACTCCCCAACCAAGCCGAACCTGAACACTGGCACCCTCCTGTCGGAAACGACCCCGGCAAACAGGAAATTATACGTGCCGTGTGGGGGACCCTCAGGTTTTATGTGGAAGGCGATGATAATTTCACCGAAGGCCTTATCCCTAAAGGGAAAGAGGCTTGCTACACACTCAGACATGAAATTAGCTTAAAACCCGGCGAACAATTGATCTTTCAACCCGGTGAAAAACATTGGTTTCAGGCAGGTTCCGAAGGGGCAGTTATGTACTCATTCTCGACATGCGTGAGAGATATACTCGACGGGTTTACCGATAATACAATAGTGCGAGAGACAAAAATAGTTGACAATTAGTAATCTCCACTTTCTAAGCAACAAACATATTTTAAACAATCTTCTTTAGTTGACGGCAATGCCCTTACGGGTCGCTAACCGGTAATTATTGACTCTTGCCTCATTCTTTTCAACATTTCAAGTACCGCAGGACATATGTAAGAATTTTTCAACATCAGGTCAAGAACCTGGTACATGCGTTTTTTGTCGGTATGGGGATAATCCCGGCAGGCAGCCGGTCTCTGATCATAAACGTTGCAGTAATTATCAGGTTGAATAAAAGGACATGGCATGCTTTTAAAAACATAGTCCTGATCTTCATCTATTCTCAAATATTTTTCTGTAAATTGGGATGGTTTGATTTTCAAATACCTGGAAAGTCTCTCAATATCCTTGTCGGAAATACGCGGGCCAAGAGAACGACAGCAGTTGGCACAGTCCATGCAATCAATTTCACTGAAAACTTCCTGATGAAGTAATCTCATGATCTTATCAAGATCAGCAGGGTTTTTCTTCTTTAACTTCTTAATAAGCTCCATGTTTGAAGGATAGTCTTTTCTGGCCTGGATATCAATAAATTGCAGAGTTTTCATAACAGACGTTTCATGCAGGGAACTGATAAGGAGGAATAACAGGAGTTTTTTGTTTCCGGGATTTTACAGTTTTAACCTGCGACATGAACAATCCACCCAGCACAACAGCAATACCCAGAATTTTCAGAAATGGCATAGGTTCTCTGAGTAAAAGCCAGGATGCAATAGCTGCAAAAACAGGGATAAGATTGGCGAAAATATTAGCTTTTGAAATACCTATTTCCTTAATTGCCATAGTAAAAAGTAAAAAGGTTATACTGGAACCGAAAATTGCCAGGTATAGTACAGCAAGCACTGAATTAAGTGAGGGATTCAGATTAAAACCTGATAGATCAAATACCAGGAAAAAGGGAAGAAAAAGAAACATTCCTATAGCATTCTGAAAACAGGTAATAGTATAACCATTATAGCTTCTGGTTAGTTTCTTAACTGTTACAGCATATCCAACTGCCGCTAAAACTGCAACAAACATAAGTACAATACCTTTTAAAGTAGCTGCAAGTTCCATCCCATTTGAATATACAACCATTATAACTCCGGAAAAAGAAATGAAAATACCGGAAATATTCATCCTGCTTAACTTTTCGTTGTAAAAAAAATATCCTGCTACCGGTACGATAAGGGGTATGAGGGAGATAATGACTGCAGCGAGAGTTGGGGAAACATATGTGAGACCAAAACTCTCTCCCATGAAATACAGAAAAGGTTCAAAAAAGGCAAGTAAAAAGAAATAGCGTAAATCCTTTCTTCTTAAGCTTTGGAACTTCCCCATAAGTTTTGAAAGAAGAAAAAGGAAAACTGTTGAAATAATAAGCCTGATAAATACAATGGAAATGGGCTGGAAGGATTCAAAAGCAAATTTGAAAAAAACAAATGTAAACCCCCAGCAAAACATCGTAAAAACAAGCCCTGCATATACAAAATAAGCCTTTTCTTTCATGAAATGACAGTGAGAGCACAAAAATAAACAACTTATCGGTTTAGCAGATTAAACCATTGTATAATTTTTACATCTATATAAATGAAACTTTAAAAGAAAGATATCGTATTAATAATTAAAATTTAAAATTTAAAATCAAGATGATGAAAACAAAAATTCTTTTACTCAGTATCCTGTTAATCACTATAACAGCATTTACATTTGTTTCATGTGATAAGGAACAGGAAAGATCACCTGTTATTTCAACAGTTGAAGATGATGCCATTGCAGATGTTATTTTTGACGACATTTTTGCAGAGGTTGAGTCTGCAATAGGTGTTATGGAAGGTAGTTTATATGGTGGAGCAAAAAAATCAGAAGAAGTAATTGTTTGCAAAACCATTACAGTGGAGCATCCTAATGATTCCACCATTTGGCCGAGAACTATTACAATAGATTATGGCGAAGGCTGCACAGGTCCCAACGGAGTTGTCAGAAAAGGGGAAATCGTAATAGTAGTTAACATGGGAAGGTTTTGGCTGGAAGGATTTTCACGTACTATTACTTTTGTCGATTTTTACCTCGATGATTTCAAGGTTGAAGGCACAAAAGTTATTTCCAACGAAGGAGAAAATGATAATGACAATATCGTTTTCAGTGTTTCCTTAACCGGAGGAAAAGTTATAGCTCCCGATGGAAGAGAAATTACAAGGGAGGTAGCTCGTCAGCGTGAATGGGTAGCCGGTTCCAATACCCCCTGGTTCAGATTTGATGATGAGTATATGGTAACCGGTCAGGCAACAGGAACCGATCGAAAAGAAAGAGCGTTTACCCGTACGATTAACAGTCCGCTGCACCTTAAACTTGCCTGTCGCTGGATAGTTGCCGGATCTGTTCTGTTTGAAACGGAAGATCTGCCCGATGCTTTGCTGGATTACGGGGATGGCACCTGCGACAGGAATGCTACAGTTACAGTTGATGGTGTTACTAAAGATATTCTTTTACACAGATAGTATTTTCGATCTTTTTTTAGAATCCCTGCAAAACCAGGAAAATGGTTTGCAGGGATTTTTTATTGCATAATTTCTATATATTTGATAATTAATAATAAAGCAGAGCTATTATTATACTGAATTACTTATAATATAACTAGATATAACATAATTAAATGTTTTTTCGGATATCTCCCTAACTAAACATAAGCAGCTATGGCTAAAATATTCCTTTCAGGATTCGGGAAAATGATGATTTTTATCATTGTCCTAACAATTGCTATTCTTTCCTGCAAATTGCTTGTTCGAAATGAAACCATCAGTTTATTTAATGGAAAAGATCTTTCAGGATGGCATTTGGATGTGCCTGAGATAGATAATAACCCAGATACCATAATACCTTTTCTTGCAAGAGATGAAATGCTTGTAACTTTAGGGAATCCAAGAGGGCATCTGATTGCCGATGATGTTTTTCAGGATTACCGTCTTGAAGTGGAATACCGTTTCCCTTCCACACCCGGAAATTGTGGTATTCTTGTTCACGCCTCAGATGCACGCGCCCTCTATAAGATGTTTCCTAAATCTATAGAAGTACAGATGTTTCATGAAAATGCCGGCGATTTCTGGTGTATTGTAGAGGATATCACTGTGCCTGATATGGAAAACCGACGTGGGCCAAGGGGAAAATGGGGAATAACGGAAGGGAAAAACCGCAGGATTTTGAATCTGACCGACGGCTCGGAAAACCCCCCGGGTGAATGGAATTATATAGTTATTGAGTGCCTTGGGGATACTGTAAAGGTTTGGGTTAACAATGATATGGTAAATTATGGATTTGACTGTACCGCGCAGAAGGGTCATATTGCTTTACAGGCAGAAGGGGCAGAAGTGGAATTTCGTAAAATAGTTTTAACCCCAATCACTAAAATAACAGACACAAATCAAGTACAATGATCCCCGGTGATTGGTTTAAGATCCCTTGCGGATATGTCCTTGTCAAAGCATCCGATATGCTTGGCGATACAGCTCATGAAATTTGGAAAACTAAATATTTTCCAGTTTCTGAAGATTGTATACAACTATCCATTAATAGTTTATTTTTTAAAACCGGAGAAAGAAAAGTTATACTTGATCCTGGAATGACAGTAGGTTATAATCCAGGTGACAGCTACGGAGTTAAGTATGGTATTCCGCCAACTGAACAATTAAAAGCCTTGGGCATTTTGCCAGAAGAAGTTACAGACGTAATTCTTACTCATCTTCATTTCGATCACTGTGCCGGTATTTTTATTTATAATCGTAATATTCCTGTTTCAGCATCTTTTCCTTCTGCTACCCTTCATGTCAGTTACGAACAATATAAAAATATAAACCATCCTCCTGATGTTGAAAAGGGCTCCTTTATAAAAGATTTTCTTTTTTTTGCACAAAAATTTTACGCTCTCAATATACTGAATACAGAAACAGGATGTATTTTTGAAAGCATTAAATACCGGAAATTTCATGGGCATTCCCCGGGTATGATTATTCCATATATTACCCTGGGTAACTCCATAATGGTGTATACATCCGATCTTATACCTCTTGCTCTGAACGCAGAAATAAATGTTGTAAGTTCGTATGATGTCGACAGGGAAAAATCACAATGGGAAATGCGAAAATTTCTTGAGGAATTTGCTGCTAACAACTATATGTTGTTTCTTTTCCACGAAGAAGGAAATAATATTTTAATGAAAGAATCTTTAATTTCCGGAAGCGAGAAAAGTCAGTGAGTCTTAAAAAAAAATATGACATCCTTGTTATAGGGGCGGGGGCTGCCGGACTTATAGCAGCGGGACGTGCAGCTGAGTCAGGGGCAAAAGTTCTGTTGTTGGAGAAGATGCTGGAACCAGGCAGGAAACTTCTCATCACAGGCAAAGGGCGCTGTAACATCACCAATAAAGCAGAACTTTCTGAATTTATGAAGCATATTTATCCTAACAGCAGATTCCTTCGACCGGCTTTCAGCAGTTTTTTTGCAGAAGATACAATTCATTTTTTACAGAATTTTGGAGTAGAAACTGTTGTAGAGCGGGGAGGCAGAGTTTTCCCTGTGAGTAATAAGGCTTCTGATGTGGTTGAGGCTCTTGTGGCCTGGAATAAAAAAAATGGGGTTGAATTAGTTCTTATGACCAGGGTTTCAGACTTGCATATTGAAGAAGGCAGGATAATAGCAATTAAAGCTGAGCGGAATGGAGAATCTGAGGTTATTAAAGCGGACAGAATAATTATTTGTACAGGAGGCAGATCATATCCCGCTACAGGTTCTTCCGGAGATGGATACAGCTTGGCTGAGAAAGCCGGTCATAGCATTAATCCGCTATATCCCTCGCTTGTTCCTCTTGAAACGGATGGACTAACAGCAGGGAAATTACAGGGGCTGTCTCTTAGAAATGTGCTAGTTATGTTGTGGATAAATGATAAAAAAAGGAAGGAAGAGTTTGGTGAGATGCTTTTCACTCATTATGGGCTTTCGGGGCCTGTTATTTTGACACTTAGTCGTTTTGTTTCCATGGAACTAAAAAGCAACAATAAGGTAGAAATTTCCATTGATCTAAAACCCGCTCTGAGCGAAGAAAAACTCGATGCACGGCTAATACGTGATCTAAGTGCAAATGGTAAGCGGCACCTTGAAAATCTTTTCCGTCTATGGCTTCCTGCCAGTATGGTTCCTGTTTTTCTGGATATTCTTTCACTGGATCCAAAAAAAGAAGCTCATCAGTTAACAGGAAAAGAAAGAAAAGGGATACTTCGTCTGATGAAAGACATGCGGTTCAGGGTTACAGGAGTTCGCTCTTTCAGGGAGGCAATTATTACATCAGGGGGGATTCCTACTAATGAAATAAATCCGAAAACTATGGAATCGCGTAAAGTGAGAAACCTGTTTTTTGCTGGTGAAGTTATTGATCTGGATGCAGATACAGGAGGTTATAATCTTCAGATAGCATGGTCCACAGGATGGCTTGCAGGTTCATCTTCTGCACACTCAGGGAATGGTTAGTTTGTATGTGCCGGATGTAAGCTTCGGGGATTAAAGAAACGATCAGTTAAGAAGTGATTTATGCTGCTTTAAGTCTGCTGATGTTTGCTTTTTCAATTTTTTTCCGGGCATAACTTACACCAATCTTTATTTCTTTTTCATTTTTAGATGGAAGTTCAAACATTGCATCAATCATAATTATCTCGCAGATCGACCTTAATCCTCTGGCTCCAAGCTTAAACTCCACAGCTTTTTCAACAATGTAATCGAGTACCCCTTCATCGAACAAAAGATTTATTTTGTCCATTGAAAAAAGTTTCTGATACTGCTTAATAATAGCATTTTTTGGTTCAGTAAGTATCCTTCTCAGAGTTTTTGGATCGAGAGGCTGCAAATGCGTAACAACGGGTAAACGTCCGATTATTTCCGGGATCATACCATAGGCACGGAGATCCGGGGGAGATATATACTGCAGTAAATTATCCCGGTCGATTTTATTTTTTTCCCTGCTGGCGTTATATCCAACTGTTTTAGTGTTAAGCCGTTGTCCGATTTTCTTTTCTATTCCTTCAAAAGCGCCGCCACATATGAAAAGTATATTTTTGGTATTAACGGGTATCATTTTTTGTTCAGGATGCTTACGTCCTCCCTGAGGAGGAACATTTACCACAGCTCCTTCAAGAAGTTTAAGAAGACCCTGTTGAACTCCCTCGCCGGAAACATCACGGGTAATAGAAGGATTATCTCCTTTACGTGCAATTTTATCAATCTCATCGATGAAGACTATTCCTTTCTCAGCTGCTTCCACGTTATAATCGGCTACCTGAAGGAGGCGGGTAAGAATACTTTCAATATCTTCTCCCACATACCCCGCTTCAGTAAGAACCGTAGCATCCACAATGGTAAATGGCACATGAAGCATTCGCGCGATAGTTCGTGCCAGCAGGGTTTTTCCTGTACCGGTTTCTCCAACGAGAATAATATTTGATTTTTCTAATTCAACATCATCAGCATCGGGTTTTGAAGTCTGGAGTAATCTTTTATAATGATTGTAAACAGACACAGAAAGATACTTCTTTGCCTCATCCTGCCCAATCACGTAAAGATCAAGAAACTTCTTAATTTCAATTGGTTTCAGAAGCTTGATTTTATTCACGTCGAATTCTTCCTTGAGACCGAGTTCTTCCTGAACTATTGAGTAAGCCTGTTCGATACAGCGATCACATATGTGTCCTGAGATACCTGCAATTAATAAATTAGTATCTTTTTTTTCTCTGCCACAAAATGAGCATCTGTCCATAACAATTACTTTTTTGCATGTATATTTTTTTCCAATATCTCATCAATAACTCCATAATCTTTAGCTTCCTGTGCTGTCATCCAGTAATCACGGTCAGAATCTTTTTCCACCTTTTTAAAAGGGTTCCCTGTGTGTTCGGAGAGTATTTCATAGAGTTCCTTTTTCAGTTTCATGATTTCTTTAACGGTAATCTCTATATCTGAAGCCTGTCCCTGAGCACCTCCTGAAGGTTGGTGTATCATAACCCTTGCATGTTTAAGTGCAGATCTCTTTCCTTTTTTTCCTGCCGCAAGTAGTACTGCAGCCATTGAAGCAGCCATACCTGTACATATAGTAGCTATATCGGATGAAATGTATTGCATGGTGTCATAAATTCCAAGTCCGGCATGAACAGCACCACCGGGAGAATTAAAATATATCTGTATATCCTTTGAAGGATCTGATGATTCAAGAAACAGCAGTTGTGCCTGGATAATATTCGCAACATAGTCATCGATCGGAGTTCCGAGAAAAATGATTCTATCCATCATTAATCTGGAAAACACATCCATTGTGGCAATGTTAAGCTGGCGTTCCTCGATTATTGTAGGGGAGATGTAACTTCCATAAACAGAAGAGTACCTGTCAAGAGCCAGGGAACTAATTCCCAGGTGCCCATGGGCATATTTTCGAAATTCATCACTTGGTGTCATAAAAGTAAATTTTTAAATTCCAGGGTATATTTATTTTTCATAAAGTTCTTTAAATTTCTCAGATGTGATTTCTTTCCTTGCCAATTTAACATTTTTTTTAATAAAATTAATAACTTTTTCTTCAAACTGTTGATCATATAATTTTTTTGCAGATTCTGGTTTTGCAAGTTGCTCTCTTGCATACTGCTCAATATAATCTTCAGGGATGTTATGCATGCCGTAACCGTAAAACTGATTACGGGTTACGGATTTAGCATGTTCAAAAGCTTCTTCTTCAGTTATCTTTAATTCATTTTCTCTTATGATCTGATCCTTGATTATCTGCCATTTAAATTCATCCTCATATTCCGGGAAATTCTTTTCAACCTGTTCTTCAGTGAGATTTTCGCTGGATTCATACAACCATCGTTTAAGGAATCCGGAAGGAAGGCTGATATTGCTTTCAGCCAGGTAGTATTTTCTTGCATCAACGGAAAACCGGTAATCACTTTCATGTGTATATGATTCCAAAAGCTCTTCTTTTATTTTTTCCCTGAATTCGTCTATGGTTGTTACCTGGCCTTTCCCATATACTTTTTCAAAAAGTTCTTTATTCACCTCATGTGGTTTGAAAACTAAAATTTCTTTAATCTCAAAAGTAAAAATCCCTTCATCCAACGCCACAAGCTCTTCTTTACTTATTTTTAAGAGGGCGCTTAATTCAGTATCGTTGGGAAATGCTTTTTTAATATTAAAAGTTACATGGTCTCCGGTTTTTTTCCCTTTAAAGAGTCCTCTGATCTTATCATCCTTCATCACTTCAAGTGACATGCTGGCCTCTTCAACAATAACTCCACCTTCCACTCCTGTTCCTGTTTTATCTGTTTGAATAAGAGTTCCCTTAAGCATCTCATTCTTCGCGACTTCTCCGGAAGGAATCATTTCTCCATAACGTTTTGACACCTCTGTCACTGTGTCTTCAACCATTTTTTCATCAATTTTTATTATGTAATAAGGTATCTTGTCCTTATCAGAAATATGCATTTCAAATTCAGGATATAATCCAATATCAAATGAGAATTGAAATTCTGTATCGGTATCAAAATCTATTTTTTTATTCTCTTCCGGATGAGGAAGGGGTTCTCCAAGAATCCGGATTTTCTCATTTTTAATATAAGACATCAGATTCTCAGAAACTATTTTATTTAATTCCTCAGCAAGTACCGGTTTATAATAAAGTTTATTAATAAGGCCCATAGGAACCATCCCAGGTCTGAATCCATCAATCCTTGCTTTCTTTTTATAGTCTTTTAATACCTCATTAACTTTCTGGCTATAGTCATCAGCCTCAATCTGGATAGTTATTACTGCATTCAGATCATCAGTTTTTTCTTTTGTAATATTCATTTGCCTCTTTTAGTAAATTAATCCGGATGAAAAATTTCATAAAGTAATATAACACTTTCTAATTATAGTGCGGATGAAGGGACTCGAACCCCCACTCCTTTCGGAACCAGATCCTAAGTCTG
>CAZGKF010000063.1:0-14742 GCA_964526475.1 uncultured Bacteroidaceae bacterium
TTCTTGTATTATTTGGCAAAAATTCCAAAAAACAAATTCCAAAAAACAAATAATAGACAATAACAAAATTATAAATACGAAGCACACTATTTTGATTTTTCAATGATTGAAGAAAATCTTTTTTTCAATTGTATGGTATCCTCAATGTTTGATATATTCTTTAGAAGTTTTCTTGTATATAACCTTACTCGCTTTGCAAAATGAAAAGTTCGTTCTTCTAAATCATAAACCTGTTTTGTCATTTGTTGATTGAAATTTATTTGTTATTTGTATTTTGAGATTTGTTATTTATTTGGTTGTGGCTTGTCCACGTTAGGATGTATTAAACAGAAAACAATTTCCTGCTCTTATCGAAATAATGAGTATGCAGCAGGTGATGTGCTTTCTCACTGAGGGGTTTACCCAGAAATTCTTCATACAATTTTATGATATAAGGATTCTCATGTGACTTTCGAATTTTTTTTCCTGCATCCTCACGGTAGATAGCCTGAGCTCTCGCTTTTAAAATCGCTGAATTGCCATGGTGAAGAGGTTGCCCGCCTCCACCAATACAGCCTCCGGGACAAGCCATTATTTCAATTGCATGGAATTCTGATTTCCCGTCCCTTATATGCTCAAGCAGTTTTCTTGCATTTCCAAGGCCATGAGCTATGCCTATTTTGAGTTCAAATCCGTTCATATCAACTGAAGCATGACGTATTCCCTCAAGTCCTCTTAACTGTTCAAAATCAACTTTCTCAAGCTTTTTCTTTGTGTATAGTTCATATGCCGTTCTGACAGCAGCTTCAATTACACCACCTGTAGTCCCGAAAATCACTCCTGCCCCACTCGACTCTCCCAGAGGCATATCGAATTCTTCTTCTTTAAGGCTGTTAAAATCAATATTTGCCTTTTTTATAAGAAAAGCGAGCTCCCTAGTCGAAATAGAATAATCAACGTCAGGATTCCCATCCAGACCGAATTCTTCACGCTGGCATTCATACTTCTTTGCAAGACAGGGCATAATAGATACAACAACCATATCCTCGCGTTTGACACCAATCTTTTCGGTAAAGTAATTCTTTGCTATGGCACCGAACATTTGCTGTGGCGATCTGGCTGTTGACGGAATATCCTTCAGATCAGGAAAATGATATTCAAAGAAATTCACCCAGGCCGGACAACAGGAAGTAAGGATCGGCATTTTTACACTTTTATCTCCTTCAAGGAACTTTGAAAGCCTGTCAAGTAATTCTGCTCCTTCTTCCATAATAGTAAGATCAGCTCCAAAATCGGTGTCAAATATATAATTGAAACCAAGTTGCCTTAAAGCCGCTACCATTTTCCCGGTTACCAGTGTACCGGGTTCACAACCAAATTCTTCACCCAGGGCTGCTCTGACAGCCGGAGCAGTTTGTACCACTACCGTTTTCGCAGGATCGCCAAGAGCTGCAAGCACCTTTCCGGTATGGTCAACTTCAGTGAGCGCACCGGTAGGGCAAACAGCCACACACTGTCCGCAATAAGTACAGGGGGAATGTTCAAGATTCATTTCAAAAGCAGGTGCTACCACCGACATAAAACCACGATTAATTGCACTTAAAGCTCCTACAGTCTGAAAATCATTGCACATTGTCTCACACCTCCGGCACATTATGCATTTATCCATTTCACGGATAATAGAAGGAGAAGTATCCTTTCTGTATGTTGACATCTCAGCAAATTCCTGTCCCGGAATTTCTCTGATACCAAGTTTAATGGCCATATCCTGCAAATCACACCTTCCTGATTTCGGGCATGTAAGACAGTCTTTCGGATGATCCGAAAGTATTAGTTCCATTACCGTCCTGCGTGCATTCATCACCCTGATACTATGGGTTTTCACATCCATTCCTTCTGATACTTCAGTGGAACATGTAGGTGCAAGATTTCTTCTTCCCTCCACCTCTGCAACGCAGATACGACATCCGCCAGGTTTATTTTCTATATTAAGATCATGAAGGTCCATGTAGCATAATACCGGTATATCAATACCAATTGATTTGGCAGCCTTATAAATGGTCGTTCCCCCTGGAACCTCCACCTGTCTTCCGTCTATAGTTAATTTAACAAGATCCATCTGATTATTATCTTTATATTATTTAACAACAACAGCATCAAACTTGCACTTCTCGAAACATGCTCCACACTTGATGCAGATATCCTGATTTATAAAATGTATTTGCTTTCTTTCGCCGGTAATCGCTCCAACGGGACAAGCCCTGGCGCATGCGGTACATCCTACACAGTTTTCCTCTATTATGGAATACTTCATAAGATCACGACATACTCCTGAAGGACACTTTTTATCTCTTACATGTGCGATATATTCTTCCATGAAGTTATCAAGAGTAGAGAGCACCGGATTTGGGGATGACTGTCCTAATCCGCATAAAGAGGTATCCTTTATAACCAGGCTTAGATTTCGCAGGCGGTTCAGATCTTCTTCAACACCATTACCCTTACATATTCTATCAAGAAGTTCGTGAAGCCTTTTATTGCCTATACGGCAAGGAGAACATTTTCCACAGGATTCTTCCACGGTGAAATCCAGATAGTACCTTGAAACTGAAACCATGCAATCATTTTCGTCCATCACTATCATTCCTCCTGAACCCATCATAGAACCACTTGCAAGAAGATTCTCATAATCAATAGGAATATCCAGATGTTTTTCAGTCAGGCACCCTCCGGAAGGGCCTCCTGTCTGTACCGCTTTAAATTTCTTCCCATCCTTTATGCCGCCACCGATTTCAAAAATTACTTCCCGGAGAGTGGTTCCCATAGGAACTTCTATGAGACCAACATTATTGATCTTACCAGCAAGTGCAAAAACTTTTGTTCCTTTTGATTTTTCAGTACCAATATTACTGAACCATTTTGCCCCTTTCAAAAGAATAACCGGGATATTTGCAAATGTTTCAACATTGTTGACATTCGTAGGTTTCCCAAAATATCCTTCAACGGAAGGAAAAGGAGGCTTAAGGCTTGGTTCACCCCTGTGACCTTCCATAGAATGGATAAGTGCAGTTTCTTCACCACAAACGAAAGCTCCGGCACCATACTTAAGTTCAATATCGAAATCAAAGCCTGTTCCCATAATATTTTTACCCAGCAAACCGAATTCCCTGGCCTGATCAATGGCAATTTTCAATCGTTTAATAGCCAGTGGATATTCCGCTCTTATATAAATCAGACCTTTATCAGCACCAATGCAATAACCACATACAGCCATAGCCTCAAGTACACTGTGAGGGTCTCCCTCAAGGATGGAACGATCCATAAACGCGCCAGGATCGCCTTCATCCGCATTACACACCACATATTTCTGGTCGCTTTTGCTTTTCCTGGTTATTTCCCATTTCAACCCGGTTGGGAATCCTGCACCACCGCGACCTCTGATCCCTGATTCCTTAACTACCGAAATTACATCATCCGGAGACATTTCAGTAAGTGCCTTACCAATAGCCTGATAGCCTTCCCTTGCGATGTACTCTTCAATATTTTCAGGGTTAATAAAACCGCAATTACGAAGAGCTATCCTAATCTGTTTCTTGTAAAACCCCATCTGCTTCGAATCGGAAATGACCTTCTTTTTATCAGGATCCTTGTAGAGAAGTTTTTCAACTTTCCTTCCTTTGATAACGTGTTCCTCAATAATTACTGTTGAATCTTCAGGTTTCACACTTACATAAAAGGTATTGTCGGGTATAACTTTAACAATAGGGCCTTTCTCGCAGAACCCAAAGCAACCAGTCATAATAACCTGTACCGTCTCTTCAAGTCCCTGTTGCTTCAGTTCTGTTCTCAGGTTCTCAACAATTACATCGCTTGCAGAAGCCCGGCATCCGGTACCCCCGCAAACAAGAAGATGCATGCTGTATTTTGACATCTAAATTCCTCCTTATTCTTTATTATCAATTGTTTCGTAATTTACCGGGATGATACCATCAATCAATTCGCCGGTTTTAATATATTTTTCTATGATCTCATCGGCTTTTCTTTCATCAACAAAACCGAATACAACCGGATCCTTTCCTGGAAGTGTCACTTCAATAGTAGGTTCAGCATAGCAATATCCCATGCAACCTGTCTGTGTGACAATTGCTTCAATGTTTCTTCTTTCAAGATGCTCAATAAAAAATTCCATTATATTCTTCGCACCCGCAGCAATTCCACAGGTAGCCAAAGCTACCTTTATTCTGACGTGAGATTCAGGGTCATCTCCTTTTTCACGAAGATCAATACCAACCTTCATTTGCTCACGCATCTTCTTAAGATCTGCTAATGATTTAATCTTTGTCATGTTTAGATTTATTTTAGATTTTATGTCTTTTTTTGAGAAACGAAATTACAAAATTTAAACTGCATTTATCTGTTCTTAAATAATTCATACTTAATCTATATAATCCCTTACTTAATTTCTAACTGTGGCTCCCTGTGCAATATGCATAAATATTTAACCTGGGTTTACCGGTTTATATTTCCACACCAATATCTTTTAAATTCTCATTTATCAATACTTTAATCTGTTCAGACAAAGTATACTCATTAAAGTTTCGAACTTCCAGTACCTTCTTTGTCTCAGCAGAAGAAAACTTAAATTCGCCCATGTCGGTGAAATGCCTGTAAACAAATTCAATTTCAGGATTAGCAACAAGCAATATCTTGATTACTCCAGCAATATCCCCAAGAGGTTGCCTGTCAATATGGTCTTTGGTAAACAATGCTTCAATCCTTGTTCCTTTTCCTTTTTCTGAATGAATGTCCAGATATCCTTCGGCAGCTTCCGCATGGTGCTTAAGCAACGCCAGTCCCAAACCCACTTTTCGGGTCTTCCGGCTTGTTGTATAAGGGTCGGTCACTATAGGTAGAATATAATCAGGAATACCACAGCCGTTATCACAAATCTTAACAGTTATACAATTTCTTTTAAAATTCTCTTCAATCTGTATATCTATCAGATCAGCCTTTGCCTGAATTGAATTCTGAACAATATCAAGGATATGTAATGCAATTTCTTTCATACCGGTATAACTTCCCTTCCATCTGATCTTTTAAGAGCAAGACCAATCTCATTAAAAGATATGTTTTGCATTCTGAACACAGAATGTACCTTTCCAATATCCTCAGGAAAATGAGCATCGGAACTTCTGGTTATTGTATAAGCTGATATTTCAGGGTGTGTCGCAATAAAATCAACCGGTCTGGTTCTCCATGATATTTCAAGAGCATCCGCATTCAAATCCGGGGGAAAAAACCCAAGCTGACTATAAAGACTGTTAACCCTACGGTCAATATGAGCCGGAATAAACAAACCATTCAATGCGTGTACCCTGATCTCCAATTCTTCCAGTGGCACATCAAGAGCAGCCGAGAGCGCTCTGTCTTCATAATAAACTACATTATCCTTCCTGTCTACCTGTACCTGATATCCAAAGTAATGCGGATTATTCCTTATTACCGGCAGATGCGTGTCCAGAAAATGCTGAAATATCTCCAGTTTGTCAAAATCTTCAAAGAACACGAGGCAATGCACTTCTTCACGACTGGTAACTTCTGCACCACACAGAACAAAAATTCCATTTTCTTTACCCAGCTGATGCACAAGGGGTACCTGTCTTGTTGTATTATGATCAGTCAGACCTATAATATCCAAACCTTTATGTATGGCTTCACTAATTATCCGCGAAGGACTCATTTCGAGTTCACCACACGGTGAAAGAACAGAATGAATATGAAGGTCGGCCAGGTAATTGTTCATCACATATTTAATAAATTATATATTTCCCCTGCTATAATGAAGGTTTCATCATCTGTACCTAAAACAGGAATATCCTCTTCGTCACTCTTGATGATGGTTTCATGTTCGGGGATGGCTCCTTTTACAAGGATTATTCCGGCAAGATCCTTTAATGAGGCCACTGCCATTACATTTTTATGAGTCTGAAGAGTAATCCAGACCTGTCCTTCCTTAGCATTTCCCATAACATCACTTAAAAGATCTGATGCATATCCTCCTTTTACTTTGCGCGACAATCCTTTTCCCCCGGAGAATACCGTGAGATTCAACTTTGAAACCAAATCAGCTATTTTCATTTTTTTCTTCTGTTTTATTACAATTTTTATTTAAACGGTTTTTACCCCATATTTCTTCTGTGATCTTCACTGCATGCTCAAAGCTCAATTTATTAATTTTCTGCATATTAACCTGCATAAAAATACAATGCGAAACCTTTGCCCGATTTTGAACTATATCTTCAGCCAGGCTTGCACAATCCGGCGCCCCACATGCTGCACAGTCAAATCCGGGAAGGTAGCACATCATCCGTGTCTTTCTTTCCAGCTTTTTCAGTGCCTTAGACATATCCTCATCAAGCTTCTCCATCGATCTCGGAAAGATTTCATCCAAATTATTGTCCTTTGGTGCATTTTTTAAATATATTGATTTGTTGATAAGGGGAGGATATCCGACCGCCCTCTTTCCGAGTCTTTCTACGGTAAGAAATCGGTTTCCGCTTGTTAATATACCTCCTGCACAACTTTGATCACATGCCCTTAACTCTAAAAAATCAATAGGTTCGAATTCCTCATTCTCCAGTTTATCAAGAAATTCAGTTACATTATGTATTCCGTCAATTGCAAGTGCTCTCCCCTTCACATTTGAAATTTCCCCGTTGGTAAGACTCCACAAAATTCCTTCCTTACTTAGTATTTCCTGGTTAAGCGATACCGGATCAATATCAGGCAACCTGCTCAATTCCTTATTAATAAGGTTATAAAGGAATTTCATATTTATTACTCCGGTAACGGCCGACTTATCTTCTCCTACAGGAGTTTTTACGGCAGCTATTTTTGCAGCACAGGGAGTAATATAAAATATCCCTGTTTCCTTAGCTGAAAAACCTTCAGATTTTAATTTTTCGCGGCAATATAATGCTGAAATATCAATAGGAGGTTTAATGCGTATTATATTTTTTACCAGGGAAGGATATCTAACCTGGATTAAACGTACAATCGCCGGACAGAAAGAAGATATTAAAGGCCTGTCAGGCTTGGTTTCTCTTTCTGTTTCATATCCTTCAAGAACAAACCCTACCGTATTCTCCACCTCGTAAATGTGAGTGAAACCAATATTTTTCATAGCAGCATATATCTTTTCTGCCGAAACTTTTCCGGGAAACTGTCCGATAAGCACTCCAGGCAGCAAGGCAACTCTTGCTTTATATTTAAATACATTTTCAAAATCATCCTGTTCGACTGTAATGGCTGAAACCGGACAAACCTTATAACATTCTCCGCAATCTATGCACCGGTTCGGGATGATCTTTGCCTTACCCTTCCTTATGCGTATAGCCCCGGTTGGACATACTTTCATGCAGTGGGTACATCCATAACAAACATTCTCCTGAATTTTCAGGGCATGATGAAAAGATATGGAGGCAATTTTTTTTGGCATATTACTATAAATAAAGTTAGAGTGTTTATTAAACAAAATTTTTAACCGCTATTTATTACTTTTACTTTATTAAATAAGATACATATTCCCGGAAATTCAAAATTCAATGTAAAATAACTTCCATCCGCACCTTTGTTCCCTTCCCCGCTTCGCTTTCAATTTTCAGTATATCAGTATTTTTCTTCATATTTGAAAGTCCCATCCCCGCGCCAAATCCCATCTCCCTAACCTTTGGACTTGCTGTTGAAAACCCTTCTTTCATAGCCATTTCAATATCAGGGATACCTGGCCCTTTGTCAGTTAGTAATATTTTTATTCTCTTCTCATCGATATTTACATCCATGATACCTGATAAGGCATGTGCAACAATGTTAACTTCCGCTTCATAAAGACTTATTACTACACGACGGGTTGTTGCCGCATCTACATTCAGCTGTTTAAGCACTTTTTTAACTGCGCTTGCTGCACTTCCAGCATTGGAAAAGTCACCACCCTTAATATTGTATTTCAATTGCATATCCTCAAAATAATGGTTTTATTCCTGATACGAATAATTCTCCCGATATCCTGAAAACAGATGCAGGACTTTCTATAATCACCATACCTGTATCTCCGGCAAGTTTACACATTTCCGCCGAGATCTTTTTGTTCCTTGCCATCACAATATAAAAAATATCCAGCATTTCAGCAGTGCGAATAACCTGAAGATTATTCAGTCCTGTAATTAGCAATATATTATGCTTATCCACTGTAAGCACATCGCTCATAAGATCAGACGAAAAAGCATATTCCACTTCATGATGGAGCTTCTCCGTGCCAACAATTACTTTACCGTCAATCTTTTTTACTATATCTCTGATCTTCATTTTATTAGCTTGATCATTTATGGGCAATAAATATTTACCATCTTTACAACTTTTCAAATCTTTCTTTTACTGTTTTATAAGCATTTCCCTAATCCGATTACTAAACTTCCTGCAAAGATATATAATTTTCTGTTATTTTAATAACAATGTTATTAAAATAACAGATTTTATATTATACGTCTCAAAAATATTTTGAAAAGTTGTTTAGAACCTGTTAATAAGTGGTTAATTACTGGTTTATAATAAAAATATTCTATTAATTTTGCGCCATATTATTTTATTTTAAATTTGTTCTGTTTAAGGATAACTAACAAAAAGTGAAACATCTTAGAAGTATTTCTTTGCTAATTATATTGGTGTCTTTTTTTCTTTCATGTGAAAAAGAAAAGGAGGCAGTTTTGGCCGATGACAATAATCCATTCAAAGACCTGGTCGCATTTAATGGACTGGAAATCAATGAAAAGAAACACGAAACTCCTAATGCATTTGTTGAAATATGGGGAGAAAACGACAGTCTTAGTGCAGATTACGATGGTTATTTAACAGACGGAGAATATGATAAGTTGTTAAACTCCCCGAAGATAAAAGATTACTCCGTAATGGTATATTTCGATTTTAACTCTCCTTCTTTGACACAGTTATCCCCGGGAAAGTACATTTTCGAGAATAGTACAGAAAGAAAACCCAATGTATTCAATTCGACTTCTCACATAAGGTTAATTTCCGATAATAAAACAGAATTATTGAAAATAACATCAGGGACAGTTCAGATTGATATAAGCAAAGGATACATACTCGTTGAATATGAACTTTTGATAAATAATGAATTGCCGGTAAAAGGACAATATACTGGATTGATAGAACTTAAGATCCCTTATTGATGCTCTTAAAACGAGAAATTCAAGCCTGTCATAACATGTATTCCCGGCATTGGATAACCGTTGTTGATCTGATATTTCTGATCCAGCATATTTTTCCCTGAGATAAATAACTCGGCAAAACGCAAAGCATTATATTTAACGCTTGTATTCAGTAAAAAATAATTCTCTTTAACATCATCAGCTGAAGTCTGTTCCTGAGCAGGATCATGAACGTATGAATATAAACCGCCCACAAAATGTCCTTGTATTGCGAAACTCAGTTTATCGATTTTGTAATTGATCCCTGTAAATAACTGATGCACAGGAGCAGCCAGGATTGGATCCCTTTTATTTTTATCAAAACCCACTGTATTGAGATAGGAATAGCTGAGAGCCGAAGAAAGTGCACGACTGTGGAAATAGTTTAACTCCAACTCAAATCCTTTATGTGAAAACTCACCAACATTGAATCTCTTAATTGGTGGTGGGGGAGCATCGTTAGGTCTTACAAGAATAATATTGTTGCCCTCCAACATGAAAATACTTAAATCAGCTTTAAGCCTACCCTTAAGCATTGCCTGACTAAAAGTAAATTCATAATTCATCATCCTTTCAGGTTCAAGTTCAGGATTTGGAGCATATAAATATGACTCCATAACTGTTGGACTCCTGAAACCTTTTGAAACAGATGCTTTAAGGGTGGTGGTCTCCCCTGCAGCCCAGGTAATACCTCCCTGGGGTATAAGTTCAGTACCATAATTTGAATTATTCTCAACCCTCATTCCATAACTGAGACTTATTACATCAAGCATATCATGTCTCATTACCGCATATATGCCTGTCTCTTTGATGGTTATCCACTTGTTGGCCTGCATTCCCCCATTCCCTCTTCCTCCGTATATTTTATGATCAGCTCCAAATGTTAATAAAGTGTTCCAGGGAAGTGTAATCCCCTGATATATTGTTGCTCCATAATACTCATCGGCAGATAACCAACCACTCCGAAAATCGTGTTCACCAAAATTGTAAAAAAGATGAGCGCCACCCTCCATACCCCTGAAAGTATTTTTAAGAGTAAAGGAAGTTTTTCCCCTTATTATATCATATATATCGATCACAGGATCTTCAACATTTCCGGGATCAACGCTATTAAACTTAGCAATGGAATAATCCGCGATCACCTCCAGGTTCTTACCGATCTTATAACCGGCTTTAACCAGGGCATTATTTATTTCAAACTGCGAACTATCCCTGTGCCCATCCGTTACATCCCTGTTTATAGAAGCAAACACATGAAGCCCATTTTTTTTAAACCCTCCATTCGCCATATATTTCCGGGTATTAAATGATCCATAAGCTATCCGGGCATTTCCGGAAAAACCATCCTCTATCTGTTTTTTAGTTATGAAATTTATAACCCCACCCATTGCGTTGGAACCATATAAAATAGATCCGGGACCTTTTATTACCTCCACTCTTTCAAGATCGGATGCAACATACATATCTGCCAGGGGATGACCAAAAACACCCATGTACTGAGGCTGGCCGTCAACCAGCATCAATACCTTTGTATTTGGCATTCCTCCTACTCCACGAATAGAAACCTGACCTGCTGAAGCAGAACCTACCCCAAATCCGGTTACTCCCCTCTCCGTCACAAATAAGCCTGCTATTTTACGGCTTAGAACCGGCAGAACAGCCGATTCTTCCACTTCATTAATATCTTCTTTATTTAAAACTGATACATTTATCGGCATGTTCCTTCGGCTTACCTCTACGCGGGAACCGGTTACTACCAATTCCTTTATTAATATGGTATCAGACAGACTCTGTGCTGATAATATTGAAAAGGAAACCCAAATTAAAAGACTAAGTAAAATTTGCTTTTTCATAATTTTCATATTTTTAATTGTTCTTCATTTAATATTTGAGTCCACTCCGAAAAGTAAATTCACCCCTAAATCCCCTAAAGGGGACTTTAGTAAATTACTTATTATTAGGCACTCCCCCTTTAGGGGGACGAGGGGTAAAACAATTGTGAACAGAATTTTTTACTTTTCGAAGTAGACTCATATTTTATACATTTTACACCACACAAAATATTCAGTATTAAGTAATATAATTTCTGTAGTGTTACTTTTTAATTTATCGTGGCACCAATATGGCAAAAAAATTAACCAACTCCGCTTCTCAGCAATTCTCCATGCTTGATCCCTTTAAGTGCTTTCAGCTTATTGGAAAGATTTATCAACTTTGATGCTCTGCCTTTAACTGCTATTACCTCAAGACAGTTGTGGTCGTCTATGTGAATATGTTGCCCTGCCAGGATCAGACAATGGTATTCATGCTGCAGACTGTTTACTTTTTCATGAAGTTCTTTCAGATTATGATCATAAACGATAACAACCGCTCCTGTCACCTCTTCATCAGAAACCCAGCTTTCTTCAATATGGTTTTTCTTAATAAGAAAACGAATTGCCTGAGAACGATTTGGAAAACGATTCTTTTCCACAAACCTGTCAAGTTGTGAAAGTAATTCTGACTCAAGGGAAACTCCAAATCGTTTAAGCGACATAGTGACACGATGTTTTTTTTCGTGCTACAAATATAGAATTTTTAATACAAAAACCAATATGAAAGAAAGTGATAAAACTAAAAAAATTAATTTTTTTTAGTTTATTTGCTTATAGTTTGTCTTTTTAATTGAAAAGATGTTATTAAGAATAAATACGTATTTGATTCTCATCCTGTTTTTTGTCAGCTCTTGTCAAAGCAGAAAAAATGGTCCGGAATATATCCTGAAATTCGGTCATCAGGCTAATGAACAGGATGTCTGGCACAGATCGGCAATGCACTTTGCCAAAGTGGTTGATTCTATTTCAGGTGGACGTATTGAAGTCAGGATTTTCCCGTCTGAACAACTCGGTGCGGAAATGGATATGATTAGACTCATCAGAGCCGGAGTTGTTGAAATGACTATCACAGCTGAAAGTATGCAAAACTGGGCTGAAGTTACCGCCTTCTGTGCAATCCCATACCTTATACGCGACAGTCGTCATCTGAAACAAGTCGTTGACGGATATGCTGGCAAGAAAATAGCTTCTGAAATGATCAATAAAATCGGTTTGAGACCAATTGCATATTTTGAACGTGGTCCGCGACATCTGACAACAAACCGGCCGGTTATGGTGCCCGGAGACCTGAAAGGCATCGTTCTCAGAGTACCTAATGTTCCAATATTTATTCAGGTTTGGAAATCCCTTGGAGCAAAACCTACACCCATGGCTTTTTCAGAAGTTTTTACCGCTCTTCAGCAAGGAACCGTAGAAGCTCAGGAAAATCCTTTTTCCCTGATCTATAGTGCAGGATTTTTTGAAGTCCAGAAATATATAAATCTTACAAGCCATGTCAGAGGATGGACAAATGTGGTAATAGGTGAAAAACTTTTCATATCCATGCCGGAAGAATTACAGAACGCTATCCTCGAAGCTGGTAAATCCATGCAGGAATATCATGAGAAAGAATTCGAAAAACAGGAACAAGTTCTGCGCCAACGTCTTGAAGAAAAGGGCATGGTATTCATCGAACCGGATGTTGATGCTTTCAGGGAGAAAGCTGGTGAAATAGTGCTGCAAGCACTGCCCGAATCATTAAGACCATTTTATTTTGAAATAGTAAATATGAATACCAATAATCCTCCTAATGAAATTACACCATAAAATTGCAGATACCGGCACGCTGTTAAGTCTCGTTTTAATGATAAGCGCAGTAATCATTCAGGTTTTCACCAGGTTATTTCTTGAATCTGCTCCTCCATGGACGGAAGAAGCAGCGAGAATATGTTTTATTTATGTTGTGGCATTTGGTACCGGGATAGGGATCAGAAACGGAGACTTCATAAAACTTGATATTCTTGATACGGTGTTAAGCAGCCATCAGATTAAAAAATTATGGGTATTTAATCAGTTGATTGTTTTAGTTTTCTCCTTTATACTGATTTTTCAATCTTTAAGATTTATACACCTGGGAATGGATGAACAATCTCCGGCATTGAAGCTTTCGATGGGACTTGTTTTTATAAGTATACTAGTAATAGGATTATCAATTGCAATTTTTACTCTGGAGCATTTCGCGTCAATTCTTAAGAAAAAAAATAATACTCTATCATGATCTGGATACTTTTTATTGTCTTCTTTCTTTTGTTATTTCTGAAATTTCCTATTGCTTTTGCTCTAGGTATTTCCACCCTGACATATCTTCTGGTTGCTGATATCCCCTTAATTATCCTTCCGCTAAAAATGTACGCAGGCATTGATCTTTTTGTATTATTGAGTATCCCGGGATTTATTCTTGCAGGGAACCTCATGAATTCCTGTGGTATGACAGACAGGATCATAAAATTCAGCAATAACTTATTGGGACATGTCAGGGGCGGACTGGCACTCGCAAATGTAGGTGCATCAATGATCTTTGCAGGAATTTCAGGTACAGCAATTGCCGATACAGCATCTATTGGTTCCATCATGATACCTGCCATGAAGAAGGAAGGTTACGATACCGACTTCTCCTGTGCAGTGACAGCAGCATCATCTACGATTGGCCCAATTATCCCTCCGAGCCTGCCCATGATAATCGCAGGATCACTGACAGGCCTGTCAATAGGAAAGCTTTTCCTTGCCGGAGCCGTTCCGGGATTACTCCTGGCTTTGGGTTTTATGGTTGTTTCTTACAGCATCTCAATAAAAAGAAAACATCCAAAGCAGGAGAAAGCCAGCTGGAAAGAAAGAAGATCCGGCTTTTTTAATGCCTTCTGGGCTTTATTGATGACATTCCTTATATTATATGGCATAATCGGTGGTATGTTCACACCTACCGAAGCCTCTATTGTAGCGGTTTTGTATGCATTGCTGGTAGGCTTACTTATTTACAGGACATTGAACCTGAAAAAAATTGCCCTGGTTATGAAAAATTCAGCAGGGACAACTGCTTCATTAATGTTGCTGGTGGGTTTTGCCAATTTATTCGGATGGATACTTGTTAGCGAAAGGGTTCCGCAACAACTGGCCGATTTATTACTTACAATAACACAGAATAAAATCATTCTTTTACTGCTTATCAATATCCTGCTGATACTTATAGGTTCTTTCATGGAAACAATTGCCGCTCTTCTGATTGTTTACCCTATACTTTTAAAAGTGGCAGTTTCAGCCGGAGTTGACCCTATACAGTTTTCAATTATTGCTATATTGAATCTGATAATTGGATTGAACACCCCACCGGTTGGTGTTTGCCTGTTCGTTGCTTCCGGAATCGGGAAGATCCCACTGGAAAAAGTAGTTAAAGCAGGGTTTCCTTTTTTGTTGGTGAGCTTATTGGTATTACTCCTGGTGACTTATATCCCGGCCCTGTCGCTTTTACTCCCTGGTTTATTCAACTAAGCACAGAATAAATATCTGTTTTTTAAACCCTAACGTGGACAAGCCGCAACCAAACAAATAACAAATCTCAAAATACAAATAACAAATAAATTTCAATCAAC
>CAZGKF010000064.1:0-13353 GCA_964526475.1 uncultured Bacteroidaceae bacterium
TTTAGTCTTTATCACTGTAACCATATTAGAAAGGAGTGGATTTTTAAGCAAAATTAATAACTGGCTGATTACTATTCTTATTTCCGTATTATTCTTCATTAATGGCCCATATACTTTTAATTTCTTCAGTTTTTCCAGTTTTAGTTATCTATTGCCATTTTTTATTTTAGGTGTTGGAATAAACAGGTTTGAAGACAGATTCAAAAACAAAGTTATAGTGAGATTTTTATTGTTTATTTTTATTTGCAGCCTGAGTCTTCAACAATTTAACTGGTATGGATTAGTTTCCTTTGAACTTCAAAGACATAGTCTTGTCAGTCTGATTATTGGACTTTCCGGAACAAGCCTGCTTTTTGTTTATAGAAAAAACATCAGGTTACTGGCTTTTTTAGGATCTTTTGGCTATTCTATTTATCTTTTTCATGTTTTTGGTACCGCTGGGATAAGGATTATTATGTACCGGTTAAACCTGGGACACTATGAGTTCCAGATATTCCTTGCCAGTCTGGCTTTTGGTCTTATTATACCAGTTATAATTGAATTAACATTTAATAGAATAAATATTTTAAGAATGTTATTTTTGGGGTTAAAATCAAAAACCTTTGGTAATAAAACAAAACCTTTTATGAATAAAATCGTTTCATCAAATTAACAAACAATTTGTTCTAAACTTAATTGAAAAACACATTTTAATTCATAGAAGTAATACATCGAATGAAAAGAATCTCCATCTTCATACGCAGTCTGAGCAGAGGGGGCGCGGAAAAGCAGTCATTATTACTGGCAAAATGTTTAAACCCCTACTATGAGGTAAATGTTTTATCATTTTACCCCAATAATCAATATGAGCAGTTTATCCTGGATAATAATATACATGTTATTTTTTTGCAGGGGTCTTTCCTGAATAAGCTTGTATTTTTATATAAATATTTTAAAAAAGAAAAAGAAACCGCAATATTTAATTATTTACCCATAAATAATATTTTCGGTACCCTGACCGGAAAATTAGCCGGAGTAAAACACATATATTGCGGGATACGAAATGCCGATTATGTCACTGAATATTACAAGCTTATTCTTCAAAAGATGATATGTAATAATTTTTCGAAATATATTATCACGAATAGTTTCGAATCCCTTCTGAAATATGGCGAGGCTGGATTTAGGGCAGATAAAATCAAAGTCATTCATAATTGCATCGAGATTCCTGATATTCTTCCGGTTAAAAATATTAATGAAACATTTATTGTTCTTACAGTTACAAGATTTGTAGATTTTAAGGATATTGGTACTGCCATAAAGGCTGTTCATTTCCTTGTAAATAAATACCCTCAGTGGAGAAAAAAAATAAAATATTATCTGGTCGGGTATGGCTCACTTGAACAAAATTTAAAATTGCAGGTAAAAAATCTTAAATTAAATGACGTTATAGAGATTTACGATGGTAACAGGGATGTAACCAACTATTATTTAAAAGCCAATACTTATTTGTCAACATCATTATCCGAGGGACTCTCAAATTCCATTATGGAAGCTATGATTTATTCACTCCCGGTTGTTGCCACCAATGCAGGTGATAATCGATTTCTGGTGAAAGACGGGGAAAACGGCTTTTTATGTGATACTAAAGATTATAAATCAATTGGGGAGTCAATATTTAAAATAATCAGTAATGAAGAAATTCACAGAAAGTTTGGGGAGATGAGTTTAAAGATTATTAAAGAAAGTTTTTCTACGGATGCATTTACCAGGAATTATTTAGAACTTATAAACAGGTAATTTCTTTTTCAGGCTGATGCAAATGAAAGTAATTGTAGCAGGAACAAGGGGTATCCCTGATATTTCAGGAGGGATTGAATCACATTGCGAGGAATTATACCCCCGTATCGTTGCATTTGGGTTTGATATTGTTTTAATCAGGCGTTCCTGTTATATATCAGATGAAGATGAATTAAAAGATTATAAGGGTATAAAATTAATAACTTTATGGGCTCCGCGCATAAAAAGTATAGAAGCTTTTTTGCATACTTTTTTGGCTGTTCTTTGGGCTAAAAAACACAAAGCATCACTAATACATATACATGCAATAGGGCCTGCTCTTCTTATCCCGTTTGCGCGATTATTAGGATTAAAAGTTGTTTTTACTCATCACGGCCCTGATTATAACCGTGCAAAATGGGGCAGATTTGCTAAATTCATGCTCAGGGTGGGAGAAAGATTCGGAACTGTATATGCTAATGAAGTAATTGTTATCTCTAAGGTCATTCAGGAATCCCTTTCCCGGAAATATAAACGTAACAATACTCATCTTATTTTTAACGGTGTTAATATCCCTGAAAATACGAATAATGATGATTTCATTAAAAGTCTTGGGCTTGAACCACGAAGCTATGTATTCACCCTGGGAAGATTTGTTGAGGAAAAGGGATTTGATCTTTTAATAAATTCTTTTCGGAAAATTTCTAAAAAGGATATTAAGCTTGTCATTGCAGGTGATGCCGATCATCAAACAAATTATTCGAAAAAGTTAAAAAAAATGGCCAATGTTAATAATGTGATCTTAACAGGTTTTATAAAAGGAGAACAATTACAGCAACTTTTCAGTAATGCCAGATTGTTTGTATTGCCATCTTATCATGAAGGTTTGCCAATATCACTACTTGAGGCCATGAGTTATCGTATGCCAGTATTAGTCAGCGATATACCAGCTAATAAACAAATTGCTCTCACGGAGAACAGGTTTTTCATTACAGGTAATGAAGAATCTCTAACTCGTATGTTAAACCTTCATTTGCAGATTAATTTCAGACAGGTTGACTATGATATGGCTCCTTATAATTGGAACCAGATAGCCATGCAGACGAAAACTGTTTATGAGAAAGTGATGAAATAACTGACTCCTCTTTATCCCTGTGAAATCCTGTCATATCGAGCGATAGCGCGATATCTCCTTTCAATTAGCTTATATAATAGTAGCATAAAATGAACTGCAATTAATAACACTAATTTTGTATTATATGATAAAGATATGCTTATTCATTGTTGTACTTATAATATCTGTCTTTAACTTAAAAGCACAACATAAGAATTTTGTCGGTAAAGTTGAGGCAATTGGGGGAATCTTTTCTTCTGATAATATGCCATTCTGGATAAGGTCGAATCAATTTGGCAGTGTTCCTGTTGAAAATGCTTCACTGAGTTTAATTACAGCCGTAAAAAAAGAATATAGTGTTGAAAAAAATAAACTTTTTGACTGGGGAGCATCTTATGAGGGTCGGGTGAATATTGGAAATAAATCTGACTTAAAACTGATTGAAGGATATGTTAAAATTAAAGGAAGTATTTTTGAGCTAAAAGCTGGCAGATCAAGAGAGATAATGGGTTTATGTGACACCATTTTATCAACAGGGTCTTTTGCTGTTTCCGGAAATGCTCCGGGAATACCAAATGTACAAATAAGCATACCTGATTTCTATATATTACCTGGTTTGGGGAAACTGGTTGCATTTAAAGGCAATTATTTACATGCCTGGCCCGGGAATACATTAACAAAAACATCAGATACTACTCTTTACATAAACACGTATTTACATCAGAAATCTTTATATGGCAGATTTGGTAAACCTGAATGGAAATGGAAGCTTTATGGGGGATTTAATCACCAGGTTTTCTGGGGTAACGAGTCAGATTATTATGGAGAAATTTTTACTTTAACACCATTTAAAACATACTTATATGTTGTTTCAGGCCAGGCCTATGGAACCCAATACATCCCAAGATCTAAAATAGGTAACCACTTAGGATCAATCGACATAGGATTTGAATATAACTTTGAAAATTTTAAAATTTCAGCCTACAGACAAAATATCTATGATGTCGGAGCCTTATATTACCTGGCCAATATCAGAGATGGATTAAACGGAATTAGCCTGGAAAATATTAATGGATCAGATAAGGTATTTCAATGGAAAAAAATCCTCCTTGAATTTTTCTATACCAAAAATCAGGCAGGGGAACTTTGGTCAATCCCAACACCTTCTGGGGATGAAAATTATTATAACAATTATCAGTATATTGAAGGCTGGTCATATAATGGAACCGGCATTGGAAATCCATTTATAAGTGCACGCGATTATGCAAGAGAAGGCCTGCCTGCTAATCCAGCCGATTACTTCATAAATAACAGAGTTATCGTAATGCATTTAGGTTTTAATGGATCAATTCATAAATGGGATTTCATGTTAAAATCTTCTTATTCACTAAATTATGGGACATTCGGGACCAGCGAAGTTGGTCACACACTTGGTAAACAAAGGACTCCTCCCCGTTTTGGGATTTTCGAAGAAACACAACAATTTTCTGCTATATTTAAATTAAACAAAGAATTAAAAAACGGTTTGAACATTGGATTTATCACTGCATTTGATATCGGCAAACTTTATTATAATTCTATAGGGACTCTTTTCAGTATTACCAGGTCTCTGTAGTCACAATAATATATTAATGAGCAGGTTATTTGATAATAACTTACCAAAACAATGATTTAAAGAGGGTTCATGAATAAGTCCTTGATACTGCAAATATTAATTAATATTTTTTTTATCTGTGGTTGTTATGCCATATCATCAGATAAAAAAAGTATAAAAGATCATCCTGATCTTGGGTTAAACGGGAAAATTACCTGGATTGATTCAGTTAATATCAGGGTTGAATATGATTGGTCGGATGATTCTCAATTATTGGATTGGGTAATGACGAACGGCTCAACATTAATTCGTGAAAACGGAGGTGTTACTATTAACGGAGGTGATGTTGCCGTACGTGCAATGATATGGAAGCAGGGTATTAAGTGTAGCAAAATATTAGTAGAAAATGCTGCACCACTTTCAACAGCAGGTCATTTAAACTTCTATTGCAATCTGTCATCATTTACAGGTGAGCATTACAGACCTAATCCAGGTCTGGGAGCAGTATTAGCTACTTACAAAAATTTCTGGACTCAGGATGGAATAAAGGAAGGAGATATCGGTGCTCCATTTCTGGTTGTGGATGTTGTAAGAGATTATGAATTTAATGTTTCTGCATCAGGAATGACAATAAAGTCGTCAATCGATGATATTGCTTATTCATCTAATAATCCTTGTAATCCGGAATCAGGAAGAAAAATTGCCCTTGGTGGCTGGGGAGGGAATACAAGATGGGGGAAACTTACTATTGAAGGGGATATCTCCATTCCGTGGCATGATGAACCTGTTCCATATAATTACATGAATATTCAAAGTAATGGTCCCGTATTTGAACCTGTTATTGAAGTAGTTGGAGATCCGGTTATTGAATGGATCTTTCACGATTCCACCACAAATACATCTGTCAGCCCAAAAAAATATTATGGTAGTGAAGGGTCCCGGCATAACTATCTTAAAGTTACTCCCTGGTCGGCACTAACAGGTATTAATATCGGTTATGATGCAAGTGATGGCGGCTATGGAAATTTTGATATGGTGGCCAATCAAAATGTTTTGGGATTTCAAAATTTAGAACTTGCCAAAAGTAGTCTGAAATATATATGTGCAAACTATAATCCCATAGCAGAGCTTGATCTGACCGGATTTACAGCATTGGAATTTATTGAATTATATAAGTGTAAAAAATTAATAAATTTAATATTAAAATCTCATCCGGTACTCGAAAGACTTTGTGTTGAAGACTGTAGTTTAGATTCTCTTGATATCTCCGGATGTAATGGTCTTAAAGATTTAAGGGCTGCATTAAACAATTGCATATCAATTAAATGGGGGTCAACAGGAGAGAAAGTATGGCACATTTGCATCAGAGATAATCCTCAGCTAAAGGAAAATATACCAGATCTTACTCAGTTTCCTGTATTAAGAGAATTACTAACATGGAATAATAATCAAACTGGGACATTTGTTTGTCATAGTCCTATTATACAAATAATTGAATCATATAGAAACCATTATACCAGTGCAGATATAAGTGGTTGTACAAGTTTAACACGATTTTCATTATCAGGCAATAAACTAGCCTCAATAAATCTGGATGCAGCCGGCAAATTAATTAATGTGCGTTTAAAGGATTGTGGATTGATTGAATCACAGACAGACTATGTATTAAGCACTCTGGACAATGCCGGTCAATCTGACGGATATCTCGATTTAGAAGAAAATGAAGCCCCCTCAGAGGAAGGTTTGGAACATCTTAATAATTTAAAAAGCAAGGCCTGGACGATTTTTGTTACTATTGTCCCTGTTAACGGTATCCATGTTTTGGGCGAAGGAGGGAAAAACTCCATAGCTGCCAATAATGGGACCTTGCAGTTAAATGCTGACGTTATACCAGCTAATGCAACAGACAAAACTGTAACCTGGTCGGTAGAAAATATTACAGGTCAGGCGGAAATTAGCACTACTGGCCTGGTAACCGCTATTACTAATGGTACAGTTAAAGCCAGAGCAACAGCCAATGACGGCACCGGTGTTTATGCCACTTTAATTATAAATATAACTAACCAAACTGTATCTGTTGACCATTCTCCTTTTGGTTCAGAGAAAAACGAATCTCTTAAAATAACTGTAACCCGGTATGAAATAAAAACTCACCTGAATGACTACTATTTTTCATGGAAAGCAGTTTTGTACAACTTAAAAGGAGAGGCAGTATTGAGCAAATACGTTGAAAGCAATACCCTTGTTTTTGATATTTCATCACTTTCTCCAGGTATTTATTTTCAGGTACTTTCTAAAGGGGAGAATTTTATACATGCAAAAGTAATTAAACCCTAAATATCTAAAAGACGGAACATTCCGGATTGTGACCAATAATCCTGAAAAAAAATCTGTTTATGGAAAAAATGATTTGAGTACTTGATATTATGGATCACAATGCATTTTCCTGATTTTCTCTCTCGTTTTATAATAATTTTTCCTCAAAACGATTCCCAGTTTAACATTTCCAAAACTCGATCTGTACAGATTATTCCCCATTTGTACCATTAAACCTGCGCTTAAACTCCCTTCTATTACAGAAGAAAACGAACGGCTGATTCCCAATCCCGGATTAATAAACAATTTAGTTCCCTGATTAATGGCTTTGGGATCCAGCAAAACTCCTCCATCTGCAAATATAAATGGTGTTGACTTTTTTAAATACCTGTAGTGTCTCATATCAAAATAAACAGGAATAAGAACTCCGGTATCATAATAGAAACAGCCAATGCCTATCCCCTGAATAAAATACCTGTTTATCTGGTATCCGAAAACATTGGAAATTCCAGCATAAAATTTAGATTCATCTACGCTTATATCACCCAATCCTATTGCACCATGAACTTCAGTAATATTTACAAAACCCGGACGGGAATAATACCTGTAGGAAGGATTCGACCATTTTTTTTGAACCTGACTGAAGGAATAACAAACAATCAGTGAGAGAAAAAATGAACTTAGTAATTTTAGTTTCATATTTCAATAATACCACTTATTTTGCAACTTATGAAAATTAGTACCTATAAGAAAACTGATGAATCGCCGGCCCGCACCCCTTTAATTCCCCTCCCCCTCTTTTATCCATTTCTCGTATCCCATCTTTTCCCATGGCATGCCTCTTGAAAACCTGTTCATCCATGGATATAACCTGCCTTTCCCAAGAACAACATAATCCCTTATATCCATTACCATTTTTGCGGGATCGCCCATGATCAGGGAAAAATCGGAGAAATTTTTTGTTACCACACTATTGGCTCCTACCAGGCAATTCTCCCCCACAGCAGCTCCTGAAAGAATAATGGCGTGTGCTCCAACCTGTGTGTAATCACCAATAGCCCCCCCCTTAAGATCATCTGACGGAGGATAAGGATCGTTGGTCATCACTACATAAGGATAAATAGAAACAAAATCACCTATCACGGAAAACTGGGCAATATGCACATTGCTGTATAAACGACAGTAATTGCCTATCTTAAGATTTCCCTGGATGTCAGAAAGTGTTCCGATTACAGTGTTTTTACCAATAACATTATTTTCCCTGAGTGTTACACGATGACCGGTTTTTATATTTTCCCCCAGTTTATTCCCTGCATAAATGATAGCATGACTTCTTATCAAAGAATTTGCACCGATTACTGTGGCCGGATTTTCATAATCCGGATCCGAATAATAGGTGACTAATGGTTCTCCCAGCACACAACAATGAGCAATGTCAACATTATCCTCAATAACAACATTATCAAAAATAATCGTGTTATCCCCTATCCTCACATTTTTTCCAATGCTGGCTTTTGGGCTTATGGTTATATTACGATTGTTAAACATCATATTGTGTTGGCTAAATATTTGTTTCTAAATAATATTTATACTATTTCTATTTAATTAATTATTGGAATTGATTACTAAAATCAAAATTTCCTTCAGATTATTGCTGTTGTTTTACCTTAAAAATAATAATAAAAACATTACGATACGAAACATGTATCAAAAAAACAGCATTAATACTTGTACCCTACTCTTTTTAAAGGGGGAAGGCATATTTATTATACCCCTTATTTAGAGGTTTTTAGAAAAAAATTAAATAAAATTCCGATCTTAGCCGGATGATAGTGGAAACTTTTATTATAAATTTGTTAATCTATATCATAATTAGAATAACTCATAATCCATTAAAGAATGACCAAATGCAATAAACGTACTGCACTTAGTTTATTTATTGAAATAATAAGAGACCCAGACAGGAAATCACTTATTTTGATCATATATGAGTTATTCTATCTTCTTTTTATTTATAAAGAATTGCCTGTACATTATTTCAACAGGTATTTGTTTAAAAAGAACGTTACAAATATAAGGAACTATTTACCTGACAATTTTTTAAGAAAGAAAATATCACTTTATTTTCACGTTAAAAATGTTAAGGAAGTATTAGACAATAAGTTATTTTTCGATTTGTTTTACAGCCAGTTTAATCTCATTCTGCCAAAAATCCTTTTGTATAATCACAAAAAAATGTTTATCCTTAACGGTAATAGTTTTGAAGTAAATAATGTCCATGATTTTCTGGTTCTTCTTGAAAAAATATTAGAACAATATCCTTCATCTGAATCTATACTCATCAAGAAAACATATTCAAGTTCCAGCGGAAAAAATATCTATAAGTTATTCCGTCATCAAATCAGAAAAGATTTTGAAACTGTCACAGAAATATATTCCAAAGTTATTGATTCAGAATTTTTATTTCAGGAAACAATTAAGCAACATCCTGATGTAAATAAACTCAATCCTTCCTCTTTAAATACTATAAGATTTGATACATTCATTGATCAGAACGGGAATATCGATATTATTTCAGCATATATAAGGATGAGTATAAATAATTCCTGCGTTGACAATATAAATGCAGGCGGATGTGGGGTAGGTATATCGCTTCAAACAGGGAAATTAAAGAAATTTGGTTATGCGGGTATTAAAACTCATGGTACAGAGGTTTTAACTGCACACCCGATAACAAAAACAATTTTTGAGAATTGTAGCATCCCATTTTTCAAAGAGGCAAAGGAATTAGTATTAAAAGCAGCAAGCTATATGCCGGTATTACGTTTAGTTGGCTGGGACATAGGAATTTCCGAATCAGGGCCTGTCTTAATTGAGGGGAATTCGTATTATGAAATTTCCGGTAATGACCAAATGTATGGAGGATATCTTAATAATACTATATTCAGAAAGGTTCTTCAAGAGATAAAATACTTATGACAAATGAATGGTTAAAACATCTGGCCCGGCTTTATCTGCCGCTATATCAGCATGAATCTGATGGTATGAAGGTAGGATATGCCGGATATTCTTCCATAAAGAAGAATTACTTTGTCAGATTACTGTTTAATAAAAACCATCAGCATACTTTCAGAGGCAGGCGTTTGTATTGGCAAATACCATATCTTATTGACTATCATAATTTTGATGTCGTAGTTTCAGAAATAAGTCCATTTGTCATGCATCATTTTCACAAATATAATGGCTATATAGTTCCGGAATGGGCCAGGATGAAAATATTAATTGATCGGCCAATAAGTGAAATCTGCAGGAAGAGCGTATCTGATTTTTCAGATATAATGCGAAGAATACGGAAGTATAATATGACGTATGACATACTTAAAGGGGAAGAAAACTTTGATTATTTTCAGAAAAATTTATATTTGCCCTATATCACTAAGCGACACGGAAAGGAAGCATGGATTGAGGACTTAACTACAATCTGGGAATCATCTCCACCGCCAATGATATTAGCCATTAAGGAAGGAGGGGTAATTGTTGGTGCGTCGCTTATTCAAATATCACAAGATACCCTTTATTTATTACGTTTAGGCTTGCTTGATGGTAATGAGGAATACAGACGCCATGGAGTGATAGGTGCTTTATATTATTTCAGTGTACTGGAGGGTCAGAAGGTTGGATGCAAATATCTTGATGTGGGTGGTGCACGTCCATTTCTTACAGACGGGTTGACGAAATTTAAAATGGGACTTACTGCTCAGTTTGTGTCAAATGTTTCCAAAAATAATTCATATCTGTGGCTTGGCTTTAATAAAGATTCCGTTGTTGCAACCGAATTTATAAAAAGAAATCCTCTTATGCATATTAATAAGGATTATAGCCTGGTAAGATCTGGAGTATAATAAGATAATATCAAAGTAAGATTTCCGTCAATGGCATCAACAGGTTCATCAAAAATACCGGTACTTTCACCCTTATATCCTGCCTTTTACCTTCTTTCCAGATGCACTGATGATCAAACGGTCGGTAAATACAAAAAACTTTGGTATTTTATACATTGCCAGATGTCTGGCACAATGCTGCCGGATCATTTCCTCATTTATGTTCTCTCCTTTCTCCGAATTAATAACAATGCTTGCCCTGATAGCTTCGCCTGTTAATTCATCCTCGATGCCTTCAATCGTACAATCCACTACTTCAGGAATTTCCAGGATGACGGCTTCGATCTCCTTTGGACTTATCCTTTTCCCGCCTGCTTTTATGATCTCCTTTTTCCGTGCAGTTAAATAAATAAAGCCTTCTTCGTCTGTTATGCCCACATCACCGGTATAAAGCCAACCGTTCCTGATGGTTTTATCTGTGCCCTCTTTATCGGCAATGTACCCGCTCATGATATTATCTCCCCTGGCAATTACCTCCCCGGTCTCACCGGGCTTTACCACCTTTCCCTTTTCATTAACTACTTTCAGTTCCACTCCGGGGATACCCTTCCCTATTGATCCTTTCCTCTTTTCATAAAGATCAGGAGGAAGAAATGATAAACGGGCAGTGGCTTCGGTCTGCCCGTACATCACGAAGAATTTAATCTCAGGGAAAGCTGAGCGGAATTCATCTATAAAAACGGTGGCTAATTTCCCTCCGGCCTGCGTAACATACTTTAAGTCAGGGAATAATGTCCTTTTAAAAGAATCAGATTTTCTGAGAAGAATCTGAAAATGACTGGGGACCCCGGCAAAACCGGTACATTTGTATTCCAACAGGTCTTTGATTATCCTTCCCAGAAATATGAAAGAATTATTCAAAACAACAGACCCTCCTGCCCTGAGATGTGTATGTAATAGTGAAAGGCCATAACAATAATAGAATGGCAATACTACAAGCATCCGGTCATCAGGAGTCAACTTCAGGTATTCCAGAATGGATGCTGTGTTGGCTATAAGGTTTTTATGGGATATCATTACCCCTTTTGGCTCTCCTGTAGAACCTGAGGTGAAAATGATCTCGGCACAGTTCTCAATGCAAAAATTTTTTTCATTAAGATCACTTCTATCGCTCCGGAAATCATTTAAAGTATCGGGAAATACACATGGTGTATCTTCTGTGTCGAGCTTTTGCTCCAGATCACGTGTAAGGAATACAAGTTCAGGATTTGTCAGATCACAGATATACCTGTAATTTTCCTGTTCTATATTCGGATCCAGTGGGATGCATATATTCCCCGATTTTAAGATGGCCAGGTATGTTTTAATAAAAAACAGATTATTTACGGAGATAAGTAAAATGTGTTTTTTCACACCAACTTCCTTTTTTAACCATGCTGCCATATTCAGGGAATCCGTGTACAGCTGCCGGAATGAAATTTCTTCCTTCCCTGCAAGCAATGGCTTGTCGAGATGGGAGGTATGTTCGAAGAAGTAGTTAAATGCGTTCATTGTTTAATGAATCATGATTTTCTATAATTGAATTTCCGTTGATTTATTAACCAGGAATTTCTTAATTTCATCTTCAGCAACATAAGGTACTAAATATTCCACTTTTTCTGAATGATCAATATCGTCAAAATAACTTAGTTGTGTCCTGAAAAGTTTTTCGGAGAACAATTGTTCGTAAATTTCATTTGCTCTTTGAGATATCTGTTTTATTGTAAAGTAATTTCTTAAAATAAAATATATATCTACATAATCTTTCCATTTAGATCTGCGGCCAAGTGCATATGCTTTCATTGCAGCTAAATCAATCAGGTCAGGTAACCTGAGCCTACCCTCAAAAATGTTTTTTGCATCAATCTCAAAAGGGTATTCAAAGAATGTAAAATTAACATCTTCTATGATTATGTTTAGCTGCTCACTTACCTTCCTCGTAATAGTGAATGGATAACCAAGTGCTGAAATCTTTGATACAATTTTGTGATGGTTCAGTTGATTAAATTTAAAAAGATCAAAATCAACAGATCTTCGGTGACCAATGTACAGAGCAATGGCTGTTCCCCCAACAAGGTGAAATTCCCGTGCAAATTTCTTAACAAGAGGTAATAATTCCAGTTGGCTCTCTGACAGAATCTCTTTATGCATATCGTGAAAAAAACAGTGAAAAATAATTATATATTTCAGGATAATAATTTAACTTTTTTCTCCCTTTAGCATTAAAAAAAATTTGGGATACTTCTTTCATTCCCATAATTTTTATAAGTTCTCTGATGTCATCCATAGTACCATAATTCAATATGGTTTCAACCAGAAAATCAGGGCTTATCTCTTCCTTTGCGTTTTCGGGAGTATACCAAAAAAGATTACTTTTCTTCCTGATAAATGCTTTTAATTCAGGACTATTCATTTAAAAAGCGTATATTCAAAGGTACTAAAAAAACAAAATAAGCAATCTGCCCGCCGTCCTTTTTAACGCGTGCGGATGGCAGGCGGCCTGCCCGCCGTAATGTTTCAGGAAGGCGGGAAAATCACCACAGATTCTAATAATTTCATTCCTACTTTTTTCTGCCATAAAAAAGTAGGCAAAAAATCACCACGGATTCCAACCTTCGGCTTTTTTTGTCGCACAATTCCCGCCCTGCCCC
>CAZGKF010000065.1:0-13086 GCA_964526475.1 uncultured Bacteroidaceae bacterium
CTGCCAACTTTTTCTAACGCTTCGCTTCATGGTTTTATTCACGCGAAGGATAGATAACCTGACCACAAGCGATCTTAAAAACTTCCAATCACTAAATCATTGATAATAAGTATATTTATGAAAACTGTTTTACTCCTGTTTGATCTGAATTAATATCAACGAAAATTATTTAGCTGAAATTTTAACTACCTTATTTTCAACACACCATTAAACCAGTCACATAATTAGTCATCGTAATCAAGATAAAATATTAATTTTGTTTCATAACGCAAACCTTCATGAAATCTATCCTGTTTTACTTCTTGTACGCATTACTTTGGATAGTTACCCGTTTACCATTATCATGTCTCTATTTCCTTTCCTTTTTGTTTTACCCTGTTGTTTATTATTTGATCCCTTATAGAAAAAAAATTGTTTTTAAAAATCTACGAAATTCTTTCCCTGAATGGGATGAAAAAGAAGTACGAAAAACAGCAAAACTTTTCTACAGGCACTTCTGTGATTTATTTGTCGAATCATTAGTATTTTCCTTCTTAAGTGAAAATGCCATCAGAAAAAGATTCAAATTTAAAAATCCGGAACTTGTTAATGAGTTGTTTAACAAAGGGAAAAGCATTGTTCTTTTAATGGCGCACTATGGTAACTGGGAATGGTCTACCTGCATGCCAATTGTAGTAAAACACCAGGTTGTTCTTATCTACAAACCTCTTCGAAACAAGTATTTTAATAATTTCCTGATAAAATCCAGAGAACGCTTTGGAGCTAAAACAATAACTATGGACAAAACCCTGAGATACCTTACTGGTACCAGGAAGGAAAATATAAAAACCCTGAGTTATTTCCTTGCTGATCAAAGGCCGAGATGGGCACAGATTCAGTACTGGACAAGATTTTTACAACAAGATACTCCTGTCATACTCGGACCTGAAAAGATTGCTGGAAAATTCGATATGGCTGTAGTTTTTTTTAAAATTAATCCTGTAAAACAGGGCTATTATGAGGCTGAATTTGAATTATTATACGAAGATATTACGAATACAAAGGAACTTGAAATGACAAAACGTTATCTGGAAGTTCTTGAAAAAATGATCACCGAAAAACCCGAGTACTGGCTCTGGACTCACAACAGGTGGAAGCATGAGAAAGAAAAGTTTGTGCCAAAAACCATCAAAAAGCAACAATGAGTAAAAAGAAGAGTATAGCCTTAATTGAAACAGGGGGTTCGCATGAAGAGATCATCTTTCCCCAGCTCTTATTTTTAAAGGAAACAGCATTTGAAACTCATGTAATTATCAGGGAAGATCATTTCAAACGATTCAGGGGATACGGTCAAAATGAAAAATATTTGCTTCTAAAATCAGATGATACCATTTTTCACAAAATAATAAATCTGTTCAAAATATTACAATATCTGAAGAGACATAACATCCACGACGTAATATTTAATACAGCACAAGGTGCATTTATAAGGGATTTATGCCTGATCCTGCCAACAGGAATCAATGTAACAGGCATTTCGCATAATCCTCAGAAATTTGGCAATTCATTTACAATGAAATTAATAAGCTCCCGTGTGAAAAAGTTTTTTGTCCTTAATGACTATATACTTGATAATTTGGATAATACTAATTCAGCTATTAAATTTGAATCCTATTATTGTGTTTTCTTCAGACATAGCTATGTAAAGCCTGGCGATAAAAGCATACTAAATGTAGTTATTCCCGGTTCATTTGATATGAAACGCAGAGACTATAAATTTCTACTCACATCTTTAAGCAGAACCGTTCTAAACCCGGGAATCAGATTCATTTTTCCGGGCCGTAGCAATAGTGATGAATCCAGGGCATTTTTTAAGGATATAAGTAATTATCTGTCAGGGGAACAATTTATATACTTCGACGAGTTCCTTCCTGAAGAGCGTTTTTTTAGAATATTATACGAGGCTGACCTGATTCTTCCCCTTATAACACCGGAATTACCATTATATGAACTATACAGAAAATATAAAATTACAGGTGCTTTTAACCTGTCTTTTGGATTAAATATCCCTTTGGTTATGCATAGTTCTTTTCATTCAATCACTGATTTCCAGAATTCATCTATCTTTTTTAATGACAGCAACCTGATAGAAACTTTAAATAATGTTTATCATAACAGGGTATTAATTGCTCAATGTGCAGGGGAAATTGAAAAAAATCCCAAATTCAGTTTTGAATATCAAAAAAAAAGATACCTGAATTTTTTACAATCCTGATCCTTATAGCTTGCATATATTTTCAATCCATCTTTCTCCTTTTATCAAGATAATTTTCAAGATTTTTACGGGTACGGGAAATACTGAATTCATCCTCAACCCGTTTTCTTCCTTCTTTCCCCATTTTAATTCTTAACTTACTGTCATTTACAAGAAGCTCCAGCTTCTCAGCGAAACTGTTCATATCGAAGGCCTTAATGAGATAACCGGTTTGATTATCGGTAATTATTTCAGGATTACTGCTCACATCAAAAGCAACAACAGGTTTCTCACATGCCATTGCTTCTACCAGAACATAACCGAAACCTTCCCATAGGGATGACAGTACAAATATATCGATTGATTCCATGAAGCTTTTAATATTGCTTACAAAACCAATAAAAATAATTTCATCTTCAAGACCCTGAGCTTTTACTAAAGTTATTAACTCGTGCTTAAGTTTCCCTTCACCTGCGATTAAAATTTTAAATTTAACCCTTCTGGCTTTTAATACAGATGCTAATTCAATCAGGTGTCTTTGTCCTTTCTGTTTTTCAATTCTTCCTGCATTTCCAATAATTATTTCATCTTCCTTACGTGAATATATTTTCTCGAATTCTGATGTGTCAATATCTTCAAGATGTATTCCGTTATAAATAATTTTTATCTTACCGGGGTCAATAAGATCAGGATTTTTCAATAGAATTGTGCGTTTTGTTTCTTCTGAATTAGCAATCACTCCATTGATTACCTTTTTAAAAAGAAACCTGTTCAAAATTGAATCTTTTACAGGTATTGCGCTACCACGCCGGTATATCACATCTCTCACACCAGCCAATTTTGAAGCTATCCCTGCAATTTTCAGATCGGAAGAAAGATTAATAATGATGGTATCTATGCCTTCGTTCCTTAAAATACGTGCTAAAAGCAGGATTTTGAATGGGTTTAGAAAGCTCAGATTTGTAACACGGAAAGAAATTACAGGTATCTCTTTATTTAAAAGCCGGTATCTTAATTCACTTTTTTCATCTGTAATCACCAAAATATCTCTTCCACGTGAACTCAGGTAACTGGCCATATCGAAATGCCATTTCTCTCCTCCTCCCCAGGGTTTAACGCTATTAAAAAAGCATATTTTCTCTCTTTGCTTAAATTTTTCCTGTTTCTGAATATCTTTTAATTTGATGTACTTAAGAAAGGTTTCATGAGCAGTGTTCATACATACCACAAATCCATAATACCCATCAAGAAAACCAAGTCTAATAAAAAAGTCTCTGAAGAAACGCCATGAAGGATGGAGTAAAATTTTCAGATAGCTTGATTTTATGCCTTGTTTCCTGTATGCCCTGGCAACGATTGAAGAATAAGTATTCAATTGATTTACGTGTTCAGTAATTGAATAATAAGAATAATGCAAAAGGTCTCCTTTAAGAAATCTTTTTGTTGCTCCTTTCTCCATGATAAACCTGTCATGAGGATTTATCCCTCCCCAACAACCTTTGCGGCTATCCCATAGCCTCAGTTTTCTTGCAGGATACCAGCTTGTAAATCTGATCCATTTTCCACAATAATTAGTCAGCCGGTTAAAATAGTATCCATCATATTCCCAGTTTTCCTTAACTGAGAGTATTGATCTCTTAAGTTCTTCGGAAAGACGTTCATCAGCATCCAGGGAAAGGATGTAGGGATACTTTGCCTGGGAAATAGCGAAATTCTTTTGTTCTATATACCCATTAAAAGTATTTTGCACCACTCTTGCTCCGTGAGCCTCTGCAATTTCTTTTGTTCTGTCTGTTGAGAATGAATCAATTACAACAATATCATCAGCAAGGTCTTTTATGGAATCAAGGCATTCTCCAATATTACGTTCTTCGTTGTAGGTTATAATTGTAACAGTAAGTTCCGTCATGATTTTCTTATTCTTCCAGATATATACGTTTAACCCTTTCGGGTATCCCGGTAAGTATTTCATAAGGGATAAGATTGGCAGCTTTTGCAAGAAATTTCAACGAATGTACTGGTCCGAAAATAATCACTTCATCACCTTCTCTTGCCCTGATCCCTGTAATATCAATCATGCACATATCCATGCATATATTCCCGGTAACAGTTGCAGGATGTCCTTTTACCAGAAATTTCCCAATGCCATTCCTCAGGTTTCCGGGGATTCCATCGGCATAACCCACCGGGATGACAGCAATCCTGATTTGATCACCAGCCTTCCCACTTCGGCTATATCCAATAGTTTCACCTTTATTTACAGTCCTTATCTGTGATATATGTGTTTTAAAGGTACTAACTTCCGTTAAAGATATTTTATCAGCAACATCTATCCCGTACAATCCGATACCAAGTCTTACCATATCAAAACTTGCTTCAGGAAACCGTACAATACCGGCTGAATTAAGAAGGTGCATGAGAAACATCTTCCCGGTTTTTTCGCGTATCTCATGACACATCTTTTTATACAGACTGATCTGCTCACGTGTAAAATCATCATGTTCAGGTTTATCAGCAGCAGCAAGATGAGAAAATACCGAAATGATCTCGAAAAAGGCAGAAGGAATATACTGAAGTAATATTGGTAAATCCTTTCTGTCAAATCCGAGTCTGTGCATGCCTGTGTCGAGTTTAATATGAACGGGGTAAGCTTGCAGTCCGTTTCTATCGGCAAACCTTATAAACTCTTCAAGAATCCGGGGACTATATATTTCGGGTTCAAGTTTGTATTCAACCATTGTCCAGAAGGATTCCGGAGAGGGATTCATAACCATCACAGGTAAACTTATCCCGTTTTTCCGGAGTTCCACTCCTTCATCGGTAAAAGCTACAGCAAGATAATCGGCCTTAAGGAACTGCATTTTACTGGCTATCTCAAAACCACCACTGCCATATGAAAAAGCTTTTACCATTGCCATTATGCGTGTACCGGGTTTCAGTAAAGAACGATAGGTATTATAGTTAAAGACCAGAGAAGTGAGGTTTATTTCCAGTATAGTCTGGTGACTCTTCTCCTGTAAAAGATGTGTTATTTTTTCAAATTCAAAAATCCTTGATCCTTTTACCAGAATTGCCTGATCACGGAAAGCTGTCCAAATACCTGAACGAATGAAGGCATCGGTATCATTATAAAAAAAAGAATCTTTGCTGAAAAAAGATCTATGGGATGATATTCCCTGCCCAATCCCAATGAATTTATCAATATTTATGCTTTTTACAAGGTCTGCAATATCGGAATATAACTGCCTGTCTGTTTTCCCACTCTGATAAATATCGGAAAGAATAACCGTTCTTTTATTATGTTGATTTTGCTGCATCAAAAGACCGAGGGAGTTTTGAATCGACCTGATGTCTGAATTATACGAATCACTTATTACAGTGCATGAATTAAAACCTTTTAATATTTCCATTCTCATCTCTACGGCTTCCAATTTCGCCATTGATTCAATAAGCATTTCCGGGTCCGCTTTATATGAAAGTGCAAATATTATAACCTGTAAGGCATTCTCTATGGAAGCTTCATCGGTGAAAGGAATTATAAATTCATGAGGAATGCCATGAATACTTATAGAAGTTTCTTTATCCTTTCTCACTATTTTCCTTATTTTATAAACCGAACCATCAGAAAAACCCCAGGTAATCAGTCTGACATCAGGAGACAGCTTTTCCCTTACTGTATTATGAATGAGTTCATTATCACGACAATAAATCAACTTTTTACAATCCCTGAACAATATTAATTTCTCCTCAAGTTTTTCTTTATATCCGGTAAAATTTTCCTGGTGAGCTTCGCCTATATTTGTAAGAATTCCTACCTCAGGTTTGATTATTCTCTGAAGTTTTTCCATTTCACCTGGTAATGATATTCCCGCTTCAATAACAGAGATATTATAGATATTTTCAAGTAGTGACAGGGAAATCGGTACCCCGGTCTGAGAGTTGTATGATCGCGGACTCCGGAAGACAGAATAACTATTCCGTAAGACCTGATAAATCCACTCTTTTACAATGGTTTTGCCATTAGATCCTGTAACACCAACCAGGGTGCCTTTATATTCCGATCTGACGAAAGCGCCGAAATCCTGTAATGCCAGCATGCTATTTGCAACCTTTATGAAAGTTACATCCTGACCTTCATCCGGAAGAACAAAATCACTGTTTACAACAAATATTTTAACTCCTTTATTAATTAATTCCTCAACATACTGATGTCCGTCCCTTACAATTCCCTTTAATGCAAAAAAAACCGATCCGGCTGCAGAAGAAATCGTTCTGCTGTCCACAGATACAAATGAGAAACTGTAATCAGCATCACCCACAACAATGCCATTCACAGCTTTTGCTAATTCATCAACAGTGTAATTCCGCATCAGATGGATTTTTATATTTCTATTATATGCTAAGTTCTTATATAAATCAAAATCCGTATAAAGGATCGCAAATACCAGCACCTCCCTTAAAGCATTAATAATCAGTTAAATTCAACTAATACTTGTCTTTTAGTTTTATCTATTGAATTATCAGGAATGATTAAAACAAATATTCTGAAATAATATCTTTATTTTTGTAACTGATCTGAATGACAAGTCTGTAAAAATATAAATCCTAAAATTTCATTAGATTATGAAATACCAAAATACTTTTGAAATAATAACTAAAGATATACAAGATATAGAAAAACTGGTGGGCAATTTTAATAATTATTCTTCAATACCCCTAATTGAAATTGATCTGGCTCTTTCCAAACTCAGAAATATCTATGAATTGCTTCTTATCTTCAGGGAAGTTGATAACGAAGCTATTAGTGAAGATGCTGAAAACATACCTAAACCCAAAGTTGAAATTCCATACGACAAAAATGATCCCGAAATGGAAGAGGATACTGAAATTTTCTCCTTCGAAGAAAGTGAAATGCATGCAACTGAAGCAATACCTTCTGATACTCCTGATGCAGTAGAAACAACTAAAACCGGAGCAGAAGAAATTCATGATAAGGAAGTATTAAATGAAGAAAAAAAAATTCCTAAGAAAGATTCTATTCTTTCTGAAAGATTTACATCTGATAAGCTCTACATTAATGAAAAACTGAGAGAACAAACTGTTAAATCCGACATAAAAAGTAAAATTCAATCGTCTCCCATTAAAACGATTGCCGGAAGTATCGGGATCAATGATAAATTTTATTTTATAAGGGAATTATTTAATGGTAACCCTGAGCACTTTCGTAATTCAATGGAAATTCTGGATCATGCCTTGAATTTTAATGAGGCATATAATTATTTAATTGAACAATTCGACTGGGATATGGAATCGGAACCTGTTCAGCAGTTGTTATCTCTTATCAGAAGAAAATTCATCAGTACAGGGCATGAGTAAACTGTATATTGTACCAACACCTATTGGAAATCTGGGAGACATCACCCTCCGTGCCCTGGAAGTGTTAAAAAATTGTGATTTTATTCTGGCGGAAGACACAAGGAAAACTCTCATATTATTAAGACATTATGAAATTTCAAAATCTTTACGTTCATTTCACAAAGACAACGAACATAAAAATCTTGAGGGTATAATTGGAGAATTATTGTCAGGTAAAACATTAGCATTAGTAAGCGATGCCGGCACACCGGGAATTTCAGATCCGGGATTTCTGATAGTCCGGGAATGTTGTAAAAAGGGTATCTCTGTTGAATGTCTTCCCGGAGCTACATCCATAATTCCGGCATTGATACAATCGGGGTTCCCTACCGACAGGTTTTGTTTTGAAGGCTTTCTCCCTCATAAGAAAGGCCGTCAAAAAAGGCTGAAGGAAATAAAAAACGAAACGCGAACTATGATCTTTTTTGAATCACCTTTTCGCCTGTTAAAAACTCTTGAACAATTTCTGGAAATCTTCGGTGATGAAAGAAATGTGTCAGTTTCCCGTGAATTAACAAAAATATATGAAGAAACTATCACTGATAAGCTCTCTGGCCTTATTACCTACTTTTCCGGCAAACAGGTAAAAGGCGAAATCATTATCATAGTCTCAGGACAATAAAATCCATATCATCCGGTACCCCGAGACTTTTTTCCAAATACATGCATAAAATTGACTCTCATCGGGGCAGCCGCGAGGAATTGCCTATACAGAAATGATCCCGAAGCTGCTTGCATTTCCTGCCGCAAGCAGCGGGGAATACGCTCGCGGCATTCAAAGTATTATTATTTTATTCCTCGCCTTCCATCTTTTCTTTAAGTTCTCTTGGTAAATTTTTGGTAGCTCTTGCGCCAAGATTCTGAATCTCTTCCGTTCTTCTGATAAGATTTCCTTTCCCTGTATGAAGCTTTTTTATCGACTCGTCATATGATTTCTGGGTAGCTTTCAGCTTATTCCCGACATCCATAAGATCTTCCAGCATGCTGTAAAATTTATCCAGTAAATCGCCGCTTTTCTTCGCAATTTCCCGGGCATATCTGTTCTGGTATTCCTGTCTCCACAGACTTGATATCATTTTCAATGAAGCTATCAGATTTGTCGGGCTCATAAGAATAATGCGTTTTTCATAGGCATAACTCCATAGCTCAGGATCATTATGCATAGCCGTTAAATAAGCATGTTCAACAGGCATAAAGAGCATAATAAAATCCAAACTCTTAACATCATACAGATCCTGGTAATTACTTCTGCTAAGAGACAATACATGATTTCTTACTGAAGAAAGGTGATCCTTCATAGCTTGCTCCTTTTCCTTTTCATCGTCTGAAGAACATAATTTTTCATACGCCTTCAGTGAAACTTTAGAATCAATAATAATATAACGATCACCGGGGTACTGAACAATAACATCGGGACGTTGGTTTTTACCCTCCGCATCCTTTATATTCTGCTGGGTTAAATATTCTCTTCCTTTAACCAGCCCTGATTTATCCAGGATACTTTCCAGTATCATTTCACCCCAGTCGCCCTGGGTTTTAGACTCCCCTTTTAATGCGCGTGTTAAATTCCCCGCCTCTTCACTTATTTTCTGATTAAGTTCTGCAAGCTTTTTAACCTCTTCCTTTAGAGAAAACCTTTGCTGAGCCTCCTTATCATATGTTTCCTCAACCTTTTTTTCAAAATCTTTAATTTTTTCAGACAGAGGTTTCAAAATAGCATCGAGACTTTCACGGTTCTGCAATGTGAATTTTTTTGTTTTCTCTTCCAGTATTTCATTTGCCAGATTCTTAAATTCAATATTCATCTGACCATATAGCTTAAGTATCTGATCTTTTTGCTCTGAAAGCTTTTCTGTGAGATTGCTTTTTTCAGTCTCCAGTATGGAAGCTCTGGAAGTAATATCAAGAAGTTCTTTTTCTTTACTTTGCAGTTGCTCTTTAACTTCACTCAGATAAAGGCTGAAATCCTTTTCTTTTTCCATCAGATATCTCTTCTCAGTTTTTCCGGTATAACGGAATATGAACAGAATCAGGAATGATCCGGTGACAAGCCCAATTAAGAAATATATTATCTCCATTTGATCTTAGTTTTGTACTTTCTGTAAAGTTAACTTCTCATAAGTTAAAAGGCAAATAGTTATATTTGCTGATATAAGGAAAATGAAAAAAAAATACAGGCATATATTTTTTGATCTTGATCGCACTTTGTGGGATTTTGAGACTAACTCATCATCCGTTCTTGAAAAGATTTACTATGCTTATGATCTTTTCCATTATTTTAATTCGCCTGGTGAATTTATAAAATTATATCACATTAACAGTAATATTTTATGGCCCCAATACCTTAAAGGAATTCTTAAGAAGCCGGAATTGATCTCTAAAAGACTTGAAATGACTCTGAAGAAGAAAAATATCATCAATTCCGATCTTGTAAGAACGATAGGTGAAGAATACCATATCCTTAGTTTAAATCAAAATACCCTGATACCCGGAGCACATGAAATTCTGAGGTATCTTAAAGATAAACAATATTTTCTTTACATCCTTTCTAACGGGACAATGGAAACACAGATCCGTAAACTTAAAAACAGTGATCTGGAAAAGTATTTCACCAGGCTTTTTATTTCAGGAACCATTGGTTTCAGCAAACCACACAAAAATATTTTTCACCATGCCATTACCTCTGTACATGCAAAGAAAGACGAATGTCTTATGATAGGTGATGATCCTGAAGTTGATGTTAAGGGAGCAAAAGAATATGGGATAGACCAGGTTTTCTTTGACCAGGGTATATGCAACCCGGATGTTTCATCCACTTATAAAATCATTTCCCTGCAGGAATTAAAGTTTATCCTTTGATCAGAATGCCTGATCCTCAAAACCATGATTAAAAGGAAGATCGGAATTATTTTTTTCTCTCAGTTGCTCATTATTCATCTTGGATCCATAAGTAATAGCAGGGGATATCTCTTCCAGATCATCAAAAATAGGTTCAACACTATCCAGCTCAATAAATTTTGCAAATTCCTCCTTAAATTTCAGGGCAACCTCCCCTACTGCACCATTCCGGTGCTTGGCCACAATTATTTCGGCAATTCCTTTTAAGGAATTTTGATTTTCATCAACATCAATTCCGTATTTTTCCGGACGATGGATAAAAATAACAAGGTCGGCATCCTGTTCTATCGCGCCGGACTCTCTTAAGTCAGAAAGCTGAGGCTTTTTATTGCCTGCCCTTAGTTCAACGCTTCTGTTGAGCTGAGAAAGGGCTATAATTGGCACATCAAGTTCTTTGGCAATTCCTTTTAAAGATCTTGAAATTGCACTAACTTCCTGTTCCCTGTTCCCTCTTGTTTCAGGAGTGCCACTCATTAGCTGAAGATAATCGATTATAATCAATTGCACATCATACAAATTCTTCAGTCTTCTGCATTTAGCACGTAATTCGAAAATAGAAATAGCAGGAGTATCATCTATATAGATGGGAGATTCAACAAGGTTTTTGATTCGATAATCGAGTTGTTCCCACTCCCATGGTTCCAGTCGCCCGTTGCGTATCCGATCGGAAGGCAATTCCGTTTCAGAAACAATTAAACGAGTAACTAACTGTAATGAAGCCATTTCCAGTGAAAAGAATGCTACTGGCCGATTATGGTCAACAGCTATATTTCTGGCCATGGATAGTACAAAAGCTGTTTTCCCCATGGATGGTCTGGCTGCAATTATTACAAGATCTGATTTTTGCCATCCACTGGTTAAACGGTCAAGTTTTGTAAAGCCTGAGGGTACCCCGCTGAGACTGTCTTCCCTTTTTGATGCTTCTTCGATCTGGTTGATCGCTAACTGCATCAGCTTATTAATTTTAACAGTTTCTTTCTTAATGTTGCCCTCAGCTATCTTAAAAAGTTCCTGTTCCGAAAAATCAAGCAGTTCGTCAACATCCTGACTGTCATCAAAAGCATTCGCCTGTATTTCTGAAGAAACCCTGATAAGTTCCCTTTGAATGAATTTCTGTGCTACAATACGTGCATGAAACTCAAGGTGAGCAGCAGATGCCACCCTTCCGGTAAGCTGGGAAATATATATTGCTCCTCCAACTTCATCCAAATGATTATTCTTTTTTAGTGCCTCTGTAACAGTTAAAATATCAATTGCTTCATGTTTAGTGGAAAGATCAATGATTACCTGGAAAATCTTTTGGTGTGCCTCTTTATAAAAACTCTGAGGTTTAAGAATATCCATAACTGCAATTATTGCATCTCTCTCCAGCATGATCGCCCCTAACACTGCCTCTTCAAGGTCAACTGCCTGAGGGGGCATACGGCCATAATCATTATTCATCTTTTCGGGTGTGCTTTTTGGTGAATTATATTTTTTCTGTGCCATAGTTGGGGTTTTTCAGCTTTCAAAAATAACTATAAACAACCCCCTGAACTTAAAAAAGTGACTAAGTTTTTCACATAAAAAGGATATTTATAATTAACAGTTGTTGATAAATAATTTATCAGAATTTATCTTGCTTATTTTAGTAACTACTCAGGTTATTTAGACTGAAGGCTGAAGACTATTAGAATTTTCGTAAAAATCGAACCAACCCACCCGGGAATTTTCTAATTCGATAATTTTTATTTGACAATAAATCTTTTCAGTTCAACTGTTAAAAATGTAAAAACTATTATCGTTTTAAAAGTTTTATTGTTATTTTGTAAACTGGAGAAATTAACAATGACCATCGCTGAAAAAATACTTGTCCAATCTGCGGAGATGTTTATACGATCAGGTATTAAAGCCATTACCATGGATGATATAACCAGGGAAACAGGTGTCTCCAAACGTACTATATACGAAAACTTTAAGGACAAGGACGATCTGCTCCTTGCATGCCTGAACTTTATGGATGAATCCCACAAAATAAAAACAGAGGAGATATTGAAGGAATCGAATAACACCATTGATATGGTTTTCGGGCTAATTAAAGAAGGGATCAAAATATTAAAAACTGTGAATCCGCTATTTTTTACTGACCTGAAAAAATATCATTATGGCGTCTGGAAAAAAACATATTCAATAAACTATAAAAAACACCTTTCCCAGACAATCACGCTGCTAAATAAAGGGGTGATCGATGACCTGTTCAGAAAAAATATTGATATCGAAGTGGTTGCCATTTTACTGCATGAGCAGCTGAGAATATTATCCGATGAAAATATATTTCCCTCAGATAAATTCTCGAAATTAGTTGTATTTGAGAACATCATAATAAACTTTATAAGGGGTATTGCAACAAAAAAAGGGCTTGAAATTATTGAGAGGTACCAGGAGGGGTAGAGGAGCGATTAAGGGTCCACGGATTATCCGAACCTGAGGCTTTTTGGCCGGGGCGGATCACACCCCACCCCTGGCCCCTCCCCCAGCGAGGGAGGGGAATGCTTAGCCGG
>CAZGKF010000066.1:0-12508 GCA_964526475.1 uncultured Bacteroidaceae bacterium
AAAATATTAAATTTGATATGAAGTTTTCTTAATTAAACTGCACAAGCGGTTTCAGACAGTATTTTTTTGTGAAATAATATATATTGAATCTGTAAAATTTTAATCTACTATTTAGTAAAAATCAAGGAGTTATGAAAAGAAAAAATGAAGAAAGCGGCATTTCAAGGCGTAGTTTTTTACGCAATACTGCTGCAGTAACCGCAGGATTTACCATCCTGCCAAGTCATGTAATTGCCGGTCTGGGTCATAAAGCCCCAAGTGATAAGCTTAACATTGTGGGTGTAGGCGTTGGTGGTAGAGGATTCGCAGTACTAAAAGGTCTGGAATCAGAGAATATTATTGGACTTTGTGATGTTGACTGGAGATATTCACAAAAATGTTTCGATTATTTTCCGGGAGCTAAGAAGTATTGGGACTGGCGTAAGATGTATGATGAGATGGGGAAATCCATTGATGCCGTTGTTGTTGCAACTTCTGATCATACCCACGCAATCGTTGCTGCCCATGCCATGACAATGGGGAAACATGTGTATGTTGAAAAACCTCTTACTCACACTGTTTATGAGTCACGACTGCTCACAAAACTTGCTGAAAAATATAAAGTTGCCACGCAAATGGGTAACCAGGGATCATCGGGAGAGGGTGTTTCAACTGCCTGTGAATGGATTTGGAACGGGGAAATAGGTGATGTTACCCGTGTTGATTCTTTCACCGATCGTCCTATATGGCCGCAGGGTCTTAATACCCCAAAACAGGGTCATTGGGTTCCGGAAACCCTGAACTGGGATTTATTTATCGGACCTGCTCCGATGCGCCCCTATAATGAGATCTATACACCCTGGAATTTCCGCGGCTGGTGGGACTTTGGAACGGGTGCACTTGGCGATATGGCATGTCATATACTTCATCCGGTATTTAAAGGGCTTAAATTAGGATACCCAACTAAGGCTCAGGGAAGTTCCACATTGCTATTAAATGACTGTTGTCCTACTGCTCAAAGGGTACGACTGGTATTCCCTGCACGTCCAAAAGAGAAAAAAGTCAGAATGCCTGAAGTGGAAGTTCATTGGTATGATGGAGGACTGGAACCATTAAAACCCGAAGGATGGCCGGCAGGAAAAAATATGAATAACCGTGGTGGCGGATTACTTTTTTACGGTACAAAGGATGTCCTTGTAACAGGTTGTTATGGAAGGGATCCCTGGCTGTTGTCAGGAAGGACTCCAATCGTTCCTAAAACTCTCAGGAGAGTTCCTACAGATCATCAGCAGGACTGGGTGAGAGCATGTAAAGAAAGTCCTGAAAACAGGGTTGAAACAGCTTCACCCTTCAGCGAAGCCGGACCATTCAATGAGATGGTAGTAATGGGAGTACTTGCAGTGCGCCTGCAGTCACTCAACAAAGAGCTGGAATGGGATGGTGTAAATATGCGTTTTACCAATATAGGTGAAAATGAAACTATCAAAACAGTAATAGAAGACGGATTTAAAATTGAAGACGGACATCCTACTTTTGCCAAGAAGTGGACAGATCCGGTTAATGCCATCGAATTCTCTCAGGAACTCATAAAACACAATTATAGGGAAGGCTGGAAATTACCTGATATGCCTGCTTAAAAGAGGTCTTTTCAGTATTTAACTTTAGAATAAAAGGGGCGTCTCATAATGAGAATGCCCCTTTTTATTCAAACTTTTTCGGTACCCCGCAGATCATCTTGAAGGGAACATCTCCCTTGTTAACGTATTGGTGCTTTTCATCGGGATTGACAAGCGCAAAATCACCTGTTTTCAGCAGAGTTTCCTCACCCTTTTCATTCACCAAAGCCCCTTCGCCTTCAATGATGTAATTCATGTGCTCATAATTATGCTGATGAAAAGGAGTAAACCCACTTGGCTCCAATGTAAAAACCCTGAAGGCATAAACAGGTGCTCCATCAACTTTCGAAAGCGGCACCTGCTTCCAGGCTTTCTCTACACCTGGCATCTCTACTTTGTGTTTACTGACGTCATTAAGTGAAATTATTTTCATATCATACTTATTTTTAGCTTATTGGTAATATAGTATTATTTTGATCCAACCAAAGAGTCTTCAGCAAGCTCCTCTTTATACTCCCTTTTAAGAAACCAAAGATTTAGATCAGCAGTTTCATCGTACCATTCATGATAAAGTTCAAAACCAACATATTTGTAAAGTTTGAGTACTTTCTCAACAGTGGTTTCTATAAGGATGGGAAGTTTCGATTCCCGGGAAACAGTCCATAACCTGTCTCTTATGTCTGCCAAACCTTTAAGGCTTTTATTTTCCGGTACGCTTCCCAGTATCCATACATAGATATAATCGGGAATTGCAGGCCGCTGACTCTCGATAAATTTTTCACGCTTTATTGTTTTAAAAAACTGTGAAGGTCTGATACACAATAGAAACATTCTTATGTACCGTAAAATGGCGACAAGATCACGTTTATAGGCACTTTTTTTATAGTAAAAGATAACGGTTGTCTTATCCGAAGAAAGAAAAACACCATTGATCTTGTTGATCAGATAATATGCGTATTCTGCCATGATCCTTATACGCTGTTCCCTTTTCCCCTTTTTTATCATGGTGTTTATTCTTGGATTATCTGCAAACGCTCTGCAAACTATCTCAATAATTATTTCCTTATCGGTCATAATTTATTTTTTCTCAGGATTTATTCCCCTAATATCGGGAAAATTTAATTAAAAGTTATCGTTTGTACGGTTTAATATAGAAAACTTCATCTCAATAATAGATTTGTTTTCATTTTTTTCCTCATACCGCACACGGGGTTTATAAGTTTTGTTAAGATAATTATAGATTTTTGTACCTTTGTATAAAATCAAAGTTTTTTTTTACTGAAACAAATTAAAACAAACAGAAAGCAATGAATCCATCAAAATTAATCACATTAACCGGTATATTTTCAGCTGGTATATTTTCATCGTGTACACAAAATCCTGTGTTGAACACTCCCAATATTATTTTTATTATGAGTGATGATCATGCATTTCAGGCTGTAAGTGCATATCAGGATAGATTTAAGGATGTTGCTCCTACTCCGAACATTGACCGGATTGCACAGCAGGGTATGCGTTTCGACCGATGCCTCGTTACCAACTCCATCTCCGGGCCATCGCGTGCTGCCATCCTGACAGGTAAGTATAGTCATCTGAATGGATTCACTACTAATGTGGGAAGGGATATGCAGTTTGACGGCTCCCAGCAAACTTTTCCAAAACTTTTACAACAGGCCGGATATCAAACAGCTATGATAGGAAAATGGCATCTTGGTTCTGATCCAACCGGATTCGACCACTGGGATATTCTTCCGGGACAGGGGAATTATTATAATCCCGATTTTATGAATTCAGAAGGAAGATACAGGGAAGAGGGCTATGTATCTGATATCATAACTGACAAATCACTGGAATGGATAAAGGAAGCACAAAGTAAGCAAAAACCTTTTATGCTTATGCTTCATCATAAAGCACCTCACCGGGCATGGGAGCCAGGCCCGAAATACTTAAGGTATTTTGAAGGAGTTGCCTTTCCTGAACCGGTAACTTTGTTCGATGATTATTCCGGAAGGGGCAGAGCTGCATATGAACAGGATATGAGTATAGAAAAAACCATGCGGATTGATTTTGATTTAAAGATGTGGTTTGATTCTGTCGGGAATTTTCACAAAAGACTTACGGAAGAACAACTACAAGACTGGAATGAAGTTTATCAACCTATAATGAAGGATTTTACTGAGCGGAATCCACAGGGAAAAGATCTTGTAAGGTGGAAATACCAGCGATATATGAACGACTATCTTGCCTGTATCCAGTCGGTAGATGAAAACGTGGGAAGGGTTCTCGATTATTTAAAAGAATCGGGACTTGATAAAAACACTATTGTTGTGTATACATCCGACCAGGGTTTTTATCTTGGCGAACATGGATGGTTTGATAAGCGCTTTATGTATGAAGAATCTTACCGTACCCCCTTGCTTATTTCCTGGCCAGGTGTTACGGAACCAGGCAGTATAAATAAAGACATAGTTTCCAATCTTGATTTTGCACAGACATTCCTGAATATTGCCGGTGCGGAAATTCCAGAGGATATGCAAGGTGCCAGTATAGTTCCATTACTGAAGGGAGATACTCCGGATAACTGGAGGACAGCTCATTATTATCATTATTATGAATATCCTTTTGGACACCATAGTGTAAAGCGTCATTACGGGATCAGTACTGCCAGGTATAAGCTGATACATTTTTATCACGACATTGATGAATGGGAATTGTATGATCTTGAAAAAGACTCTATGGAAATGCAGAATGTATATGAAGATCCTTCTTACTTGACGGTGAGAGAGAAGTTGCATAAGGAATTAAGTGCCTTAAGGGAAAAATATAAAGATTCTGATGAAGTCACCAGGTCTTTTCTTCCTTTGGAATAATTTACATTGCATCAATTTTCGCAGCGAGGATGAAATCATTTTCGCTTAGTCTGTCTATGGCATGAGTCCATATTTCTATTATCAGTTTAGCAAAATGCACGTGCAATACCGGATGGTGTCCTTCCTGTTCTGATATGTAAGCCACTTTATTTACAATGTTCACGTAATGTTAAAAATTAACACATGAAAACACAATTAAATCTTATTTCACTAATTCTTTTAATTGCCTTAATTACAAATATTTATTCCTGCTCTGAACAGAAATCGAATAAATATCCGCCATTTTCTGCCGACCTTGACCAAAAACTTGAATGGTGGAAAGATGCCCGTTTCGGGATGTTTATTCACTGGGGGCCTGTTTCGTTAAAAGGAACCGAAATCGGGTGGTCCCGCGGAGGGAAAATTCCGGTGGAGGAATATGACAGTCTTTATCTGCAGTTTAACCCGGTAAATTTTGATGCTGCAGAATGGGTGAAGTTAGCCAAGGATGCAGGAATGAAATATATGGTTTTAGTCACCAAACATCACGATGGATTCTGCCTCTGGGACACCAAACAAACCGACTACAATATTATGAACACGCCGTTCAGACGGGACGTAGTCAGGGAACTCTCCGATGCATGTAAAAAGGCCGGTATCGCCTTCGGAACTTATTACTCCTCATGCGACTGGTATCACCCGGCATTCCCGCTTGGAAGCCCCGGTGGAAAAACGAAGAAGCCGAACCCTGACCTTGAGGCATATGACGACTACCTGCGAAAGCAAACATCTGAACTCATTACCAATTACGGACCTCTGTTGACGATGTGGTTTGACATACCTCAGTCCTATTCAGAGGAATACGGCATCCCTATGGTCAGCATGTTGCGTGAGCTACAACCGGACATTCTAATCAACAACCGTGCATACTCAGAGCCAGAACGCACTGGTGGAATAAGTAATCAGAAGACAGTCGGAGATTATGATACACCGGAACAACGTATTGGTAACTTCCAAATTGACCGGCCATGGGAAACCTGTATGACCATTGCGCGACAATGGGCATGGAAACCCAATGACGAAGTGAAGTCCTTGGAACAATGCCTGCATAGTTTGATTCGAACAGCTGGCGGAGACGGAAACCTGCTGTTTAATATAGGACCAAAGCCGGATGGAACTATTGAACCGCTTCAGGCACAGCGCCTGAGGGAAATGGGGCAGTGGCTGGAAAAATATGGCCATACCATATATGGCACACGTGGCGGACCGTTTAAACCTACCGATTGGGGAGTAAGCACACGCAAGGAAAATAAAATTTACCTTCACATACTGAAATGGCAGGGAGAAAACCCGCAAATCCGGATTCCTGCTTTGGGGATGGAGATTAAAGCCTGCCAGCTGGCAAATGGCGAAGAAGTTACGCTGAAGAAGCAGGGTAGTGGATACCTGGTGCAATTCCCTGGAGAAAACCTTGAACCGATAAACATCATTGTTGAATTGACAGTTGACGGAAATGCGATGGATATTTCCCCTGGGGAAATTCCCGCCCAATCGCTCTCATTTAATAAACCGGTAACAGCATCAACAAATCCCTATCCTCACTGGAGAGATGCAGGTTCGGTGAATAACGGTGATTGGGTAGGCCATTACTGGAAACCGGCTAATAATGATCAAACACCATGGGTGGAAATCGATCTGGGAAAGACTGAGGAAATTTCAAAAGTCATTCTTTTTGAAAGCGGACAAGCAATAACTGCATTTGAAATCCAGTGTTTAAAAGATGATGTCTGGGAAACGGCTTATTCAGGTAATTCGGTTAAAAATGGTATGCCAATTGATTTGAACGGCATCACAGCACAAAAAGTCAGGCTTGTTTTGAATGAGTTTTCGTCGGTTCCGGGTATTCATGAATTTATTATTCTGTAATCATATTAAAATAAATATGAGAAAACAATTTTTCATTTTAATCCTGTTAATAGTAAGCGATAGTCTAATCGCACAAGAAAAGGTAAATTATTTAAACGAATCGGAAGAAGCCTTTCAAAATCGTATGGAATGGTTTCTTGATGCAAAATATGGGATGTTTATCCATTTTGGATTATACAGTCAGCTTGGAGGAATATATAAAAGGAATGATGAAGGTCGCTATGCAGAATGGATTCAGGCTAACCAGCAAATTCCAAAGTCAGACTACATCAAACTGATCGATACATGGGCTCCCAAAAAATTTAATGCTGAAAAAATTGTAAAATTGGCTAAAAGAGCAGGGATGAAGTACCTGGTAATAACAACAAAGCATCATGAGGGATTTTGTTTGTGGGATTCTGATTATACAGAATACGACATCGCTAAGACACCAATGAAAGGCCGGGATTTTATCAAAGAAATATCCGAAGCATGTAAAAAACATGGTATCCGCTTTGGTACTTATTACAGCATTATTGACTGGAATCATCCAACGCACGATATCCCGGATGGTGATGCCAAAGATGTAAACCGCAAGCGGTGGCAATATCCTAAACTTGTTGAGGATAAAAAATCTGAATACGTTCAATACATGAAAAGTCAGGTAAAGGAATTGATTGAAAAATATGACACAGATATTCTTTGGTTTGATGGCGACTGGACAGATTACTGGACGATGGAAGATGGCAATGACCTTTACCAGTATATCCGGGAATTAAAACCTGAGATAATCATCAATAACCGGGTTTCAAAACGTAAGGATTTTAAAAAGGATTTTGGTACACCAGAGCAATATCATCCTGATACAGAACTTGATTATTATTGGGAAGCATGTTACACGATGAACGACTCGTGGGGTTTCAAAATAAATGACACGGATTGGAAAAGCCCGGAAGAATTATACAAAAAGCTTCAGGAAATAAATGAAAAGGGCGGAAATTTTTTACTTAATATAGGACCTGATGGTAATGGTGAAATCCCGAAAGAATCTGTTAATATTTTATTGAAAGTGGGTAAAATGATAAAAAAATAGAACCACAGAACCGTCGGTTTTTTCATTTGCGCCGATTTTGTCTCTAATTTATGCTGTTCGTGCTATTGGTGTGTTCCTTAGAAACGTGTCTTATACTAAAATAAACTGTCCGTTAAAATGCTGGAGAAATAAGAAAAAATTGTTTTGTAATAAAAAACTATAGATAAAATAAAAAACATTTAAGTTATGAATCTCAGGAAAAACATTGTCTTTAGCGTTATCTTTATTAACTGCCAACTTTTCAATTAGCGTTGAAACCAAAGAATTATTACCAAATCAATATTATGTCATAATATCCTTTTGGACATCATAGTGTAAAGCGTCATTACGGAATCAGTAATGCCAGGTATAAGCTGATACATTTTTATCACGACATTGATGAATGGAAATTGTATGATCTTGAAAAAGACCTTATGGAAATGCGGAATGTATATGAAGATCCTTCTTACTTGCCGGTTAGAGAGAAATTGTATAATGAATTTAGTGCCTTAAGGGAAAAATATAAAGATTCTGATTAAATCACCAGGTCTTTTCTTCCTTAGGAATTATTTACAATGCATCAATTTTCGCAGCCAGGATGAAATCATTTTCGCTAAGTCCGTCTATGGCATGAGTCCATATTTCTATTACCAATTTAGCAAAATGCACGTGCAATACCGGATGATGTTCTTCCTGTTCTGATATGTCAGCCACTTTATTTACAAAGTCCATGGTATGCTTGAAATTAACAAATGAAAAGACTTTCGAAATCATCTTGTCGTTTGTAAGTTTCCATCCACCTTGCAGTTGAGAGAGGTAATTTTCTATTTCTTTTTTCTTAAGAGCGGGAATACCGCCTTCACAGGGAACACATTTTTTTTTAGTAAGATCAGGACTTGAGTTTTTCATTGGTTTTATGTATTAAGAAAATTCATGTTGTCATTGATCTAACAATCTTTCCTGGCAATAAGTTTATTTTTTTATTCGTAAATCAAGTTTTTTATTAAGTAATTTTCATAATATACCCCACATTTTAAATGTTATTCATATATTATGAATAAAAGTAAATATATTTCACAAATAGACGTTAAAAATAAATGTTATTCACAGAAAATGAATATTTTTCATTGAAGACAAACTCCTGAAACGCTACCCTGGTAGGATATAGTGCAGTTATTGATTCTCTGGATTTAGCTGTCCCATTACCAAACCAACTCGCAATTATAAGTGAAAAACACAGAAAATACCATACATCAGAACCGTAATGATGAACATTAAACTGCACCTTTATGCCCCTAACCATCTTCAATGAGCAATTAATCCTTCACACAGCGGACAGAAAACCCCAGCTCCTTGTTAACATTTCCTCTGTAAACACTGCTGTTACTGGAGTCCATGTTACGGTACAATGCGCTGGGTGCATCGTACTCTGTAGAACTCCACCAGAGACCGTAGAGTCCAATGTTGTAGAATGTTCCATTGCTTAAACGGTCGCCACCCGGAAGGGCAGTAAAATCAAATTCGTTAGTTGCTTCTGTGTTTGGGCTATTCCAATGCGCAGTACCGGTTTCTTTTAGTTTGCCTCCGGCTACGCTCTCGCCTCCCAAATGATTGGTTAGCTCTGTCCATTCGGCATCGCTTGGCAAATGCCAACCTGCGGGGCAAACACCTTGCACTCCGCTTGGATTAGCTGTGCTGCTTGCAGAACCTCCCATGGCCGCAGTCCAGTTATATAGTACACCGTAGGTAGTATAATTGCTTGTGGCTTTGGCATCGGCTACTACTGTTCCGTTATATCCATATACATAATAGTATGAGGTTGTTTGTGAGCCAGTGCCTGGCCCAACCACCGAGGGGAGGTAGGCGAGGTTTTCGGCCATCCAGGTCTGGGTGCCAATCTTTAAGGTTTTGTATTCATAACCATCCCTTGGGTCTCTGAAGAAACCTGATCTTTCAGTTACCAGTGTGCCATCATCCTGCACGGTTATTTTGTAAGTTGTCCCATCCGGGGATTTTAAAAACAGGATTTCAGCCGTTTTTGCATGCAAAGCATAAGGCACACTCAATAGCTGGCTGGTACCTTCAAAAGTATAAGTGGTTAAAGGAGCATCTATAGCAATTTCTGTTTTAATAAAATACGGCCCATTTGACCAATTGATGGTATCAAAACCCTGTTCTCCGCCAATTTCAATACTTACCAAACCATTAGCATTGGTAGTAGGCGTCTGAACTTCGTTGTAAACAACCGTTCCATCGGATGTGCCCTGCAGAATGCTTATCTGCAATCCGATTTGGGAGTTGGTTACTAATTGGTCGGCGTTGTTTCGCACCAGAGCCTGGTAGCTCATTTTTTCTGTTGCCTGTGAAAATGCAGTTATGCTTATCAAAACTGCAAGTAATAGTGTACTTAATCTTTTCATAGCAGGTTAGTTTTTAATGATTTTAAATATTTTGACTTCTTTGTTGTTGACGGTTACTTTCAGAAAATATGTACTCAGAGCAAAGCTGTTCATAGGAATGGATGTATAGTTATCCTCTACTTTTTTATGAATGAGGAGTTTTCCCTGCATGTCATATAATTGATAAGTCATTGACTGAATGCTGAAAATAGTCGAAGCATCAACTTTCAGGTATAGAAAATCAGTTGCAGGATTCGGATAAGCAGAAACCTCAAGGTTTATGCCTATGGCTTCTTCAATAGCTGTTACTACCCAAATCTCATAGGGCTGCTGAACGCCTTGTGCAAGAGAACCATTCTCACTGGCAATGGTAGTGTAGAATATCTGTCCAACAGAATAGCTTACTGAGCCTCCGTTGCCTGTGGCGTTACCTCCGCTGGCAAGAATAGTTTCCTGAGCTTGTAGACCAATAAAACATATGCTATAAATGAATAAAAAGCTGATGATTGGTTTTCTGTAACTCATGAGAATTTAGTTTATGAATCGTTTGTTAATAATGCCATGCATACTAAATTCAACCTGTTCTCGGGGTGAATTGTAGACTGTGGTTTTAGATTAATAGAAATAAAAATAAATAATAATTCAATATGTTGAGTTAATTTCCGGGAGTTTTTGCAGTTTTAAGGCAAGAAACAACCTTTTCCAACTTGTTTTTTGGGTTCAATATACTTGTAATTACAGTGGTTGAAATCATTACTTTGAGCTCATTGTGAACCAACTATGAGCCCACTGCTTATCCGGCAATATGTCGATTACTAAAGGATAATCTCACTTTATAAACGCTGAGTTGGATAGTAGAGCCTCTTTAATGCTTACAAATACTTCATTAAATACATTGTAAATTTTTTCATCCTAAAGTGTTTTTTCCAATGATGGTTTAATTGTGAAGTCCATATCTTCAGAATAAAGTTAATTTTTGAAAAAGACCTTTATAATAAAGGCATCTGCTCCTAATAAAGGTTTCTCATCAGATAACCGATGGAAAGCCATCGTTAATGCAGATATTGAAATAGACGAATGATCCCACAACAATATATTACTGAATGGTCTGAATTTGCTCCATGGCAGGCTAATGAGCAGGTCGAACAGGATTTGATTATCCGTAGGTCACTGGTTGAATGATTTCATTCCAGTGAACATGCCTGAAATCATGGATTTAGGGAGGCTTGGCGGGGTTCTGAATTGTATTAGTTGGCAGATTTTTTAATGGAAACTACACCCCAGCGACCCCATTAATAAAGGTCTCGACAAAATCCACTATCCGCTTCAAAATACGGTCACCAATGGGTCTGCGCTGAAGCAACGTGGGTCTGTCGCCCTCTAAGAGGTCGAGTATTTCGTCACGAAGTGGTTCTTGCTCGGAATACAGGTAGTGCTCAATAAGTGCTTGGGTTCTCTCCTTACTGAGTTTCTCTTCATCAACGAGTTTCAGAAATGCCTTGTCCTGTTCTGCATTCCAGAACTTCTCGAATTCCTGCGGAATGTCATCGGTATTATCGATACCCTGAAGATTTTCCCTGATGAACTTCTCAATGAGTTCTTTCTTGCTACGCAACTGGGTCTCGGTGTTCAAAAGGTTATCGATTTCTTTTCTGACTTGTTCCGCTTCTTTTTTCTGGTTGGCTTTGAGTTTGATAAGCAATTGGATGATATAACTCACATTGATTTCGTCCCTGTGAATCAGTTCGAGTTCGAAATCCACGTCATTGAGGATGCTGACCTTTTCGGTGTCATGACCTGACTTTGCTTTATCATGCAGGTCGAGATACTTGGATTTGTAGTCCTCGAATTCCTGCTCATCCATATACACGTCATCCCATTTGAAATCCGAGAAAGATGCCAGGACGTTTTTTATTCGCATCAGGTCACGGAATGCCTGAATGAACGCCAGTTCTTGGTCTTCGGTTTCCAAATCATTGACGCTATCCACGTTTGGTGTGATACTCAACAAGTGCTTGTATGCCTTATTAAATGCCTTGATGTAATCATCATAGGGTTTCATGATGATTTCCTCAATGGCTTCTTTGTTGCTGAAGAGCGTGATGGCTTCATCGGTATCGACTTTCAGGTTTCGGAACGCCACGATGTTTCCCTGAGATTTGAGTTCGTTGATGATGCGGTTGGTTCGGCTATACGACTGAATCAGTCCGTGATACCTGAGATTCTTATCGACATATAAGGTATTGAGTGCAGGACTATCGAATCCCGTGAGGAACATGTTCACGACAAGCAGGATATCAATCTTTTTTTCCTTGATCTTTTTACTGATATCGTTGTAGTAGTTGTAAAAACTCTGGCTGTCTTTGGTGCTGTAGGCACTGCCAAACATCTGGTTGTAATCCCCAATGAACTCATCGAGACGCTCACGGGTATGCGCATTGGCGTAACTCAATACGGGTTCGGCTACCATTGGCAGTTCTTCGGGAATAAAACCATCGGCATCTGCATCATCTTCATTCTGAGTGTAACTGAAGATGGTCGCTATTTTCAGGTCGTGTTTTCCCTCGTTTTTCTTGCGCTTAAAGACCTCGTAATACCTGATGAGGGTCTTGATACTACTTACGGCAAACATTGCTGTAAACGCCTTGTTATGGGTCTTTTTGTTGTGATAGGCGAGGATATAATCCG
>CAZGKF010000067.1:0-12446 GCA_964526475.1 uncultured Bacteroidaceae bacterium
TATTTGTATTTTGAGATTTGTTATTTGTTTGGTTGTGGCTTGTCCACGTTAGGTTTATTAAAGGGATATCTTTTCTGCAACCGGGTATTCTTATCATTTAATGATCAGGGATAATGATATAAGGTCTCATTCAGTTGACACAATACCATCTTAATTGTCAAGTTGCACCTGAAGCTTATCATTATATAACTGACTGCTGTTTATAATTTCGAGTGCTCTAATAAATGCAGGATCATTTTCGATAACTATCTGATAAAATTCGGAAGTATCCCATAGATCTCTGGCAATATAAGCTTTAATAAGCAATAAAAGCTTAGATTCACTTTTTTGAAAATCAGATTTACTATATTCAATACCTTCTTTTTCAGCATACTCAATCAATTTCCCTGCAATTTTTTCCTGCACAATAAATTTTTCTTTAAAACTTTCAAAATCAGGATATTTTTGTTTTAATGCATTTCTGTTTTCATCAACATATTTGAGTACAAACTGATTAAGTACACCTCTGCTAATAAGGTCACGGTAATACTCTGAATAAGATGTTGTATCCAGAGGCACAAAATAATCCGGCATTATTCCTCCCCCGCCATATACTATACGGTTTTTATTCAGGGTACGATACTTAAGTGAATCAGGAAATACTTTAATATCTCCTTTATCGAATTCACCTTTGTTATATCTGGTTATCAAATCTTTGGAATATTCCTCAAAACCGTCTTTATAAGGTCTCTGAATAAGTCTGCCGGTTGGAGTATAATACTTCGCAACAGTAAGTCTTATCATTGAACCATCAGTCAGAAGGAAAGGCTGTTGCACAAGTCCCTTTCCGAATGACCTTCGTCCGACTACTACTGCTCTATCCCAGTCCTGCAAGGCACCAGCAACAATTTCGCTTGCAGAAGCTGAATTTTCATCAATCAAAACTACCACTCTGCCACCCAGTAATTCGCCTTTATCAGTTGACATATAATTTCTCCGTGGGTTTTGCATACCTTTAGTATATACTATCATTTTTTTTCCATCAATAAACTGATCAGCCAAATCTACAGCAACCCGGAGGTAACCTCCTCCATTTCCACTAAGGTCCAGAATCATGTTTTCCATATTCTGTGACTTTAATTTTTTTATAGCATTATTAAATTCATTAAAGGAAGTACTTGAAAATCTTGATAATTTTATATATCCGGTATTATCATTGACCATATAAGATGCATCTATACTATAAATAGGAATTTTATCACGGATAATAATAAAATCCATCAGTTGAGGATAATTTTTTCTTGCAATCGAAACTTTAACACTTGTTCCCTTCGGCCCCTTCAATTTTTTCTGAACATCAATATTTGTAATTCCTACCCCTGCTGCCAGGTCACCATCAATCCGGATAATCCTGTCTCCTGCTCTGATACCAACTTTTTCTGAAGGTCCACCGGTGATGGGACTTATAATATAAATAGTATCATTCATAATATTAAAGGAAATACCTATGCCTTCGAAGCTGCCATCCAGTGGTTCCTGCATGGCTTTGACCTCCTCCCTGGATAAATATGATGAATGCGGATCAAGATTATGAAGCATATCAATGATGACTTTTTCCACAAGTTTATCTTCATTGACAGTATCTACATAAAATCTGGAGATTCTATCGAAAACTTCACCAAACTTAAGGGACTGTTCTGTGAATTGTGAAAGTGCAGATATTTGTATAAAAAATATCAGCAATCCTGCAATAACTAAATTTCTGGAATACATAATAAATTTTTTAATAAATTTTTAAAATTCAAAAAGCAAGCCTATCAGATAACAAAAAAGAATATATTTAGTTTTTCAGATTATATATATTAAATTACTCCCACTCAATTGTTGCAGGAGGTTTAGAACTAATATCATAAACCACTCTGTTAATTCCTTTTACTTTATTAATTATTTCGTTTGAAACTTTGCTGAGAAACTCATAAGGAAGATGCGACCAGTCGGCAGTCATCCCATCTGTTGAACCAACTGCTCTTAGAGCAAGAACGTTTTCATAAGTTCTCTCATCACCCATTACTCCGACAGAATTGACTGGCAGAAGTATAGCTGCGGCCTGCCAGACACTGTCATACAAACCATATTCCTTTAATGCATTTATGTATATTTCGTCGGCTTCCTGAAGAATTTTAACTTTCTCAGGGCTGACCTCTCCAAGAATTCTGATTGCCAGTCCCGGTCCGGGAAATGGATGTCTTCTAAGTAACTCTGATGGAAGACCCAGGGAATATCCTATTCTCCTGACTTCATCTTTAAAAAGTAATTTAAGAGGTTCAATAACTTTTAATTTCATGATATCAGGTAAACCTCCTACATTATGATGAGATTTTATTGTTGCAGAAGGACCATTAACTGAAATAGATTCAATTACATCCGGATAGATCGTTCCCTGCCCTAACCACTTAACATCTTTTATTTTATGTGCCTCCTCCTCAAAGACCTCTATGAAATTTCTTCCAACACTCTTTCTTTTCAGTTCAGGATCAGTCAGTCCTCTTAATCCGTGAAAAAACTTTTCAGCCGTATTAATACCGATAACTTTAAGCCCAAGTTTATGATAAAATTTCATCACTTTCTCAAATTCATTTTTTCTGAGAAGTCCGTGATCAACAAATATGCAGGTGAGATTACTTCCAATTGCACGATAGAGAAGTGTTGCTGCAACAGAGGAATCAACTCCCCCGGATAATCCCAGAACAACTTTATCTTCCCCAAGTTCATTTTTTAACTCAAGAATAGTAGATTCAATAAATGATTCCGGTGTCCAGTTTCTGGAACACCCACATATATCAATAACAAAATTTTCAATTATGGAAGATCCTTCCGTTGTATGATATACTTCAGGGTGAAACTGCAGCCCATATATTTTTTTCTTCTTTACAGAAAATGCTGCTATTTCAATATCATTTGTGCCGGAAATTACTTCATATCCCTCCGGTAATGTTGAGATGGTGTCAGCATGCGACATCCACACCTGAGTATTAGTACTGATATTATGAAAAAGCGGATTATCATTTTTTACATATTTTAACCTTGCTCTTCCATATTCACGTTTATCTGAACGTGAAACTTCTCCACCATTATGCCAAACCAGAAACTGTGCCCCGTAGCAAATCCCCAGTAAAGGGATATCCGTAATAAGTGATCCTATATCTGGTATGGGAGCACCTTTTTCCCTCACAGAAAATGGACTTCCTGAAAGAATAATACCCTTAACTGTATCAGTAATTTCCGGAAAATGATTATACGGATGTATTTCACAATACACATTCAATTCTCTCACTCTTCTTGCGATAAGCTGTGTATACTGGGAGCCAAAGTCCAGAATAAGGATGAGTTCTTTCACGTTTTTAATTTTATAAGCAACAAAAATAGCACTAATTTTTAAAGAACCGAATACGACTGAAAAGATCAACTTTGTTCTGTGATCGATGTTCTGACACGCTCAACAAAAAAGATGTCTCCATCATTTACTCCCTCAGTTTCCGGAAAAACAGTTCTTGCTTCTTCTGCAATTTTCTCCGGATTTTTATATCGGGAAGAATAATGACCTATAAGCAAACGTTTTACATTAGCAGTTTTTGCTATTGAAGCTGCCTGATATCCAGTGGAGTGAAAAGTAGTTTCCGCAATTTTAGCTTCAGAAGTTGCGAAGGTGGCTTCATGGTATAACAAATCCACTTCTTCAACTATCCCGGAAATTGCAGGATCAAATCCTGTATCTGAACAGTATGCATATGAACGTGGTTTCCAGGGTGGGATGGTAAGCTGATTATTTGGCACAATTTCACCGCTGTACAGAACCAGATTTTCTCCTCTTTTAATTGCATTAATCTCTTCGATTCCGGGTTTATAAATATCCATAGCTTCCTTTTTCAGGTTAAGAAGAGAAGGTAATTCACGGAATAAGAATCCATAGGTAGGGCCCCGGTGTTTCAAAGGGAAACAGGTTACAGTTAATGATTTATCCCTGAATATTTCTGTTGGTCTGGAAAAATTCAAAGGATGCAGAACGATCCGGTAATCCAGATTTTTCCCGAAGTGAGATGAATAGAAATCAATTATTGCCTGAATTTCATTTGGAGCGAAGATATGCAATTCAGTTTTTCTGGCCAGCAACTGGAATGAGGAAAGGAGACCAAATAATCCGAATACATGATCGCCGTGTATATGGCTGATAAAAATATTATAAATTTTCCCCAGACCAATTCTGAATTTTCTTAATTGCATCTGTGTGCCTTCCCCACAATCAATTAAATAAAACCGCTCATTTACATTAAGTAAATGAGCGGAGGGAAAACGTTTTGATGTAGGCAGTGCAGAACTGCTACCAAGAACTGTTAAAGAAAAACGCACAATAAAAATTTGAAAGGGGTAATCAGTTACCTTCGATCATTTTCTCAGCATCTACAACTGTTGGAGTTATATTTAAAACAGTATCCAGTTGAGAGATTGTTATAAGCCTTTCCACAGCATCATTCAACCCGGTAAGAACGAAAGTGCCGTTTCCGTTTTTACAAAGCCTGTTTGCAACAAGAATAGCACTTAAACCGGAAGAATCACAATAACGGCATCCACTTAGATCGAGGATGATGTTTTTTTCACCATTACCAGATATCAACACCAGTTCTGATTTAAGAGTCGGAGCAATATGGGTATCCAATTTTTCTTCCAATACTTTAATCAGCGTATGGTTTTCAAGTTTATCAATTTTGAATTCCATTTTTTTATTTTTTTTTAACAAGCCTAATTTAATCATTTTCTTTATTTCTACCAGCATTTTTTTTCTGTTTCTTTTCAAGTTCAGTTTTAAGAGCAGATAAATCAGTTATATCACCAAGAGTTGTTTTCTCCAGATTCGCCCTGATTTTTTTCTGAGCTCTTTTTGTAGCTGTTTCCTGATTTTTCTTTGCATTTATTGCTTCAGCTTTTTTATCTTCCTCAAAAACTCTGGTATGAGATAAAACTATTTTTTTTGCTGATTTGGAAAATTCAAGTACTTTAAAGGGAAGCTTTTCATCATTTTTGGCTACAGAACCATCTTCCTTAACAAGATTTTTTGTAGAAGCAAATCCCTCTACACCATATGGCAGTGCAACTAATGCACCCTTATCATGTATATCAATAATAGTTCCTTCATGAATGGAATTTAGTTCAAAAACCGTTTCGAATACATCCCATGGATTTTCCTCAAGTTGTTTATGGCCGAGACTGAGCCTTCTGTTGTTACTATCTATCTCAAGAACAACTACTTCAATTTCCACCCCAATGGATGTAAATTCTGATGGATGTTTAATTTTTTTAGTCCAAGAGAGATCAGAAATATGTATTAGTCCGTCAACGCCCTCTTCTATTTCAACAAATACTCCGAAATTGGTAAAGTTGCGGACTTTTGCTATATGTCTTGAACCAACTGCATATTTTTCCTGAATATCTTCCCATGGATCTGTTTTAAGTTGTTTCATTCCAAGCGACATTTTCCTTTCCTCCCTGTCCAGTGTAAGAATTACAGCTTCCACCTCATCCCCTACTTTCATAAACTCCTGAGCACTTCTAAGATGCTGTGACCAGGACATTTCAGAAACGTGAATAAGCCCTTCAACTCCTGGTGCTATCTCGATAAAAGCTCCATAATCGGCGAGTACAACTACTTTACCACTTATTTTATCTCCAATTTTAAGATCAGGATTAAGCGAATCCCAGGGATGTGGAGTAAGTTGTTTCAGACCCAGGGCAATTCTTTTTTTCTCATCATCGAAATCGAGAATTACCACATTAAGTTTCTGATCCAGTTCAACGATTTCTTCCGGATGGTTGACCCTTCCCCATGAAAGATCAGTAATGTGGATAAGACCATCTACACCACCAAGATCAATAAACACTCCGTAGGTTGTTATATTCTTTACAGTTCCTTCAAGAACCTGTCCTTTTTCCAGCTTAGCTATTATTTCCTTCTTCTGCTGTTCAAGTTCTTCTTCAATAAGAGCTTTATGAGAAACTACGACGTTCCTGAATTCATGATTTATTTTTACTACTTTAAACTCCATTGTTTTATTAACGAAAGCATCGTAATCACGAATAGGTTTAACATCAATCTGCGAACCGGGAAGAAATGCTTCAATACCAAAGACGTCTACTATCATTCCACCCTTGGTTCTGCATTTAATGTAACCCTTAATTACCTCGTCATTTTCAAGAGCCTCATTAACACGATCCCACGACCTCATTGCCCTTGCTTTCTTATGTGAAAGCAATAACTGGCCCTGTTTATCTTCCTTGCTTTCAACATAAACTTCAACCTTGTCTCCTACCTTAAGTTCCGGGTTATATCTGAATTCATTCAAACTTACAACGCCTTCGGATTTGTATCCGATATTAATAACAACCTCACGTTTGTTCATTGAAATAACTGTTCCCTCGATCACTTCATTTTCTGCTATTGTAGAAAGGGTTTCATTATAAATATCCTCATATTTTACCTTTTCATCAGGTTTATATGGGTTATAGTCGTTAGTATAGCTTGCCCAATCAAAATCAGAAAAACCATTATCTCCGGTTTGAGATAATTCAACCTCAATATCTTTTTCCTCTTCTTTATTATTTTCAACTTCTTCTTCAGCTTTAAAAGAATTTTCTGCTTCAGATTCTGTAGTATTAATTTCATCAGGTATTTCAATATTACCGACAGCTTTTATGTCCGTTTCAGTTGAGGCATCGCTACTTTCTTCTTCAAAAGTTTTAACCTGCTCCTCAACATTTTCTTCTTCAATTTTTGCAACAGCATCATTCTCTTCAGATTCGTCTTCAACAGCCGAAACTTTTTGTTCTTCAGTTTGTTCCAATATTTCTGCAACACTCTCATCATTATTATTTTGAGAATCTTCTAATACACCCTCTGCTTCATCATTCAAAATTATTTCTGATTCGACCTTTTCCATTCCGGTTTCTTCCACTTCATTAATTACGCTGTCAGTGCTTTCTTCGATTATTTCTTTCTTTTTAATTGCCATGAATTTAAAATTAAATTAATAAGTTAGACATTATGTTATTTTTGGGATGCAAAAATAAGAATTTATTAATTAAACTACCAAGGAATCATAGAATAAATGTAATAATATCGGGTATTACCTATTTTCCAAACAGGAATAATCCAGCTTCTGCATAAAAAACAGAAATCATTTAACAAATCATCAGATTTAATGTGTTATTTTTAGACCATGAAAAAACCATTTTGATATCATGAAGCGAATATTAATAACCGGAGGAGCCGGTTTTATCGGATCACATTTATGCGAGAGACTACTTGATGAAGGGAATGAAATTATATGCCTTGATAATTATTTTACGGGGTCAAAACAGAATATATTACATCTTTTAAATAATCCGTATTTCGAGATTATACGCCATGATGTAACTATGCCTTTTTATATTGAAGTTGATGAAATCTATAACCTTGCTTGCCCTGCATCACCTGTACATTATCAGTATAATCCCATTAAAACTGTAAAAACTTCGGTAATGGGTGCTATAAATATGCTGGGTCTCGCGAAAAGAATAAAAGCAAAAATACTTCAGGCATCAACAAGTGAGGTTTATGGAGACCCTTTTGTTCATCCTCAACCAGAAACGTATTGGGGGAATGTTAATCCAATTGGGCCACGTTCCTGCTATGATGAAGGAAAGCGTTGTGCTGAAACTCTTTTTATGGATTACCATCAACAAAATAAAGTGGCAATTAAGATCGTAAGGATTTTTAACACATATGGCCCACGCATGCATCCCAATGACGGAAGAGTAGTGTCGAATTTTATTGTTCAGGCCTTACAGAATAAACCCCTTACTATTTACGGTAATGGTAACCAGACAAGAAGTTTCCAGTTTGTCGACGATCTGGTGGAAGGTATAATCCGGATGATGAATACATCCCGCGAAATTACCGGTCCGGTAAACCTGGGTAATCCTGTTGAATTTAAGATCAAGGAGTTGGCTGAGGTTATAATAAAGATGACAAACTCCAGATCAGAGATTGCATATAAACCCCTTCCTGAAAACGATCCTTTGCAGCGAAAACCCGATATTTCGAAAGCGCAGGAAGTGCTTAATAACTGGCAACCACTGATTAGTCTGCAAAAAGGTTTACAATCCACTATTGATTATTTCAGAGAAAAATTAACTGTATGAAAGGTATTATACTCGCCGGAGGTTCAGGGACAAGACTATATCCCCTTACTAAAATGATTTCAAAACAGATTATTCCGGTTTATGATAAACCGATGATATACTACCCCCTTTCAGTTCTTATGCTGGCAGGAATTAAAGATATCCTTATTATAACAACTCCGGAACATCTTCACCTATATGAGGGCTTGCTTGGAAATGGTAAAAAGATAGGTCTTAGTATCCATTATAAAATACAGCCGGTGCCAGGAGGATTGGCACAAGCATTCCTTATCGGAGAAAAGTTCATCAATAACCAACCCACATGCCTTATTCTCGGTGATAATATTTTTTATGGACAGGGATTTGTCCCGACAATTAAGGAAACAGTTAAATTGAAGTCCGGTGCAATAGTTTTTGGATATTATGTAAATGATCCTGAAAGGTATGGCGTTGTTGAATTTGATAAGAAACAAAATGTTATTAGTATGGAGGAAAAACCGGAACAACCAAAATCAAATTATGCAGTTACCGGCTTGTATTTTTACGACAACACAGTTGTTGCAAAGGCTAAACAACTCAGCCCTTCCTCCAGAGGAGAACTTGAGATAACAGATCTTAATAAGCTTTATCTGAATGAAAACAAGCTTAGCGTAAAACTATTGGGAAGGGGAACGGCATGGCTTGATACCGGAACTCAGGAAAGCCTGCTTCAGGCATCCTTGTTCATCCATACAATTGAAAAACGCCAGGGTCTTAAAATCTCATGCATTGAAGAAATAGCTTATAAGATGGGACTGATTAATCATGCCCAACTGATAAAACTCGCAAATGAAAATGGGAACAGTCAGTATGGGGAGTACCTTATGAAAATTGCAAAAGAAAGTTAAGCATTATGAACAAAATACATTATGAGGAAAATTGAAACGGAATTGCCTGGTGTTTTTTTTATTGAACCTGTTTTGTACACCGATAAAAGGGGGTACTTCTATGAAAGTTTCAATTCAAACACATTTCTAAATCTTAATATAGATAGTGTATTTGTTCAGGATAACCAGTCAAAATCAAGCTATGGTGTAATAAGAGGTTTACATTTTCAGACTGAGCCACATGCTCAGGCTAAACTTATAAGGGTTCTTGAAGGTAAAATATTTGATGTGGCAGTTGATTTAAGAAAAAATTCCCCCACTTTCGGTAAATGGATGGGGTTCTTTTTATCAGGTGAAAACCACCAGCAACTTTATCTACCCAAAGGTTTCGCACATGGATTTTCAGTTGTTAGTAGGAAAGCATTAGTGCAATATAAATGTGATGCTTATTATAATCCTAAAGCTGAAAAAGGTATCTTATATAGCGACAGCTTTCTGAATATTAACTGGCAGATACCACCAGAAAATGTAATTATCTCTGTTAAAGACGCCAGTTTACCTGACTTTAATGAAGCAAAAAAGGATTTTGCTTTTTCATTCTAATCTTAAACTAATCGAATGGTCAGAATATTAATTACCGGTGCAAATGGGCAATTAGGTTTAAGTCTGAGAAATATTTCTTCTGAGCTTACAAATCTTGAAATCCATTGCACGGATTTACCTGATCTGGATCTTACAAATCAAAAGAACACCGAAAAGTTTATCAATGAAATAAACCCTTCTTTTATAGTAAATTGTGCTGCATATACCGCTGTAGATAAAGCAGAAACAGAGAAGAAACTGGCTTATCAGATAAATGCAGAGGCCCTTAGTGTTCTTGGTAGTATTTGTAATGCAAACAACTCGAAACTGATACATATCTCCACAGATTATGTTTTCAATGGGAAAAATTATAAACCTTATAAAGAAAGTGATTTACCTGATCCGGTTTCCGTTTACGGGAAAAGTAAATTACAGGGAGAGAAATATCTGGAACAGAATAATAATGTAATCATTATCAGGACTTCCTGGCTATATTCTGAATACGGAAATAATTTTGTGAAGAATATTCTGGCAAAATCACTGATGGAGAAAGAATTAAGGCTTGTTAATGATCAGATTGGGAACCCCACTTATGCTGTTGATCTTGCAGGGGCAATATGGAAAATTATTTCACTGTCTGAAAAAGACAGTTCTTCTTTTATTCCCGGAATTTATCACTATTCCAATGAAGGAGTGGCAAGCTGGTATGATTTTGCAAAAGAAATTTTGAATATTGCCGGATACGATAATAATATCATTCCAGTTGAGAGCAGTGAATTTACAAACATTGCAAATCGTCCGCACTATTCGGTATTATCAAAGAAAAAAATCAGAGAAACATTTAATCTTACCATTCCATATTGGAAAGAAAGTTTGGTAACATGTTTGAGGGAGTTGAAAAAACTATATTAAACTAAAGAATAATGGATAATCAAGAGACTTTAAAGTATGTGAAAGAAAAAGCGATGCTTTGGCTTACTCCATCTTTTGATAAGGAAACCCGTGAAGAGGTTAAGTACCTTCTGGAACATGATGAAAAAGAACTGATAGAATCTTTTTATACTAATCTTGAATTTGGCACGGGGGGCCTCCGCGGAGTTATGGGACCAGGAACTAACAGAATCAATATATATACAATAAGTATGGCTACACAGGGTCTGTGCAACTATTTAAAAAAAGAGTTTTCTGAAATGAAGGAAATTAAAGTTGTAATTGGCCATGATTCAAGAAATAACAGCAGATTATATGCTGAAACTACAGCCGATGTTTTTTCTGCGAATGGTATTATTGCGTATCTTTTTGACGATCTTCGCCCTACACCCGAGATCAGTTTCGCGATCCGTCATTATAAATGTCAGAGTGGAGTAGTAATAACTGCGTCGCATAATCCCAGGGAATATAATGGATACAAAGCGTATTGGGATGACGGTGGTCAGATTACATGGCCTCACGATACAAATATTATAGGGGAAGTATTAAAGATTCATTCGATTAAAGAAGTCAGAACAGGAAGAAACAGTTCACTCATTATTCCAATAGGACAGGAAACAGATGATATTTACCTTTCTAAAATAACTGAATTATCCGTTAACCCTGAAATTGTTAAAAAAAATCATGATCTCAGAATAGTATTCACTCCAATCCACGGAAGCGCTACTAAACTTGTACCAATGGCTTTGCAAAGGTTTGGTTTTACAAATATTTACAGTGTTCCTGAACAGGATTCCCCTGATGGGAACTTTCCTACTGTTAGCAGTCCGAATCCTGAAGAACCTGCTGCACTTGAACTTGCATTAAAAAAAGCACAGGAAGTTGATGCAGAACTTGTTATGGCAACTGATCCGGATGGCGACCGTGTGGGAGTTGCCGTTAAAGACAAGACAGGAAAACTTTCCCTTCTTAATGGGAATCAGGTCGCTTCTGTTTTGGTATATTACCTTCTGGCTTCATGGTCAGAAAAAAAGAAACTAAAAGGCAAGGAATATATTTGTAAAACTATTGTCACCAGCGATTTACTAAATGTGATTGCTGAAAAATACGGGGTAAAGTGTTTTGATGTGCTTACCGGCTTCAAATATATTGCACGTACAATAAGAGAAAATGAGGATAAACTTACCTTTATAGTAGGGGGAGAAGAGAGCTATGGATATCTGGCAGGAGATTTTGTAAGGGACAAAGATGCTGTTTCAGCCTGTGCGCTAATTTCAGAAATTGCCGCATGGGCAAGTGAACAGGGAAAAACATTTTTTGATATCCTGACTGACATTTACCTGGAATTTGGTTTTTATAAAGAATCCCTTATTTCAATTGTCAGAAAAGGTAAAGCAGGAACCGAAGAAATAAAAAATATGATGATCAGGTTCAGGACTGATCCTCCTGATATGATAGGAAAATCAAAAGTTGTCAGAATTAATGATTATAAAACCGGTATTTCCAGTAATCTGTTGAGTAGAACTAAAATGTCGATTCAACTACCTCCATCAGATGTACTTCAGTTCTTTCTTGATGATGGGAGTAAAATCTCTGTCCGGCCTTCAGGTACAGAACCAAAAATAAAATTTTATTTCAGTGTTCACGAGAATCTCGATAAAATAGAAAATCTTGAAAAGGTAAACAATCTCCTGGAAAAACGAATAACGGATTTTCAGCATAAGCTTGAATTAATTTAAATTATTATATGATGAAATCTTACAGAAAAGAATTATGGTTCCAGACCGATAAAAGACGTCAGTTAATCAACATTACCCAAAATGTTGAAAAATGTCTTGCGGAAAGCGAAATCCAGGAAGGTCTTATTCTGGTCAATGC
>CAZGKF010000068.1:0-11720 GCA_964526475.1 uncultured Bacteroidaceae bacterium
TTATTTGTATTTTGAGATTTGTTATTTGTTTGGTTGTGGCTTGTCCACGTTAGGGATTGACTTTTTTCAAAGTTTCTGAAGTACCCGTCCCTTGGAATTTTAATATAGTATGTTTTTGACTGTCTGTTGGTAAGTTTGGTATCTCTGAGCCAGGGATTCATATACTTGAGTATTTTATAACTGATATTATAGCGGCGGGAAAAATCAGCAAAACTTTCAACGCTGCCATCTAATGTAACTTCATAATAAGGGATAACCGGATAATAATCCTTTTCCGCCAGAAAAAATCCATATTTTTCAGGTTCAGAGAAGATCAGTTTAAAAGCAAGTATTCTGAAAACATACCTTGCTGTTTCTTCATTGAGCAACAGATCGTAATAACTTTTTTCATTCTGCCTGTCTATCTGCCGGTTCATACCTCTTCTGCCGGCGTTATAGGAAGCGGCAGCCATTGTCCAGTTACCGTAAAGCATGAATGAATCAAGTATATACTTACAAGCTACCTCGGTTGATTTTTCATAATGATATCTTTCATCTATTTCTGAATTTACTTCAAGACCATAATCACTGGCTGTTCCTTCCAGTATTTGCCAGATTCCTACAGCTCCGGACGGAGAGACAGCATTGAAAAACCCGCTTTCTGCAATAGGAAGGTATTTAAAATCATCAGGAATATTCCAGACCTTTAAAATAGGCTCTATTATGGAGAAAAAGCGTTTTGATTTTTTCAGAAAAAGAAGAGTTTGAGATTGCCAGTACTTATTAATGAGTAACTCCCTGTCAAGGCTTTCTATTACATCCAGAAGCTCAAGAGGAACCTCTTCGCCCGCAAACAATAACTCCTGAGGGAGTTCGGCAGGAAAAGTTAAATATTTTTTCTCAGGAGATTCTTTCTCAGATGATTCCCCTGAAGCTGAAGAACAGGTTGAAAAGGTATAGATCAGTACGATAAAAATTCCGGGTAAAATTGCAAAATACATGTATTTTAGTATGTTTTTTTTTGTGAAGCCCATTTCCAGAGGTTATACAGAAATCATAAAATGAATACCAGGAGATACCTGTGAAATAATTTGCAAAGATATTGAAAATAGTTGGATATTCAAGCAATACAGCTAAGCTGATAAAAGCATGGCGGTAGGGCAGGAAGGGAAAATGCCAAAGAGCACTTTTCGATTACGGGGGAGTTGTAAGTAGCTTTATTCCAAATAAGTATATCCGTATAATCCGGATCTGTAATTTGATAGAAACTCTTTCCCTTCTTCTGCTGTAATAATCCCGGATTTAACTGAGGACGTAACCCAGCTTTCCACTGTACGCACCAGTTTTTTAGAGTTATATTGCACATAATCCAGAACTTCTGCTACTGTTTCTCCATCAATGATCTGATCAATTGAATACCCCTTACCATTTACTGATACATGAACAGCATTTGTATCACCAAAAAGATTATGGAGATCTCCCAGTATTTCCTGGTAAGCTCCGACAAGAAATACTCCGATATAATATGGTTCCTTTGCTTTTATTGAATGAACTGGCAGATAATAAGATATTTTACGGGTAGAAATAAAATTATCGATTTTCCCGTCTGAGTCACAGGTAATGTCCTGTATTGTTGCTGACCTGTCAGGTTTTTCATCCAACCTCTGGATAGGTATAATTGGAAAGATCTGATCAATTGCCCAGGAATCAGGTAATGACTGAAATATTGAGAAATTGGAAAAGTATTTATCCGATAATAATTTGGGAAGAACGAGTAATTCCTCCGGTACATGTTTAAGCTCAGTAGTCATGTGTTGGATCTCTCTGGCTATCGACCAGAAAAGGCGCTCAATCTGGGCGCGGGTTTTAAGATCAAGTAAGCCGAGTGTGAACCTGTCAAGAGCTTCTTCCCTGATTTGTTGTGCATCATGCCATGTTTCGAGCATACGTGGCTGATTAAGCGTGTCCCACAGATTATATAATTCCTGTACCAACTCATGATCGGAACTTTTAATTTCTTCATTATCATCCCAACTTGGGGAAGTAGTTGTCTCCAGTACTTCGAAAATAAGTACGGAATGATGGGCAGTCAGAGATCTTCCGGATTCGGTAATTACATTGGGATGTGGAAGATTATTTTTATCACAGGCATCAACAATTGTTGAAATAGCATCATTTACATATTCCTGGATACTGTAATTAACACTGCTTTCACTGATGGAGGAACGGGTCCCATCGTAATCTACTCCCAGTCCCCCTCCAATATCGACAAAATCAATGTTAAAGTGCATTTTATGCAGTTGCACATAAAATTGAGCAGCTTCTCTGATTGCTATTTTTATGAGGCGTATTTTAGTAACCTGGCTTCCAATGTGAAAATGTAAGAGATGCAGGCAATCTTTCATTTTATTCACTTCCAGAAATTCCAGAGCATCCAGCAGCTCACTTGATGTAAGCCCGAATTTACTCGCGTCACCTCCGGAATCCTCCCATTTACCACTACCGGAGCTGGCAAGCTTAACACGGATGCCCAGATTAGGCTTTATTTTCAACCTTTTGGAAATATTAGCAATTAATTTAAGTTCATTGAGCTTTTCAATAACCAGAAAAATTTTCCTTCCCATTTTCTGGGCAAGTAATGCCAGCTCAATATAATCTTCGTCCTTATAACCATTACAAATAATAAGGGAATCGCTATCGGTATTAAACCCGATAACCGCATGTAATTCAGGTTTTGAACCGGCTTCAAGTCCTATATTGAATTTTTTTCCATGGTTAACAATTTCTTCCACCACAGGCCGCATTTGATTAACTTTTATCGGATAAACAATGAAGTTTTCTCCCTTATAGTCATACTCATCTGCTGCTATCTTAAAACAACTGTACATTTTTTCAATACGACTGTCAAGGATATCCGGAAACCGTATCAAAACAGGCGATGATACATCACGTAACTGGAGCTCTTCCATAAGTTCCTTAAGATCAATATGAACATTATCCTTTCGGGGAGTAACAACTACATTGCCCTTCTCATTTATGGAAAAGAAATTAATGCCCCAACCATTAATGTTGTAAAGTTCACCAGAATCTTCAATACGCCATTTTCTCATTTCATCAGAAAAAAATTGATTTATATTACTGTTAATTAATGAGTTCTGATGGAACCCCCATGTTTTTTTCATACCCTTTTGTGAACGACCGTGCATGGGGGTTTCATGCAGTCATTTTGAATACCTGAATTAATTTCTTAAAAGCAGGCCAAATATAATCTTTTTAGAAATAATTTGAAAACATTATTTATCCAATTAACATATTAATATATAGAAGTTTATGTAAAAAATTCAATTTATGCTTAATTCTGTCTGATGGCAAAAGTATCGTTGTATTTTTATTGACAGGAAGGCGAATGAGTAATTTCAAAATTTTGGGTATCGCTGAAGTTGAAAATTTTTCGAGATGCCCATAATAAATCTGAAGAAAGTTTGTATTCTAAGCGTGAGATTAAAATTTGTAACTTACCCCGGAAAATATTCCAATCATATATGGTCTGGCGTAAATGAGATTATCTTTGTTAATAGATTGGAGATAATATTTAAAACGGGGTTCAACCATAAACAGAAAATGTTCATTAATCAGGTAATCAAGACTTAATCCGAAATTTCCGCTATAATTAATGATTTTTATATTTTCAGTTCTTCCATCCTCCATTTTGTTGCCATTCGTCTGAAAGATAATTTTATTTCCTATAAGGAAATTAGAACTTACTCCCCCAAGAAAATTGAGATTAATAAGTCCGCTAACAACACGGTATTTGAGGTTAAAGGGAAATTCGATAAAATCAAAATACTGAATTAATCCTCCATCTACCGGGTTAGGTAGATCTGTAGTCCCGTTCAGGGTTACAGTGATCATCTCAAAGTTATTTTTGGAGATTGGGATGTTGTCTTTTTTATTATAGGATAAATATCTCAGGTTAGGATTATCAGTAACTATGTCTCCAATCGAGTTTGCTACATTCAGATATGTGCTGCGGTTTATATTCTGGGAATTATAAAGATTTGAAAGTTCAAATGCGTCGTAAGCACTGAGCCTGCTAATTTCTATTCCTGAACGGGAAAAAAATAAACCCGACTGCAGGTTTAATCTTTTAGTAAGTTGATAGCCAATCTGAAGCCCTCCGGAAAATGTCATTCTGGGCTTTTCTGAATTATTAAAGTAATCGGAAGCTGCCATAGCTCCGTCTTTGATTGAACGATAAGAGTATTCAGGTGCAGCCATGGCTGTCACCATCCATTGCCTGAATTCTGTACTTTTTTGTAGTCCTTCCTCACCTGGTTCAAAGAATGATTTTTCAGGAATATTATAATGGGGAGAATAATCTCTTTCCGGAATCTTTTCTTCTTTTGCCGAAGTTGGTTTGAAATGATAAGGTAAATTAAGAGAAGTTGAATATGAAAGTAATCTTGATCTATGAAGTTCAATATTCCGGTCTGTAGATTTCTCCTTTTCTATCCTGGTCTCATCAAGGTATGCCTCACTCATATCATTACTCCTTTTTTCCTCCTGAGGCATCGAGTTGGTTTTTTGGGGCTTAGGGACTGAAGCAATGGGGTATTCTGAAATAATAATCTTTTCTTCTTTCACACTTTTTATTTCCGGAGCTGTTTTTATCTCCTCCGGAGAAGCTTTTACTTCAGCCTGTTCAACAGCAATTTCCTTGTCACTGTTATTTTTATTGGAAAGAATGTAAAATCCAAGTCCGGTAGTTAATAGAATAGCGAAACCAGCAGCAACTTTCCAAAGAAGTTGGAATGGAATAATTTTTTTATCCTGTCTCAGATGGGAAGAAATGTTAGACCATACCTCCTCAGGAGGGTTTTTTTCGAAACCATTCAGCTTTTGCCTGAAAACAACATCTATATATTTGTTTTCTCTCATCTACCTCGTATTTTTGATAATTCCGAAAAGATCCTTTACTTTTTCCTGTAATATTTTTCTGGCTCTTGAAAGATTTGATTTGGACGTGCCTTCTGTAATTCCAAGTAAATCTGAGATTTCTTTATGATCATATCCTTCAATTGCATACATACTAAAAACAGCCCGGTATTTTGGAGACAACTCTCTGATAAGAGAAATCAATTCATCAGCACTGAGATTATCAATTACATCATCATAATAAACTTCGCTGTCCATTTTTATCTTTTCGAATGTGTTTTGAGTGAGAGTTTGGAATCTTATCTTTTCAATAGCCGTATTTATAATTATTTTTCTGATCCACCCTTCAAAAGACCCTTTACCCTGGAACTGTTGTATTTTGTCAAATACCTTAATAAATCCTTCCTGCAGGATATCTTTTGCATCGTCATTATTACCGGCGTACTGGAGACATACACCATACATCTTCGGGGCAACAAGACGGTATAGCTCCTCTTGTGCCCGGCTATCCTTCTTTCTGCACCCTTTTAGTATTTTATCTGGAATGTCACCCAAGTTCCGGAATTTTGTTCTAAAAATACAATACCGGAACGGGCTGAACAAATCCCTGCAATAAAATTTTTAAAATAAATAAAAACCCCCATCTTTAATCAAAGCTCAAACCCTCTTAGTTTAGTAGTTAGTCAAGATGGGGGTTTTCCCACCTGCTTGAAAATAACAGGGTGGTTATTTTTTTCGCAGCAATATACTCTAAGATGATTGAGGAGATAAAAAGGTTGCGTCGATCAGAATTATTACAACCTTTTTTATTAAAATTCCGTCTTTTATTTGTGGTGTAACTTTTGCAGCAATTCTAATTCAGAATTTCACATAATTATAATAGTTACTAAAATTTTAATATCATGAATAAAATAATTGGTTTTATCCCTGTTTCTAAGATAATAGCAGTATTTATTTTTTTGCTTTCTATTAGTGCTTCTTGTGAAAAACAGGAAGCCGATATTACGGTACCTGAATTTAAATATAAAGACGATAAAAAGGCAGAGTCCCTCATTGCTGCAGACAACGAATTCGGGCTTGATCTTTTTCGTCTTATTGCTGAAGATGAGGGATGCCCTGAGAACATGATGATGTCGCCTGTTAGTGTCGCTATGGCATTGGGCATGACATACAATGGTGCTGAAGGTACTACAAAAACAGCTTTTGAGGAAACATTGAGATTACAGGATTTTTCGCGTGAGGAAATTAATAATATTCATCAGGGCTTGATTGAATACCTTTTGAAAGCTGATCCGGAGGTTACTTTTGAGATCGCCAATTCAATCTGGTATGAACGCTTATTTAATGTCTTACCCGGATTTATTAATGTAAACAAGAAGCATTATTTCGCAGAAGTTAGAGACCTGAATTTCACAGACCCCGGGTCGGTGAAAATTATTAACGACTGGGTTGCACTTAAAACGAATGATAAAATAAAAGAAGTACTTGATCAGATTCCGGCAGAAGCAGTTATGTATCTCATAAATGCACTGTATTTTAACGGTATGTGGAAGTATGAGTTTGATGAGAATAAATCTGAAATAGGGGAATTCTATAGGGAAGATGAAGGTACAAAAAATGTTACCTACATGAAAAATGAGGCCTCATACAAATATTTTGAGAATGACATTTTAAGCGCTGTGGAGATGCCATATGGTAACAGCAACTTTGTTATGAATGTTTTTCTTCCGAATCAGGAAAAAAAGATTGCTGATATTCTCGAAATTATGGATGTTGAGAGCTGGACATCCTGGATAGAAGGATTTAGATCAGGGAATGAAGTGGTGGTTCATCTACCGAAATTCAAATATGAATATAAATCGCTGCTGAACAATCCTCTCAAAGAAATGGGCCTTTCAGAGGCTTTTGAAGATTATGCCGATTTTACGGGAATTAATCCTGATGCAGACCTTTTTATTTCACGGGTTATTCATAAAACCTATATTGATGTGAATGAAAAGGGTACGGAAGCTGCGGCAGTTACTGTTGTGGAAGTCTCTCTTACTTCAGCTGGACCGGAACCTGTAAAAACATATTTTATTGTGAACAGGCCTTTCATATATACAATACGGGAAAGAAATACAGGAGCATTATTGTTTATGGGTAAAGTTGAGAATCCGGAATATAAAAATTAATTTATATTTATTTGATCAGTTGTTAATATGATAAAAGAAAGAATTTTACATAAATCCGGTTCAGAGTCGCTAACAAATTTTCCGGAGAAAAGGTTTTTATTACACCCTTTTATGAGAAATATCTCACCCAGAGCATTTTCATTTCTGTTATTTGTGTTCATTCTTATTTCTGTTTCCTGTGAAAGACAAGATGTTGCCCCCCCTGTCCCTGAATTTAAGTACAATGGAGATAAAAAGGCTGAAGCTCTGATAGCAGCTGATAATGAATTCGGGCTTGATCTTTTCCGGCTTATCGCTGAAGATGATGAATGCCCTGTGAACATGATGATGTCGCCTGTAAGTGTAGCTATGGCACTGGGAATGACATACAACGGAGCAGGGGGTGACACTAAAACTGCTTTTGAGGAAACTTTGAGATTGCAGAATTTTTCACGAGAAGAGATCAACAATATCCACCAGGCCTTAATTGATTATCTTCTGAAAGCTGATCCTAAAGTAATATTTGAAATAGCCAATTCGATTTGGTATCGTCTGGGATTTGATGTCTTGCAAGCTTTTATCGATGTGAATAAGAAACATTATTATGCAGATGTCAGGGAACTTGATTTTAATCGTCCTGATGCTGTTAAAATAATTAATGACTGGTGTGCTGCAAATACCCGGGATAAAGTACAAGAAGTGCTTGATTATATTCCCGGTAATGCAGTTATGTATCTGATAAATGCATTATATTTCAATGGGATGTGGAAGTATGAATTTAATACTAAAGACTCTCAGGCAGGAAATTTCTTTGGTGAAGATGGAGGCATAATTAATGTCACGTACATGAAGAACGAAGGTTCATTCAGATATTTTCAAAATGATCTGATGAGCTCAGTTGAACTGCCATACGGAAATGGTAATTTCGTGATGAATATTTTCCTGCCTGTTGAAGGAAAGAAGATTCCGGATATCTTCGAAATTCTGGACAAAGATAACTGGGAAGAGTGGATGGGATCTTATGTTCAAAGAGAAGAGGTAGTTGTCCAATTACCCAGGTTCAAATATGAGTATAAAACACTTCTAAATAAACAGCTAAAGGAAATGGGTCTTACCATTGCATTTGAAGGGCCAGCAGATTTCTCCGGAATTTGTCCTGCTGCTGATCTGTTTATTTCACGCGTGATTCACCAGACTTTTATTGATGTTAATGAAAAAGGAACAGAAGCTGCTGCGGTAACTGTAGTGGAAATAAGAGAAAAGGTTTCTTTGAAGACTGATTTTAAAGTTGAAAGGCCGTTTATATATATTATCAGGGAAAAAAATACCGGAGCCTTATTGTTTATGGGTAAGGTTGAAAAACCGGAATATAAATAGAACTTGGGTGAAAAGTTAGTTATGACTTCAGTTCGCAAATATATTTTCTCTTTTACTTTAGCATATATGCTACCATTACTCCAAGATAGTTTCCCATCGCATACCCAATAATTCCGATAATCAATCCGGATATTACTATTTCTTTATTTTTCAATGCTGCAGCCACTACAGGAACAAATGGGGGAGACATTGATAATGCAACAGAGGTAATGATAAAATTATCAGCATCTATCTTAAAAAGGTAGGAGAAAATCGCATGAAGCAGTAATGATCCCACAACTGCAAGTAAAATAAAAAGAAATATTGATGCAAGGAAAGTTGCATTTTCTGTTGAGAACATTTCGCTAATATCGGCCATGGAGGCAACAACCAGACTAAATACCAGGATAAAGTACATCCCCAGCTGAAAGGTTTTTTTTATAGCATTAATACCCGGAAACAGTGAGGCTATTATTCCAAGAGTTGTGATCGTAAGAATGGCACCTACAGTTTGCGAATTTTTTGGCAACAAAAGAGATATACCACCTCCAATTGCAAAAATAAAAACCGAAAGTCCAAATGCTTTAAGGAGAGGAAAAAAAACGGTGCGTTCAAAAATACCTTCATATGATTCAAACTCATCTGTTATATTATTTGTTTGTTTCTGAAAGTCTTCATTTTGATTTTTTTTAAATGGTTTCAAAAAAAGCAGGAAAAAACGCTGGGCGACAGTTAACAGAAAAAGCAGCACTAAGGCTCCAATTATCAGGTCGCTTGTATGTGTAAGAAGGTATGTTTCTTCATCAACATTAAGCATGGTAGCTATGGCTGCCAGATTAGGAGTGCCCCCTGAGTAAACACCTGTAAGCATCCCGGCAATTTTCCAGCCATCTGTAAAATAATATTTAAATACCTGGTAGCCAATAGTTATCATAATAAGCATTGATGCCATACCCAGCAGGAGAGAAAGGAAAGTTGTCCTGGCCAGGCGTACCCATTTTGCTACATTTTCAGAAAATAAAATAAGGGGAATTGCAAGGGGAATGGTAAGAGTGGTAATAATATCCTGTATTTCGTATATATCAGAGGGGAGTATATTTATATTCCCGATTACTAATCCGACAGCATAGCAAATTACAATAGATCCGATTTTTCTTATTATTCTGAACCTGTTGCCGAGGGTTATTATCAGGACAGGAAAAAGAAGAAAAAAAAATACCAGCAATATTTTTCCGGACATGTGAGATGGTTTCAGAGTTAAAATATTGAGGTGAAAAATAAACAAGAAATTTTTAATTTACAAAATTTTGCAAATATGATAATAATTTGATCCTGAATTTAGTAAGGTAATGATGAACCTCATTAATTCATATTTGTTATTATAAGGCTATGTAATTGTAATTTTATCAGTTAACAAAATTACTTTTGTAATAACATTAATATTAAAACCATGACGCATAATCTTCTAAAGGGAAAAAAAGGAATTATCTTCGGTGCTCTCAACGACATGTCAATAGCATGGAAAGTAGCAGAGAGAGCCTATGATGAAGGCGCGCTCTTTACCTTATCAAATACTCCGGTTGCTTTAAGACTCGGGACCATTGAAGTTCTGGCTAAAAAAACCAAAGCTCTGGTAATACCCGCAGATGCCACTAAGGTGGAAGATATTCAAAAAGTCTTTGCCGCTTCTATGGAACATTTTGATGGTAAGATTGATTTCGTGCTTCATTCTATTGGGATGTCGCCTAATGTTAGAAAAGGTATCCCCTATGAAAATATAAATTATGATTTTTTTCACAAAACACTTGATATCTCAGCTCTCTCGTTTCATAAAATGTTGCAGGTTGCCGGAAAAATGGATGCAATAAATGAGTGGGGATCTGTGGTGGCTTTAAGTTATGTGGCAGCACAAAGAACTCTTTTCGGTTACAATGACATGGCTGATGCAAAATCCTTACTGGAATCAATAGCAAGAAGTTTTGGATATATTTATGGAAGAGATAAAAAAATAAGGATCAATACTGTCTCACAATCTCCCACTATGACGACCGCGGGGAGTGGGGTATCCGGCATTGACACACTGATAGATTTTACTGAAAGAATGTCGCCCCTGGGGAATGCTGATGCCGATGATTGTGCAGGGTATTGTATTACTCTCTTTTCTGATCTCACAAAGAAAGTGACAATGCAGAACCTTTATCATGATGGAGGCTTTTCAAGCATGGGCATGAGTCTTAAGGCAATTACCCAATATAATAAAAGTTTTGATGACTGTCCTTAAAAATAATGCCCTTGATTTAATTACCTCACATACAAACCTCTCCATCCTCCTTTGTCAAAGCAAATCTATATACATATCTCCTGTTATCAGCATTGCAAGATCTGCTAATGAATTAAATTTCATTTAATTAAAATAATATTCCGGTGCGCTGCACCTTTGTCCCCTACGACAAAATTTGTAGAAATGCATTTGAAACACGGAACCATAGATGCAGAGCACCGTAATATTTAATTCTAACTTATGTATATGGTGAAAATCATAGAATTGATTTTCACCGCAGTTCCGTCTGTTTTTCTCAGTGATAGAATTATAAAGGTCACGACTAATCGCCTATAACCTCTACGAGGTATATTGCCGTATGTATAATTGTTGCTACAATACCTAAAGCCCTACGGGCTATTGGTTTATTATGGTCTAATCAATTCTCCATTCGCCGTAGGCGATATGGTTTTGTAGAAAATGAGCCCACCATAGTATATTTTACCGCGTAGCGGTTTTACATTTTAATATTTATTTTTTTTAATTTTGTTTTGCTGCATTATTAATTAATCTGAATTGACATGAAACCCGGGACATTTACGCAAATGTATGTACAGCTGGTTTTTGCTGTGAAAAACAGGGATGCTGTATTGAAGAAAGATTTCCGGGAACGAGTATTCGAATACATAAGCGGAATAGTTACCAAATTGAAACATAAATCCATAATCATCAATGGAACATCAAACCATGTTCATATCTTATTCGGATTAAATCCGTCCGTTTCAGTTTCAGATACTGTTCACGATATAAAGAGAAGTTCTTCCCTTTTTATCAATAATGAAAAACTGTGCCCTGGCAGATTCTCCTGGCAGGAGGGTTATGGAGGTTTTACATATAGCCGTTCACAAATAGCAGATGTTTACTATTACATTGAGAATCAGGAATCTCACCACAGAAAGAGAACTTTCCGGGAAGAATATATCGACATTCTTACTAAAAATGAGATAGAATTTGACCAGCAATTTCTGTTTGATTTC
>CAZGKF010000069.1:0-11394 GCA_964526475.1 uncultured Bacteroidaceae bacterium
AATCTACCAACTTTTTTCACTTTGCGACTGCCAACTGCCCTCTGCCAACTTTTTTTACCTTGCCAACCCGCCCTGCCCCGGCCAAAAAGCCTCAGGTTCGCACATTCGTAAACATCCTTCGCACATAAGCTTTCTTTTTTGCCTTTTGACAACTATCTCCACTCACAATCTCCCCCTCATTTTTCAAGGGAGGGGGGCCGGGGGGGGTGGGTCCGTTTACCTGCCTACCCGACTTTCCACTTTTTTGCTTTGAGTTCGTTTGAGGATCAAAAATCGAAAAAAATGGAAATTTATTTTACATTATATATATTTGCAGTTCTTAACAATAACCCAGGCTAATATGAAAGATGTTGTAATTGGAATAGACATTGGAGGAACAAATACCAAATTCGGTCTTGTGACTGAAAACGGTGATGTGTACGAAGAAAGTTCTATCCCTACCGGCAGACAGGATGATATTGAAGATTACATAACAGAACTGTATGATGCAGTTAAACAAAAACTCAGTAATGGCTCTTACATGGCTAAGGGCATGGGAATAGGTGCCCCGAATGCAAATTACTACAAAGGTACTATGGAAGGGGCAGGGAATCTTAACTGGAGAGGTATCGTTCCCCTGGTCTCCCTTTTTGAAAAACATTTTAAGTTACCGGGTGTTGTTACTAACGATGCAAATGCTGCTGCCATTGGAGAGTTATTATACGGGAAAGGTAAAGGTCTGAAACATTTTATAATGATCACTCTCGGTACCGGCCTTGGAAGCGGTTTTGTTGTCGACGGAAAGGTGGTTTACGGCTATAATGGTTTTGCCGGGGAATTAGGTCACACAGTTATTGTACCCGGAGGAAGACAATGCACCTGCGGTAACAGGGGATGTCTTGAAGCATATGTCTCTGCTCCGGGGATTCAGAAAACTGTTTTTGAACTCCTTGCCTCGGAAATAGAGGATACTAACCTGAGAAATTATTCATTCAACGATCTTGGTGCTGAGATGATCAGTGAGGCTGCAAAAAAAGGCGACCCCATTGCACTTAAAGCTTTTGATTATACAGGGAAAATGTTGGGGATAAAACTTGCTGATGCCGTCCTGCATACCGCCCCGGAAGCTATTTTTCTTTTTGGAGGACTTTCCAGGGCGGGAAATCTGATCTTTGATCCTGCCAAAAAATACATGGAGGAACATCTTCTTCCTGTTTTCAGGAATACAGTGAAAATATTACCCTCCGGACTCCAGGAAAAAAATATAGCTGTTTTGGGAGCCGGGGCACTGATGTGGAATGAGCTGACGACAAAATCTTAAAATATATCCTGTTTTAATTCCCAGTTAATCTCAAGTTCCCAGTTTGAACGGATAATGATATCACCATCATAAAATTCTGTCTTCTCAGGCTGGCGTTTTTCTATATACTTCCCGGTATCCCATTTCCGGTTATCGTTGATATCATAAATATATTTCACCATATATCTCCCTGGTTTAAGAAAAGGAAATGTAACTTTAGTATCCTTTTTTATAAATCTTTCTTCTAAAACAATCTCTTTTTCTGATAATAGCTGAACTATTACAGGACAATTTACATTGCTGGTATTCACAAATAATACTCCGTAATATTCCGCATCCTGTATGGAAAAGGTAAGCTGAAGTGTGTCGTTTGAGTTCCCGTAAATGTCCGTAAAGGCTCCCGGTTCGGCAAATATTCTGTACTTTTCTTTACTTTCCCATGAATGATCCAGATAAAATTTTCTGTAGGTAAGCGAATCACCGGTTATTGAGAATTCCCGGGATATCTCAAGCGTATCCTGAAGATGCATAAGATGAATTTTTAAAGTATCCGTCAACAATACAGGATAATTAGTTTCAAAAGGGAGTCTCTTGTTAAAGTCCAGCCGGCTGTTATTCGGTATTGTTCCAGGCGTTAAACCCGGTGGTTTCACTGTTTCCTTCTCCCTGCCTCTCTGTGGCCTTACCTGTCGCATAATCAGATCCAGAGTATCTTCTTTCATCATATAATCTCCTGCACTATCTGTTGCCGGATAGCTTAAATACAAGAGCAGGGTATCTTTTTTGTAATGCACACTGTCCCTTACCCATAGATTAAATGTATCGTTTGAAGCACTCACTTCCTTCAGGAACCAGTTATCTTCTTCTATACCTATACCTTTAATAATAAGGGTATCTTTTACAGGAATGTTGAAAGACAAAAATATATGTCTGTCTTCTATTCTCTCATGATCAACAAGATACTGTGTTCTGCTATCTTCTTCAAAGAACAGTAGATCAACCCTCCATGGCTTATAAATATACCCTGCTTTTCCCTTAAGGAATAAACTGTCAGGATCATCAACAGGAGAGTCAACAATGACAAAAACACTGTCGGCCAGAAGGGAATCGACATTAATAAGTTCCAGTCTTTCAGGAAAAAGATAAACCAGGCTGTCGGCAAAAGCGATCTGCTCATTTGGGAGATCGAATGTATAATTGTAATTCAGATCTTTAAGTGCAAAAACCTTAAAGGTGTCGGCCTTTAAATTGTTTATACGGTATTTCCCATTCTTATCCGAACGGCCTATGAAAACAGGAATTTCCTTCATCGGGATGGAATCTTCAAGAATATCATACAACATAATGATGAAAGGTTCCTCGGATGGCTTCCCGTCAAAAGCACTATAAATACTGCCATTTATGGATAAAGAATCGAGATAATCACCTGTTGAGAAAACAAATTCATAATTTTGCAGAACATTTCTTTCATTCAGATCCTCTATCGAAGATCCAAAATTCAGGGTATAAGTGGTATTCTCCCTTAAATCTCCTTCCATGTCAACTACCAGAGTTTTACCCTTTAAACGTATATCCGGCTTTCCTGTCATAGGCGGGGATATTACAAGTTCCTGATTGATATTATTTGTGTTGATGAATTCATCAAATGTTATCTCTACCCTTTTACCTGTGAAATTTGAGGAATAATTAAGCGGTTTGCTGTTAACAACATAAGGGGGTTCAGTATCTCTGGGACCTCCGGTAATAGATCCCATCTTGGCACATCCAACCGGGAAAAGAATGATCATTAGCAGGTATATCAGAGGTATTCTCAAATCTGTCGGTGTTTTATTTCACAAATATAACCCGAATTATTATAGCTGGTTCATCATAATTATTTATATGGAAATTCTTATGCAATTAAAGTTTCGCAGATGCTCAACTTGTTAAAAAATAAAAAAGAATCTTTAAGGCAATATTTTTGTTCTTACCTGACCCACCCCCCAACTATCCCTTTCTAACCTGACTGAGCATTCCCCTCCCTCGCTGGGGGAGGGGCCAGGGGTGGGGTGTGATCTTCCCGGCCAAAAAGCCTCAGGTTCGCACAGCTGGAATTACGCTCACGGAATTCATGCGAAAAAATTAAATCCATAAAACTTTTTTCTACGATATATTTTGTAAGTTTATCATTGCTAATAAAACCTTTTTCATTATGATATTTTTAAGCATATTATGGGATGTTGATCCATGGCTGATCAAATTTGGTGATAATTTTGGCATCCGCTGGTACGGACTTCTTTTTGCATGTGTATTTGTTTTCGGATATATTATTTTTAACCGGTTCTTCAAAAAGGATAATCTCTCTACCGAAATTCTCGATCAGCTGACACTATATATGGCTATCGGAACAGTTGTTGGAGCAAGATTAGGCCATTGCCTGTTTTACGACGCAGAATATTACCTGGAAAATCCGCTTGAAATATTAATGATATGGAGAGGAGGGCTGGCAAGCCATGGTGGAGGTATCGGTATTCTTCTTGCCCTCTGGCTTTTTGTGCGGAGATATAAATTTTCTTTTCTCTGGCTTATTGACAGAATAAGTGTTGTAGCTGCTCTTGCAGGAACATTCATACGTTTGGGGAACCTTATGAATTCAGAAATATACGGCCGCCCGACTTCTCTTCCCTGGGGTTTCCGCTTCGTAAGAGATAAAAGCCGGATTAACTTCTACGATCCGAATACCGGGGAGTTTATCGGTAAACACCTTGCATGCCATCCTACCCAACTTTACGAAGCACTTAGCTATTTCACTATTTTTCTTATCCTTTTTTATGTTATCAGGAAATTTGGTGCCAACTTAAAGGAAGGTATTATTTTTTCCTGGTTTCTTATTGCTGTTTTCGGAGCACGCTTTCTGATCGAATATGTGAAATATGAACAGTCTGATTTCGAGATCAATATGATTAACCAGTTTCATATCAACATGGGACAGCTCCTCAGCCTCCCATTTATCCTTATGGGTATAATACTCTTCTTTATAATCTCAAAATACGGTAAGTACCCCGGGGAAAAAATCAAGTAATTCCCGCCTTTGGGAAATAGCAGAAAAATATACACTGCTGTATAATACCATTCACCGGTTAATTTACGTCATTCACCGAATATCTTTTCCATATTCTGAACAAGAGAAATATATTTAACTCAGAATTATTTAACATAAACTTAGAAAACTGTTAAACAATTAATAGTTTATTGCGTTTATATTTGTGATTTTGCAGACTTATGGAAAATTTACAGGATATACTGGAAAAGGTTGCTGAACTATACCGTAAATACGGTATTCGAAGCGTAACTATGGATGATGTTTCCCGTGAACTGGGAATATCAAAAAAGACCTTGTACCAGTTTGTATGCGACAAAGATGAACTGGTATTGAAAGTCGTGGAATATATTCTGACCTCTACCTTTCAGCAATTAGACCAAATTTGCAACACCGCAGAAAACGCTATTCATGAGCTATTTGAAGTAAACAGGTTTGTGCATTCTGTAGTCAGATATTATAGCCCTTCTTTTGAATATGACCTTAAAAAATATTTCCCTGAAGTATATACTAAGATGATTACAACCAAACGTGAAAAAATGTATATATCGGTGCTTGAAAATATTAAAAAAGGAAAAAAGGAAGGTATATACCGCACAGAGCTACAGGAAGAGATCATTGCAAAAATGTATGTTTCAAAACTGGAAAATTTACATATAAATACCATGTTTACAATTGAAGAAATGGTGCAGGGAAAGATATTCCGGGAGATTTTTGTTTACCATGTACGAGGGCTGGCAAATAAAAAAGGGATTGAAATATTGGAAAAAAACATCGACATGCTGAATTTTGATTAGTAAAAGTAGGTATCTCCTATACATTCTCGCATAAGAGATCAGTATGGTAAAAGAGTTGATAAAAAAGACAAGGTAACAACTTGTTTATTAAGTATATAGAATTAAATGATGAAAATTATACAAAAGCAAGGTTTTTTAAAACAGAAATTAAAAGATAAATGATGAACAGAATAGTTATTTTCGGATTTATACTCCTGTTTCTATCAGGCGGGATTAACGGACAAGGAAAAACATCCGTTATGGAATTTTCTCTTCAGGAAGCTGTTACTTTTGCTCTGGAGAATAACCTGAGCATTAAAAACGCTGAACTGGATATTGAAGAGGCAAGGAAAGAAGTTTGGTCAACAACAGCAATAGGATTGCCACAGGTAAACGGATCATACGACTACCAGCATCTCCCGGGGACCTTGCCTTCTCTGAGTTTTCCGGACCCCGACGGAGGTTTTCAGAAAATAGCCCTGGGAGTTAAAAACAGTGCAACATATAATGTTATGTTTTCCCAGCTTGTATTCAGCGGGGAATATATAATCGGTCTTCAGGCTGCAAGAACGTACCTGGAGCTTTCCTCAACATCGAGGGTGAAAAGCGAAATGGATGTGAAGGAAGCTGTTCATATGGCATATTATACTGTTCTTCTTATGGAAAAAAACAAGGAAATACTTGATTCATCCCTTCATAATATCAATTCCGTTCTTTTCGAAACAAAAGCTATGTATGAACAGGGGTTTATTGAAGAAACTGATTACGAGCAAATTCAGGTGACAAGGAACACCCTTATCAATTCTTCAAAAGCCCTTGAAAGACAAATAAACCTGGCGTTTATGCTGCTCAGGATACAGCTCGGACTATCGGCAGGGGATGAAGTAAGGCTGACAGACAAACTGCATTCCTTTATCTCCATTCCGGAGGAAGACCTGCTTTTTTCTGAAGAATTTGATCTGAACAGAAATGTTGATTACCAGCTTCTCCGGACTCAGGAGAGGATATCGGAGTTAACCCTCAGCAGGGAGAAATCAAAATACCTTCCTTCTGTGTCAGCTTTTTATCTTTACCAGGATAAAACAAGAAAGGCAGATTTCGATATTACCTTTAATAACATTGTCGGTCTGAATGTGAGTGTCCCTATTTTCTCCAGCGGACAGCGGATGGCAAAAGTTCAGCAAGCCCGCATTAATCTGGAAAAAGCCAGGAACACCCGTGAAAAGATGTCTGAAAACATTTTAATGTCAGTGGAACAGACACGTACGGATTTCAATAATGCTTATGAAAAATACCTGATAGAGAGAGAAAACCTCACACTCGCAGAAAAAGTTTTTGAAAGAACCCGGATAAAATATAAACAAGGGGTATCATCTGGTATGGACCTTACCCAGGCAAATAACCAGTACCTCGATAGTTATTCATCCTATACAGGAGCTATTTTTGAATTGCTTACAGCAAGGGTGAAATTTAAAAAAGCTTTGACAAACCTATAAAATAATAAATTCATGAAAAAGATTTTTGTTGCATTATCAGTTCTCATTTTAGCATCATGTTCTCCAAAAGGCCCCGAGGCAGTGCAAAAAAAGATCTCCGGTTATAAAAACCAGCTAGCAGAACTTAGCCGGAAGATTGATGAACTGGAAGAAAAACTGCGCGCCGACACCATTTTAATAAGTGATAACCAGAAAACTCTGGTTGAATTAAAAGAATTATCCTTTCGCCATTTTGCGCATTTTATTACTTTAAGTGGAAAAGTCACGCCTGAACAGGAAGCATTTATAAGTCCTGAAATAAACGGACAGGTGCACAGAATATTTGTCAAAGAAGGTCAACTTGTAAAAAAGGGCGAATTACTGATTTCTCTGAAGACAGATATCACAGAGCGTTCGATACAGGAAGTACAAACAAATCTCGACCTGGCCTCAAAGCTCTACGAAAAGCAAAAAGAACTGTGGGACCAGAATATAGGCTCCGAGATTCAATATCTTCAGTTGAAAGCAAACATGGAATCCCTTCAGGCAAGATTAGCTACACTCAGGGAGCAGTTGCAGATGGCTTCCATAAAAGCTCCATTTGAAGGATTAGTTGAGAAAATATATATTAAGGAGGGGGAACTGGCTTCACCGGGAATACGTCTTCTTCACATTGTAAACCTTGAAAAACTGAAAATATCTGCAGATGTCTCCGAAAATTATCTGAACGATATACAAAAAGGAGAGATAGTAACAATAGAATTCCCTTCATTCCCCGAAATGACAAGAACACTTCCGGTAAAACGTTTGGGAAATATTATAGACAATAAAAGCAGGACTTTCACTGTGGAGGTATCCTACGATAATCCGGGAGGAAAAATAAAACCCAATCAGTTTGTTAATATGCTGATCAATGATTTTGCTTCAGAACAAGCAATTGTGGTTCCATCAATAATTATCAGGCAGGACATCCAGGGTCATTTTCTCTTCGTTGCGGAAGAAGAGAATGGTGAACTGAAAGCCAGGAAAATTTATGTAATACCCGGGAAATCATATATGGAAGAAACCATGATCCGGGAAGGAATTAAACCCGGCATGAAAGTGATCATAGGTGGATACAATATGGTCAGGAACGGATCAGATATAAAAATTTAAGAGGAATAAACGATTATCACATTTTAAATATGGCAACAAAAGAATTATCAGATAAAGTTGTAAGGGAATTCAGGATCACAACTTTCGCACTAAATAACAGAAGTACTATATTTCTGCTTACATTGATTATTGCTTTATTCGGACTTATATCCTATTTGCGTTTACCAAAGGAATTATTCCCGGATGTGGTCATTCCAACGGTACTCGTACAAACAACTTATCCCGGGAACTCTCCTGTAGATATTGAAAATCTTATTTCACGGCCGCTTGAGAAAGAGCTGGAATCTGTAACAGGTATTAAAAACCTGCGTTCCACTTCTGCACAGGATGCTTCCATGATTTTTGTAGAATTCAATACAGATATAGAAATCAAGGATGCTGTTAATGACGTTAAGGATGCTGTTGACAAAGCCATCAGTGAATTACCGAATGACCCTATGCGCATGGACCCTCTTGTGATGGACATAGACCTTTCGGAGTTCCCTATACTTAATATCAACCTGTCGGGGGACTTCAGTATTGAAGAATTGAAATCCTATGCAGAATATCTTCAGGAAAAGATTGAGTCCATAAGGGAAATTTCAAAAGCACAGATTAAAGGTGTGGATGACAGGGAGATAAAAATTGATGTTGACCTCTTGCGGCTGGAAAGTTATGAATTGACATTTAACGATATTGAGTTTGCTGTTTCACAGGAAAACATAGCTATGTCGGGTGGTGAAATACGCCTTGGCGACACACGCAGGTCGGTGAGGATAGACGGGGAGTTTAAAGAGGTAAGTGATATAGGGAATGTTATTGTAAATAATGAAAACGACAGAGTTGTGTATTTACGTGATGTAGCTGATATTTACGATGGGTATGCAGATCCCCGGAGCTTTGCCAGATTAAATCATCAACCTGTAGTATCAGTGCAGGTAATAAAAAAGAAGGGAGAGAACCTGCTTGCAGCAACTGATGAGATTTTCAAGGTTCTGGAAGAATCAAAGCAGTCTGGTAATATCCCCGCTGACCTTTCCATTTCGCTTACAAATGATCAGTCGGAAATTGTACGAAATCAGCTTCATAATCTGGAAAATAATATCATCATGGGGGTTATCCTTGTGGTCCTTGTACTATTTTATTTCCTCGGAACAAGGAATGCCTTATTTGTAGGTCTCGCCATTCCAATGTCCATGCTGATGTCATTTATGATAATAAGTATTATTGGATTCAAAATAAATATGATCGTTTTGTTCTCCATGATACTTGCGCTCGGAATGTTGGTGGATAATGCCATAGTGGTAGTGGAAAATATTTACAGGTTCGTGGATATGGGTTATTCCCCTTTCAAAGCTGCCCGAAATGCCGTAGGGGAAATAGCAAACCCAATTATCACCTCGACGCTTACCACTCTGGCAGCATTTCTTCCCCTGGCATTCTGGGAAGGCATTACCGGAGAATTTATGAAAAATCTTCCCATCACCCTTATCATAGTCCTCTCTTCTTCATTATTTGTTGCCCTGATCATTGTCCCGGTATTTTCTGCTACTTTTATAGAAACCGATAAAGAGAAACGCAATGCAACTCCTGATAAAAGGAAAAGATACAGGTTTATTTTTATCATACTTGGATTATCTGCATTAATGTTCATTATGGGATTACGGGTGCTGCCAAATATTTTGGTTGTAATATCTGTTATTTCATACCTTAATCTCGTATTCTTTCATAAAGCTGAAAAATGGTTCCAGGAAGTATTTCTTCTGCGGCTTGAAAACATATATACCCGAACGCTTAAATTCGCCCTGAGAAGAAGAAATCCAATGTTTGTTTTCACAGGAACATTTATACTGTTGATATTTACCATAATCTTTTATTTTGCAAGGGATATAAATATTAACTTTTTCCCGGTTAACGAGCCGAATTACATCAATATTGAAGCGGAATTACCTTTGGGGACTGACATTAAAATTACAGATGAATTTATGAGGAAATTTGAAAGTGATCTTGACGAGATCCTGGAACCTGACAAATACATTGTAAAATCGGTGCTTACCACCGTAGGTGTAGGGATGGACAGTGATTTCACTCCTGGTGGCTCCCCATACAAAGCTATTACAACGGTTTCATTTGTTGATTACAACATGAGGGAAGGGAAAAAAACTTCCGAAATACTGAAAGATTTAACGAAAGAAATGGTAAACCGTTACCCCGGTGTTAAATTATCTTTTGAAAAAGATGATATGGGGCCACCTGCCGGTGAACCTGTGAGTATAGAAGTATCAGGTGAGGATTTCTTTCGTCTTGTTTCTGTAACCGACACAGTTATAAACCTTATTGAAAATTCAGGAATTGAAGGAATTGAAGGATTGAAAATGGATCTTAAGACCGACAGTCCGGAAATTCTTATCCGTCTCGACAGAGAAAAACTCATGAGGTTTGGTCTTTCTACGATGCAGGTAGCAGGTACCATAAGAACAGCATTGTTTGGGAAGGAGATATCCGACTATAAAGTTGGGGAGGATGAATATCCTATACAATTGCGACTGGAGGAAGAACAAAGAAACGATCTGACTGCTCTGATGAACATGAAAATCACTTACAGGGAAGACGGAGTAGTCTATCAGCTTCCTGTATCTGCTGTTGCTGAAGTGGCGTATCAAACTACTTACAATTCTATACGAAGAAAGGACATGAAGAGGGTGATCACCATTTCATCCAACGTAATTGAAGGATATAATGCTAACAGTATAAACCTGCAGATTATTTCTTTACTTGAATCATCGCTGGAAATGCCTGAAGGGTATGTATATGAGTTCACCGGGGAACAGCAGGAACAACAAAATTCCATGGAATTCCTGGGAAGAGCAATGATGATTGCAATGGCACTAATACTTTTGATACTCGTAACACAATTCAACTCCCTTGTTAAACCACTTATTATTATGGCAAGCGTATTATTCAGTACAATAGGGGTTTTTGGAGGGCTTGCAACATTTAAAATGGATTTTATCGTGGTAATGACCGGTATTGGCATAATTTCACTTGCAGGAATAGTGGTAAACAATGCAATAGTGCTTATAGATTACATAGAACTACTGAATGCGAGGAAACGCAAAGATATGGGTTTGCCTGAAGGAGCTTTCCTTCCCGGACCCGCAGCCCTGGAATGTATAATAATGGCAGGTAAAACAAGATTACGACCTGTACTCCTCACAGCTATCACTACCATATTGGGACTTATCTCCCTGGCTATTGGTCTTAATATCGATTTCGCCGGCTTGTTAACGCAATACAAACCCGACATTTATTTCGGTGGTGACCAGGTAATATTCTGGGGTCCTATGTCGTGGACAGTCATCTTCGGGTTAACTTTTTCTACCTTCCTTACTTTAATAGTAGTGCCGGTAATGTACAGGCTGACAGTAAATATCCAGAAGTCTATCATCAAAAACTTCGGTGGGATAAGACAGGAATAGAAGGGAAATGGCGATGGATTGGGAAGGCAGGAAAAGTAAACGCTTATGTGCGCAGGACGTCCACGGATTGTGCGAACCTGAGGCTTTTTGGCCGGGGCAGGGCGGGTTGGCAAGGTAAAAAAAGTTGGCAGAGGGCAGTTGGCAGTCGCAAAGTGAAAAAAGTTAGCAGTAG
>CAZGKF010000070.1:0-11204 GCA_964526475.1 uncultured Bacteroidaceae bacterium
TGTTTTTTGGAATTTTTGCCAAATAATACAAGAATATTAGATGTAAGGTACTAAATACCTGATTAGTTACAAAACATCCATTTACATTGAATAAACGAACTAAGTAAGTAATGATTAATACTGTTGTTTTCATATTATTTTATAGAAAAACAATCAAACAGTATAAAAAGATATTTCTTAATTACATAATTCAAGCCATAAATTTCCGCGAATCTTAAAAATTCATTTACTTTGAATTATTATTTTTAATTAGACTAAGTTATGACAAAAAAAGAGAATAAAAATACTGTAAAAATGATATTTACCCAGTATCTGGAGAAAAAGGGACACCGCAAAACCCCGGAACGATTTGCCATACTTGAAGAGATTTATTCAAGAGAAGGTCATTTCGACATTGAATCTTTATATATTTTCATGAAGAATAAGAATTACCGGGTAAGCCGTGCGACATTATATAACACCATTGAATTACTACTTGACTGCAACCTGGTGGTTAAACATCAGTTTGGAAAGAATATTGCCCAATTTGAGAAAGCTTACAAATGTATTCAGCACGATCATCTCATAGATATGGATACCGGAAAGGTAATTGAGTTTTGTGATCCAAGAATCCTGGATATCATTAACACAGCATGTGAATTAAATAATTTTACACCATCACATCACTCTCTCTATATATATGGCAGAAATAAAAACAAAGGGGAAATAACATAGTCATCAGATCGTCATTTTACAGGAAAATCCAAAAGTCTTTTTGTTCCCAGATAGCCTTCAAGTCTGTCCCCGATCTTTACCGGGCCTACTCCTTCAGGAGTGCCTGTATATATAAGGTCTCCGGTTTTTAATGTCATAAAACGTGAAACGTAGGAAATTATCTCTTCAAACGAAAATATCATATCTTTTGAATTACCCTCCTGTACAGTTCTTCCATTCAGATCGAGACGAAAATCTAATTCGTTGATAGCGGGAAAATCAGTAACAGGGAGAAACCTGCTAACAACAGCTGAATAATCAAATCCCTTTGCAATTTCCCAGGGAAGACCTTTATCCCGGCATTCTCTCTGGATATCTCTTGCAGTAAAATCAACGCCAAGGCCTATTTCCGTAAAATATCTCGAAGCAAAAGTTTTCTGTATCGACCTTCCCAAGCGTGTGATTTTTAAAACAATTTCTATTTCATAGTGCACCTCAGAAGAAAAATCAGGATAGAAAAAAGGCTTGTTTCCTATCACCAGTGCTGAGTCAGGTTTCATGAAAAACACCGGAACTTCAGGAACAGAGCTTCCAAGCTCCCTGACGTGTTTATGATAATTCATACCTATGCAAATAATTTTCATCCCTCTTATTTATACTAACTTACTAAAGTTTCGCAGATGTTTATATCATACATATTAAATGGGTTATACGCAATAAGCAATTCTTTAAATCCTAATATTCAGTTATTTAAAATTTCCATTTTCAAAATAATATTTCATTCCTCGTATCAGAGATATTATAAAAAAGAATAAAACTGTTTTCCTCCTGTTTGATCTGAATTAATATCAACTGAAAATTATTTAAAATGATTATTGCTTGCCAAATGTTTTAAGTTTTATGGCTGTAAGGACTTTTTTTGTATAGAGAGGAAAATCACTATTCATCATCCATGCAAAATAGGAAGGATCTTTTTTAAAAACATCCTCTACTAATTCCCCTTTATATTTCCCGAAATTAAATACTTCCTTCTCGTTTTCATCCATTATGATACGGCCTGCAAAATCAAGATTTTTTGTATGGCTGGAGAAATCGGCCAGTGAAGACATATCATTTTCAAGTTCAGGGTATCGGTCAAGCTGAGCTTTCAGAACCTCGTAGGTTGCCCTTGTATCTGCTTCCGAGCTGTGTGCATTAAGCAAATCTTTATTGCAATAAAATTTATATGCAGCACTCAGTGTTCTTTGTTCCATTTTATGAAAAATAACCTGGACGTCTATCAGTTTTTTCTTTTTTAAATCAATATCAACACCAGCACGAAGGAACTCCTCAGCCAGCAATGGGATATCGAATCTATTGGAATTATATCCGGCAAGATCACATCCTTCGATCTCATTTGCGAGACTTTGTGCAATAGTGGAGAATGTTGGCGCATCTTTCACATCTTCATCGGATATACCGTGAATCTCCGTTGCCCTCACAGGGATAGGCATCTCAGGGTTTATAAGCATGGTTTTACTCCTTTCCTCTCCCTGAAGATCAATTTTAAGATAGGATAGTTCCACTATACGATCTTTGGAAATATCAATTCCTGTGGTTTCAAGATCGAAAAAAATCAGTGGATTTTTAAGATTTAGCTTCATCCGGAATATTGGCTGTCAGGCATTTATCATCATTGGCATCAGAAGCATAAGAATATCTTCGCTCTCATTTTCCACCTCCCCGGGCAATATCAGCCCTGCTCTGGTCGGATCTGACATTTTTAATACAACATCAGATGAATGCAGATTGGAGAGTATTTCAATAAGAAAAGTGGACTTGAAACCAATTTCCATATCCTCTCCTTCATAATTAGCATTTAACCTCTCGTAGGCAGAGATTGAAAAATCAATATCCTGTGCGGAAACCGTCAACTGATTCCCATTAATCTGTAATTTTACCAGATTACTTGCCTGATTGGAAAAAACTGAAACTCTTTTTAAACTATTAAATAATTCCAGTCTGTCAATGGTGAGTTTATTAGGATTACTGGCAGGAATAACCGAATTGTAACTTGGATAATTCCCTTCAACAAGACGGCATACAAGTTTATAATCCGACAATGTAAAAGAAGCATTCTTCTCATCAAATTCTATTCTTACCTGATTATTCTCTTTAGCTAATATATTTTTCAGAAGTGAAGCAGGTTTTTTAGGCAGAATAAAAGAAGCAACTGAATCAGCTTTCCCATCAGTCCTTTTATAACGTACCAGTTTGTGTGCATCAGATGCTACAAAAGTAATATCATCAGTGGATATTTCGATGTAAATGCCATTCATTACAGGACGAAGTTCATCATCAGCAGTTGCAAACAAAGCTTTGTTAATCCCATTAAAAAGAAGTTCTCCTTCAAGAGAAAAACCTGTCATCTTTTCTTCCTTGATCTGAGGTAACAACGGGTACTCATCACCGTTATGACCGGTTAAAGTAAACTGACCATTTTCAGAACTAATGACAATGGTGAGATTATCAGGATTAATATCAAAAGTAAGAGGCTGCTCCGGAAATTCCTTTAATGTATCACTTAGAATACGGGCAGGAATTGCGATTTTCCCTTTTTTACTTGCATTCTCAAGCTTGAGTTTTGTTACCAGGGTTGATTCAAGGTCAGATGCCGTAATTTCCAGATCATTCCCATCAAGGGTAAACAGAAAATTATCGAGAATGGGCAATGTGTTTTTACTGCTTATAACTCTGCTGATAGATTGCAGGTGCGATAACAGTTCGATACTTGATACTACAAATTTCATCTCTTGTTCTAAAGGTTAAAGGTTAAAGTTCAAAGGCTAAAGTTGTAATAAATTTTACTAAAGCAGAAATATTTTAAAAAGATTATCAATAATACAAAAAATTTCCCATTAATAGATAAAATCTCCTGCATCTTTTCTCCATAGATCAACGAGTAAACTGCTCAGGGTCATTATCTCATTTTCATCGTTTCTCCTAATATAAAAAGTGTTCTGATTTTCATTTCCTCTATCCGCAACAGGCCATAAAGCAATTTGAATACTATCTTCGCTGTTGGTTTCAATAATACATTTTAGTTCCGGATATACTCCAAGGATGGAATCAGTTAGTTGTCTGTCTTTAATAAAATCATTAAAAAAAACATCCATAAAATAACTGGTGAACATCTGCAATTTTTCCTGGTTAAGAATATTCCCGGGATAAAAATAGTTTCCCTCAAGATTCTGTAACAAATAATTATTGCCAGCATTGATTATAGCAATACTTTTTTCAGGCTGAGACAGATATTGGATTTTCACAGTTGATATTTCTTCAGATTTTAAGGAGAACAGAAGACGCTCCCGCCAGAAATAAGGATCAGGGACAAGCACCTGATTCATTCGAATATCGGAAAAACCTGAAACTTCTACCTGGAACATTCCATCTGAACCTGCCTTCTGTAAGATATCCTGTCCATTAAATATAAACAGTAAGAAATTCCGGATTCTTCCACCAACATTGATTTGAATATTTATTGTGTCCTGTCCCTTTTCATTCATATCATCCTCAAAGAATCCCTTTATCCTTAATCTGCTGAATGCAAAAAGAAAATTATCAACTGCCACCTTAGAAGGGCTAAGACTATCGTTTAATATCCATTCATCCCGCAATCTTTTAAGGTTTACAGTATCATCTCCGGTTATCAGGATTTGATGCACCTTACAGGTATCAGCAATGGCAAAAAAAAATTCATTACGCCCCTCTCCATATATCCCGTCCCTCAGCAAAATAATAATCCAGGTTAAAACAAGAACTAATACAGGAATGATATAATATAAATACTTCTTAATCATTTTCAGGATATTTTTCCATATTTCCTCTTTCTCACAAAGGAAAAGATGCCAGCAAAAACAAGGACTGATAACACCGGCACCATTGTATTTATTAACTTCCACCTTAATTTCTGCCGGGAAGTTCTTATCCGGCTTCCATCGAGCAGTCTCAGCCTGAACTCCCTCTTTCTTAATAGAATAAGACCCTGATCATCTGTCATATAATTAATCACATTCATAATAAACTCCTTGTTCCCGAATGTCTGTCGTGTGTCTCTGTCATACCCGAGTGACAATGGTATTTTCTCTGATGGAGTTATCCTGACATCATTTCTGATAAGGTCCCCATCTCCTGCAATAAAAATGCTTGTAGGCATGCTGTAAGGGATTATCTCCGCACCAGGAGGGTTTACTCCGGAAGGCACACCGTAATTCTTATAAAAGGATTCGAATATCCCTTCTGCCAGAACAGCTACAGGTAGTTTCGATTTGTTAAAGGTACGTCTGTCATGTGTTTGAGCTACTTCATCCATGGAGATAACAACCGGATTATTGAGCCTGGTACTGGTATCTGAACTGGAAATAAGCACAGTTCTCTTAATCTTTTGAGGAAAAACCGGAATTGTGTCAATTGCAGAAACAAATTGCCCCCGGATATAATTTAGTCCTTTCGTAATAATATGATCCGGGGATGGGGAAAACAAAGGATAATAAACCCATGGGAAAAGACGTACTGAAGGATCCTGCCCTTCAATTGCAGTTTCAACTTTTATTAAACTGCACTGCATGTCCCTGATCAGATTATAATCAATTCTGAAACCATACTTAAACAAAAGGTCATAAATATTTAAATCGATAAAAGATGTATACGTTTTCCCGGAAGTCAGACTGTCGGGAAATGCCTGCACCGGATCAAGAAAAAACAGAACTTTTCCACCTCTCATAATATACTGGTCAATTGCGAACTTATCCCTTTCTGCAAATTTCTGTAAAGGCTGAGCTATTATAATTGCCTTATATTCAAGCAAATCATTTAGATTACCCTGTATGGCTCCCCTGTCAACCTGAAAAAACAAACTCAGTTCTGAACTTATATCAAATACTTCGTAATATCCAAGTTCCTGCTGACCTTCAATAAATGCAATTTTTTCAATTTTTTCCGTACTTAAACTTTTAATTGCTTTTATAAACTCATATTCGAGCGATGCAACAGAATTATTGAGGTTTACCTGGTATGGCAGGGAAGGGTTGTTTTTTAACAGGTTAACAGGGAAATCGACTCCCCCGTAATTAATAAGCGCTCCCGGAAAAATGAGCTTTGTAGATAATCCTCCCTCTTTATCTTTCACCCTGATATCAGTTATACGTATTCCTTTGCCTGCAATATCCTGCATCATGCGGTCCCGGAGAACAGGATCAGGTTCATCATAAAGATTAATAAATTCATAATGAAGCATTCTTCCGGCATATGCCCTGAACTCCTCCAGGGTCTCACGAATTGATTTTCTGAACTGAATCAAATCGGATGGAAGATCACCGTCGAGATATATTTTTATAAAGACAGGTTTTTCAAGATTTTGTAATATGTCCCTTGTTACATATGCCAGGGAATATTTTTTTTCAGAAGTAAGGTCAATTCTGAAAAATCTTATATATGCAAAATAATTTATTACAAAAATTAATATTATAACTGTAATAAGTTGTCCTGTATGCAGCCGTTTTAGTTCCTTCCTGTTCATATTTCTGTTTACCATTTCCTGCTTATCAGTATTATACGCGTTAAAAAAAGAAAAAGAAATATTACTGAAATGAAATATACCAAATCCCTGCTATCAATAACCCCTCTTGACATACTTTTATAATGATAATCTATTCCCAGCTGACTGATAAACAGTGCTATTTCCCCGCTGTCTGTGAGTGTGGCTATAAGGTCAAACCCAAGGTATAAAAGAAAACACAACAATACCGAATTAATAAAGGCAATAATCTGACTGGATGTCAGAGAGGAAGAAAATACTCCTATTGCAGCATAAATACCTCCGAGAAAAGCAAGCCCGATATATGATCCCCAGGTGCCACCGGTATCAATATTTCCGGGAGTACTGCCAAGAAACCATACTGAAATATAAAAAACCAAAGTAGGGATAAGCGCAGTCAGGATCAATACCCATGAAGCCAGGAATTTGGCTATCACTATCTGCATCTCATTCAGAGGCCTTGTAAATAACAATTCCAGCGTGCCAGACTTTCTTTCTTCCGCAATCATCCGCATGGTTATTGCCGGAACGAGAAAAAGAAATACCCATGGTGCTATAGAAAACAATGTTTCCAGGGAAGCATAACCGCTTTCAAGAACATTCATCTGACCATTAAAAACCCACATAAACATTCCGGTAAGCATAATGAAAACTATTATCACCGCATACCCGGTAAATGAACCGAAAAAACTTCTGACTTCCCGTTTAAACAATGTCCACATAAAAATATTCGTATTCTTTAAATTACAAAGGTAATATATATATGGATGTAAAATTAACAACTAAACCATAACCCTGGATGATATATCTGACTTAAATATTTTTTTTACTTTCTTTGCATTATTAATCTTTCATTTCTTCATCAAATGGTAACAAAAGTTTTTTTTCGAAGCTTAATCAGAACAATAATTCTGACAACCGGATTTGTATTTTCCGCATCATTTAATTCTGATCACGCAACTTACGATCAGATAAAATACAGTATAAAAAAGGATTTACTTTCTGCAGATGAGATGGCTGCATCAAAAACTCTTGTGGCAGCAGTTGTGCAAATGCGTTCAACTCCTGATCTGGATGATAATGTGGAACGAATTAAAAATTTCATTTATGAAGCTGCCGGAAAGGGTGCCCGTATCGTTGTTTTTCCTGAATGTGCACTGACATCCTACATACAGGATGTTCTAATTTCTATCGATATAGAAAAAGTTAGGCAAGCTGAAAAACAAGTTGCTGATGCCTGCAGGGAAGCAGGTGTTTATGCAATTTTAGGAACACCCTACCGCGCTCAGATTAAAGCAAGGGCAGTAGAGAACAGCGTTTATGTTGTTCATTCGAATGCCCCGGCAAATCAAGACGCTTCAGGATCTCATGGTCATAGTCGTATCATTGCGCCTACGGGCAACATTATACAGGAAGCTTCCATTTTCGGGGAAGACATACTCATTGCAGAGTTAGACATCTCAAAAGCCAGCAGGTCTAATGCATTAAAGAGTCTTAACAGAGGTCCTCTTAAAGACTGGTGGGAAGAAGGCATAAAAAGGGTGAAACTTATCGGTTTTGAATAGAATCAGAAAAATACTGATTTAAAGCAAACTGTGAATAAAAAGACACCGGCCCAAGAGATAATTATCTTAAGTAAGAATTTGTTTTTTGTTTTTTAATAAGTTTTCATAATTTTAAAATCCGGAAAAATATTTCGGGTTATTAATTATGCTTCAAAGACATTTAATTAACCCCACAAGCTAACAACAAAAAAAAATGGAAAAGAAAAATTTTAGTACAGCTGCTATTGTAGCACTTATGGCAGTTTTTACGCTGGCTATTTGCTTCATTATCCTGGGAGCCATCTCTGTTGAGTTAATGACTGCTCTTGAATTAGATGCAGGTCAGTTTGGCACCCTTGTATTAGGCTTATTCCTTACGAGCTGTATTGTGCAGCTCTTTATCGGCCCCCTGGTAGACAAAGTGGGGTACAAACCGGTTGCAATTCTGGGATTTACTGTAACCAGTCTTAGCATGTTGCTTCTGGCTTTCTCCTCAGGTTTCAATTTTGCTTTAATAGCCTGTATCCTTATGGGCATTGGAGCGATGTCGCTCAACACAGTCGGGAATACTCTTATCCCTGTTGTTCTTTTCGATGGCAAGGATCCTGCACGGGCAAGTAATTTTGGAAATGCTTTTTTTGCCCTGGGATATATCCTGACCCCTTTGCTTATTGTTTTTATGTTCCAATCCTTAAATCTCCGCTACAATAGTGCTCTTATAATTATCAGCATACTTTCTCTTGTCTTTCTGGGATTTGCTCTTACAGCAAGTTTCCCTAAAGTCTCCATTGGCTTTAAATTTACAATGGCCTTAAAAGTACTTATGAAACCGGCTGTACTGATCGCAGCCCTTGCCCTGTTTTGCTATATTTCTCTTGAAGTATCGATGGGAACATGGATCCGGAAACTCATGGAAGAACTTTATATTGAAAATGCCAGCTTAAATGCTGCAGCAAAAACAAGTGTGGTGCTGAGTTTATTTGGAGTAGCCATGATGATTGGCAGGTTTCTTACTTCAGCAGTTAAAAATCTGACAGCAATGGGAGCTAAAGTAATTGTTCTGATGTCAATAGTATCTCTTGTTGCCATTTTACTGATGATCTTTACCCCGGGACCTGTTTTGGGAATTGTTGCTGTGTTAATAGCCGGGATAGCTTTTGCTCCTATTTTCCCTACTATCGTTGGCGTTACTTTCAGTAAGTTCGATCCCAGCTTATATGGCAGTATCTTTGGAATTATATTTTCTTTCGGATTGCTTGGAGGAACATTTGTGCCCAAATTTATCGGAAATCTGAGCGTTGGATCCACTGTTCAGCAAAGTTTACTCATAGCTGCCATCATGGCCGGTATCCTTATATTTTTTGCTTTATTCATTGGGCGGATTGGCAAACAAAAAACAGATTAGTTACATGAAACAATAACTTAAACATTTTAGAATATGAAAAAATTAAGATTGGGAATGATAGGAGGCGGTATAGGAGCATTTATCGGAGATGCACATCGCCGTGCCTCACGTATATGCAATGACTATGAACTTGTGGGAGGTGTTTTTGACATTGATTATGAAAGAAGTAAACAATTTGCCAGGCAGGAAGGTATTGATCTGTCCCGCTGTTACGATAGTGTTGACTCTCTGATTAAAGCTGAGCTTGATCTGCCTTCAGAAAAACAGATGCAGGTAATAGCAATCGTAACTCCTAATGCTTTGCATTATCCGTTTGCAAAAAAATGTCTGGATAATAATTTTCATGTAGTGTGTGAAAAACCTATGACTCTGACAGTTGAGGAAGCTCTGGATCTTGAAAAAATTGTTACGGAAAAGAAACTTACTTTCTCGCTCACGCACACCTATACAGGTTATCCAATGGTAAGGCAGATGCGGGAACTCATTGCACAGGGAGTGCTGGGAACCATTCAGCGTATCGATGCACAATATTACCAGGGATGGATCAATTCTATTATACATGGCACTGATAGCCGGATAACCGGTATATGGCGGCTGGAACCCAAGGATGCCGGTGTAAGCAGCTGCATGGGGGACATAGGAGTGCATGCTTTTAACCTTATTGAATATACAACAGGGCTTGAAATACAGCAAGTCCTGGCAGATCTCAGCCCTGTTAAGGAAGGAATAAAAATGGATCTTGATGGAACCGTTCTGTTACGATTCAAAGATGGGCTGAAAGGTGTCATCCGCTCAACACAGGTTGCTGCAGGAGAAGAAAACAATCTCACCATTGCTGTGTATGGGTCCGGAGCCAGTCTGAAATGGGGTCAGGAAAATCCCAACTACCTCTATATGCTGAGTGATTCTGAACCTACCAAAGTATTTAAACCCGCTCATGCATACAACAGTGAAACTGCTGAGGCCGCCCATACAATGCCTGCAGGTCATCCGGAAGGGATTTATGAAGCTCTGGCAAACATATACAAAGGAACCGCTAAATCCATAAGAGGAGAAAGTTTCAACCCGGGAGAATTCCCAACTGTGCACGAAGGGGTGCGTGGCATGAAATTCATACACTCAGTAGTTAACTCCAATAAAAACGGAAATATCTGGATGAAAATCGATTAATAATATGTCTTCACGGGAAAGAATTTTAACAACACTAAAGCATCAGGAGCCGGATCGTATCCCTTTTGATATGGCCGGGACAATATGGAGCGGGATCAGTGAGACAGCATACCAAAACCTGCTGAAATATCTTGGACTGCCATTGCATAAGACAGAATGGTCAGATGTTATTCAACAAATAGTCATGCATATAAAGGCAACCGGTATGGATCCTTTCCAGTTAAAAAAGGATTTTGGAAAAGATATTGTATTCTGGGGTGGTGGAATAGATACGCAGAAGGTTTTGCCTTCCGGTTCAAGAAAAAATGTGGAAGATGATGTAAAACGCAACATCGACGCCCTGGCTCCGGGAGGTGGTTTTGTTTTTACAACTGTTCATAATATCCAGAGCGAAGTCCCCCCCGAAAACATTATGACTATGCGGGAAACGGTTATGGAGTATGGAAGATACAGGTGAACACAGAAGGATGGATTGATTTCAGAACAAGGAATGAAGAACGAAGAAGTAAAAAAGTAAAAGCTTATGTGCGCGGGATGTCCACGGATTGTGCGAACCTGAGGCTTTTTGGCCGGGGCAGATCACACCCCACCCCTGGCCCCTCCCCCAGCGAGGGAGGGGAATGCTTAGCCGGGCTGGAAGGGGGATAGTTGGCAGTTTCAGTGAATCTTACTTTTCAGAAGCGTCAGCGCACTGAAAAGTACAGATGAACTAATCCCACCTTTACGGTGGGATGGCAGTTTGCAGTAGGATCGAGTTTTTATGAAGTGATTGTAATATAGAATAATTCCCCGCCTTCGGGAAATCGCGTAAATAAAA
>CAZGKF010000071.1:0-10954 GCA_964526475.1 uncultured Bacteroidaceae bacterium
CAGGGGGCAGTGGGCAGGGGGCAGTCAGTGAATCTAACTTTTCAGACAGCGCACTGAAAAGTACAAATGAATTTTTTCTCAGATTTCGCTGATTTACAATGATGAAGGCATCTCATTCTGCAATAATATGCGAAATCTGCAAGAAAAAAATAAAGCTTAGAAAAAGGTTTTCCTACTGATAAAAATTCATATTATATTTGCCTTATGTTTTATAACATTATTTCACAATATGTTTTCAATTCGTAAGGCCGTTCCCGAGGATTTGGACAGAGTTTCCAGGTTATTCCGAAAGACAATCAAATCCGTAAATGCCAAAGATTATGATCCCATTCAGCTAAAGGCATGGTCAGCAAAATACAATGATATCAGCTGGTGGAGGGAACGTATTCGTACAGATTATTTTTTGATTGTGGAAGACCAGTGGCGCATCCTTGGTTTCTGTTCTGTTTCCGGGAAAGGTAGTCTTGATTTAATATATGTACACAAGGATTTTCAGGGAAACGGGGTTGGGAGTGCTCTTATGGCCGAAATAGACAATTACTATGCAAACCTGGGAATACGCGAAATAGTATCTGAAGTCAGCATTACGGCAAAACCATTTTTCATAAAAATGGGTTTTGATTATTCTCAGAGACAGAAAAAAGATGTAAATGGGGTTGAGGTAATGAATTTCATTATGAGAAAAAAAGTAAAAAGTCATCCTTAGTATTGATTAATGAAAAAAAATAAGTAATTTCGCATTTCTAATTTTACTGTATTATAATATAAAAACCTGATTAGTAATGATTTTAACTGCTGAAAAGAAAAAAGAGATATTTGTGAAATTTGGCAAATCGGAAGCCAATACAGGTTCCTCTGAATCACAGATTGCTCTTTTCACCACAAGAATTAATCATCTCACTGAGCATTTGAAAATTAATAAAAAGGACTTCGGTACACAGCGAGCCTTATTGAAACTTGTCGGAAAACGAAGAAGTCTGCTTGATTATCTCAAAAAAGAAGACATAGGGAAATACAGAAAAATTCTTAAATCACTGAATCTGAGAAAATAAAAATGAGAAAAGGCAATTCAAAGTTGCCTTTTTTTCTTAATATTATTAATCTATTTAATATCAGAATATGTTTAACATTCATCAAAAATCAATTGATCTTGGCGATGGAAGGTCCATCTTAATTGAAACAGGAAAAATGGCAAAGCAAGCCGACGGGTCAGTTGTTGTCAGACAAGGAAATACCATGCTTCTTGCCACTGTGGTATCGGCAAAAGAAGCCAAAGAAAATGTAGATTTCCTGCCTTTGTCTGTCGATTATAAAGAAAAATTTGCTTCTTCCGGTCGTTTCCCCGGAGGCTTTATGAAAAGGGAGGCAAGACCGGGTGACTATGAGGTTCTTATTTCACGTTTGGTAGACAGAGTACTCAGACCCCTCTTTCCGGATGATTATCACGCTGAGACTTTTGTTAACATATTGCTTATTTCTGCTGAAAACGACATAATTCCTGATGCATTAGCCGGTTTAGCTGCTTCTGCTGCAATAGCCGTATCTGATGTTCCTTTTAACGGCCCTATTTCTGAAGTACGTGTAGCGCGTATTGATGGGAAATTCATAATTAATCCGACTTTCTCCCAGATAAAGAATGCAGATATTGATATAATGGTTGGTGCAACAAAAGAAAACATCATGATGGTAGAAGGTGAGATGAATGAGGCATCGGAGGAAGATCTTCTCGAAGCCATGAAAATTGCTCACAATGCAATCATTCCACAGTGCGAAGCCCAGCTTGAACTTGCTGCCATGGTTAGTAAAGCAAAACGTGAGTATTCTCATGAAACAAATGACCCGGAGTTAAAAGACAGGATGCAAAATGAGTTGTACCAGAAAGCTTACGATCATGCTGCTAAATGTACTAAAGACAAGCATGAAAGAAGTGAAGGCTTCCAATCGATTATAAATGATTTTATAGAAAAACTGAAAGAAGAGAAACCTGAGGAAGAATTAAACACAGCTCTTATTGAAAGGTATTATCACGAGATTGAAAAAAATGCTGTAAGGGATTTTGTACTGAAATCAGAGAAAAGGCTTGACGGCCGCAAATCTGATGAAATTCGCGAAATAGTCTGTGAGGTGGATCTCTTGCCGACAGCCCACGGGTCAGCCTTATTTACACGTGGTGAAACGCAGTCTCTCACCACTGTTACCCTTGGTTCACGACTGGATGAGAAGATCATTGATGAGGTGCTGATCCAGGGAACAGAGAAATTTGTTTTGCATTATAATTTCCCGCCTTATTCCACAGGGGATGCACGTCCATACCGTGGCGTATCACGCAGGGAGGTAGGGCATGGGAACCTTGCTCTTCGTGCTTTAAAACGCATGATACCAGGAGAGAACGATATTCCTTATGCAATACGTGTTGTTTCAGACATTCTTGAATCAAACGGTTCTTCATCTATGGCTACTGTTTGTGCAGGTACACTTTCACTTATGGATGCAGGTGTTAAAATGAAAAAACCCGTTTCAGGCATTGCTATGGGAATGATTTCTGATGCAGCAACCGGTAAATATGCTGTCCTTTCTGATATCCTTGGTGATGAAGACCACCTTGGCGATATGGATTTCAAGGTAGCAGGGACAAAAGATGGTATTACTGCCACTCAAATGGACATAAAAGTTGATGGCTTATCCTACGAAGTACTTGCCAAAGCTCTTGAACAGGCAAAAAAAGGCAGATTACATATTCTTGCTGCCATGGAAAAGACTATGGCAAAACCCCGTGATGATTATAAACCCCATGCTCCAAGAATTGAACGCATTGAGATCATGAAAGAAATGATTGGAGCACTGATAGGCCCGGGAGGAAAAGTAATACAGGAAATACAGCGAGAAACAGGTACCACCATAGCTATTGAAGAAGTCGATGGAAAAGGAATCGTTGATGTTTGCGCTGTAAATAAATCATCCATTGATTCTGCTATGGCATGGATTAACCGTATTATCGAAGTTCCCGAAATAGGTAAAATATATAAAGGTAAAGTTAAGTCTGTTGTTCAATTCGGAGCATTTATTGAAATACTTCCAAAGACTGAAGGCCTTTTACATATTTCTGAAATAGAATGGAGGAGGCTTAAAACTGTTGATGAAGTATTGAAGGTTGGTGATGAAGTGGATGTAAAATTAATTGAAGTCGACAGTAAAAACGGAAAACTTAAGCTATCCAGAAAAATCTTATTACCCAAACCCGAATAGGATTTCCTATTCTATACTTTCCGAAGCGGATACTCTGCACTTTTTTTCATCAGACAGGCTGGTGCGTTATATATACTTATAATGCATTGATTGTAATCTTTGTGCTGTAAATTAGATTTTTATAATTTTAAAACATGATTTTTTATTTCTCATTACCAATTATAAAAATCTATCTTTGATACTTTACTCTCTTAAAAGTATTGAACCATGAATTATTTTTATTTCTCTGTGCTTGCACTTTTTCTTCTCTCCTGCTCACACCAGTCATTACAATATCCTGAAACAAGGAAAGATGACACTGCAGATCACTATTTCGGAACGGAAGTAGCTGACCCTTACAGATGGCTTGAAGATGACCGTTCTGAAGAAACGATGGAATGGGTTAAAAAACAAAATGAACTTACCTTTTCTTATCTGGAGAAAATACCTTTCCGTGAAAAAATAAGGGAAAGGCTCCTTAATATTATGAATTTCAGCAGAATGGGAGCGCCATGGAAAGAGGGGAATTATCATTTCTATTCATATAATGATGGCCTGCAGAATCAGAATGTTTATTACATAAAAAAATCTGCCGAAGAGGAAGCCAAAGTTTTTCTGGATCCAAATCTCATGTCGGATGGAGGTATTGTTGCCCTGACAAATTTCGCTGTTTCAAAGGATCATAAATACGCCGGATATGGCATTTCACGGGGAGGTTCAGACTGGAGGGAGTTTTTTATAAGGGAAATTGAAACCGGGAATGACCTGGATGATCATCTAAAATGGATTAAATTCAGCAGTATAGCCTGGTATAAAGACGGTTTTTTTTATAACAGGTTCAACAAACCGGAAGAGGGAGATGCACTTAAAGGAATAAATCTGAACAGCAGGGTTTTTTATCATAAAGCCGGAACGCCTCAGACGGAAGATAAATTGGTATATGAAGATACCGGAAATCCTGGCAGAATATTCAACCCTGAGGTAACTGAAGATGAAAGGTATTTAGTTTTATACATATCTGAAACAACTACAGGTAACGCATTATTTGTTAAAGACCTTGGTAAACCGGAAACTGACTTTAATAAGCTGGTTACAGGTTTCGGGGAAAATTATTCTTTAATTGGGAACAAGGGTACAAAACTCTTTATCCTTACTAACCTGGATGCCCCAATGTATAAACTCATTGGTGTTGACATGAATAATCCTTCCCCTGAGAACTGGGAAGATATTATCGGTGAGAAGAAATCTCAGGTATTGAAATCCTGCAGACTTGCAGGTGATAAAATTATTGCGCATTATATGCGTGATGCAAGATCTGTACTTGAAGTATTTTCTTTTGAAGGTAGTTTATTATATGAAATTCCACTTCCAGGTATCGGAACTGTTTCTTCTTTCAATTCAAAATATGGAGATAATACGGCTTTTTTTATGTTCACATCTTTTAACGTACCTCCTGAAGTTTATCAGTATAATGTTAAAGAAAACAGCACCAGTCTGTATTTCAAACCCCAAGTGGATTTTGCAAGAGATGATTATATAACCCGCCAGGTTTTTTATAAGAGCAAAGACGGGACTGTTGTTCCCATGTTCATTGTGCATCATAAGGACATGAAGCCTGATGGGAACCGGCCTGCCCTGCTATATGGATATGGCGGTTTCAATGTTACTTACACTCCTGCTTTTTCCGTACAGAATGTTCTTTGGCTGGAAAATGGTGGAGTCTTTGCACTCGCCGGTATCCGTGGAGGAGGCGAATACGGTGAAGACTGGCATCAGGCAGGGACTATTCTGAAAAAACAAAATGTTTTTGATGACTTTATCGCTGCAGCTGAATTTCTTATTGACGAAAACTTCACCTCACCTAAAAGACTTGCAATAATCGGAGGGTCTAACGGAGGATTACTGGTAGGGGCTGTTATAAATCAGCGTCCTGACCTGTTTGCAGTTGCATTCCCGGCAGTTGGGGTGATGGATATGCTTAGATATCATAAATTTACAATTGGCAGATTATGGATCACGGATTATGGATCCAGTGAGGATTCCACTCAGTTTGACTACCTATACAGGTACTCTCCACTGCATAATTTACGCAGGAATGTTGATTATCCTGCTGTGATGGTTACAACTGCCGATCATGATGACAGAGTAGTTCCTGCACATTCCTTCAAATATATTGCTGGATTGCAGGAGTTACAATCAGGGAAAAATCCAAGCCTTATACGGATAGAAACTGAAGCCGGACATGGAGCAGGTAAACCCATTTCCAAGACAATAGAGGAAATTGCAGATATAACTTCTTTTGGATTTTATCAGATGAAAGTTACACCCAAATATTGATGTATTAGTTAGAAGGGGATAAAATTTATTTCATAACGGATCCTGTTGTCAAGTAATTCACCCAGCTCAAGGATCTCGGGATCATTATTATCATAATGCCAGTTAATTATCACTGTATGATCGACATTAATATCCTCAAGCTCTTTAAAAAGTTTAAAAACATTTTTGAAGCTCGCGGAGTCAATGTATTCAAAATGGCAATTAATAATAGTCTCCTTTTCAGGATCATTAATATACTCCTTTAACCAGTCAAACAGGGGGGAAAAAAAAATATCGGGATTACTAAGTATGGAACATCCTTTAAATTCAAGAATACCTTTGCTACAATGAATTCCCAGTGTTTTCTCAGTTGCAGGAATATTTAATTCGTTCATTCTATTATCAGATTAATGAAACATGTAAGCTCTGTAAATAACTAATATTCATATGATATATATCAATACATATTGTAAGGTTTAATCGAATTTCTGTCATGTAAGGTATAAAAAAATAATTAAGATATTTCTAAATCCTATAACAGATTATGAATATATTATTAACATTTTATTAAGTGATAACCGCCTGTGCGGTTTAACATAGAAAATCAGCTGACAAATTAATTACCAGCTTTAATCTGTGAACCATTTTGAATAAGTTCGAAATCCAGATCAATCCTTCCCTTAAGAATTTCCCCAAGCTCAAGTACTTCAGGATCCTCGTAATCGAAGTACCATTTAACAACAATCTTTTTTTGCTTTTTTTTAATTGCTGTTAATTCTTTTAATAAATTAAATAAATTTTTAAATGATGCAGAATCAATATATTCTATTTTACAGATCACCTCCGTTATTTCCTCAGGTTCCTGGTTGTATTTTTTTACCCATTCCATAACAGGACTGAAAAATGCCTTTGGATCATTGGTTATTGAACACCCAAGAAACTCTATTCTCCCTTTTTTGCAGTTAACTGCCAAAGTTTTACCTGTAGGTTTTATTGATAAATCATTCATAATTCATTACTGTTTATAGTGATATTACAGACTCATCACATGCAGCTAATGAAAACAAAAAGTTTACTGAATGTGTCTGTTTCATGAAGTAATATTCGGCCTTGAAGATACCAACATTTAAGTTTTCTTTTTAATTACTCAACTATAATTATGATCTATTAATCTTTATTTCTGATCAATTTGATAAATATGTTGACAAATAGCAAAATTCCCCTGTAAAGGCATTTTTAATCAGGTTTAAAAAATTCATCATTAAAAAAAAGTCATTCACCTACCTGAAAATTCATTTAATCAAATCCCGGATAAAATTGGCAACCATTCTCTTCGCAATTTCGTTTCTTCTTCAGAAATTAGTATAAAAAATCGCAAGTTTTAACACATATGATATTATTTCAGAACATTTATAACAGGGTTACAGAATATAAAACACATAACCAGCCAGGGATAAGAACATTCATCGATATTACTGAGGCTGCTGCAGTAGTTATTTTGTTTATATTCAGTATAATACTTGTCAGACACCTGTTTATTCCCTCCTGGGAATTTGACCATGCACAGTTGGCATTTTTCAGTTTTTTCATCGTTGTTTCCTGGTACGTTTTATCCAGAATCACTTCCATGGCAAAACTACCCAGAACACAAAGGTACCGTACTATAATCTTTCAGCACGTACGAGTTAATTTTATTGTGCTTACAGGATTAATTGCACTTAAATATTTATTTAACCTTCAATCGATCCCATTAATTTTCATTTTTCTTTACACGGGACTGAACGTCACATTTACCATTTTCATTCGTATTGCCATTTATCATACTTTAAAAATTTACAGGGCAAATGGATATGATCTGCACAATGTATTGATTATAGCTGATGGTTTCTCTGATGAAATGATCGAGAAACTTATTGAACAGAAGGAATGGGGTTTTAATATAACCGGAATAATAACAAAATCACGCCTGATTAAAGCAAAATACGGGAAAGATTTCACTATATATCCTGATACCTATAATCTTACTGCTATTCTTGATAACAACATAATAGACGAAGTATTATACTGTAAAGGCCAAATAGATGAGAACAAAATTAAAGAAATTGTTAAAATATGTAATGAAGTAGGTACTATTTTCCGGTTGCAATCGACAGTTTCCCCTCTTGATCCTTTGCATTTACAGTTAAAAGCAAAAAATCCTTCCAGATATCTTACCTTAGTTGATATACCCTCGAACCATTTATCTCTTGTTCTTAAAACTATGGGAGATATTTACTTTTCTATCACAGCGATTATCCTTTTTGCTCCTTTACTTTTATTAATTGCAATTCTTATCAAATTGGATTCCAGGGGGCCTATTCTGTTTAAACAACAGAGAATCGGATTACGTGGGAGGAAATTCAACTTATTTAAATTCCGTACAATGGTTATCAATGCAGAGGAATTGCTTGAGAAACTAAGAGAGAGGAATGAAATGGACGGACCGACATTTAAACTTAAGCATGATCCGAGAATAACCAGAATTGGAGTTTTCCTGAGAAAAACCGGACTTGATGAAGTTCCCCAGTTATTTAACGTAATTCGCGGAGAGATGTCACTTATCGGTCCGCGCCCGCCTCTTGAGTCGGAAGTAATGAAATACAAACGCTGGCAGTTAAGAAGGCTTTCAGTTAAGCCCGGTATTACATGCTCATGGCAGGTAATACCAAACCGTAACGACGTTAAATTTGAAAGATGGATGAAGATGGACCTTAATTATATTGATAACTGGACTATAGGGAAAGATTTTAAATTGCTGTTTAAAACCATTTTTGTTATATTCTCCGCTCAGGGAAGATAAATTAATGTTAGTCATTTATACCACTCATATACCATCTTAATACCCTCTTCCAGACTTACTTTATGTTTCCAGCCAAGTGAATTAATTTTGCTGACATCCATAAGCTTCTGGTTTGTGCCATCGGGACGTGAGGTGTCCCATTCAATGTTCCCTTTGTAAGCAGTTATATCCGATATCACCTCTGCCAGTTCCCGGATTGTTATATCCCCACCTGTACCTATATTTATATGAGTGTTCCGGATGTCTTTAACCTCTGCCTTCAAAGCATCTAAATCTTTCACCAAATCAATGAAATCGAGGTTTTCAAAAATATAGACCAGAGCATCAGCCAGATCATCGGAAAGAAGGAACTCCCTTTTAGGTTTTCCTGTTCCCCAAAACTGAACACTGACACCGCTACCACTTCTTTTTATTCCGTATTTTCGAAGCTTTTCGATTATATCATTTTCCCTGGCTTTCCCGTTAACTCCTTCAACCGGATAATTATCAAAATCCTTTCTTATGGCATCTAAATCGTTATTCATGAGGCATTTACCAAGGTGCAATTTTCTGATAATGGCCGGAAGCACATGTGACTTTTCCAGATTGAAATTATCATTTATTCCAAACAAATTTGTCGGCATTACACATATAAAATTAGTCCCATACTGGAGATTAAAAGCTTCACATAATTTAATCCCGGCAATCTTGGCAATGGCATAAGGTTCATTGGTATATTCGAGTTCAGAAGTAAGCAGGTATTCCTCTTTCAGGGGTTGGGGAGCTTCCCTGGGATAAATACAGGAACTTCCAAGAAAAATAAGCTTTTTCACTCCGGTTTTCCAGCTGGCACCAATTATATTGTTCTGAATCTGAAGGTTCTCATAAATAAAATCGGCTCTGTAGGTATTGTTGGCAATTATCCCGCCTACCTTTGCAGCAGCAAGAAAGACGTATTCTGGTTTCTCCGCTTCAAAAAAATATTGCACTTTCTGACTGTCGGTTAAATCAAGTTCATCAATCGTCCGCCCAATGATATCAGTATAGCCTCCAATTTCAAGTCTCCTTTTTATAGCTGAACCAACAAGGCCTGTATGGCCGGCAATATAGATTTTACTGTTTTTATTTATCATGGTGTATTAAGTTATTCAAAATATTTTTTAAAGCCATAGCCTAAATTTAACAATGCTTTTTCCCTCCTCATCAATTTGATATCGCTTGCCATCATTTCTTTTATCAGATCACTGAGAGTATATTTCAACTCCCAACCCAGTTTCTGTCTGGCTTTTGTCGGATCACCTATCAGCACGTCAACTTCGGTGGGGCGAAAGTAATGCGGGTCAATCTCGAGGACGCACCTTCCAATGTCTTTACTTGTAAGAACAGAGTCTTCGGGTAATTCCTTCAATCCGGATATATATGCCTTTTCATCTTTACCCTTACCTTTGAATTCAATTTCCACACCTGCTTCAGCAAACGCCATCCTGACAAACTCGCGTACTTCGGTAGTAACACCGGTTGCAATAACATAATCATCAGGGATATCCTGCTGAAGTATAAGGTACATGGCTTTAACATAATCTTTGGCATGTCCCCAGTCACGTTGTGCCGAAAGATTACCCATGTAAAGTTTATCATTAAGTCCGAGAACGATCTGGGCAACCCCCCTGGTAATTTTCCGGGTAACAAAAGTCTCACCACGAATGGGAGATTCATGGTTGAAAAGAATACCGTTACATGCAAAAATATTGTATGCTTCCCTGTAATTAACTGTTATCCAGTATGCGTATAGTTTTGCAACACCATAAGGACTTCGGGGATAGAAAGGAGTTTTTTCCGTTTGAGGAACTTCCTGTACCATTCCGTATAATTCACTTGTTGAAGCCTGGTAAAACCGTGTCTTTTTATCAAGACCAAGCAAGCGGATTGCTTCCAGTAATCTCAGTGTACCCAGGGCATCCGAATTGGCTGTGTATTCAGAAGTTTCAAAGGAAACCTGCACATGGCTCTGTGCTCCAAGATTGTAGATCTCATCAGGCTGGACTTCCTGTACTATCCTTATTAAATTGGTTGCATCCGTAAGGTCACCGTAGTGAAGTATGAAATTTCTCTTTTCTTCCTGTGGGTCCTGGTACAGATGATCAATCCTGTCGGTATTGAACAAAGAACTTCTCCTTTTTATCCCATGAACCACATAGCCTTTCTTTATAAGGTATTCGGCAAGATAAGCTCCGTCCTGACCAGTGACTCCGGTTAATAATGCTGTTTTTGACATATGGGGTAAATTTAAAGATAATTTATTTAGTTAATTTTATTTTCGATTGCTGGTTTGTTTCTCAAGTTTCGCAGATGTTTATATAATGCATATTAAAATGGTTATACGCAATAAGTAATTCTTTAAATTTTGATATTCAGTTATTTAAGATTTCCATTTTCAAAATAATATTTCATTCGACTTATCAGAGATATTGTAAAAAAGAAAAAAAATTATTTTCCTTCTATTTGATCTGAATTAATATCAACGAAAAAAATTTAGACCCGACCCACCCCCCCTTGAATGAAGCTGTCTAAAAAGCCTGATGACTTTAGAATTCA
>CAZGKF010000072.1:0-10849 GCA_964526475.1 uncultured Bacteroidaceae bacterium
TACTTTCAATTTGTAATCTATTAATTCAATGATTAGTCTTTTTAGACAGCCTCAAATGTTTATAGAAATGAATGATTAGAAAGCTAACCCAATCTAAACACTTGATCGTAGTTGATTAAATCTTCACCAGCCTTTTTACTACAATCTCATTATTAATAAACATCCTGATGATATAAATACCATTTTCAAACGCACTCAGATCAATTCTTTGGTGATGTTCACCTGAAAACACCTGCTTTCCGGAATTGAATTTCCGTCTCCCAAAAGTGTCCCATATCTCTATACGCATTATATTCTCACCGTCCGCTATTACCATCAGAACACTTTCCTCCCCGGCCGGGTTTGGATATAATTTCAGTTCGAAAGCATTTGATTTCCATTCAAAGGATTTTTTATCACAATCATTATAAATACACCCCGAGTTCCTGGTGGCGAATGGGTTATAGTTACAGGCATTTTTGTCCATACATCCGTTAATAATTAAAATTTTGCACCCGGTACTATCATGGTGACAGGCATTAGGGTTGTATTCAAGATAACGGTTATCCATACAACCTGAAATGTAGCAGCAATTATCCTGGTTTGAAGTTGTATTGGCAAGAGGATTATAGTTAACAGCGAGTGGGTCCATACACCCGTAAACCGTACCAGGGCATAATACTCCCAGATCAAGGGCACATTTACTGTCATAGCAGCATAGCTCGGGGAGATGATAATTCGCAGTTGCTGTATAGTTGCATGCCGCGGTATCAAGGCACCCAAAAACGATCAGGTCTTTGCACCATGTTCCATCATCTTCTTCAGCCTTTGGATCATACTGAACATAATAGGGATCCATACAGCCTTCATTCCGTATAACCGGATAAGAGAGCCAGGAGCTGTATTTTTCATTATTTGATGCATCGATCAGTGTATCTTTCCCAAAAATCCTGAATATTTCACCGGCCCCGTTTTTCACCTCTGCATTAATACGGAATGTTATTTCCCCTTTGGTTGTTAATTGGGCAATCAGCACATGGTTGTTGTTGTCTGCCCCCGTGATGCCGTTCAGGGAGCCATCCTGTAAAAAGAATGAGGTGCTGAAAAAATTTGTATCGCGGTAAACGCTGAATATGCTGTTGGTATCTTCCTGAGAACTGATGTCAATAATGCCCCCATGGCCAAATGTGTAGTTGCCTGATTTTGGCACAAATCCATCAGATTCTCCGAGTGGGATTCCGGTGTCAGGATGGGTAGAGGCCAGAACACCCGGTTCCTGGTTATTCTTAATCCTTTCCATACTGCCATCCGGGTCGTTTTCTTTTAGTATCCCCCAATGACTCCTTGTTGCCAGCCCCAGGGTAATCCAGGAATCTAATGCCAGAGTGTTACGGTCAAGCTGTGTTTCTTTAATTTGAAACCCGAAGGGATAGCCGTAATCCTCATGGTTAAAAAACGGGCTGGTTGATGAGATATTGACAGGTCTGTACTGGTCACCGAAGATTTTAATTAACCGGGCTCCCTGCTCGAGGTCCAGATAAACCCGGTAGGTAACCGAACCTTCTTCCAGTGGCCGGTTTCCAGCGAAGCTGAATGTGTCGGGCGGACCGGCAATATAGTATTTTTCAATAATTATACCTTCTACCTGAGCGAAGAGTGAACCACCGACTGTCGATAATAATATAACAGCGATGAAACGTATATACAAAACCGTATTTTTTACCATTTTTTTACATTTAAAATATTGATCGGTCATTCAGAGTTAATGAATCATAATATTAAAGGTCGTAGGAAATGCTGAACGAATAATTAGTGCCATAGCTGTATCCCTCGTATTCAACGCTGTAATTATTATAGTCATAGGCCCATCGGTTTCGCGTATCCAGGATATCCCGGATTTTCAGTTCCAGGCTAAAATGCTTCCCTATACTTTTCGTTACCTTAAAATCAAGCATGTGGCGCGGCATCTCATAAACATCAGGCTGCTCGTTAGTAATGGTAACAAACGCAAGTTTAGGCCCCTGGACATTGTAGCTGAGTGTTGCCGATATCCCGAACTTGTCGGGTGTATATGTAAGCATTGCATTTACTATATAGGGTGCCTGCCCATACATATCGCGGCTAATTGTATCGATTACCACGCCATTCAATACAGCCATGACCACAGCTTTCGATTTAACAAAAGTTACGTTGCCCATCAGCTCGAGGTTTTTAAACAGTTCTTTTTTCCCTTCCACTTCCATTCCGGTAGCGGTGCTGGTCCCGGGTGCGTTACGCCAGGTATACACGTTGTTCTCATTGCCTAGTTCAATATGGTTTTCGAACTGCTTATTAAAAAAGCTCAGTGAGAAATTATCCCCGGAGGCAAAATAGTTTTCCAGACGAAAATCATAATTGGTTATATATACCATCTTCAGCTCGGGGTTTCCAAGTATGAAATTGCTAAGGTTATAGTTAAAATCGTAATATGCACTTAATTCCCTGATACTGGGCCGCCCCAGGGATTTGCTATACCCGAAGCGTGCATTCATACCCGTTTTTTCATTGTTTAACACTTTATATACCAGGTTAAGGGAGGGCAGGTAATTGGTTTCGTTGCGCTTCGAGGGATTGGCATAGATGGGTCTGCTGTACCCGGGTAATTCAACTTTCCTCGAAGAATGGAAAGAGGGTATCTCCTTACCAAACATACTCAGTACATCGGTGTAAATGTCGGTCTGCTCCACCCTGAGGCCCCCGGACAAACGTATCTTTTGGTTCAATGAAAGGTCTGTCATGATAAATCCTGCATATACCCTGCTTCGTCCCTTGTTAAAATCTGTGGGCAGAAACCGTGCATTATAGTAATGGAAGAGTTGGTGGTTTGAAATCATGGAAAACTTATCAATACTGGTATAATTAACCAGTTCCTCTTTCGTTTCAAACTGAATAGCCTGATCAAAATTCCCTGCCATTTCATAATAATATTGCCGGTTTGACCGCTTATTTTCCAGGTATGCCCCACCGAGTTTCAATTTTCTGGAAATACCAGCTTTCTCAAATACCGGTATCTCCATTGAAAACCGGGTATCCAGGATATCTTCATCCAGATACCGGTAGCTCCTGTCGGGTTTATCTGCCTGCTTGAACCGGTAAAATGATTCCTCCATCCCGAAGTCAAAATTTTTAAAATCGGGGGTATTGCTTTGCCCGTCAGTAAAAGAAATGTTAAAATCAAGCTTTACTCCTGGCCCGGGAATGAAATGGTTTGATTGGTATTGGTAAACCATTTGCCTTCGTTCCTCGTAATATTGCCTGTGTATAATTTCATAAAGAAGTCCGGAATTTAAAAATGCGCCATGATTGTAGCCGGAATCTATACTGGCGCTGTTCACCCCGGAAAAATTCGGCATCACCATAATGGAAATTGTATTTTGTGGGTTTATTTTATATGCAAGGTTCAGCAGTGCACTCCACTGATTAGTTTCTGTGCTGCGCTGCCGGGTATGGGAAATGTATTCAACGAACTCCCCGGCGGTAGCCGGGTTTTGAGAAAAGAACCCAACACCCCGATGGGTAGCCGGATCGTAACGCATATTGTTTGAATACCGGAAGCCGGTAATAAATCCCAAAGGCTTGCCAAACAGGCTTATCTGATTGCCTATACTTATATCCTGACTGAAATCAAGGCTTGTTTTTCTGTTTAAGGTCATCCAGTTATCCGGGAGCGACTGGTTGAAGGCTATAGCATCTGAACTTAATAAAAAATGAGCCCTGTCCTTCAGGTCAGGGTTATTGTAGTATTCATCAATGGCTGCCCTGACAGCCTTGTCGTCATATATCAAACCGGGTGGGAGCAGGCCAAGTTCAACAAGACCCAACCGGTAATACATATTGTTGACTGCGTAATACTGGTTTGTACTTACCGGTTCCGGGAGGTTTTCTTCCATGATACAGTGCTGATCCAAACACCCTCCTATCCCTAATTCCCGGAATTCATCATAAGGACTGGAAAATCTGCTATAAAAAGGAAAATCCTTCTTTTCATAATGCCTGATATCGCGGAAGCCATTGTCAAACCCCAGCCAGTCTGTAGGGCTTCTCTGAGTAGAAAGCACATCCGTAAAAGAGCTTTGATTGTTGTATCCAAAGGATGTTTTTATATTGATCAATAATTTATCCGGGTAGTCCTTGGTCTCGATAGAAAGATAAGACCCTGCCCAGTCTCCAGGTAAATCCGGGCTTAAAGTCTTATTTATGATAACGTTATCAACCAATGAAGTAGGGAACATATCCAGTTTTATATTGTTGGTTAAAGGGTCCAGGGTAGGTATCCTTGCACCGTTTATGGTTGTTTTGATATACCGGTCGGCCAGCCCCCTCACAGTGATATAACCCCCAACAGTGGATACGCCGGTAACCCTTTTAACAGCATCGTCAATTTGCGAATCCCCCGTCTTTTTTATTGTTTCCCGTGAAATATAATCCAGGCTGACAGGCGAGTTGAATTTTTTAACACGCATGTAATTGTCATTTGCCCGTTTGGCTCTCGCGGTAATGACTACATCATCCAGGTTGATGGTGGCAGCAACCAAAGTGTAATTGCGGATGATGACTTCTCCGTTTTTCGGGTTCACCTCATCTTCAATTGTGTTATAGCTTATATAGGATATGGAAATAACCTGGGGTAAGGGATCATTGATCCTGAGTGAATAATTTCCACTCAGGTCGGTAATGGTACCAATTGTAGGGTGAGATTTGAGAACAACAGTTGCCCCTATGAGCTCTTCTCCTTTTTCATCTGTAATTTTTCCCCGGAGGGTTCCCTGACCAAATATTAATGATAAATTCAATAATGTAAAGATTAAAGTCAGGGGGAAAAACCTTATCAGGCTCCAAAAATTTGACCTGCGCTCACTATTGTTTTGTTCATTGAAGCCCTTTGACCAATTGACCGGCCGTCCAAAGTAAAAGAACTGTGAAAAGACTGACTGCATTGATTGTCGGGGTGCTGAACCTGATGAATCACCTCTTAACTCTTTTTTCCTTTTTAAATTTTGTTTTGCATTAGTGGTATAATAGCTGAATTCCCTTCTCAGGTTTCTCGTATTACCGGGAAATTGTTGCATCGTTTATAGTTATTTTTTAATTATCCTGGAAGTCCCGATCAGGGAACCATCAAAATGGCTAAGTTTAATAAAATAGATACCTGAAGGCAGTTGACTAATATTTATTGTTGCTGTCTTTTCCTCCTGTTCCGTGTAAATATCCACTGAAAGCATTTTCTTTCCCAGGGCATCAATCACCTCACATTTAGTTCTCCCTCCCGTCATTACATTTTGAAAGTAAATAGTTACAACATCAGAAGCTGGGTTAGGGTACACCAGTATCGGTCTGCTATGAAATAACGACAGTTCACCGGTACCCACATTACTGTTAACAGTTATACTCACTGATTCAGATATATATTGCCCATTATGATTATCGGTTGCTATAGCTTTTAATGTATTCTGTCCTGTCTGGCCACTCCATGTAAACGTGAAATTATTTCCGGAAACTAGTGAAAAATCACCGGCTGATACATCATTTATCATAAGTTCAACCTTTAGTATTGAACCATTCTGATCAGTTGCTGTTGCCAGAATTGTTAAGGGGGAACCGGCAATAAAGGTCTCACCGTTGGCCGGTGAAGTAATCACCACATAAGGAAGAATGTTGTGGATAATAGTTATTTCAGATGAGGTGCTTTTCCCGCCCCGGTTATCGGTAGCCACAGCTGTGATTACTTTGCTTCCACCAATATTGCTCAGCCATGGCAATTCAAATGGGGCAGTTACATCCTCTCCTATTATTGTGCCATTAGAAAAGAATTCGACTTTAATAATTTGGTCCCCGGGGTCAGGGTCAGATGCATCTGCTGTCAGAGTAATGCTCTCGCCAACGGTAAAAACATCCCCGCTTTGTGGGGAGGTTATACTAACAACCGGTGGAGTGTTGCCCGGGGCATTTACTGTGATGGAAATAATGTTAGAGGAAGCTATTCCATTAAGGTCATCATATACTTTCGCCATGATTTTCTTAACACCTGCCTCAGAAGGAAGCCAGTCTATACTATATGGGCCGGGAGAATTTATTGTAGCCACCAGCACGTCGTCTGCATAAAATTCTACCTTGGTGACATTACCATCAGCGGAAGAAGCATTTGCTTCAAGTGGCACCTGATCTCCCAGGTTATAAGTAGCTCCGTTCAGCGGTGACACAATGTTCACGGTCGGGGGCTGGTTAGCATAAATCGTAATGATTTCCGAGGTATCTCTTCCATACCGGTTATCCCTTACCACGGCATAGAGATTTAAGGAACCCTTTTGTGTTATTTCAAAAGTCGTTGCATATGGCGGGGTCGTGTAGGTTCCATTCTGGTTTGATCCGACAAAGAAAGTTACTTCCGCAATACCTCCGTCCTCATCTTCTGCATTCGCAGTAAAATTTACTGTTTCGCCGATTTTATAAACACTTCCGTTTGCCGGGCTTGTTATTTGTACAGAAGGCCGGACATTTGGAGGATAGATTATTTTATCTGATATTCTGTCGTTAGTTTGAATTTTCTCTCTTACAACATAAACTTCAGTAGGGCCGGTGGGAGGAATAATCTGAAATCTGAGTTCCATGGAGAAATCACCATCCGTTGTAAACTGCCCGATACACACGGAATTTGAAGGCCCGATACCACTCACACCTCCTGCAGCATACCAGATAACATTCTCCGGGTCATAACCTGTTGTGCCATATTCAGCACTGGGGCCCATCTCATATCCCCATATTTTCATGAAATTGGTGGCAGGATCAAGGGCGGTTGCATTAGTCACAGCACCTGACACGATACCATCCTGAACACCATCGCTGGTATCTTCAGTTAGGGGAACGAGTTGTGAAGAAGCAGATTGCTTTCCATACTGCCCAATCGTGATCCATGAATCATAATACAAAGGATCATCCATGGTAGGTATTGGCCTGTAAAGGGGGATAATTTCACCATCTTCATTGTTGTAAAACTGGGTTGAAGTTTTAATAAGCAAAGGGTTGGCAAATCCGCCATCTACGGTAGCTAATAAATAACCCGGTTTCATGCTGATAAAGACCCTGTAGGCAATGCTGTTTGAATTCAGGTTAATGTCGTCAGCAATAGCTTTCAGCGATACCGGAATTTTTTCCACGTAAATACTGTCAAAACCCTGTCCGTTGGAAAGATTCAGAAGAAATAGAGAAATAAGGAAAAAGAAAACTTTTTTCATAGTGGTTCAAGGTTTAATATTTTATGTCAATTAAGATAATATCATGATCTTGCAATACTGTGCCGGATAAAAATTATTCTATTCACAGAATTTACCTGTCATAGAGATCAGTATCCCCAAATCAGCAGCATCGGTTTTTCCATCACGGTTAAAATCAGTCGGGCACTTCCTGAAAAAGGTATTGCATTCAGTGTTATAAGAAGCATTGAATACTAGCAAGTCCTGATTATCCGTGACCCCGTCCCTGTTCAGATCAGTGGGGCATTTTGGGTTATAAATGAAAAACTTCATGATTATAAAACCGGATACTAACATTAGTATAACTGCCGGTAAAATAATGCGTAAGGCTTTGTTTTTTTTCATTGGATTAGTTCTTAATGGTTATTTATTATGACATTTCCATAGGATAAACCGTCGAATTGTACCTGACCTGCCGCCGGGTTTTTGGCCACATATTGAATAAAATCTCCGTCAGGAACACCAAGTTGAATATTAAACTGAAAAAACAATTCCCCATCCGTGGTAAGTTGTGCCAGCAAAACTCTGTTTTTTGATGTTGGTCCTGTTTGTCCGTCTAAAACAGCTATCAGCCCGTTATCGGCAAAAAGAGCAGTTACCGGTTCCTTATATTCAAATATTCCCAGGTCAAGATTATATTTCATGATTTGTGGTATCTCACCTTCGATCAGGCCGTCAGCATCTTTCATACCTTCCTTATTCAGTATGGAACCATCGTTATCCTCCTGTAATAAAATTCCAGAATGTGAACTGGTAGCTGCCCCTATGGTCAACCAGGAATCAAACGCCAGGTTATTGGCATTTATCGCCTGGGGATTAATCATATCCCCAATATCACCTCCCCAGTTATGATTGTAAAAGCCGGTTGATGAACCGATAATAAGCGGGTTGTCGGGAAAACCGAAAATGGTTTGAAGGGTATATCCTTCTTCAAGTTCTGCAAAAACACGGTATGTAACAGAATTTGGAGGTAAACCTGAAATTTTTTCATCTAAGGAATCGGCAGTATAGTAGGTTTCAACTATAATACCCTTCAAACCCTGAGAATACCCCTCATGAAAGAGTATAAATAACACGATAAGCATAAACATTCTTTTCATTTCCATCTAAATAAATAATTAACAGGAATGTCCTTCTTTCAGCATACACACTCCTATAATGTTAATATCATATTACAACCATATGCCTGACAAATAATATTTTAACAAAAATAAAGTGAAAATCATGCCTTTTTCTAAGGACATAACAAAGGAAAGAATATTGAGTCAATATGGTCTTAAGATATTCTTAAGTTTACATATGTTTAGCTTTAAGTTTTCCTTTAAGTTTTCGAATACAATGATGCTAATCAGTCCATTCTTCGTAATTCAATAACCGTTATTTCCGGCGGGGTACCTACCCTTCCGGGAAAACCTATAAATCCGATCCCGATATTTACATATAACTTCTGTCTGCCTTCGGTATAAAGTCCGCCCCATCTCCTGTATTTCATGCTTACCGGACTCCATCGCCAGCCTGGTATTCTGATAGCGAACTGCATTCCGTGTGTGTGGCCAGATAAGGTAAGATCGATATCCTTTTTACCCAGCACTTCAGCATCCCAATGGGATGGATCGTGTGACATAAGTATTTTAAAGTGTGTATCTTTTACTTTTCTCATAGCTTTTTCAAGATCTCCATACTGCGGGAAAGGTGGCAGCCCCCAGTTTTCCACACCAATAAGTGCTAACTCCTGATTTTCTTCCAACAACTGTACAGACTCATTCCTTAAAAGCCTGAATCCCATTTTTTCATGCAAGGTATATAAATGCTCCATGTTTAGTTGTTGTTCTTCCTTCGATCCCCACTGATAATAATCCCCGTAATCGTGGTTTCCCAATATGGAATATTTACCCTTACGGGCTTTTAATTCTGATAAAACTGTCATAAACTCTTCCAACTCAGTTGCTTTATTATTTACGATATCGCCGGTAAAAAGAATATAATCAGCATCTTCAGCATTGATAAGTTCAACTGCCCTTTCAACCTGTTGTGGGTTTCCATAAAAACTGCCTATATGAAAATCACTTATCTGAAGTATCCTGGTACCATGGAAAGCTCCGGGAAGATTTGGAAAGTGAAGTACCAGCCTTTCAACGGTAAAATTATATTTACCCTTCCATATTCCCCATAAAATGGATATAAACGGAATAGCAGACAATATAAGCCCAAGTCTTAATAAGAAATCAGCCCTGCTAATATTTATCGCATCGGATGAAAGCTTGTAACTACTGTTTCCTGTTATCAAACTTTTTATAATATCTGCAATATCATTGAAAAAGAGGAAAATATTGAAAAACAACTTAGGTACGTAAAATAAAACCATTACCCCGAAGAATATGGTTACATTATGATAAAACCTTTCATACTCAAAACCTTTATACGAAAAAACAAGCCAGAGGAGCCATATAAGAATAATGGCAGTTATAAGCCAGAATCCGTTTAAAACAAGAATTCGCTGCCGGGTTGAAAAGTTTTGTGCGATCTGCGTTAATCCCCGGTGGGTATAAAGATCAGTAAGGAGTATAAATAGAAGTAATATGAAAATAATTATGATGGGCTGGTTTCGCATAATACGTTTTGTTTTTAAAATGTCTTGCCTCTGTTGTCAGTATATAAAGTGTATCACTATTATCCATCCGGATTTGTAAGATTCCCTGTTGTGAACTCATCTCCAATTATTAAAAAAACACCCGTTTAATAGTGCAAACGTTCATTATAAACAAAAAATATTAGACATAGTTTTTATGAGAACATATTGAGTCTTCCATGAGGCTCCGAAGCAAGCACGAAAGCACACAGAGAAAAACTATTTTGTTACTTTAAGCAAGCTATAATTTTACTGAAATATCACCTAAATCATTAAGCGCATTAATCAAACAACAAACATGAAACTTCTTCATATCCTGCACTCTTAACTCTTCTTCCACCAGCTTTCCCTCCTCAATCAATTGCCTTCGCCTGGTTCCGGCCAGCAGAGGCGTTGAAGGAGTGAACCATTTGTTGCCATCAGAAAAGGCCAGGTTGCTGTATGAAGAATCAGTCAACAGACCATTTTTAACAATTATAATATCATCGCAATTACCCCGTTGGGCGAATAAATCATTTAAACGCCTACGATCGGTAGATTTATAAGGATATTCCATTTCATTATCCTCCACGATCCTGAGGCACTTAATAACTCTTCGGGTATAGTATTCCCATTCAACACTCCGGATTTTTTCGTCATAAATAATTCTGGCTTTTATGAGCTTTTCCGACAGCGGTATTTCCATTATCTGTGCCAGTCTGGAAATATCCTCCCTGATATCCAGGGCAAAAAGTTCCTTTCTTAAATGATACATACGATCATTATGCAACTCCAGGTTAGAGACCACTCCATTTTGAATTTTTATGGTTTCCAGGAACATGAATTTTTAATTTTTTTTTTCTATAATAGTAAATATCTGCCTCTTAGAGGATATTCGTGAAACACCTTATACACAATATTAGTACCTTACATCTAATATTCTTGTATTATTTGGCAAAAATTCCAAAAAACA
>CAZGKF010000073.1:0-9709 GCA_964526475.1 uncultured Bacteroidaceae bacterium
CAGGGTATTCGCCTGAAGTTAAGATGAACTTCCTCAAACATTGGGTAAACGGAAATCCTCCTCCCGGAGAAGAAAATGAACCAGTGGTATATATTGATCCGGATGATGCGCGTGCTTATGCAAAATGGGCAGGTAAACGTTTGCCCACAAAGGAAGAATGGCAGTATGCGATTGAAACGGGGAAAGCACGTTATGGTACTTCCCGCGTCTGGGAATGGAACGAAAGCGAACATTCCGATGGAAGAGTGCGTTTTTGTATGTTGAAAGGTGGCAGTGACTGGCTGGCGAGAGGTTCAAAGTTTTATGCCCCTGGATTTATTAGTATGGATATGCAAAACGGACACCAGAAGCCGGACTACTCCGCCAAATATATATTCATGTGGCCGGGATTAGACAGACTGTGGACAATTGGTTTCAGGTGTGCAGTGTCCGAATGACTTACCTGACAGGTCTTTCACCATCATGGCAGTCACCACAGGAAACAAAATGAATGTTGTGGGGACTCTGCCTGTCTGCATAACTTGTATTCATGGTCAGAACATCGAGCCCGCAATTTGAAATGGCAGGATGGCAATTTACACAAGACCTGACAGCTGAATTGGAATGTTTATCGTGGCAGGAAAGACAGCTAATCCCCTCATGTACTCCCAGGGGAGTGCGGTCATCAGCTGAACCCGCCTGCTGCCAGGCATTCGGGGCATGGCACTGAATACATACCCGCATCAGCGGATCATCAGAAACCCTTACCTCCCTTGACCCATCCCACATTACCGGTTTTGGCAGATAAGAAGCATTTAAAAACATTCTTTCAGACCGTACGTACAAACCCGCACCGCTGTAAGCTTCAGGTCTGTAATAATGAGCTGAATCAGAGATTGTATATTCGAAAGAAGCTTTTGCAAATCCGGATTCATGAACCTTGTGACAGGAAAGACATGGGATCACAGGATGATTTGATTTGTCAGGATCCCTGAGATGCCAGGGACCGTTAATGTTAATGGGCTCAACCAAAGAGTATAGATCCCCATCGTAAAACATTCCATGACACCGAAGGCAATCATGGTTTAACTCCTCCTTGCTGTTTTGTTTTTCATCAAGAAAAATATGCGGATAATTAACCGAATGGCCTCCCGAACTCCAGGCTGCATATTCTGCATGGTGGCATTTCTTGCAGGTTTGGTTCATAGCAATAACCTGCTCTTCAGTAAGTGAAATTTCATCATAGAAATCCCTGGAATAATGCCTGAAAACCATCCGCATCTTTTCGCGAAGACTGTGAAGTCCGTTACTAAGAGCAGTACCATGGCATTCAATACATTTAACATCCTTGTGAGATGAAACCGTCCACATATTAAAGGAATTCTCAATTTCATGGCATGATTTGCAGGTTTTTTCAGGTGGCGCAGAATTCCAGTAAGAGTAAAAACCAAAAAAACCTATGAGGAGCACAAAATATGCTATTACTATTATTCCGATTATTTTTTTTGTCCTGCTCATTGCAAATGAATAATTGATTTAAAACTAATCTGTTTGTTTACTTCTCTTAAGTCTTGTAATTTATCCAAAATGATTGCCATGATTCCACTCTTTAACAATATGATCCGACACCAGGTAACCCAGAGCCATTATAGTCAATGCAGGATTGAAAGCTCCGTTTGTAACATGGATGCTTCCATCGGCAACAAAAAGATTATCCACCGCATGAACCTGCCCGTATTTATTTGTTACGGAAGTTTGCGGATCATCACCCATCCTGCATGTCCCTGACTGGTGTTGTCCGCCACTGACACCGGTGCCAGGAATGCTTTTCCAAACCTGGAAAGCACCTGCGGCTTTTAGCCACTTTTCTGCCTTATCAGCTATGAACCTTGCTGTTTTAATATCTTCCTCCAGCTTGAAACCGGAAATTTTCGGAACCGGTACTCCCCAATAATCGCGTACTTCATTGCTCACCTGTACGCGGGATTCGAAATTGGGAGATTCCTCCACCGCCCCCTTTATACTTGCATATCTTTTATAATATTTTCTTTGGAAATCTTTATGTTCTTTCCCCCAAGCCATTGAACCCTTTGGCCTTGCCCCGGTAAAGGAAAAAGGCATCCGTATAAATTCATTTGTAAGAACGGCTCCTCCTGTTATTCCCGGATTGTTATGGGCAAAATCACAGATTGCAACACTGGCACCCGGGCCAACATCGTCGTAAATTTCTTCCTCAAACAAGCCATCGGCACCACAATATGCATGTCCCTGAAGATTCCTGCCTACCCAGTCGTACCTGTTCCCTATCCCCTCAGGAAAATGTTTTGATTTTGAATTAAGCATCAATCGTGGTGTTTCAGTGGCGGAAGCAGACAGGACAACTATATCCGCAGTTTGTACCTGCTTTTTATTATTACTGTCAAAGTATGCAACACCAGTAACCTTACCCAGATCATTTGTTAAAATCTCCGTAACCTGGGAATTAACCCTTAGTTCACAATTTCCGGTTTTCAAAGCCACCGGGATCACTGTATTCTGGGTACCACATTTGGCATTGACCGGACAGGCATATCCCACACAAGACCTCATCCTTATACATGCAGGCCTTCCTCCATATGGAACAGAATTCCTCAGCATGGGAATGGAGAAAGGATGAAAACCCGCTTTCCTCGCAGCTTTCTCCAGTAACCTGGCTTCCCTGTTATGTTCGAAAGGTGGCATGGGATGAGGTTTATTCCGCCAGGGAGCAAAAGGATTCTGAGAATCATCCCCGGCAACGCCTATCTCCCATTCGGCCTTTTCATAATAAGGCTCCAGGTCAGCATAGGAAATGGGCCAGTCGGCAACAGAGGAACCCTCAATATGGCCGTAGGTTGATTTCATCTTAAAATCCTCTTCCATAAACCTCCATGCCATGGCTCCGTAAGATACTGTTCCTGAACCTACACAGGCCGCATTGTTATGATAACCCCATTCATTCGGAAGAACTATTCTTTCATTTCCCTTCTGATCTGCAATAACCCTGCGGTAGCGTACATTATCCGGACCATAAAAACAACCCAAAGTATTCGTTCGCTGTGATCTCAGCTCGTCATTATTGTGCTCTTCAAATTTTGCCCAGTTACCCCTTTCAAAAAGAACGACCGTTAATCCGGCCACACTTAGTTCCTTCGCCACTACTCCCCCTCCTGCCCCGGAACCCACAACAACAGCATTTACATGTTTATTTGCCATCGGATTTTTTCTTTAAAATGGAAAATTTTTCACCTGATTAGATTAATGGACATTTCTCCCCATAATAAGAGGATAATCAAGATTCATCATTCTATAACTTACATAGTTCCTGTTACCTCCATGCCGGGGACTTCCATAATACCCCTGCATACAATGGGCACGCAAAGTCCCGAAAAAGGAAGATGCTGTATATCCTCCCCAGTCTTCCTTGTTATATTTCCCGGTCTGAATATCCCTTAGATATTCAAACTGCTTCTCATTAGGGAGTTCCGTAAATTCTTTACCGTAAACTTCCAGGCTGGTTTTGTTCAAAGCTGACAGACACTTTCTATACATATCGGCTTGTCCTGAAAAAAAACCGAATAGTTGTTTGTCGATGTAATTTGTAACTCCTGCTTCCTTCCCTCCCGCAAAATCATCAGGAGGTATTATCTGGTCAGCCAAAGCATCAAGCAGTGCAGCTTCTTTCGATGTAAGTATTATATATTCCGGGGTTGGAGAGCTGTAACATCCTGTCAGATACAAGCACCCTGCTCCGGCGGCAGATATTCTTATAAAACTTCGCCGGGAAAAAGACTTTAAGTTCATCTTTTTTTTTGTAAAATGAATTGAAGAAATTTTGATTGAAATACATTACCAAGGTAAATAAAAAAATCTAAATGCCCAATGGAAAAACCATCAAAAAACTACTATTTTCAGGTAATCCGGACATATTCTATACAATTTCCCAAAAACCGGCAATTAGAAAAAACAGATTATCTGGATACCGCTCATTTCAATCTTCCGGATCGATCTTTTTCAAAACTTAAAAGATCTTTAAGTTCCTTAAGTTTATCGGGATATTTATCAGCAAGATTAACAGTTTCCTTTGGGTCCGATTCGAGATCAAAAAGATATTCAACTGGTTCTAAAGGTGTGATATGCATTGGAGTATGCTCACCAAGGTTATGTCTGTTATATGCCCATGCTGATCTTGCAGCCGGTTCGATATATTTCCATTTTCCTTTACGGATACCCAAGCCATCACTCGATTGCTGAATAAGGAATTCCCGGCCGATGTCATTTTCTCCAAGCAAAGCAGGTAAGATGCCCTCACTATCCAAAAATACATTTTCAGGTAGTTTGCCTCCGACCAGAGATGCAAATGTTGCAAGAAAGTCAACCTGGCTTATCAGAGCATCGGATACGAGTCCCGTGTCAATACGTGCAGGCCATGAAGCTATCGTTGGCATTCTTGTGCCTCCCTCGAAGGCAATATATTTTCCACCCCGGAATCCTCCGTTCGGATCATGATCGTTTTGATTCTCCAGGGCACCATCATCATATCCGTCAAACAGAACAGGCCCATTATCACTGGAAAAAATAACAAGGGTATTTTCATGAAGTCCGTTTTCTTTAAGAATCCTGTCTAATTCCCCGACAATCCAGTCCAGCTCAACAACACAATCACCTCTAAGTCCGGTACCACTTGAACCAGTAAACTTTGAGCCTGGAATCCGCGGCACATGATTCTGGTGCATCGACAGGAAAAGAAAAAACGGATTATCTTTGTTCCGCTGAATAAAATTTTCAGTTTTCACAGCAAAAACTGAGGTCATCTCCTCATCATCCCACCATGCCGACCGGCCTCCGGACATATGCCCAATACGACTGACACCATTTACTATAGTTCCTGCATGCTGAACATCAGCTCCATATCGCAGTAATTCAGGATGACTTAATCCGGTGGGCAGGTCACCGGTAAGAGGTTTATATACTGCCCGTGACTCTTTGCCAAACTGCTTTTCCTGGAAAGCATGATGTCCCTCTTCAGGGTATCTCACCTGAAGAGGTGCATCTGTTGTATCCAGGTTATACACATAATGTCCGTCAACATATACAGTCGGCACACGGTCATTGGTAACCGGAAGCAGAAATGATTCATCAAAACCGACCTCAAGAGGACCTGGTTTAATTGTGCCGTTCCAGTCCAGGGTACCGAAGGAATCCCCGAGACCCAGGTGCCATTTTCCGACAATTGCCGTACGGTAGCCATTTTCCCTTAACATGCCCGGCAGTGTAAAGCTTCCGGGTTCTATCAGAAGCGGGTCCTCAGCTGATAAAATACCTGCTCCCTCAAGCCGGAATGCATAAATCCCTGTTAACAAAGAGTACCGGCTGGGAGTGCTCATAGCTGAGGTAGCATAGGCGCTTGTAAAACGGATCCCTCCCTTAGCAAGTTTGTCTATGTTTGGGGTAGGAATGAGTTTTGCCCCATAAACTCCAATATCTCCAATACCAACATCATCAGCATAAATAATGATGATATTCGGTTTTATCATTGTTTCTTCAACTTCCTTTCCTTTCTGGTTCGTGCAGGCAGTTGCTATCAACAATAAATTACAACTTAACAAACATGATTTTTTCATTTTCAAAATGTTTACATAAAGATTATTTTTAAAATAAAATAATATTCCAGATATAACCTCCATGCACTATCGCACACAACAAGGACATGAACCGAACCGATTCCCGTGATCCCATTCCTTAACTATATGATCTGAAACCCATTAACCGAGAGCCATAATAGTAAGAACAGGATTGAAAGTCCCATTTGTTACATGAAGGCTTCCATCTGCAACAAAAAGCTTAAAGGATTTGTCCGCTGTGATCTGAGCTCGTCATTATTGTGTTCGTCAAATTTTGCCCAGCCGCCCCTTTCAAAAAGAACAACGCTTAATCCGGCCACACTTAGTTCCTTTGCCACTACTCCCCCTCCTGCTCCGGCGGCAGACATCCTGATAAAATTCCAACGGGAAAAAGATTTTAAGTGCATCTGAATAAAAAGACTTTTAAAAAACAGAATAAATACTATACTAAAATAACTAAAATACTGGCATATCTGATGAAAAGTTTCTAATTTTATCAGAAACACGGACTTTTTTCCTCACTGATTTTTAAATAAGCTCAAACGGACCGTGCGATTTAGTACGTAATATATTTTCTTAGTGGGACTCAGTGTTTTTGCGCCTCCGCACGCTGTCGCTGAAGCTTTATGTTTGAAAAAGAAAGCATAAGTTAAAATTTTACACCAGGGTTTAAATTATTATGGATTATGGAAATTAAAAATCTCATCGCAGCAGGCTTGTTAATAATTCCGGTAACCGCCTGCAGAGAAAAGGGAAAACCGGTTCAAAGACCAAACATCCTGTTTGCCATATCCGATGATCAGTCGTTTCCGCATGCCGGGGCATACGGGACTGCCTGGGTAAAAACACCTGCATTCGACAGGGTGGCTAAGGAAGGTTTACTATTTACAAATGCATATACTCCTAATGCCAAATCCTCACCTTCCCGTTCCTGTATCATCACAGGCAGAAATTCATGGCAACTGGAGGAAGCTGGAAACCATGTACCCTATTTCCCTCCAAAATTTAAATCATATATCGAGACCCTTTCAGAAAACGGCTATTTTACAGGCTACACAGGCAAGGGATGGGCACCGGGTAATCCCGGTGAATTAAACGGGAAACCCAGGGAACTGACCGGGCCAGCTTTCAATATACATAAACAGGAACCTCCAGCAAGATTTATTTCTAATATTGATTATGCAACCAATTTTGAAGCATTCCTGGACGCCAATACCGAAGGGAAACCATTTCATTTCTGGTACGGAGGCCATGAACCCCACCGTGCATATGAATTTGGAACCGGCATGGAAAAGGGAGGAAAGACCCTTGATGATATCGACCGTGTTTTTAGCTTCTGGCCTGAAAACGACACTGTTCGTACGGACATGTTGGATTATGCCTTTGAAATTGAACATTTCGACAACCATCTGGAGCAAATGCTGGAAATCCTCAGGAAACGTAATCTTCTGGAAAATACAATTGTGGTGGTTACATCTGATAACGGAATGCCTTTCCCAAGAATAAAAGGACATTCCTTTGAATACTCCAACCACCTTCCTCTGGCTGTCATGTGGCCAAAAGGAATTAAAAACCCCGGCAGAACTATAGATGCCTATATCAGTTTTATTGATTTTGCACCTTCTATTCTTGAATGGGCAGGGATAACCCAAAATAATAGCGGGATGCAGGCTATCGAAGGAATCAGTATGGCAGATATATTAAAGGATAAAAAAGGAGCATCCAGACGGGATTTTGTGCTGTTCGGGAAAGAAAGAACCGATCTGGGCCGCCCATTCGATCAGGGATATCCTATCAGAGGTATTATTCAGAACGGGTACCTGTACCTCCGGAATTTTGAACCCGACCGCTGGCCTTCAGGTAACCCCGAAACAGGGTATATGGATTGCGACGGTTCACCTGTAAAAACTTTTATCCTTAATGAAAGACGTTTAAAGGGACATAGCTTTTTCTGGAATATCAATTTCGGGAAAAGGCCGGCTGAAGAGTTATATAACATAGAAGTGGACCCTGATTGTATGAATAATCTTTCAGAAAATAAGAAATATGAAGAAATCAAAAATAATTTACATCTTCTTATAACCAAAGAACTCAAGCGGGAAGGTGATCCCCGCATACTGGGGAATGGGCATATTTTCGACACATATCCTTATGCAAGAACAGATATGCAGAATTTCTATGAGCGTTTCATGTCGGGAGAGCCCTTGCAGGCAGGATGGATCAACCCTTCTGATATAGAAAAAGAAAAAACACCTTAAAGATTTTAAATTAAAGGTGTTTTTTGAGTCTTTTTCTGAAACCCGTTTGCTAAGACAACCCCTTTCCCTTTATCGAAGAAACAGAAAATGCGAAAAATGTCGCTTCCAGGCTGTAGCATTATTTGTCTTCGAGTTTCTTTTTAAGGGGTGAAAGATCTTCCTTTATTGTCTTCCAGATAACGGCAGTGTCAACTCCGATATAATCGTGGATTAATTTATCCCGCATTCCTGACATAGCTTTCCATGGCACTTCAAAGTGTACCTGTTTGTAATCGTCAGAAACTTTTTTAGTTGCTTCTCCAATAATTTCGAAATTCCTGATTACGGCATCCTGCACCATTTTGTTCCCGGAAAAGTCCTGCTTTGATAGGTCTTTAGTGTACTCTATTATGTTATTAACAGACTGGAGGATATGATCAATATAAAGGGAGTCATCTTTCATTACCCGAAGATTATTTTCAAGTCTTTTTGAATATACTTTTTGAGCTTTTTATTTGTTAATGCCCCCTCGGTAACCAGGTCAACCTTAACTCCCAGTTTTTCTGATAATTCATTTTCGAGGTTTATCAATTGCAGAAGAGTAATGCCATCCTTGAATCTGACAAGTATATCGAGGTCGCTTTCAGGTGTATTCTCTTCTCTGGCATATGAACCGAATATGCCTATCCTCACAGGGTAAAATTCCTTGAGAGTCGAAATAATTATGTTATTCATATTCTGAGTCATTTGTTTGCTTTTTTACAAAAAAACGAATTTCTGATTCGTACAACATAATAGAGTTTTATTCATCCTTCTCTTACAAATATAAAAAGAATAGCCAGGACGAAAGTAAGATATTGATAAATAATTAAAGGCAGGGATGAGAATGATGAATAAACCTGAGTTGGGCTATGCCGCCATGCATTATTCAAGGTCAAGTACTATTTGAATGTTTTCTTTTACCAAATTAATCAGTTCTTCAGGTAAAACACCAAGTCTTTTTGTCAATCGTTTATTATCAATCGCACGAATTTGGTCAATCATTATATCACAAGCCTGATGCAAATTTGCTGTCCCTTTTTTTAAATGAACTCTTAATATCTCAGAATCCTTTGTTACGTTTTTTGTAATCGAACAAACAATCGTTGATGGGTGAGGGATTTTATTGAGTAAATTGGTTTGGACCGCTAAAACAGGTCTTGTTTTTCCAGGCTCCGTTCCAATCTGTGGATTTAAATCCGCAATCCAAATTTCGAATTGTTTAATCGGTATAATCAATCTCCTCGAAGTCTTTAAGTACGGACATTGAATTCGCTTTTACTAATCCAGATTCCTTTTTAAGTTTTTTCTCAATAATCTGTTTACGTTGCAGTTTGTTATAAAACTCAATCGCTTCGTTTATATAACGATTCCGTGGTTTCTTAATCCGAGCAAGTATTTTTTCTGTCTCGCCGAAAATCGAATCGTCTATTTTTAAAGATACTGTTTTCATGATATTAAATTTTTATACCACAAAGGTATATCTCATTTGTATATTAATCAAATGTATTTATATGGATTCCCTCCAAATTTTTTTACCCATAAATACTCAAAAAATGCTGTAATTAACAAAAGTGGGGTTAAATAATGTATTGTAAGGGGAGAAAGTGTTTTTTATAGACAGTTTTACATTGGAAAATAAATCTAAAACATTTTACGGTTGTTTTACTTCAAAGGATTTGTTTTTAAACAGTCTTTCCATTACAACTCCTATTATAATTATAATTGGCAGCGAAAAAAGTGTCCGTAAAAGAGAGAACTTCCAACCTAAAAATCCTATCTCGAATGTAATCATGGGTATTTTAATAGTAC
>CAZGKF010000074.1:0-9263 GCA_964526475.1 uncultured Bacteroidaceae bacterium
GTGCGCAGGACGTCCACGGATTGTGCGAACCAGAGGCTTTTTGGCCGGGGCAGGGAAATTAGGTTTATGGGTAATTAGGAAATAGATGGTATTGAGGAATTCCCACCTGCGCTGAAGCTACGGTGGGTGAAAGAGGAAATGAGGAATTGAGGAAATGAGGAATTTGAGGAAATGAGGAATTGAAGAAATAAGTTGAAATGTCAAGCCATATTTCCGCCTTCGGGAAATCGCGTAAATAAAAAAGTTGGCAGAAGGGCAAAAAGAAAGCTTATGTGCGCAGGACGTCCACGGATTGTGCGAACCAGAGGCTTTTTGGCCGGGGCAGGGCGGGAATTGTGCGACAAAAAAAGCCGATGGTTGGAATCCGTGGTGACTTTTTGCCTACTTTTTTGTGGTAGAAAAAAGTAGGAATGAAATTGTTGGAATCCGTAATGACTTTTTGCCTACTTTTTTGTGGTAGAAAAAAGTAGGAATGTAATATGCGCTGCTGCAAAAAAGTATGTGAGCTTGAAGGTTGGAATCCGTGATAATTTTTTATTTTTCTTTAAAAAACCTGATAATTATTGCGGAAAAGTAATTATTAACTGTATTTATAATATACGAGAGAAAATATTATGAAGAAAGAGGAAAAACTAAAAGATCTGTTAAAGAACTATTTTGGGGGAAAACTTACCCATACAGAAAAGGAGAATCTGTTTTATCTTATCAACGATGAGCAACTTAAGGAAATTACTATAAGTGAACTGTATAAGCATTGGGAAAGTGAACCTGAAAATATTAAGTCTGTAGCTCAGGAGAAAATATTCGGAAATATTAAACAAAGTCTTCAGATGGATGAAGATAAATCCCGTAAGGATGATTTGATATTAAAAGGTATTGAATATAGCCGTATTAAATCTTCCCGGAAGTATTTGAATATTTTCATAAAATATGCTGCGGTTGTGGTATTTGCGGTGCTTATCACATTTTTTATGAATTATCTGAGGGAAAAAGCAAAACCGGAAGAAATTGCCCTTAATGAAATAGTAGTCCCACAAGGTTCAAAAATTAAAATACTTCTCTCTGATAGTTCTGAGGTCTGGTTGAACTCCGGAAGCAAAATAATTTATGCGGATAATTTTTCAACTTCAGACAGGGAAATTTATCTGGAAGGCGAAGCTTTCTTTAATGTCCGTAAAAATAAATCCAGGCCTTTTTACATCAAAACATCCGATTTAAGTATTAAAGTATTGGGAACCAGTCTCAATGTAAAAGCTTATCCTGATGAGGATCTGATTGAAACTACTTTAATTACTGGCCGGGTAGAGGTCAATGAGATTAGCCCAAAAGAGAAGAATATGCTAACAGCATTCCTTTTGCCGGAACAAAAGGCATCTTATAATAAGGAAACAGGGATAATGAGAATTGAACAAAAAAAGGATACATATAAGAAAGATCTCAAAACACTTAAAACAGACGATTTTATTGGCAGAAGTGAGCAGATCACTCAGGTTGACAATCCTGATATAGCTTGGAAAGATAACAAACTTGTTTTCAATAATGAAGCTTTAGGCAGTCTTGCAAGAAGACTTGAAAGATGGTACAATGTGGAAATAGAAGTGATGGATGAGGACCTCAATAATTCCAGATTTACAGGTATTCTTGAAAATGAGACTGCTGAACAGGTCATGTATGCTCTCAGGATTGCCTCTTCTATGGATTACAAATTTGAAAAAAATAAAATTACAATCTGGAAGTCAAATAATTAATTATTGTCTAACCCTTTAAAACAGCTATTCTATGTGATAAGTACAAAAAAACAAAAAAACCGGGAAACGTCGTCACACATTCCCCGGTCTAAAACTTTTAAATTTAGTTTTAACATTCAAAACATTCAAAATTATGAAAAAAAACTCAACTAAGCGTAAAAAACTACTCTCAACTTACGCTTTAAAAATCCTACTAATTATGAAGCTAAGTATATTCCTGATTTTTTTTGGTGTTTTTCAGACTTTTGCTGTTGATCTGCTGTCTCAGAAAATTGTTTTAAAATTATCTGAAGAGCAGACTTCTCTCAGCCAGGTTCTGAAGGAAATAGAGATGCAAACAAATGTACGTTTTCTATATCGCAGTGAAACTATTGAAAATAAGACTGTGAAACTGGATGTACATGACAAAACATGGTTTGACATCCTGGAACAGATAAAACTTTCCACAGATGTAGATTACAAAATCCTCGACAATAACCTTGTTGTTATTGCTCCCAGTAAGGATTTCCAGCAAAGAACAATTACCGGTAAAGTAACTGACAACACCGGACAGCCTTTGGCGGGGGTTACCATCTTCATTAAGGAGACAACCATAGGAAGCATAACTGATATAAATGGTAATTATACCATTTCAGTTCCCGCAAATGCTCAAACCCTGGTATTTTCCTACATTGGAATGGAAACCAGGGAAGAACCCATTGGAAATAAAACGTCGATTGATGTTACACTTATGCCGGATGCAATCCTGATGAGCGAGGTTGTTGTTGTGGGCTACGGGACTCAGAGAAGATCAGATATTACCGGATCTCTTGTTTCTGTTTCCAGCGAAGACTTTAACAAACAACCGCTTACAAGAATAGACCAGGCCTTACAGGGAAGGGCTGCCGGTACTCAGGTAACCCAAACCAGCGGGGAACCGGGAACTGGATATAAGATAAGAATAAGAGGGGCTAATTCAATAAGTGGCAATAATGACCCTCTTTACGTCCTGGATGGTTTGATCATTGATAATATCAATTCTTTAAACGTCAACGACATTCAATCCATAGAAGTCCTGAAAGACGCATCAGCAACTGCCGTGTATGGTTCGAGAGGTGCTAACGGGGTAGTTTTGATCACTACAAAAAGTGGCAGTGCAGGTGAAGCTAAAGTGACGCTGGAAACCTTTTATGGAATTTCAAATATAACCAAAAGATTGCCGGTGATGAGTGCTGCTGATTTTGCCGAAGGAGTAAATGCTGCTGAAGGTCTTTCAACCTTTACCCCACAGGAAATTGCTGATTTGAGGGCAAGCGGAGGGGAGGACTGGCAAGAGCGTATGTTTAAACAAGCCGCGACCTCAAATATACAACTGTCACTTAGTGGAGGAAATGAAGCTGTTAATTATTTCATTTCCGGGAATTACCACAACCAGGATGGCGCTATTATTAATCAGAATTATAAACGATATAATCTGAGGGCAAATTTAAATGCTCAATTATCTAAAAAGCTAAAAGCGGGAATTAATATTTTCGGTAGTAAGGAATTGTTTGACGGACATCGTTCCGACATTTTCGCTGCCATAGTTTACGACCCAACCACCCCGGCCTTTGATGAAAACGGAGATTATATCTACTCCAGTTTGAAAAATGTGGGAAGTGCCGGATTGAACCCGCTGATAGCGCCTGAGAACAACATCAGGGAAGTATATGACAATCATATTTTCGCCAATGGTTATTTTAGCTATAAAATTCTTGAAAATCTTGTATTAAGGGTCTCAGGAGGAGTGGATATACTTGACCGGACCAGAAACACCTATACCCCTATTCTTGTCAATAATATCGGTAATGCTGCTGTATTTAATCAGGGTATTTCAAGACTCCAGAATACAAATATGCTTACCTACACTTGGGATAAGCATGAAAACCACAGGATGCGTATTGATGCTATTCATGAACAACAGTTAATGACAAATGTATCAACCGATGCAAGATCAAATCAGTTTTTCACTGATCTGACTACCTTTAAGAACCTGGCATTAGGAAATATCCAGAACATTACCAATACATCTTTCAGTGAAAGCATCCAGTCATTCCTGGGACGTATTAATTATTCGCTTCTCGACCGCTATTTATTGACTGCTACGCTCAGAGCAGATGGATCAAGCAAGTTCAGAGAAGACCAGAGATGGGGTTATTTCCCTTCAGCATCAGTGGCCTGGAGATTGTCAGAAGAAAGCTTTATGCAAAACGTGGGTGTTATTAATAATCTGAAACTTAGAGCCAGTTACGGTATTACCGGAAGCCAGGCCATTCAGCCATTGGCTACACGTTCAAGGCCGGTGCTGGGCCTCCCTTACAATTACCCATTTACCGGGCAATCGGCAGCCATCGGTATCGCTCCTTCAAACAGGATTGCAAATCCTGATCTTACCTGGGAACAAACGGCTCAGACTAACGCTGGTATTGATCTGGGAATGTGGGCTTCACGGTTCACTCTTTCCCTTGATCTCTACAAGAAAAATACTACAGATTTGCTGCTGGATGTTGTTTTGCCGGAATTTCTTGGTCCTAATATTATTGCGAGGAATATCGGTGAAGTTGAAAACAAAGGATTCGACATCGTACTCGGCTTTATACCGCTTCAGAATGACGATTGGAGGATTACATCTTACCTGAATTTTTCGAGAAACAAGAACAAAGTTCTTTCTCTTATAGACGATACACCTATTGAAAAGGGATCTGACTGGTACACAGGGACATTTCCGGTAAGACCTACCCGTGTGGAGGTTGGAAAACCAATAAGCTCATTCAGAGGGTATATTTTTGAAGGGGTATATCAGCTGGGTGAAGAAGAAGAGGCGGCTAAATACAGCAGGAATCCGGGTGATGCAAAGTACAGGGATATCAATGAAGACGGGATAATCTCTACCGATGACATTACCACTATTGGCGATGGCAACCCTGATTTTATCTGGGGATGGAACACAACTGTATCCTGGAAAGGATTTGACCTTAATTCCCTAGTACTGGGTTCTCAAGGCAATGACATTTACAATTTCCTCCGGGGTCGAATGATGTCTTTGGGTTCAGGAACATTTCATGCTGTGCATGAAGATTACAAAAACAGATGGACACCGGACAATCCAAGCAATATACCATCTGGTCGTGATGGTACAGAATATTTGTCAAGTCAGTTCCTTGAAGATGGTTCATATGTGACACTTAAGAATATCAGCCTGAGTTATACCTTTAGAGCAAAAGACATAATGAATAAACTGGGATTAAGTGCTTTAAGAATATATGCCAGTGCTGAGAATCTGCTAATGATTACCAAATACACCGGATTCGATCCTGAAGCAACTGCATCAGGAAATTCTGACGTGGACTTGGGAATAGATTTGAACGCTTATCCCTTATCCCGAACATATAACATGGGTCTTAGCGTAACATTTTAACTCATTTAAAAAGATAAATCATGAAATACATCCATAAACCGATAGAATTAATTATTATTCTGGCACTTATCTTTTCTTGTAATGCATGCATTGAACTCGAGGAGGACATAAGCAGTTTGCTTACAATTGATAGGTTAGAAACAGAAAGTGATGTGACCGCTGCCCTTGCGCCCGTTTACAGAAGAATGGCAAATGTATATAGCACTCCCCATCAACAACGCATGCCCACCTATGGAGCAGATGACATTACCACATGGTGGGCCGGTAACAAAGCGCCCATGAGGGTTTTTGACAGGTTTGACTATGGAAGTGGGGAAAATTCAGGTATCGTCTGGCTGCCTCTTGGCTGGACTGGCTATTGGAAAGTAATTTATTATGCTAATTCCCTGATCGAAGGTCTTAAATCTTCTACTGCCCCGGCAGAAATTGTTGAAACCGCTGACGGTGAGGCAAGATTTTTCAGGGCTCTCGCTTATTTTAACCTGGTAAGGACCTGGGGCGGAATGCCGATAATTCTCGATGGATACATCCCGACAGGCGACGAGGAAAGAAACACCGTGCTTGAAAATTATAAAATAATTGAAGCTGACTTGCAAATAGCAATCACCAAATTACCTGGCCCAGCTGCAGTAACAAATGTCGGAAGAGTATCTTCCGCGGCAGCGAAAGCCCTGCTTGCAGATCTCTATCTTACCTGGGCAGGCTGGCCTGTCAAGGACGAGTCGAAATATGCTCTTGCAGCCGGACTTGCTAAGGAAGTGATTGATTTAAATCATTTTGCTCTTCTTGATATCGATAAATTATGGCTCCATGAGAGTCAGAACAGTCTTGAATCAGTGTTTTCATTCCAGTTTTCCGAAATTGAAGGCATCCAAAGCGGTATGCCACAGGCCTTCAGTTTTCATATGGCCAGAGGCTGGTCGGATTGCTATCCGGAATTACAGTTTTTCAATGATTTCCCGGCCGGACCAAGGAAGGATGCTACATTCGTTGTTGATATACCGAATCGTGGAATAGTTGGAGGTGCAATTGTTGACCTTGATCCACCAACAAAACCCTGGCAGGAGTCTGAAAGGCTGCATCCGATGTATAAAAAATTTACACTTGCGGAAAATCTTAATTACGGAGACAGACTTACAGGGTACCGTGCAACTGAGGTAATAAGGTATGCGGAAGTATTACTTATTTATGCCGAAGCGCAAGCCAGAATCGGAGAAAATGCAAGTTCACTGGAAGCGTTGAATCAGGTAAGAAGAAGAGCAGCAGGACTACCTTACCTGCTCCCTGATGGGTCTGTGGATGTAACAACAGCAACCCCGAATGAAATCATCGATGAAAGGGGCTGGGAACTTGCCGGAGAATACAAAAGATGGTTTGACCTGGTACGTTCTGAAAGGGTTGAAGAAATTGCCGCAAAAAGAGACCCTGGCGAGCAGGTTGATTTAGTCAGGCAGCCAACAAAAGCCCAGTATATTACCCCGATACCTGCAGAAGCTTTCTTACATGGAAGTAAATTAACACAGAATCCTGAAGGCTTTGTAATACAATAAGCGATATAAAATCATAATTACATCATTCCAGAACATGGGTCAGGCAGTATAGGATACAAACCGATTGGCCCCTGTTCTGTTTTATTCGTGTTTAGCCTTTTTATAGAACTTAAAAAGGTAGAATAAAAAAGTGATGTATTTTGCTTATAAATAAGGTGTTAAAATTTACAATCAAAACAAATCGCATGAAACCCCCATGCACTGTCGTTCACAAAAGGGCATGAAAAAACATGGGGGTTTGACTTCGTCGAGCCCTCCGGGGTTCATGCCCATCTGCCCATTGGGGAATAGAACCTGTTGATTTTTAATAACCTAATTAATATTTGTACGCATGAAATATTTATTGATCTTATTCATATTATTACTGTCTTGCAGCCTGTTCAATTCTGTAAATGCACAGGCAGATATGCCTTCCGATTCAGCAACAATTAAAGATGTTGATGGAAATATTTATCATACTGTTATCATTGGCCAACAGCAATGGATGGCAGAGAACCTGAAAACAACCCGATATAATGATGGCACTCCTATAGCCTGTCCCGGCACTGATAATTCAGCCTGGAGTAAAAGTTTAACCGGGGCTTATGCCTGGTATAATAATGATGAGGCTACCTACAGGGATACCTATGGTGCTCTTTATAACTGGTATGCTGTAAATACCGGGAAACTTTGTCCGGCGGGCTGGCATGTACCCTCTGATGCCGAATGGACAATCCTGGTCAATCATCTTGGTGGAGGTTACAAAGCAGGAGGTAAAATCAAAAATGTCGGTACGGCACATTGGAATGCCCCTAATATAGAAGCAAAAAATGAAAGCGGCTTTTCTGCCCTTCCAGGCGGGGGCAGGGACTTCAGCGGTCGTTTCTACGAAATGGGCAGCCTTGGTCGCTGGGGTACTTCCTCTGAATATGATAACCGGTATGTCTGGGGTATCGGAGTATTTAATTCCCATAGCAATGTTAACCGTTATGTCCATCTTAAGGAGGGAGGGTTTTCAGTTCGGTGTGTCAAAAATTCACAGGCCGTTTTACAATAAATTTATTATTAATGGTATGCCAGGATAGTAGAATTTACTTTTGATAATATTATTATTTAGCTGTTATGTATTTAATTTTCATTCTTTTATTAGTTCGTTATAATTTTATTTCACGCATAGATTTATAGAAGCAATGTGTTCATAATTAACATATTGCTTAATAATAATGAATTAAATCATGAAGATAAAAACATTTTTTATTTTATTTGTGTTGATTGCTTTGTTATCGGCTGCTGCAATGTTTCTCACGTTCCATTCCTGTACCAGGTTGGAAGAAGAAATTAGCGGCATGAAGCTTTTTGAACTCAATTCAGAAGTCTCAATAGAGGCTGCTTTGGCGCCAATATATGGCGCGTTAAGGGATGCTTACAGAAACCCTATTCAAAGAATTACAACCTTTGGCGGGGATGATATTACGACTTGGTGGGCTGGTGCTAAAAATAATCCAAGAATATTTGACAGTTTTAATTAGTGCCTGAAAGAAAACTCTTTACTTTTTGAATTTTTACTTGTTTGTTCATTTTCATTGGCAATTGATCGTGTAAAAATCAAGCCATAATAGATTTTTTACTTGAAATCTCCTCTTATCTCATCCCATTTGTTCAGTTATGGTCATAATTTCTGATTTTCAGACATACCTTTCCCATTGAGAATAATAAAGTTTATATATTGTAATGGTGGCTAAGCCGCTGTATTATACTCTTTATCAGCTATGTACATGGATATCCTTTGAACTGCAATCAACTCTTGCCCAATACGCCGCAGGTTATACGCTGCCACGGCCAGTCCGATATATCGCCTGAAATTAGGATATCCCCGGTCGGGACATCGATCCAGTCCCCTGCATTCCAATTCATTAATATTTGATTCAACTGCACTGTGTTTATTTCTCAGACGTTTAAAATACCGTTGGCCCTCTTCCTCCTGCTCCAATTTATTGCACTTCCCCTTTTTTGGCATAATTACTTTTTCAACCCTTTCTTCCAAAAACTTCTTGTTATTCTTGTGCCAGAAACCTTTGTCAAAACTCCAGCTCTTAACACGAGATAAACTGGTAATACGCTCTGCCAAAGGTTGTACAATCTCAGTATCATTTTGGTAGTCCATGATCCGGTAGTCTACTATCAGGTTGAACTGATCTGTAGTGATGGCCAGCTTCTTTCCAAGCTCCACGTTGGGGTACAACTTCCCCTTGGTGATCCATTCGGTATACTGCTCGAAAATGGAAAATATCTTTTCCTGGTGTGGAATTTGTTCCCCTTTTATTACCCTGCGATCAAGTAAATCAACATGCTTTGCCAACAATCTCATCAGCCTCTCCAGTTCAAGAATGGTCAACAGGTCTGTATTGTCACTTACCGGTAAATCCCCTTTTGATCTTTCAAGTTTATCCAGTAATGCACGGGCTTTGGACAGGTAAACGCGAACTGCATGCTTTACTGTAACCAGAAAATAAATATGTTCTAAAATCGGAAAATAACGATGTACTGTTT
>CAZGKF010000075.1:0-9049 GCA_964526475.1 uncultured Bacteroidaceae bacterium
TTTTGTAAAGACTGCTTTGGTGAATTCTGTTAAATAATCTACAGTATACATATTTATTGAATCTTTAAAAAATATAAAAAATTCCAGTTTATTTCGAACTCAGGTTAATTATTATTTTTTCAATATATAATGAATATCAGCCTGTGCCGTGGGCATAATATGAATATCGTTAATATTTACGTGTGGAGGCCGTGAAATTGCATAAAGTACAGTATCTGCGACATCCTCAGCATTTAATGGAGTAAATCCGTCATAAAACCTTGCAGCCCTTTCTTTATCACCTTTAAACCGTACCTCGGAAAATTCTGTTCTAACTGCACCGGGCGAAATATTGGTAACTTTAATATTATGTTTGAGGAGATCAATCCTCATAGCTTTTGAAAGTGCTTCCACTGCAAATTTTGTGGCGCAGTAAACATTCCCGTTTTCATAAACTTCCTTCCCCGCAACGGAACCAATATTAACAATATGTCCCTTGGCTCTGGCTTTCATATAAGGAATGATTAGCCTGGAAATATACAAAAGACCTTTAACATTGGTGTCTATCATGCGTTCCCAGTCATCAATCTCTCCCTCATCAATAGGATCCAATCCTACTGACAGTCCTGCGTTGTTGATAAGGATATCTATTTCTTTCCACTTTCCTGACAGCGAATTAATAGCATTTTTAATATCTTCAAGCTTACGGATATCAAAATCAAGGGCAAGAATATCTGCATTTGTGCCGGAGGTAAGGCTGGCTTTAAGTTGTAAAAGTCTTTCCTTTCTTCTTCCGGTAACAATAATATCATATCCATTTTCCGCCAGCAGGATGGCAGTAGCTTTTCCAATACCTGAGGTCGCTCCGGTAATAAAGGCAATTTTTCGCATTTTTATTATTTTGGTATAAAGATATGTAATTTTACACATGATTACATTCTTTTGCTTCGCATGGCAGGGTATAACATGCTTAATTACCTGCAATTCTTCAGTTTTGATGTTGTATCTTTTTTAGTTGTCGTAATACTCAGACTCTCATATTATTTAGTCGTTCAGTAATAATATGATATTATTTTTTGTAAATGAAATGCACTAAAAAACATTTTTCTTTCTTATCACTTTTGAATAATTATAATAATTTTACGTCCTGATTCGTTTTTCTGCTAAAAGCATCCTGATTTGAAAAAGCTCATTTTTGTTTCTTTCTTTATATTTTCCATGTTAAATCTAACAGCTCAGGTTAAGAGACCTCAGAATGATCCAGGGTATGATAATAAGAAGCTTCACTTTGGTTTTACTATCGGAGTGAATACGATGGATATGGGAATAAAGAGGAATCTGCAGGATAGTCTTTTTGCTGATATTACTGGAATAGAACCCGGATTTCAGGTTACTGTTGTTTCTGACCTTAGGTTGAATGATGATTTCACTCTTAGATTCCTGCCCGGCATTTCGTTTGGTCAGCGCAACCTTTCTTATTATCATTATCATACGAAAGAACTTGTAGATGATTTACATATGCCCTCAAGTTATCTCGAATTTCCACTTCTATTGAAATACCGGTCGAAACGACTGAATAATTACAGGCCTTACCTTATCGGGGGTATGAACTACCGGTACGATATGGCGGCAAGAAAGGAATATAACGAAGAGGATAATATATATGTGCGGTTTAAACCTTATGATATATTTCTTGAAGCTGGTTTTGGAATAGATTTCTATCTGCCGTATTTTAAATTTGCACCTGAGATAAAAGTTGGCATGGGTATGTTGAATCTTCGTGTTGAAAAACCTTCCGATTTTGCTCCACAATTCGTTCGCTCCATGGACAGATTAAGAGCGTATGTAGTTATGCTGAATTTTCATTTCGAATGAGTTAATAAACTTCTTTTTATTTCCCAGCAAATTATAGCAGCAGCAGAAGCTATATTTAGTGAATCAGGTGCTCCCTGAATGGAAGAAAATGATGGGATGCTTATCTTCCTGTTTATATAAGGGAGTATTTGATCAGAAATACCCTGACTTTCATTTCCGAAAACAATCATTCCTTTTTCCGGAATGTCAACTGAAAAAAGCTCCTCTCCCTCCAGCATTGTTCCTGTAATTTCCATATTGAATTTTTCCCTGTAAAAGATAAAAAGTTCTGTTAAGCTGCAATAATGTACCCTTACTCTTGTTATTGATCCCATAGTACTTTGCACAGTTTTGGGATTATACAGGTCTGTACTTTCCCGGCTGCAAAAAATATCTTTTATATTAAACCAGTCGGCAGTCCGTATTATTGTACCCAGGTTTCCCGGATCACGGATATCCTCAAGAACCAAAGAAAGACTGTTGGAAATAATTTCCGGGTCAGGCTTATATACAGGGATTTGAATTAATAGTGATGCTTTATTGGGAGAACTTAATGTAGAGATTTTTTTCAGTTCAGATTCCGAGACTGCAGTTGTTTTTATGGAATGGAGAATATCGGTAAATTGATTTTTATTGAGGAATTCATCGGTTGCAAATAACTCATCCGGTTTTAAAAGATTGTTTTTTGATTGAAGAATCTCAGTTACGGCTTTTTCTCCCTGTACAAGAAAAAATCCTGTTGATTCCCTGTATTTTTTAACACTCAGGGAGGATAGAAATTTAATTCTGCTTTTTGAGATCATAATTGTTTTTTGTCTGCTTGTAAAAATATAAAAACCTAATCTTAAGTTAACTATATTTGTAAGGAAATTAATATTTGGATTAATTACCTTAGTTTGCTATTTGAGCCTTTATATTAATGATTGATGTAAGAAGAAGGAATAAAGATTTTAGAGTTTTGAAGTAAAATATTTGTAAAGAGCTATTGAATTGAATAATAGATTAGTATATTTTAATACTGCATGCTATATACTTCATAATTCCTTATCCCCTGTTCCGACTTCATTTTTTATTTGAAAAGCACCAGCTGGAATTTATTAGTCCGGCTATATATGTTGTAAATGTACTTTGGGTGAGATCATTTCAGAATAAAATATTTTTACTGGTAATCAGCATTGCTTTTTTAGCATCCTGCAGTACAACAAAGCATGTGCCTGAGGGAAAGTATTTATTGGACGGGTATGAGATAGTTCCGGACAAGAGAAAGATAGATAAAGACGAAATTGGAAATTATGTCAGGCAAAAGCCGAATAAGAAAATTCTGGGTTTCAAATTTCACCTTCTGCTGTACAATTTATCCAATAAAGAAAAAGAAGGTGGCATTAACAGGTGGTTGCGTTCTATTGGTGAGGAGCCTGTAATTTATGATAAATTTGCACAAGACAAAACAAGAACCCAGATAGAACTCTTTCTTAGGAACAAAGGGTATTATAATTCGGTTGTAGAAGACACTGCTCTTACCAGAAAAAAGAAGGTAAAATCCATTTATTATATCACACTCAATGAACCTTATATTATCAGAGATATCAGTTACCATTTTGAAGATACTGCATTGTCACGATATATACTTCCCGATACAATTAATTCTTTTATAAGGAGAAGGCAGTTGTTTGATGTTGATTTACTTTCTTCGGAAAGAGAGAGAATAGAGATATTACTGAAAAGCAAGGGTTTTTATAATTTTTCAAAGGAATATATATATTTTAATGCTGACAGCCTTGCCGGGGTAACACAGGTTGATCTGACCATGGTTGTTAAGAAGTATATTGAGAAAACCGATAGCATATCGGATCATTTCAGAGAAATACCTCATCCTCTTTACAGAATAGGGGATGTTTATATAAATACAAACTATAATCCACAGAAAGTTTTGTCGAGTAATCAGGAATATTTTGCCTCACTTGACACTGTGGTTTTTGATAAGATACAGATAGTCTACTCAGGTTTCCCAAACGTCAAACCATCTGTGGTTGTTGCTTCGAGCCTGATAATACCAGGGCAGATTTTCAATTTACATAATGTGAACAGAACATACAGGCATTTATCTTCTTTTCAGTTATTCAGATTAATTACTATCAATTTTATGGAAACAGGAGAAAAGGATGATAAAGGCTACAGGCTGCTTGATTGTTCTGTTGATCTCACTCCGCAGACCTTGCAATCCTTTGCCGCTGAACTTGAAGGTACAAACTCATCAGGGAACATTGGTGCTGCAGGTAATCTTATATATCAGCACAGGAACCTTTTTATAGGCGCGGAAAATTTTGATTTAAGACTTAAAGGTGCAGTTGAAACATTAAGGGAAACAAGGGAATATAATGTGGGAAATCTTCTTGAGCTTGGAGTTGAGGCCGGGCTGCGTATGCCAAAATTCATCCTTCCCTTTCGTACCGAACAGTTTATCCGGCAATACAGCCCCTCTTCCCGGTTTAGTATAGCATATAATTATCAGAGAAGACCGGATTATACAAGGACAGTCGCTAATGCTTCCCTTTCCTATAATTGGAGAGGAAACCGGTATCTCACGCATTTTGTAAGTCCTGTTGAACTCAATCTTGTTCAGATACCTTATAAATCTCAACAGTTTATTGACTGGCTTGAGGGGAAATATATTTTTTACAGTTATCAGCCTCATTTAATTACGGTTTCCAGCTACAGCCTTATTTTCTCGAATCAAAACATTCAAAAATTAAGAGATTTCATCTACCTGAGACTAAATACCGAGCTGGCGGGAAATGTATTATGGTCGGTTTACAGGATTGCCAATATAGAGGAGCAAAATGGCGGATATGCTCTTTTTAATACGAATTTCGCACAATATGCCAGAGGAGATATTGATTTTAGGTATTACAAGATCATTGATGAGAACAATAGCATTGTTTACAGGTTTTTCTCAGGTGTGGGAATTCCATACAAAAATTCTACCGCTTTACCTTTCGAGAAAAAATATTTTTCAGGAGGGGCGAACAGTATCAGAGCATGGCAGGTGAGGAATCTTGGACCCGGTTCATTTATAGATCCGGATCCGGGGTATTTCCCCAACCAGACAGGAGACATAAAACTCGAAGTAAATTTTGAGTACCGTTTCAAACTTTTTTGGGTTCTCGAAGGAGCTTTATTTGTAGATGCAGGTAATATTTGGGCAATTACCCGGAATGATGAAAGGCAGGGAGCTCTTTTTCAATTTAATAAATTTTATAAGGATATAGCAATTGGAACTGGCGTTGGAACAAGGTTCGATTTTTCATATTTTGTTTTTCGTCTTGATCTTGGGATTAAAACACGTGATCCTTCAGCACTGGAAGGTGAGAGATGGATTCCCGGAAAAAGAAAATTAACAAGGGATGATCTGACATTGAATCTTGGAATTGGGTATCCGTTTTAATTTTTTTGATCCTTTATTACTTCTTACAGCTTTATTTTTTTTCATCAAAACTCTCCATATGATTTTTTTTCTTTTTTATTCTTAATTTTACGTCTCATTTAAATGTAGTTCTGTTAAACTTAAATATTTTATCAATGTCTGAAAAAATTTTGAATAAAGTTAAGCCTGGCGTTGCTGCCGGGAAAGATGTTAAAACCATTTTTGATATTGCAAAAGCTAATCTTTTTGCATTACCTGCTGTTAATGTGGTAAGTACAAATTCTGTAAATGCTGTTCTTGAAGCCGCCAAAGTGGTAAATTCCCCTGTAATTATTCAGTTTTCCAATGGAGGTGCCTCATTTTACGCTGGTAAAGGAGTCGCCGCTGAAGGTGATAAAGCAGCTATCGCAGGTGCCATTTCTGGTGCAAAACATGTTCATCAGATGTCCGAACTTTATGGTATCCCCGTTATTCTTCATACCGATCATGCTGCAAAAAAATTACTTCCCTGGATTGATGGTTTGCTGGAATATGGTGAAAGGCATTATCAAAAATATGGCAAACCTCTCTACAGCTCTCACATGCTGGATCTTTCAGAAGAGCCTCTGGAAGAAAATATTGAGATATGTAAAAAATATCTTGCCAGAATGAGCAAAATGGGTATGACACTGGAGATTGAACTTGGAGTAACTGGTGGTGAGGAGGATGGTGTGGATAATACCGGAGTTGATAATTCTTTACTGTATACACAGCCTGAGGATGTTGCATATGCTTACAACGAACTGATAAGCATCAGTGAAAACTTTACTATAGCCGCTTCATTTGGGAATGTCCATGGGGTTTATAAGCCTGGTAATGTGGTACTCACTCCTAAAATTCTGAAAAATTCCCAGGATTATATTAAAGAAAAGTTTAAAACTGATGAAAAACCTGTCGATTTTGTATTTCATGGAGGTTCAGGTTCCAGTAGGGAAGAAATTCGCGAAGCAATATCTTATGGTGTGATTAAAATGAATATTGATACAGATACCCAGTGGGCATTTTGGGATGGCATCAGAGAGTATGAGAAGAAAAACCACTATTATCTGCAGGGACAGATCGGGAACCCTGAAGGTGAAGATAAACCAAACAAGAAGAAATATGATCCAAGAGTGTGGCTGAGAGAAGGTGAAAAAGCTATGGTTGAAAGACTTAAGCTTGCCTTTGAGGATCTTAATTGTATAGATAGATTATAAACAGGTTTTCATTTTCTAAATTCGGGAATGTTTCTCTTCGCGGCAAGTGGAGCGGAATTACCGATCCGGAAAATTATACTAATGTTGCTCATATTCCCCACCGCAAGTATCGGGGAATGTGCTCGCGGGCTTCAGGTTTCAGATTTGAGTTTTTTATTTAAAAATTGCATTTTGAAGAATTGTTTTATTGACTTTGAGTCTTGAGTTTGGTTATCTGCGGGTCTGGTCAATCAATCGATTTATCACGTACATATATTATTGATATACAGCATTATAATGAAAGAACGCGATAGCTTTACCAGCCGGTTTGGAGTAATTGCTGCAGCAGCGGGATCAGCAATAGGTCTGGGAAATATCTGGAGGTTCCCGTATATCACAGGCGAGAATGGAGGAGGAGCATTCCTGGTTGTTTATTTGTTTTTTATTCTCGCAATTGGAATACCGGTTATGACCTCTGAATTTGTAATTGGTCGTGCGGCTCAGAGAAATCCTTATGGAGCATTTAAACTGCTTGCTCCCGGAAAGCCCTGGTACCTTATTGGTATTGTTGGCATTATTGCTGCTTTTATGATTCTGGCATTTTATACTACAGTTGCAGGATGGACACTCGAATATTTGTATCAATCCCTTTCCGGAAACCTTTCGGGAAAAAATAATGAAGCCCTGACCAATATGTTTGATGCTTTTCGTCAGAGTTCTGTCCGTCCTTTGATATGGTTCATTGTATTTATGGGTTTTACCGGATTTATCATTTTATCAGGTGTTAGAAAAGGGATTGAAAGATATACAAAAATACTGATGCCTTTCCTGCTTGTATTGCTTATTTCCTTATGTGTGAGATCACTTACACTGGAAGGTTCAAAAGAGGGTTTACGTTTTCTTTTTCATCCGGATATCAGCAAAATCACTCCAAAAGTAATTCTTGAAGCACTCGGCCAGGCATTCTTCTCACTAAGTATTGGCATGGGAACCCTGATAACCTACGGCTCCTACATTCGGAAAAATGAAAATCTTACAACATCAGCAATATCTGTAGGAATGGCTGATACAATTATTGCCATTATTGCAGGTATTGCCATTTTCCCTTCAGTCTTTGCAATGGGGGGGTCTCCATCATCAGGTACTGGTCTTGTTTTTATTGCACTTCCCGGGATTTTTCAGAAAATGCCCCTCGGAGAATTTTTCTCAGTAATCTTCTTTTTACTGCTGGCAGTTGCAGCACTAACCTCAACTATCTCATTACTTGAAGTTATAGTTGCATATCTGGTGGAGGAACTTAAAATGACCAGGGAAAAGGCAACAGTTGCTTCCACCATGAGCGCAGGAGTGCTTGGTATGATTACTGTGTTATCAATGGGAAGTCTGGATAATCTGAGAATTTTTGACAGGAATATTTTTGGTCTGCTGGAATATGTTACCTCTAATATTATGTTACCTCTGGGAGGCTTGTTTATTGTAATATTTATTGGATGGTATTATGGATATAACCGAACAAAAGCCGAATTAACAAATAACGGGCAAATTAAGACCGGCTATCTCCCATTGTTTATTTTCATTGTAAAGTTTGTGGCTCCTGTAGCCATTTCCATGGTTTTCCTTTATAGTCTTGGGATTATTAAATTTTAGTTTTTATACGCTGATTTCATATCCTGATTTTCCATTAAGGATATGCTTAGGTTTTTTAGTGAATATTTTTCGTTCAGTCGCAATGAGACAAGGTTAGCTCTTGCAGCTCTTGGTTTTCTTCTTGCATCTTTGATTTTCAGAATAATGATTTCAAAAAGAGCTTATAATTATTCTGTAAATTATAATGAACAGCATACTGAGATACTTCAGTTTATTCAATCTATGGAATTCTCAGATGCAAATAATAGAATGTCTGTCATTAACAATCCGGTAGAAAGATTTTTTACCCCTAAAAAAGAATTAAAACCAAACTTTTTTGATCCCAATAAGGCAGACAGTATTTCCTTATTTAAGATGGGGCTGGATGCATTTGTAATCCGTAATATTCTTCGTTACAGGAGAGCAGGAGGCCGATTCTATGAACGCGAAGACCTGCTTAAAATATACGGAATGAATGATTCTGTTTTCCTGATACTCAGTGAATACATCATTATTAATAATCCTGGATCCGAAAAGAAAACTAAGATAAGGGAAGATGAAAACAAATTCTTAAATCCCAGGGAAATATATTTGGAATTAAATGCTTCTGACAGTTCTGATCTTTTGATAATTAATGGGATAGGGCCCGTTTATGCTTCAAGAATTGTGAGATACAGGGATATGCTGGGGGGGTTTTATACTCATGAACAGTTAAATGAGATATACGCGATGGATACAATTAAATATAACTCCCTGCTTTTACATACATTTATCGACACCAGTTCTATCAGAAAGATAAATATAAACCATGCAGACGAAAAAGCAATTTCAGCCCATCCATATATTACTCCCTATCATTCCAGGGCGATCTTATATTACAGGAAAGTGAATAATGGTATTGACCGGTTGGATGAACTAATTGAAAATGGTATTTTGCCGGGTAAGGTATATG
>CAZGKF010000076.1:0-8844 GCA_964526475.1 uncultured Bacteroidaceae bacterium
GAATCGGTGGTCAGCATCGGCCGGAATGGGTGGTCAAGATCGTCCGGAATATACAAAAGTGAATGCTTTTAGTATATTTTTGTATATGTACAAGCCCTGCATGCCTTTGTGGAATTTATTTAACAATGATAATAATATCCGTAATATTTATTTATTCAAACATTCAAAAATTTTATAACCATGGAAACAAATTCAAATGATCGACCAACAAAATCCAGCAGATTCATGAGAAAAGCACTGGTTATTTTGGGGATTCTATTTATTTCAGCTCTGGTTTTAATGATTTTATTCATTAAACGAACCGGGAAATTGAATTCTGAGAATCAGGATTTGCAAAATGAGCGGACAATGTTAATGGAAGAGGGTGATCGCCTTATTGCTGAGAAAAATAAGAGTAATGAGGAGTTAAAAGATTTAAAAACAGAAATGACACAACTGGAGGCTAATTATGAAGAGTTGGTTCAGAAATGGGATGTGCAAATTTCTTCCCTTAGGAGCCGAACGCAGCAAATTGAACAACTGAAGAAGCAGATTGAGGAATTTAAAGCTATGGAAGAGGAATATGTTAATTTACAGAATCAGCATTCCGGACTTTTATCAGAAAAGGAATCGCTTGATGGCCAAATCGAAAAGCTTTCGGAAAAAATCATGATGCTGGAGGACAGCATTGAAAATTCCCGGGGACTACATGCTTATAACATCAGTCCTCTCACGAAGTGGGAACGGTGGCTGTGGGCTGACAGGTATAATGTTTCCCGCGCCCGCAGGGTTAATGAAACAGCCGTAAGCTTTGAAATAGCAGGTAATAGTTTTACTGAGACCGGGAAGCGTATGGTTTATCTTAATATGCTGGATCCTGCTGGTTCGGTTCTCTATCCTTCTGTTGAACGGTTTTTGAATAAAGAAACCGGAGAGGAAAGTCCATTTACCCTAAAGAAAGAAATAAACTTTACGGGGGATTATCTGCAAATGAACTTTATTGTGAACCATCCGGAACGCCTTGAACCGGGGACATACCAGATTAAAGTATATATTGACGGTAAACTTGTCAGATCAGGCCAGGTGAGATTTGAGTAGGGAGTGGTATTATACTGTTTTTTTGAAATACATAAACACGGAAATTGGCTCTGGAAATTGAAAACTATCAATATTAGTGAGGGTTTGACTGAAGGAATAGTAAAAGGAACGGTAATGTATAATAGAGAATAATATCAGACACTAAAAATTTAACTTCTTCTAATGGCAATCTGGCCATAGTTTCCGGAAAATATCAGCACTTAAATTCATATACTACTGACTAATGTTATATATGCTGATTTTATTATACAGTGTCTTTCTGTCAATATTTAGCAATCGTGCTGCCTTAGATTTATTGAAATTGGCTTTCTTTAGTGCATTTTCAATCAGTTGTTTTTCGAATTCCCGTGAAGCAACTTTTAACCTGTTATTCCCCTCCTCAACTACCATTTCCTCAGGATTCTGAGAATTATCCAGTTCAGTATTCAGGATATTAGAAGGTAAGCAGTCAACTGTAATTAATTCTCCTCCGGCCATTAATACAGCACGGTTTATTACATTCCTCAACTCTCTTAAATTTCCGGGCCAGGGATAGTTCTTAATGATTCCTGTTAATGATGGATCAATACCACTGATATTCTTTTTAACTCTTGAATTTGCTGTTTTAATAAAGTGTTCTACAAAAATAGAAATATCCTCCTTTCTTTCTCTTAGAGGGGGAATTACAAGTTTAAATTCGTTTAACCTGTGGTAAAGGTCTATCCTGAAGTTGTTATTATTTACTTCATGCAGGATGTCAACATTAGATGCGGCAATAATACGAACGTCAACCGGTATGGTTTTCGTATCACCTACTTTTGTAATATATCTTTCCTGGATCGCCCTAAGTAGTTTAACTTGAACCTCATAACTTAAATTGCCCACTTCATCCAGAAATAAAGTGCCACCTTTAGCTTCTTCGAATACTCCTGTTTTATCCTTAATAGCACTGGTAAATGAACCTTTGATATGACCAAACAGTTCGCTGTTTGCCAACTCATTGGGTATAGCACCACAATCGACAGCGACAAACGGTTTATTACTGCGTTCGCTTCCATAATGTATAGCTTTGGCTATGAACTCTTTCCCGGAGCCGGTCTCTCCCTCTATCAGAACGGAAAAGTTTGTTGGAGCTACCTTATCCACATACTCCATTAATTTCTGCATCTTCCTACTGGCACCAAAAACAAAAATTTCTTCAAAGGAGAATTTAGTTTCTTTTTCTCCTTTGCTTTTAAATGCATTACCTATCGTATGAAGTAATTCATCTGGTTGTATAGGCTTGGTGACATAATCGAAAGCTCCGGACTTAATTAGTTGAACAGCCATCTTAACATCCTCATAAGCTGTCATGATAATAACTATTGTTGGTGGATTTTTTGACTTAACATACCGGAGTATTTTAAGTCCGTCCGAATCGGGAAGACGAAAGTCACATATTATGAGGTCGAAATTCTTTTCATCAATTCGTTTAAAAGCCTCGATACCTGAAAAAACCATTTCAGTATCATAATTGTTTTTCTTAAGATAGTTTTTTAAAAGATTACAAATATATGTATCATCATCTATGACAAGGATAGATTTTCTAATTGACATAATAAGAGTTTTGTTGGGCAGACTTTTTAGAAATCCGTCTTTCCCTTTCTTACAAAACTAATAAAAAGATATTAAAAAATAGATCATTAATAATAAGGCAGGCTTTATTCTGTATTGAAATAAATAAGTCCGGCATTAATTTTACTTTTTTCCAGTTCCCCCTTTATCTTTTCTTTTAAATAATCAGGGACAACTAAAAATAAATGTCCTTTATTTTTTTTTAAATATAAAGACATCAATTTCCATTTTTCTGCATCCATAGTATCTTCTAACTCAATTTCGTATATATTTAACACTTTTCCATAATGTACTGCTACATCAGGTATGAGACCATCATCTTTTACATTTGATGGAATTTTGTCAGGAGTATCAAAACCTTCTAATTCTTTAACCTCGATTTTATCCGGGGCCCGGTCATCTTTAATCTTTGAGATCACTGCCCTTACTACCAGGGTTTTATTAATTTTTTTTGCCATATCACTGGGTTTTTAATTGTTTTCATCATGATTTATAGTTTCCAAATTCATACCAGAATTATTCATGACTTTTATCTGATACTGACAAGTCCTTATAGATCAAATTTTTATTACCTTATATTTTTGTAAATCTTTTGAAATTCTGTATGCATTTATTCACACCTGTTGAAATATTCCACAGTTTTAATTTCCACACATTCCTGTCGTATACATTCTGCGAAAATGCATGTGATTGTATTACAGTAAATAATGTTACTACCGGAGCAGAAAAAACATTTATATTCCATTATGGTATAAATCTGGTAGTGGAATGAAATATTGAATTAAAAACTTTATTAATCAATATTTAAAAACCAATAGTTATGAAAATTGTAAAAATAATTGAAGTTATCGCATCTTCGGACAAAGGTTTTACTGAAGCAACCCAGAATGCTGTGCAACAAGCATCAGAGACGGTTAAAAATATCAAATCTATTTATATCAAGCATATGAATGCAAATGTTGAAAACAATAAAATTGTTTCCTATGCTGTAAATGCAAAGATTTCGTTTGAAATAGACAAATAAGGAAGGGGAGGGGGGAGAGATTCTGAGTTAATAATAAAAATCTTTGATATTTCCCGTTTCTTTTTTAATGTCTTTGAGAACATTATCAATTTCGTAAATGGTATTTCTGACTAGTTCGGCGACTCCGTCTGTATCGTTCGAAATGAGTGTTTTGGTTTCAATTTCAACCAGTTTAGGAATGATCTTATTCACTTCCAAATGTTTGAAAGAAGGAAGTATTTTATGGGCAATTTCTCCGATTTCTTTCCAGTTCTCCTTCTCAAGTGAATGTTTGAAATTTAAAACAGCAGTTTCCGAATTTTCAATAAAAGTCTTCAGTACCTGGATTATAAAGTTCGGGTCGTTGTTTGCCATATTATTTAAATCAAATAAATTATATGATTTTGGGCTTAGTTCACTTTTTAAAATAATTTCAGTTCTGGGTTTGCTTGTTTGTTGAGATTTTATTTGAAGAACTTCACATATTTTATTGAAAAGGTAAATTTCTCTATAGGGTTTAATTAAATAATCATTGATTCCCGCCTTATGATATTTACTGATATTATCCTTTAAGGCTACTGCGGTAACAGCAATGATTTTAGATTCCTTATCCTTTTTTATATTACGCAGATATTTTGCTACTTCGAGGCCGCTAATATCAGGCATATGAATATCCAGAAGTATCACATCATATTTTTTTGCGTCGAGTTTTGTAATCGCTTCTTTTCCATTCTCTGCCATATCAAATGAGCATTTGAAATTCTGTAGAATTGCTTTTCCAAGCATTAGGTTTACTTTGTCGTCATCAACAAGAAGTACTTTCTTATTCTTTAGTTTATCCGGATGAATAGTAGCAGAAAGGAGGGGTACCAGATCCGTCTTCTTTCCTTTTTTGTAGGGAATGGTAAAACTGAATGTGGAACCAACACCTTTCTTACTTGAAACATGTAAGCTGCCATTTTGAAGTTTAACCAGGTTTTTACATATAGACAGTCCCAAACCAGTCCCTTCATATACTTTGCCAGCACCAGAACCAATATGTGTATACTGTTTGAATATTTTCTTCATATCTTTTGATGATATCCCAATACCTGTATCCATTACATCAAACCTTATACTGACTTCTTCCATGGTCTCATTTTCTGAAGTACATGATAGCTTCACAGAACCACTATTAGTAAATTTTACAGCATTTGTAAGTAAATTAATTAATATTTGCTGAAGTCTAAATGAATCGCCTATCAGAATCCTGTCCGGATTTTCACTTATTTCAAAAGTGAATGACAGATTCTTCTCCTCTGCTTTGATTAATATCGATTTGTAGACATATTCAAGAACAGCTTTCAGGCTGAATGGTCTGTTGTCAAAAATTATCTGGTTAGCCTCAATCTTTGATAAAACAAGAACGTCATTAATTATTGCGAGCAGATGTTCGGAAGACCTATTCAAAATTTCCACATATTCCTTTTGGCGATTCGATAATTTCGATTGCAGGAGTTGCTCGGCGAACCCCATGATTGCATTTAATGGTGTCCGGATTTCATGACTCATATTTGCAAGAAACTGGCTTTTTGCTTTTTCTGCTTTTATGGCCTCTTCCCGTGACTTATTCAAGATTTTTTTTGTTAGCTTCTCTCCGGTTATATTTCTGGTTACTGCTATACCGGAAACAAAACCTTCGTCACTTTTTATTAATGGGGAAACCCTGATCAAATAATTAGAGTTACCTATTTTGTATTCCTTCCTGATCTTTTCACCATTGATTACTTTCTGAAATAAAGGAGTCCATAAATTTGTAATTTCATTATTGGATATTTCAAATAAAGTTTTCCCTTTAAATCCTGAACTTGTCATGCCGAAATTCCCCATTTCAGTACCCTCAGCCAGCAAAAAGCGCATTTCTCTATCAAAAACAAAAAAGTTTATTCCGGGTAAATTATTCAGAAGTGCATGATGCAGATGAATATCTTTTTGCAGGTTCTTCTGATGAATGACATATTCAGTCATATCTTTTCCCGTGACAAGAATTCCTTTTAAATTCTCATTATGATCGATGATTCGAACATTTTTGGCATCTATTATTCTTCTTTGTTTATTTTGATTAACAATCTGATACTGGGTAGTACCGGCTTCAGGGGTCTTTTCTTGAATTATTTTTTTAAATATTGATTTAATCTTCCTTTGGTCTTCTTTTATTACAAGCTTATTAACAAAGTTCTCACCGATTAATTCATTATCAGTTGAGCCGAGTACTTCTTTGGCTCTTTTATTCAGGAAGGCGATATTCCCGGCAGGATCCAGAGTGGCAATAAAGAACATGAACACATCAAAACAATGCAGGTTTATTTGATCTTCGTATATATAATCTGAGCTAATTAAATGAGTATTTTCAGGAGTTTTATGTTGAAGTAGTCTTGTCATAAAGTGTTTTTTAGTTGAACTTAAAACCCCACCTTTTTAAGTTTAGTTTATTGTTTTAAAAACACAAATGCAAATTCAATGAATTTTTGTGTCTTTTTGTAGATATTCTGAATACATCAGGACTCCTGAAATACTTATAACAAAGGAGCAATTTGCTCATGTGAAGTAACGCCGGGAGGTAGCTCAATTACCCTGATGTTACGAAAATGAATTTCTGCTCCTTCAGATTCCAGGCATATATATCCTTTTTTTTGAGAAGCCTTGCTTGCGCCATTTACAAATTTACCATTAACCGATAGTTTGATAACACCATCAACGCATACAACAACATAGGTATTCCATATTCCTTTTCCGAAGCAACGGTGCTCAAGGGAGTTACTTCTGTTACCCATCGGATTATCAGGCAGAGTTTGTACTCCTCCAACACCGAAAATGTGACCGTGAACATATGGTTCCTGATTGCTTATGTCATCCCTGGGATTAACTTTAAAATAATCGAGTTCGAGCATCTGGACTTCCACCCCGTCAGGTAAACGCTTGTTTTCAGGCGGATTGGCGTTGCTCCACATAAAAACTCCGGAGTTACCTCCGCGTTCCATAAATTTCCATTCGATGTGGAGTATGTAATTCTCATATTGCTTTTCGGATCTTATTACACCGATGGGCTGACCGGAACATACAAGTACATCCTCTTCATTTTTTGACCATGTTTCTTCATACGTATTTACGTTTATCCATTTTAGCGGAATCTCTTTTCCAAAAGATCCGGAAGTGATATCATTTAATTCTAATCCATACCCAAAATGTATTGAAAAATCTTGTGAGTAAGTGCAAACACCCAAAAACATTAAAACAGTTATGCATAAATAGCTGCGAAGTGATTTTAGAATATTTTTCATAAAGATTGATTATTAGAGTGTAATCTTATCAATTAATAATGCGAATTAAGTGTTGAATTCACTATGTGAATCTCTATGCCTTCTTAGTAGCTCTCAGTGTATTTACTTTTTGTTACACGGAGATTAACAGAGAAGGCACAGAGAACCACAGAGTTAGTTTTTGTACCGGCCTAGCCTGTAAGTTCAAAAAATTTCTATGTGGCAGGTGTTCCTGGTACAGGGGGAACAGGTTTTATGTTCACAGGACCCATACTGTATTCTTCAGGACCGAGCCTCAAGCTTGAATTCATCATATCTTCCCAACTTACTTGTTGCCCGGTATAGGCCGACTCCCGCCCCATAATAGCAACAAGTGTTGAAGAAGCAATGGTATTGGCTTCATTAACAGGATTGTTAGTGCGAATAGCCGTTACAAGATTGATATGCGACTGGTCAGTCATGGTTACGGCTAAATTTTGTGTAGGTTTTCCTTCCGCATCAAGGGGATATTCAAATTCCCAGATAAGGTTGTTATTATAGTCATATATACTGTTCTGACAATTTGTATATCCCTTTGTGCCATAAATCAGTTGTTCCGTTTGATTATAGCAACCGTTTATCTGACGATGCATACCATAATACCTGCCACCATTATCAAAAGTGTAATCAATGCTGAAAAAATCATACTGGTCACCTGTAGGTCGCCGGTGTCTTCCACCAAAGCCAACGGCTTTTGAAGGAAATTTTTCAAAGAACCAGTTAAGGACATCAATTTGATGAACAAACTGTTCAACAAAACAATCCCCGGAGAGCCAGCACCAGTTGACCCAATCCTTTAACATGGCTTCCATGTCACTCCATCCGGTTTCTCTGTTACGATGCCAAAGTTTACCGCCAAACCGGAGTGCATTACCTGAAATAAGATCACCAATGGCTCCGTTCTTTATCATGCCGAATGTGGCATTAAAATCACGTGCATGCCTCATTTGTGTTCCGGCAACTACTGATAATCCTGCTGATTCAGCCATCTTCCCTGTTGCCATGACTGATCTGACACCGACAGGATCAACAGCGACAGGTTTTTCAATAAATGCATGTTTCCTCGCCTGCACGGCTGTTTTAAAATGTTCGGGCCGGAAATGGGGAGGAGTGGCAAATATAACTACATCCACGCCGGAATCGATGACGTATTTGTATGCATCAAATCCGATAAAACAGTTCCTGTCGGGTATATCAATTCCATGTGCTTCTTTTAATGAGCTTCTGCATTTATCAATACGATCCTGGAAAAGGTCTCCCAGGGCAGTTATTTGTAAATTTGGCCCGGCATTAAGGAAGTTAATAGCTGCTCCGGTCCCTCTGCCTCCACAGCCAACAAGTCCGGCTTTTAAAGGAGTCCCGTCGGGAGCCCTGTCTAAAAGAACAGGGGACACGTATTTTTCTTTTTTTGAATTACAGGAGGAAAGAACAGCTCCTGCTCCAATTGCACTGATAACGCCTAATGCGGCGGCACCTTCAAGAAATTCACGCCTGCTTTGTGATTTTGGTTTAAGTTCCATACTGGCATTTTTTAAATTTAAACTGACCAATTTAGTTAATTATTAACCTGAAAACAATAAAAATCAAAAATTATTACTAAAGTTTCGCAGATGTTTATATCATGCATATTAAAAGAATTATACACAATAAGCAATTCTTTAAATTTTGATATTCAGTTATTTAAAATTTCCATTTTCAAAATAATATTTCATTCGTCGTATCAGAGATATTATAAAAAAGAATAAAATTGTTTTTCTCCTGTTTGATCTGAATTAATCAAAGTATTTAGACCTGACCCACCCCCCTTGAATCCCCCCTCCCTTTTTCAAAGGA
>CAZGKF010000077.1:0-8738 GCA_964526475.1 uncultured Bacteroidaceae bacterium
GGAGATGAACTTTACCTGTCTGTACCCTCAGATCCCGAAAGTTTCCGGTTTTCAGGCCTTGAATTGCTTACTGAAATAAGAAAGAGAAAAGAAGAGAAGGAACAAATGGAAAAAAAACGGCAGGATGAGCTTGAGAGAAAATCAAACAATCGTCAGGGCAGGCCGGGAGCACACAGGGAAGGACAATCTGCAGATCGTCGCCAAAGAGTTGGCCCAAACCAGGAATAGAAAAATCTGAATGAACAGATACGGTCACGATATAGTAATTGCTATTGAATCTATATTATCCAACAAACTCAGAAGTTTTCTGACAGCTTTGGGAATAATTTTCGGGGTTGCGGCTGTTATAAGTATGCTTGCCATTGGAAGGGGAGCACAGCAGGAAATTCTCGATCAAATTAAAATGGTTGGGGTAAACAACATTTTAATTACTCCCATAGTTGAGCCCCAAGGGGACCAGGAAGATAATAGTTCCGATATACAAAATGGAGAGAAATCCAGATTTTCACCCGGACTTCATTTGAAAGATTTAGAGGCAATAAGGCAAATTTTACCTACTCTGAAAATTATCAGTCCCGAAATATCTCTTAATTCATTTGTAATGCAGGGAGGGAAACGTGAGACTGCCAAACTCATAGGAATATCGACAGAGTATTTTGAGATTTTCAATATGCCTCTCGAGGCAGGGGATTTTTTCACACCAGCTCAGGAGGAACAAGGTTTGCCAGTGTGTGTTATCGGTGCAAATATTGCCCGCAAATTCTTTAGTACGGAAACTCCGGTTGGCAAATATATTAAGTTTGACAGGGTATGGCTAAGGGTCACAGGTGTACTTGAACGCACAAATGTGGAGCTCTCAAGATTTGAACATGCCGGAGTTAATGTTATGAACGATAATATATATATTCCTGTTAAAACCATGCTTTTAAGGTTTCAGAACAGGGAACTGGTTAGTTCCAGGATTAAAGGAGTTACTACAATAAGAACCCGTGGTTTTTTTGGTTTTAGTATGAGTGCAAATGTTTCCCAGAATACGGAAAGCAATTATCATCAGCTTGACAAAATTATTGTACAGGTTAATAGCTCTGAAGAGATTACCCCTGCGACTGAGTTGCTGGGCAGGTTATTATTCCGGCGCCACCAGGAAGTTAAGGATTATGAGATCACCGTTCCGGAGCTTCTTTTGAAACAGGAACAACGAACAAAGGATGTTTTTAATATTGTTTTGGGAGCTATTGCAAGTATATCCTTACTTGTTGGAGGTATTGGGATTATGAACATCATGTTTGCTTCTGTTATGGAAAGGATAAAAGAGATAGGTACACGGCTTGCCATTGGAGCAAAAAAAAAGGACATTGTAGCACAGTTTCTTTCAGAGGCTGTTCTCATTAGCGTTACCGGTGGAATTATAGGAGTAATAATCGGTATAGTTGCTTCACGGTTAATAATGGAATTTTCAGGAATACTGACTATTATTTCCCCAATGTCCGTTATTATAGCTTTCTTTGTTTCTGCAAGTGTGGGTATTGTTTTTGGTTATTCCCCGGCAAAGAGAGCATCGGAAAAAGATCCTATAGAATCATTAAGATATGAATAGAAAAGTTTTTTTAGTCTACATGTTAATATATTGGATACCAATATTATCATTACAGGCTCAGGATGAGCTTGTTCTTACCTTTGAGGATGTAATCAACATTTCTCAGGAGCAATCTCCCATGGCGGTCATGTCGCGTCACCGGTTTCGCGGCGATTACTGGAGGTTCAGAACACACCGGGCATCTTTTCTTCCAAATCTGACTTTTAATGCTACTCTTCCGGATCTTAACAGGTCTATTGAAAGATTAACATTGCAGGACGGAAGCGATGCATTTATAGAGAGGAAACTGGTCAACTCACGTGTGAACATGGAGCTTAATCAGAATATAGGTTTTACAGGAGGGACTATTTTTATGAGTACTGAACTGCAGAGAATAGATATTATGGGGAATAACGCTCAAACATCCTATTTATCAAATCCTGTAAGTGTTGGCGTCAGGCAGCCGATAAATGGTTACAACAGTTATAAATTCGAAAAGTTAATTGAACCTTTGAGGTTTGAGGAATCAAAACGGGAATATCTTGATGCAATGGAACAGGTGTCGTTACTTGCTGTAAATAATTTTTTTGAACTTTCTCTTGCGCAAAAGAATCTGGAGATAGCATTGCTGAATTATTCCAATTCAGATACTCTTTTCAGGATAGCACAGGGACGTTATCAATTGGGCACTATAGCTGAGAATGAGTTACTTCAGATGGAGCTGACCTATTTAAATGCAGGAACTTCTTTAACAGAAGCGCGGATTGAACTGGAGATGAAAAAATACCAGCTGAATTCTTTCCTGGGGCTTGGACAGGAGACTGATATCCGACTTATTATTCCTCATAATATACCTGATTGTGAAGTTGATCCTTCCAAAGCCCTGGTAGAAGCCAGGAACAATAATCCGGAGATTCTTAATTTTCGAAGGCAGCTAATTGAGGCAGAGAGGGATGTTGCCAGCAGTAAGGCTGAGAAGGGTTTAAATGCAACAATGTTTGCAAGTTTTGGTCTTAGCCAGCGTGCCGGAGATATTAGAGGAGTTTATACTGATCCGCAGGATCAGGAGCGTGTGAGGGTTGGAATTCAGGTACCTATTGCCGATTGGGGCTTAGGTAAGGGTAAGTATAGGATGGCCCAATCGGCCCAGGAAGTTGTGAAAACCAATATCAAACAGGCTGAGATGGATTTCCAGCAACAGGTTTTGCTCCAGGTGATGCAGTTTAATATTCAGGATGACCAATTGAGAATTGCGGCTAAAGCCGATACTATAGCGGATCTGCGTTATGAGGTATCGAAACAAAGGTTTCTTATAGGTCGAATAAGCGTTCTGGATCTAAACGTGGCGCTCGCAGAAAAAGATGTTGCTGCACGTGCATATCTAAATGCTCTTCGAAGCTATTGGACATTTTTTTATAACTTAAGGTCGTTAACCCTCTTTGACTGGATAAACAATCAAACCCTCTCGGAAGAGTTTGAAAGACTTATTCAGTAATTTTTTCAGAAAAGGTTTAATCCATCCAGAACCTTCATCAATTCCCTCACAGAATGAGCAGATTCTTTGAGTAAATTTTTTTCGTTTTCATCCAGGTTGATCTGAATAATCTCTTCAACACCATGCTTTCCAAGTTTAACCGGAATACCTATATAAAGGTCTTTGATCCCATATTCACCGGTAAGGTAAGCACAAATAGGAAATATCCTTTTCTGATCATCAACAATTGCTTCCACCATCTGAGCTGCAGCAGCACCCGGAGCATACCAGGCCGATGTGCCAATAAGATTCACTAATTCACCGCCCCCTTTACGGGTTCTTTCAACTATTTTGTGAATAATATCTTCACTTAATAATTCCGTTACAGGTATTCCGTTTACTGAAGTGTAACGTGGCAATGGCACCATGGTATCTCCATGACCTCCAAGAAGCATGGCATGAATGTCTTTAGGTGACACATCAAGTGCTTCTGCTATAAAAGCTTTATATCTTCCTGTATCCAGTGTTCCTGCCATTCCGAAAACCCGGTTTGCCGGTTTGTTAGCTGCTTTATAAGCAGCGTATGTCATTACGTCAAGAGGATTGGAAACAACAATGATTATTGCCTCAGGAGAATACTTCATTACCTTTTCAGTAACGTCTTTAACAATTACCGCATTGCTTTTTATCAGGTCATCTCTCGATTGTCCTGGTTTGCGTGGTAAGCCGGATGTAATAACAATAATTCCCGATCCTTTTGTTTTCAGGTAATCGTTGGTAGAACCGATAACACGCGTATTAAAATTATTAATAGAAGAGGACTGCCAGATATCCAGGGCTTTGCCCTCTGCAAGCCCTTCCTTGATGTCTACAAGTACCAGCTCTTTACAAAGATCTTTATGAGCAATTACGTTTGCGCATGTTGCACCTACATTGCCCGCACCTATAACTGTAATCTTATTCATAAGGATGAAAGTTAAAGTGAATAAATATAGAAAAATAACAATGATTTTAGGTATAAGTTCAACCGGAAAACAGGATTTAAGTATTAATGAAGGTGTAAAATAAAGATAAATTGCCGGTTATTCCTGATGATTGTAAAGAATTTCACATATTTAGACTGTGAGTAGTGGTATTTTATATTTCGATTATATTTACTCGTTGTGTGATTTTATTTATTTTTTCCGGCTGGGATGGTCTTCTCTCTTTTTCTGTGATTTCAGAAAATTGTCATAGCTTTATTGAAATTTATCAGAATAATAATGTATTAATATTCGAATGGTAAAACGATACAGAATAAAACTTTCTTTGATAAAGTTGGATGAATACGGCTGTCACTTAATGGTTAAGGGAAGGATCAGTAAATGTCATTTGAACCTGATAATTGACACAGGAGCCTCCAGGTCGGTTTTTGATATAGCTTATTTATCTGATTATATCGAACCGGAAAAAGGAAAAGAAGAAATTCATTCGGCCGGGATTTCTGCTGAAAAACTTGAAACATTCATTGCAAGAGCTGATGAGTTTATACTTGGCAGGTTTAAAATAAATGATTTTCCTATGATTCTCATTGACTTTAGAAAGATTAATAGTTTATACAGCAAAGCTGCCGGTATTAGGATACACGGACTCCTGGGAAGTGATTTCCTGTATGCAGGTAATGCTGTTATTGATTACAAAAAGTTGGTTATGTCAATTAGTCCCGGAAGTGTACTTTGAAGATGCTTTTAAATTCAATATCACATGTATTTTTCCGGGTATGATATCTGAAATATTTATGTTATATTTGCCGTCATTTTTTAAGGAAAATAAATTTTAAATTTTTAAAGCATAATAAAATGCAAAATAAAGGTGCTATAAGGTTTTTTTTCATTGTATTGACTCTTGTATGTCTTTACCAGCTTTCATTTACTTTTTTTTCCGCTAAGATTGCCAGAGATGCAACAAATTATGCACAGGGAGATTTATTGAAGGAGCAAAATTATCTTGATTCGATATCCGATGAGGTGGTTTATAATTTTTTCTGGTTAAGAAAATATACCTATAGAGATTGTAAAGAAAGGGAAATCAATCTTGGGCTGGATCTGAAAGGGGGGATGAATGTAATTCTTGAGATTTCAGTGGAAGATGTAATAAAATCTCTTGTTGCATCACATTATCTTAATGACCCGGTGTACACAAAAACTCTTCAGAAAGCCAGAGAAATGAGAGTTGGAAGGCAGGAAGATTTTGTGGTTCTTTTTGCCCAGGCTTATGAAGCGGATAACCCTGGAGGTAAACTTGCTCAATTTTTCATGACCCCTGAAACGCGCGGAATTATTGATCTGAATACAACAAATGCAGAGGTAATTGATTATTTACGTGAGGAAGCGGAAGGAGCAATATCCAACTCATTTAATGTCTTACGTAACAGAATAGATAGATTTGGTGTTGTTCAACCTAATATCCAAAGACTTGAAAGACAGGGCAGGATACTTGTTGAATTGCCGGGAGTAAAAGATCCTGAAAGGGTTACCAAACTTCTTACAGGAACTGCTAATCTTGAATTCTGGACAACATATGAGAACGCTGATGTTTTGCCGTATATTGATCAGGCAAATAATCTTTTACGGGATATTTATTCTTCAGAAGATTCTCAAATATTTACTCCTGACTCTGTATCCCGGGATGAAGAGCCGGTTCTTTCACAACCTTCATCGATATTTGACGATGACAGCGACAGCATTGAGGAATTGAGTTTATTTGATGAAACGGATACAACAAGTCTGGACATCGAGGAACAAGTTATGGAACGTGAGAATCCACTGTATGCAGTTCTTATTCCTTACATAGATGAGAGCCAGCAGCCTGTGCAAGGTTCAGTTGTGGGTATAGCCGCTGTGCGAGATACAGCCACGGTCAATGGAATGCTGTCAAGACCGCAGATAAGAGCTCTTTTTCCCGCTGATCTTGAATTTTATTGGAGCAGTAAGCCAATGAAAGGAAATGAGACTTATATTCAGTTACATGCATTAAAAGCCAGCAGGGAAAGAGGAGCATCGCTTAGTGGAAGGTTTGTAACTGATGCCAGGCAGACTTTTGGGCAATTAAAGAGCGAGGCCGAAGTTTATATGACCATGAACAGTGAAGGAGCCAAAAGATGGGCGAATCTTACACGTGAAAATATTGGAAAATGTATTGCCATTCTGCTTGATGATTATGTTGTTTCCGCACCGGTTGTCAATGATGAAATAAAAGGAGGAGGTTCAACGATATCGGGAAATTTTACACAACAGGAAGCTATTGACCTTGCAAATGTTCTTAAGTCCGGTAAAATGCCGGCAAAAGCAAGGATCGAATCAAGTGAGGTTATTGGACCTTCTCTGGGACAGTCTTCTATTAATTCAGGTTTTAAGTCATTTCTACTTTCCTTTGTCATTGTTTTGCTTTACATGGTTTTCTATTATAGCCGCAGAGCCGGACTTATTGCTGACCTTGCACTGATGGCCAATATGTTTTTTCTTATCGGGGTACTTGCCTCTTTGCAGGCAGTGCTGACTTTACCTGGAATTGCTGGTATAGTACTTACTATCGGGATGTCAGTTGATGCCAATGTTCTTATCTATGAGCGAATACGTGAAGAACTTGCTGCCGGGAAGGGGATAAAATTAGCAATCTCCGATGGATATAAAAATGCATATTCTGCAATTATAGATGCAAACCTTACCACACTTCTTACAGGCTTCATATTGTATTTCTTCGGAACAGGTCCGATAAAAGGTTTTGCAACCACCCTGGTAATAGGTATCATTACTTCATTACTTTCTGCAATTTTTATTACCCGCCTGGTTTATGAGGCATTACTCGGAAAGAATAAAGAGATCAGGTTCTCTACCAAATTAACAGAAAATGCATTTAAAAATGTGAATTTTAATTTTATCAAGGTAAGAAAACCCATGTATATCATCTCTGCAGCTATAATTGTAGTTTCGGTTTTCTCATTGCTGACCAAGGGGTTAAATCAGGGAGTGGATTTTACGGGAGGAAGAAATTTCGTTTTAGAGTTTAAGGAGGAAATGCCAACAGCATCTGTCAGAGAAGCCTTAACAGCGGAGTTTGGAGAGATGCCTACAGTAATCACATTTGGTGATAAGAACAGGGTAAGGGTTACCACAAAATATCTTATAGATGATGATTCTCCGGATGTTGATTCTTTGATTAAGGCAAAAATGTTTAACGGACTGCAGCAATACCTGGGGAAAGATGTTAGTCTGGATTATTTTATCGAATCAGATGAATATATCAGGAGTTCCCATAAAGTGGGTCCAACAATTGCAGATGATATTAAACGTCAGGCCATCTTAGCCATTTCACTGGCACTTATTGTGATGTTCCTGTATATAATTATCAGATTCAAAACATGGCAATTTGGTTTTGGCGCTGTTGCGGCTCTTATTCATGATGCCCTGATTGTTTTGGGTCTGTTTTCACTTTTGTGGGGAATTGTTCCGTTTTCACTGGAGATAGACCAGGCTTTTATTGCTGCTATTCTTACAGTTGTGGGTTATTCTATTAATGATACCGTGGTAGTTTTTGACCGGGTAAGGGAATTTAGAAAACTTTTCAGAAAAAGAAGCGATTATGAAACAATTAACGGTGCACTTAATAGTACCTTGAGTCGCACATTCAGTACCTCTTTTACTACATTTCTGGTTATACTTATCCTCTTCCTTTTTGGTGGTGAAGTTATCAGAGGTTTTACTTTCTCCTTACTGATTGGAATTATTGTTGGTACATATTCTTCTCTTTTCATAGCTTCTCCGCTGGTTTATGAGACACTTAAGAGAAGGCCGGCAGAGAAGGATGTCAAGTAATGCAGGATAATTTTATTAAATCAGCCCGGGAAAAATAGTTGCTGAAAAACTTTTATTTTCGGGCTGATTTATTTGTTGAGATTTCTAATCAAGAAAAATATTTTCGTCTATCTTTGTAAAAAAATATCCTATGTGGGGAAGTTTTTTATTTATTAGCGGACAGGAACTGATAATAGTTTTTATATTGGTCCTTTTACTTTTCGGCTCAAAGGGAATCCCTGATGTTGCTAAAGGATTGGGAAAAGGTCTTAGTGAATTTAAAAAGGCTTCTGATGAGATTAAAAATGAACTGCAGGAAAGCTCCAATGAAATTTTAAGCGATATAAAGGATGTTAAAAAGGATATTGAGAATGATGCCCGGGAAACTATTAATAATATTAAAGACAATATTGAAGGCGACTAATCCCTCCTGTTTAACCAAATGTCCATAACCCTGTTTTCGGCATGGAATACCTTTATTCTCTTTTAGGGTTCACAATTCTCCTGGGAAGCGGTAATTATCTCGTTAAAGGGAGTGTTTCCCTTGCACAGTATTTTAAAGTTTCCAAACTTTTCATTGGATTAACAATCGTTGCTTTCGGTACTTCTGCTCCTGAGCTTATAGTCAGTTTACAGGCTGCTATTAAAGGGCATCCGGAAATTTCATTGGGGAATGTTATAGGTTCAAATATTTCCAATATAGCACTGGTTCTTGCACTTGCAGCAATATTCGTCCCTATTAATGTGAAACGGAGTTCGGTAATTATTGACTGGCCCGTGATGATGATTGCCGGAGTCTTGTTTTTCATATTTTCTTATAACGGTTGGTTAAGCAGACTGGAGGGGATAGTTTTCA
>CAZGKF010000078.1:0-8677 GCA_964526475.1 uncultured Bacteroidaceae bacterium
GTCATTAGATACAAACCAATCTTGCCCATACATTGTTTCTATTGTAACTCTGAATTTCTGGCATGCATCAAGCAAAGCACCATATAGAGAAGGATCAATCGTGTAAGCAGAAGAGTTACTAAACTCTTTAAATGATCCAGCATAACCTCCTGCTACAGCTTCTTTAAATGCCGAAAAATCCTCCCACCAGAATCCAGGCCCATCTGAATGCCTGTGTTGTGCAAGTAGTCGCTTCATCCACCTGGGTGGACCATCTCCATCCCATACGCCATTTTCACTATACCCACCCGGATCAACAAACTTCAACGGATTATTCACACAGTAACTATACCTGTTAAAACTCTGCGTAAAAGACGGATCCTGAACAAACAGATCAGGACTTAAGAACCTTGCCGTATGCGAGTCATACATGCGGCCGTTCATGTTAATGAGTCCAAATGCTTCAAGATGCTCATGTCCCGTAAATCCTCTGTCAAACCGGTAATTTCCGGTTAAGATTATATCCCCCCAGTCTTCGGGATTCCTCATCCTCCCGAACGCGTTAAAACTCTTTTCTTCATACGCATCGCCGTTTTCATCCGTTATCAATACCAGCGAACCTAAATGATCCGGGTGTACATAAAACAAGGAGTCCACACTGTTCTCCCTTTGCATGATGGCAACTACTCCCGTGGCTGAAAAAATATAATGCAATTCCCGGTTCTCATCCCCCAACTCCCGTTCGTAATTGCCATGGGCAAAATACTTCGTGAGCTGATGTGTGGTATCCTGGTATTCCGTTTTTATCCTCTGCCTGCCTGCCCCGTAATAAATATCCAGCTCTTTTGCACCCTGGATGATCTTCTTCACCTTGTTAAAGGAGGTGTATTCCAACTCCTGGGCTGTAGTATCCGCAACACCTTCAAGGTTGGTTATCCTTGTTACGGCATGGGGCTTATCCTGGCTGTAGGTGTAACTCCCCGCTGTGGTACTGGTTGAAATATTCCCGTTGGGCTGGTAGGTAAAACTTTGTGGATTGTCACCAAAGGAGATTCCTGTTAAGCGGTTCAGGTTATCGTAGGTGAAAGTCTCAGTCATATCTCTTAAAGCATCCTTGCGCCAGGAAAGGTTCCCGGTGCCCAAATCCCAATCATACTGCAAATGCTGAAGCGTATCGGTCTGAATACCTGTTACATACCCGTGGTTGTAACTGAACTGGCTCACCAGGCTGTTGCCGTATGTAGAACCTGTTATCTGATCTCTTGCATTCATAGAGTTGGCCTGCCAGATAAGAAAGTTGTCGGATGTTCTTTTTATCTGACTAAGATACGAATTATTATTGTAAATATATTTTATGGAAAATCCTGAAGGATAGATCAACAGAGAGTCTCTGCCATACCTGTCATACACGAGTGCTTCTGTAAAGTCAAGGCTGTCGGTGCTTTCTGTTTTTGTAGCAAGCCTGCTAAGGGAATCATACGTGAAGTCCACCATTACTCCTCCCGGGGAGCTTATCCCTGAAAGCCTTCCCAAGCCATTGTCTTTTGTATCGTATGTAAAAGTGGTTGTTCCTTCCGGTTCGGCAAGGGTAAGCACCCTGCCCAGTTCATCGTATGTAAGCTCTGTTATGGAATCGTTAGCATTTTGCAATACCATTTCACCGAAGGGATTGTATTCAAAAGTATAGATTCCGGCATTTGGTTCGCTAATTTTTGTCCGGTTACCCTGGTTATCGAACTCCAGGGAGGTAACCAGTCCACCGGGTGAAGTCACGGTTTTTGGAAGACCTGAACTGTAGTAGCTATAGCTTACAGAACCTCCTGCATCAGTAACAGAAAGCAGCATCCCTGTCGGATCGATAGTTTTTGTAACCGACTGGTTGGGCGAAGCTGAGGTATTTGTAGTGGTAAATGACCTCCCATTATAGCTGATGCTTATATTTCCCGAAGCAGATGATATTCCGGTTTCCCTGCCAAATGTATCATAGGAGTACTCTGTCCAATCCGGTTGCTCCTGTGCAAAGTAAGGAGCTGATACCTTATCCACTTTACCATCAGGTTTATATACTACATCGGTGTAAATCTTTGTACCGTCAAATCCGGTTCTTTCCTCCCGGATACTTCTGCCAAGATTATCTGCTATAATCCTTTGAGCAGGTACCCCGTCCCTTTCCGTCAACAGAGAATAAATCCCGTTTTCAGGATCACCCGCCTCCGTCCAGCTTATCGTTTGAATGATCTGATTACCGTCCGGAAGTGTGGTTTGGGTTAATTTCCCGAATTCGTCGTACTGGTAACTGGTAACCAGTCCATTCACATCGGCGGAAGAAAGCAGGTTTCCATAAGCACCATGGTAATTTGTCTCCACGTAATGTCCCAATGTATTGCTTGTTTTTGTGATAAAAATTCCGTCGGTATCATATTCAAATTCTTCATATCTGGGATCCATACCTTCAGCAGTACGGTTTACCTTAGTAATTAAACCAAAGGGATTATCATATTCAAATACTGTTGTTACCGGGTAGAGTGCATCCGGATCATTTATGCTGGTATCCGGTTGCCCATAATCATTGTAATTAATTATAGATGAAAGTACATAGGGATCCTCACCGACCCTGTATTTCTTTACAGTAGTTTCATGTAGTTTTGACGGACACCAGGCTCCCTTTGCTATATACGAGTTCAGTACCGTATCGGATGCTGTTCCGTTGTAATCGGTTATTATTTTCAAAGGATTACCTGTTGTGTCGTATTCAAAATTTTCACTGATAACAATGTCCTGTAAAACATAATTCTTCTCTACTTCGCTTACATAAGGAAAAATTCTTCCGTTTCCATTATTTATGACCGAATTCGTATATGTTTCCATATAAGCCGTGTCATTTGATGTGCTAATAAGAAACTTTTCAAGTCTTGGAATATGATAAACAGTATCATGCTCAAAAACTTTTGTTGTTGTCAATCCATCAGAAATATTTGAAGATTTTACGGAAGTAAATCCAAGTAACCCCCTTCCTTGCTGATGGAACTTTGCTCCTGAGTAGTTATAAGATATTTCTCTTACTCCACCAATCCCATTATCGGTTTCGAGCGAGGACAAAACATACAGTGGCCCTTTAAAATCGGCCAGCGGATATTCAGCACCGGAACCTTTCGTATATATTGCTGGGTCAGTCAGAGGTTTGTAAGAAAATTTCAGTTTTTGATTTAATCCGTTTGTGATGGATTGCACAAGGCAATGATATCGATTGTTGAAGAAACTGTGAAAATAGTTGGAATTATATATTTCTATCATCCCGTCACCATTAAAATCGCCTGCATGTGACACAGGCGATGACACATATGCAGGATAGGATTTCACTTCAAATGAATCTGTTGTGCTGTAAGCAACATATAATCCAAGTTCACTTCCTCCATATTCCCCGTAACCGACAAATATAAGATCTGATTTACCATCTCCATTTACATCACCAGTATAAATAAGATTGTCATCAGTCGAAAGATTTCCTGTGGTAAATGACTTCAGATCAAGGCTGTCACCAGTAGAGTAATACATACTCCAATAATTACACGGGCCTGATAAACAAGGCAAGGTGAAAGCAAAATCTGTTTTTCCATCTCCATTGTAATCCCCAAAATAAAATCCTTCCCTATTAAAAACAATTTGAGTGAAAATATGTGATAATTGATTATCGATCAATTCATAAAAATGTGCTTTTTTATTTTTTCCCAGGAACATAATGTCGGCTTTCTGATCACCATTTATATCCAGGATAAAAGCCTCGGGAGATTTTGAAAAAGATATTTCATCTTCATAGGCTTCTAAATAGTAAGTGTCAACAGTAAACCCGAAATTTGGCTCTGATGTGAAATTAATTACATCATAATTATTCCCATACCTTAATATTCCCTCGCATTTACCATCTCCGTTGAAATCAGCCAGATGAAATTTAAATAGGTAAGTTGCGCAATAAATAGTATCGGTATGCGCTGTGAAATGCGTGCCATTTGACAAATACGGAATAAAATATTTGTCTAATAAATTGGGGTTTTCAACAATTATATCATCATACATGTCTCCGTTCATATCTCCAATGTGAAAAATTGCGTTAATTATTGTATCAGTAGGAGTAAAGCTTGTTCCATTACCACTGTTAATATAAACTACTCCCAAGCTATCCTCTGAAATATGAATGAAATCTTTATACCCATCCCCATTAAAATCCCCAATGTGATCCATAGTTAAAGAAGGTGCCCAGGTATTGGAATAATTGTCCTCATACTCGCCCCACTCAATAATGGTGGAGTTATAATGGGCTCTGTTTTCACCATACTGGGTTAATTCAGATAACTGAGATTCATTGTTGCAGGAATATTTGAACTCATATTCACGAATGAGTTCACTTTTATGTTCAACTATAATTTTTTCCAGCAAGACCTTATCCTGCATCAGGCTACCTGCAATATGGGAGGTATTTTTATCACTCTTTTTCTTATACCTGAATCTTATACTATTATTTGGATAAAATCCCTCTGTCTGATTTCCGGTATAATTAATCTCTGTTGGAAGGAATTCCCCTGTATTGTTACTTTCATAATATTTAAACTCCATGTAATTACCATAATTATCTTCCACTTTATTCAGGAACCAGAACAATACATCCTCCCGCCCATTTGCCTCCATTCTTGAATTACCTGTATTTCCATATTCCAGAGTTATCCCTTCTTTGGTTTCAATAATAAATGAAGATGGCCCTGAACCTGCTGTTCCATAGGAAGTAATTCTGGAAAAATCCTCAAATTCAGTTCTATACTCAGTACCATCCGCTCCATATATGCCACTAACTGAAATCAGCCTGTTTCCGTCCAGGGCAAATTTATCATCCTGCCCTAAAGTTATGCTCCCTGCTTCCTGGTCATGAATAATATCTTTCTTCACCCTAGATATGGAAGAAATCCCATTCAGATTCCAACCTCTGCCTAATAAACCAGTCCCGGAATTACTGTTGTAGGTAATTGATAAGTTGGGAGTTAAATCTGCAATACCTGGAGGCAATTCTATGGGAATAGAATAATTTACTGCTCCTGATGCTGATACATCCAAAACACCGGGAAGAGTGCCAACAGGAATGGATTTGTTCAATTCACGGTCTGTATCAGGTCTGGGTATATATTCGATATTAGTAATATAAACGCCACTTGATGTTAATCTGCCCTGAAAGCTATTGCCCTCTGAAGATGTGTAGCTAAAACCGGTTTTTAGAATAATGCTGTCACTGGCTTCGAATGTATAGTTTCCAGTGGTTGTGCTGTCTAACTCAAAGTAATCCTGAACAAAAACTTGTGAGTTCACAATAAATAAACTGGTAAAACAAAACAGATATAGAAAAATAATGTATTTTGAATTCATAGTAAGGATATCATCAGGTTTAAGAAAAAAAATATATGAACATTAGCTTTAGGTATGATAATACTGATAATAAATAATTTAACTCTTTATAACTCTCCATTCCTTCCACTTTCCGTTATAAAATATTTTCAGAATATAGTAGCCGCTCTTTAATCCTGAAAAATCAAGAGTATTAATATTCGCATCGGTCTTTTTATGAAGTATCTTCCTGCCCATACTGTCAAACAAACATATTTCTCCTCCCTGCATTATTCCGTCATGAGGAGGGAATTCCACATATAATACTTCTTCCACCGGATTAGGATAAACTTTTAATCCGTCTTCTTCCATTTTATGCACCTTCGGTTCTGATATTTTTGAACTTTTCTTCCCTCCCTGACTTTGATAATAGATAATATCCCGTCCGATTCTATTGCCTGACGGGTCATAAGTATATTCAAACATTGCAGGACTACCCGCAACAACAGGTTTTTCCTCCATCAAAGAATCCTGCTGAGGATTAAAAAGCTCATACCATAACTGTACCTTGAAAAATCCTGCAGTGTTCCAAATAAGTTCTATCTGTTCCTCATCCTCGTCAATAATATTTTCTGTATCAACTACCCAATAATATCTTCCCACTCCTGGGGAACCCGGTCCCAATGTATGATAATAGACAGCTGCCGAATCAACATCCACTTCATCAGGACCAATGATAACCTGCCCATTAACATTGAATAGGAATATGCCGGCGTAAATAAGAATAAAGGTTATAAATTTCATTTTCGGATTATTTAAATATTACATTACTCACAATGGATATGTCATTTACTGAAATCAACCGACTGATTTCCCCTGATCAAAGAGTTTTCTTTTTCCATTTGAGACATGCGTCTTTCCATCTCAATTAGATATAGTGTTAATTCTTCCACCTTTTTAAGAAGAATAACATTCATCTGACCAACATCAATTCCCTCTTCAATTACCTGACAGGCTGGTGGAACATCAGGCAAATGTTTATTCTTACTGATAAAGCTTTCCACATCTTTTAATGTCATGAGTTCATAGTCAGAATCAAAAACATAATCACTCCATACATCAGTCTTTATCTGAACCTCCCGTGCATAAAGCACCCCATCAATTCGCACTTTACGGTCGTTGAGTATTTTCATCCACAAACCATTGTGTGCATCTGTGAACCCAATATATTTGCCACCATCATTATCACTGCTTGGTATGCTTAATAAAATATTTTCACTTTGCCCAAAAGCATTAAAAACTGCATCCCCGGGCTTAGAGTCGAGTGCTAAACAATCGGTACAAGTTGAAATACCAACCTCAAGCCTGGCAGAATCACTCGCGATGTCAAAAGTCGGTATACTGGATTTGTATAACCGTAACATGGCATTATTAATTGGTTTTGCTCCAATACCCAAACGCCCGTGTACGGCAACCATATCATTGTCGAATTCACCGTAGATAAGTGGAGTTGAGACAGATGAATTTTCAATATATAGTTTATTCGATCCGGTTTCATTCTGGCCTGACATATACCCTAAAAAGATATTATTTGATCCCGTTGAACTGGAACCGGAATGGTATCCAAGATAAACATTGTTTCCCCCGGTTACATTTGAAAGCCCTGTATGCGTTCCAATAAACACATTATTTGAGCCAGAAGTATTGTATGTGCCAGCTTTACTCCCAATAAAAGTATTTGAGCCACCATAGTTATTGGAAACCCCAACCCTGTACCCAAGAAATGTATTGTAATAACCTGTTGTATTGGCATTCCCTGCATAAGAGCCGTTAAATACATTGTAATACCCGGATGTGTTAGTTTTCCCGGCATTATGTCCTTGGAAACTGTTATCATAACCGGTTACATTATCTCCGGCATAGTACCCAATGGAGGTATTTCTGCTTCCTGATTTACCTGCACCGGTTCCGTAGTTGGTATTCTGGCCGTGAAGTTTTCCAACTGTAAGCCCTAATATAATAAAAGATACTATTAGGTAAGATTTTATTTTCATATCATTGGTTTTTAGAGTTTTATTTTAGTACATATATTAATCAATAATTTCTCTCAAAAAATGAATCCACATGAATAATTAGTTCATTTAAAAACTATAATGGAGCAACTTTCAATTACCTCTTTGCTTTAGTTTTAATCAATCCTGTTTATTAATCTTTTCATTTAGCTGATTGATCAAGGCTTGTTGTCTTCCTATAGCTTCAAGCAGTATTGGTATTAATGAGAAATAATCTACCTCATATACTCCCTCTTCTGAAGTTGTGACAGCTTCCGGGAAAACCTGTTTTACTTTTTCCGGTTCCAGTCGTATATAATTTGTTATTACCCTGTACTCCCGATATGACAGATTAAGGGAATCGGCAGGAGAATGACCTGCTAAAGGCAAGGCTTCTTTGATTTGTGTATCTTCAGAAACTTTGTTTGCAGCATTAAGACTGTTCAGAAGTTCTATCTTCTCCAACACCATCTCCCCGGTGTAGATTTGATTCTGACTGTACACAATACCTGAAAACAGGACTGACAAAAAAATTAGTGTAAAAATTACTTTCATGATTTTTTGATTTAGATTTAATACTGATGACGCAAAGATTTATTTGTGCATAGTTTATCCAATTAATAATGCAAGTCAATCCTCATTTTTTAGGATATTTCAACTATTTTTACACGTACGCCCTCCATAAATGGAATTATTTACAGCAATCCTTTATTCATAGGGCTTTCGAGGGGATTTGTCTGAAGATGGGTGATGCTTTATTTATACAGGTATCTGATACCCAAAGTGTACTTTCAGAGGAACAAAATATTGAATGTAAAGCAGTTAACGAAATATCCAACAGATACATTGGCTTGCAATATTTTTCAAACGGCAAGCAATAATTATTTAAGAATACATTTTCTGAAGGCGATGCAAACAATCTCGCAGGCATTCTTTGCACCAAGTTTTTCCTGTATATTTTTTCTGTGTGTAATGACAGTAGTCCCGGAGATATGCAGTTTATTTGATATCTCAGTTATTGTAAACCCGTCTGATATAAGAACGAGCACTTCGAATTCTCTGGGAGTAAGCATAATCAGAATCTTTTCTGATTCTTAATTCCAAAAAACAGGAAAATCTTACCCGGAAAAATGGAAAAATGTAAATACCCCCCCCCTTATTTATACATATTCTAAATAAGAAATCACTTATGATCTGTTGAACCCCTCATGCCATAGGCGTTAACTTAAGGAATTTATTATACGCAATTATCTGATTATTTAGATGTTGAGATTGCCTTC
>CAZGKF010000079.1:0-8664 GCA_964526475.1 uncultured Bacteroidaceae bacterium
CTTTTTTGTGGCAGAAAAAAGTAGGAATAAAATTGTTGGAATCCGTGGTGACTTTCCCGCCTGCCATGCGCTGGAGGCAGAAACGGCGGGCAGGTTGCCTGCTTTTTTGTGGCAGAAAAAAGTAGGAATAAGAAAAAAATATTAACCCAGTAATTTCAATCGATATGATAAAATTTTTCATCAGATTTAGCTTGTTTTATTTTACGATGCTTCTTCTGCAGTGCTCACCCATGAAAGCCCAAAAGAAAATGTATCTGAGTCTCGACAGTGCCAGGCATTATGCAGTGGTTCATAACAAGAACCTGATTAATGCCGGACTCAGTGTTGATGAGGCGGAAGAGAAACTCAGGGAAACCATAGCTCAGGGACTCCCAAAGGTCGATGCTGCAGTAGATTATAACAACTTCTTTAACTCTACAGCTTCACTCGGGGGCATGACATTTACTTTTAACCCCACGAGCAACCTGACCATGTCGGTAGGTCAGCTTATCTTTAGCGGAAGCTATATTGTAGGCATTCAAACAGCTAAGCTCTTCAGGGAAGTTACTGAAAAAAGCAGGGATAAAACTGAACTGGAAATCAAGGCCCAGGTAAGCCAGGCCTACTATCTCGGACTGATATCTGAAAGATCCTGTTCCATTATGGAAGCGAACCATAAAAATATGCGGGATATGCTCGAAAAAACCAGAGCCATGGTACAAGTGGGTATAGCTGAAGAACTCGATTATGACCAGTTGTCGGTTCAGGCAAATATGCTGGAGAATGCACTTAAAGCATCTGAAAGACAGCTGGAATTATCGGTGAACATGCTTCGTCTTCAGATGGGACTTGATGCTGAAACGGATATATCCCTGACGGATGATTTGGAAACCATTGTTAAACATACCGATTTTACAGCAAGTCTTATTAATCCTTTTGAAGTAAACAATAATCTCGATTTTCAGCTTTTACAAATACAAACCAGTATTGCTGAAAAACAGGTAAGTATGGAAAGAGCCGGATATCTTCCAACGATAACGGGTTTCTACAATTATACCGAGAAAATAAAGAAACCTGAACTCGACTTTGCTCCAAAGCATGTAATTGGATTAAATGTTAGCATACCTATTTTCGCCAGCGGATTGAAACAAGCAAGGGTGAACCAGGCTAAAATAAAATTAAAAGTGGCGGAAAATCAAGAATCCCTGACTTCTGAACAACTTCTGATTCAGGAAAAACAACTTCGTTACAACCTTAACAACTCCCTCGAACAATATGAAAGTCAACGGATAAATATTGAGGTAGCACATAGGGTTTATGATAACATTAAGCTAAAATACCAGCAAGGCATTGTTTCCAGCCTTGATCTGACAACAGCCAGCAGTAATTACCTTCAGGCGGAAAACAATTATATTTCTGCAGTGATACAATTACTGAATGCACATATTGAAATGGATAAATTTTTAAGTAACCTTTAAATATTTAACTAAAATGAGAACCATGAATGCATTAAATACAGTATTTATTATTTTGGCTGCAGGTTTTGCAACTTCAGGATGTTCCTCTTCTACTGATAAAGCATCTCCTTCTGTCAGCACACAAGAAGCAGACAACAGAACGGAAGTGGTCAAAATAATGAATATCGATTACAGGACAATATCCCGTAGTATAACTTACCCTGCTAATCTACAGGCCTTCAGGGAGGTACACCTCGCATCCGCTTCACCAGGCAGGATAGAAAAAATTCATGTGGAAACCGGTTACACTGTAAGAGAAGGGCAATTGCTCGTGGAAATGGATAAGACGCAACTGCAGCAAGCGATAGTACAATTGAATAATCTGGAGACCGATTACAGGAGGCTGGATACTCTTCGAAAGGCCGGAAGCATTTCACAGCAGCAGTTTGATCAGATGAAAACCCAGTACGACGTTTTGCGTTCAAGTGTGCAGTTTCTACGGGAAAATACCCGTTTAACAGCTCCTTTCAGCGGGAAAGTTTCAGGCAAATATTTTGAAGATGGGGAGATGTTTTCCGGTGCCCCCAACACCCCTTTTGGGAAAGCTGCTATCCTTTCCCTGGTTCAGACAAATCAGCTTAAAGCATTGATAAACGTCACGGAAACTTATTACCCGAATATCAAAACAGGTATGCCGGTTTATCTGAACAGCGATGTATATCCGGAAGAATCTTTCAAGGGAAAAATCATCCACATCTACCCCACTGTAGATCCGGCTACCCGGACTTTTACCATTGAACTGGAAGTCGGGAATAAAGATGAACGACTAAGACCCGGAATGTTCACCCGTGCCACTATTGAACTGGAAAAGATCAAAGCGTTAGTTTTACCTGCAATTGCAGTTCTTAAACTCCAGGGTTCAAACGAACGATTTGTTTTCCTGGAAAAAAATGGGAAAGCACAAAGAGTTATTGTTGAACTGGGTGAACGCTATGACGATATGGTGGAAATAATTACCGATGATATAAAGGCAGGGGATAAATTGATAATAGCAGGCCAGTCAAGATTGCTTGACGGGATGGAAGTCTCCATTAGCCAATAGTCTGAATTTTTATGCAGATTTTTTCATTAAAATATAATTTACAAAGATGAGCATATATAAAAGCGCTGTTAACAACCCCATCACCACCCTTATGGTTTTCACCGCCGTTATTGTTATGGGGATATATTCATTGATCTATATACCTATAGATCTCTATCCGGAGATGGAACCTCCTTTCATTTCAGTAATGACAACATATCCGGGAGCCAATGCAAGTGATATTGAGGTAAATGTCAGCCGGAGGCTGGAAGATGCTTTTAACACAGTGGATAACCTTAAACAACTTACATCAGTATCCAGTGATAACCTTTCAGTTATAAGTCTCGAATTTGAATGGGAATCTGACCTGAATGAAGCAACAAATGATGTGAGGGATGCCATTGACCGCATTTATAATTATTTGCCGGAAGGAGTTGACCGTCCCGCTATCTTTAAGTTCAACATGAGTATGATCCCGATCATATTTTATGCTGTAACAGCAGAAGAAAGTTATCAGGGACTTGCAAAGATATTGGAAGAGAAGATTATCAATCCGCTTAACCGTATTGAGGGAATTGGATCGGTAGGTATGATAGGTTCGCCTCAGCGGAGAATATATGTAGAAGCCGATCCGGTAAAACTTGATGCATACAACATCAGTCTGGAACAGATAGGGAACATTGTTGCTGCAGAGAACATGAATAAGCCTTCAGGAAATATCAAAATGGGCATGATGGATTACCAGTTACGTATTGAGGGGGAACTGGAGGAAAGTTCTGAGTTAATGAATCTGGTACTCGGGCACTTTAAGGGACGTTCCATATTACTAAGGGATGTGGCAATAGTGCGCGATACATTAAAAGATGTTTCCTTTAAAGAAAGAATAAGCGGAGAAAAGGGTTTGCGTATGTTCGTCATGAAACAGTCGGGAGCAAACACAGTAAAGATAGCCAGGGAGGTAAGAAAAGTCATTACCGGTTTGGAGAAAGACCTCCCTCCTGATATACAGATAAGAGAAGTAATGGACACTTCCGTATTCATCAATGATTCCATTTCAAATCTCTCAAAAACTCTGTTATGGGCTCTCTTTTTCGTTATTCTCGTTGTGCTGTTTTTTCTGGGAAAATGGCGGGCTACTTTTATAGTTGTGCTTACTATCCCAATCTCCCTGATAGTATCGTTCATTTATCTTTATTTTACAGGAGGTTCAATTAATGTGATTTCTCTGGCATCTCTTTCTATTGCTCTGGGAATGGTTGTTGATGATGCCATTGTTGTATTGGAAAATATTTCAAGGCATATTGAACGCGGAAGCAGCCCCAGGGAAGCAGCCATATATGCCACCAATGAAGTCTGGCTTGCAGTTATTGTAACCACACTTGTAATAGTTGCAGTTTTCTTTCCCCTTACCCTGGTATCGGGAATGACAGGTGTTTTGTTCAAACAACTGGGATGGATTGTGACTATAACGGTTGTCACTTCCACTGTTGCTGCTATATCTCTTACCCCAATGTTATCATCCAGGTTATTCGGCCTTAATAATAATAGAAATAGAAATAAATTGCCTGGTCGCTTAAGTCATGCAAGATTAATTGAACCCATGTTGACTCGTATTGAAGGCTTCTATGAAAAAACACTTCGCTTTGCTCTCAGGAACAAAAGAAAGATATTATTTACTGCTTTGGCTGTTTTTGCAGGCTCTTTGTTACTGCTCAGATTCGTAAGCACCGATTTCATGCCCGAAGCAGATGAAAGCAGGATAGCTGCAACTGTAGAACTTACAACAGGTTTGCGGGTGGAAGAAACATTAAAAGTAACGGAGAAAATCGAAGCAATAATCAAAGAGCGGTATCCTGAAGTTCTGATAATGGCAGCCTCATCAGGATCTGATGATGCCGGAGGTATGTTATCCCTTTTCACTCAGCAGGGTTCCAATATGATCAATATTATGATGCGCCTGAAACCTGTTTCAGAACGTGAAAGATCAGTATGGGACATTGCCGGTGACATGAGAAGACAGCTGGAACTGATCCCTGAAATTGTGGAATTCTCAGTATCAACATCGGGAGGAGGATTTGGGGAGAATACGGTAGATGTGGAAATTTATGGTTATGATTTTAATGTAACCAGTAAACTGGCGCAAGTAATTAAAACAAATATTGACAGCATCCGGGGTGCGGAAGATGTTAAGATAAGCCGGAAGAATGAGAGGCCCGAACTCCAGATAGTTCTGGACAGGGAAAAGCTTGCTGCCAATGGTCTGAATACAGCAATGGTCTCAACAGCCATACGAAACAGGGTGGATGGGCTTACTGCCTCTATCTTCAGGGAGGAAGGAGAAGAATATGACATCATTGTGAGATATAAGGAAAAATACAGGAGTTCCATAACCGACCTCGAGGCAATAACTATAAATACTCCTATGGGTCAAAGGATTAAACTCAGTGAACTGGGTGAAGTAAAAGAGTATTGGAGTCCCCCAAACATTGAGCGTAAAAGAAGGGAAAGGAAAGTTACTGTTTCAGCCGTGCCATCAGGGATATCACTAGGAGATCTTGCAGGTGAAATAAGAAAAGTTGTTAATTCTGTGGAAATACCGCAGGGTGTAATGGTAACTGTCGGGGGAGCTTATGAGGATCAGGTTGAATCATTTATGGACCTGGGGCTTCTTCTTGTGATCAGTTTAATACTGGTGTTTCTCGTTATGGCTTCACAATTCGAATCTTTTGTGATGCCCTTTGTGATCATGTTTTCCATTCCCTTTTCTTTCACGGGAGTTATCCTTGCACTTTTCCTCACGAATACAACACTGAGCGTAATTGCAGCTCTGGGAGCAGTCCTGCTGATTGGTATTGTGGTGAAGAATGGTATCGTACTGGTAGATTATATAAATCTCATGCGCGACAGGGGAGTAAACCTGAACGAAGCTATAGCTATCTCAGGGAGGATGCGTTTAAGACCCGTTCTCATGACAGCTATGACAACTATCCTGGCCATGCTTCCGCTGGCACTCAGCCGTGGGGAGGGATCAGAGATATGGAGCCCTATGGGAATAAGTCTTATCGGAGGGCTGATATTCTCTACAGCTGTAACACTGGTCATAGTTCCGGTCGTTTATGGTATCTTCTCCCGTAAAGGAGAGAGGGAAAAGATCAAAAACATAAGAAATAAATTTACCTTTTTAAATCATCAATAATATCAGATAAATGAAAGCCGTAATGATCATTTTCAACCAGACACATACAGAGCGTGTAGAGTTCATTTTTGACAACCTGCAGATCAGGGGCTTTACCTGGTGGAGTGAAGTTAGAGGAAGGGGGACTAATACAGGAGAGCCCAGAATGGGCACCCATACCTGGCCGGAGATGAACTCAGCCGCAATGACCGTCATACCGGAAGATCAGGTAGAATCCCTCCTTAAGGACATTAAAAAACTGAATGAATTAAATGAGAATGTTGGTGTACGGGCATTTGTGTGGAACATAGAGCAAATGATATAATCCCTTTTTGTTGCGAAACTGAAGCGGAAATATCAATAGAAAGTCTATTCCTTTTCTCGCAAGAATTAATAAATAATTATTACTTTTAGTACCAGCCCAAAAAATCTAAATCTATGAAAATATTGAACCAGACTTTAATCAGCAAGCAGGTTGACCGTCGTAACTTTATAAAAAAATCCGCTTTACTAGCCGGTATAACCGGGTCCTTTTCCATTATTCCACGGCATGTTTTAGGCGGGCCTGGTTACATTCCGCCAAGTGATAAATTAAATATTGCCGGAATAGGAATTGGCTACATGGGAAGTCGCAATCTGAATCGTCTCGATACAGAGAATATCGTGGCTCTCTGCGATGTGGATCCAAATTATGTGGCGCAAACGATCGCGAAATACCCCAACGCAAGGTTCTACAGCGATTACAGGGAAATGCTTGATAAACAAAAAGACATAGACGCAGTTATGATTGCGACACCCGATCACACACACGCTGTGATTGCCATGGCAGCTATGGCAGCTGGTAAACACGTATACTGTGAAAAGCCGCTGACACATAACGTATATGAAGCGCGTTTGCTGGCAAATACCTCCATCCAATCTAAGGTCGTAACTCAAATGGGGAATCAGGGTAATTCAGATGAAGGCCACCGTTTGATCTGCGAATGGATATGGGGTGGAGTGATCGGTGAAGTACGTGAGGTTGATGCGTGGTGCAATTTATCATACTATCCCTGGGGTCATGCCTGGTGGAGTTCCCAGTGGTCTGAGCGTCCCGTGGAGACACCTCCTATACCCGAAAAGCTAAACTGGGATTTATGGATCGGGCCTGCAGCTATGAGACCTTATCACCGGGCCTACCATCCTATGACATGGCGGTGTTGGTGGGATTTTGGTTGTGGCATGATGGGGGACAGAGGTGCTCACACTCTCGATAGTGCTTACTCGGCTTTGAAACTTACACCTCCTCTGAGTATCGAAGCCACTTCGTGCGGTAACACACCGGATGTTCATCCATTATCGGCCATTGTGACTTACCAGTTCGGAGAACGTAATGGTATGCCTCCTGTGAAACTTACATGGTACGAAGGGACGAGGGCCCCCCGCCCGACTGAACTTGAAGACGAACAAGAAATGCCAGGAGAAGGTGGAGTTGTTTTCAAAGGCTCCAAGGGAATGATTATGTGCGGTCATGTAGGTCAAAATCCACAGATAATACCTCAATCCAGAATGAAGAAAATAAAGCTTCCGGAAAAAACCTTACCACGTGTGGAGGAAGGACACTATCAGAGCTGGGTGCGTGCCTGCAAAGGCGGACCAGCTGCAGGATCCCGCTTCACTCACTCAGGTCCTCTGAACGAGATCTGCCTGCTGGGAAATATCGCCAAACGAGTCGACAGGCGTATTGAATGGGACCCGGTAAATATAAAGATCACAAACTATCCTGAGGCTAATCAATATGTCCGTCCTGAGTATCGCAAGGGATGGGAACTATAACATTATAAAACTGTATTGTATACTGTGTGTATATTCCCTTGTATACCATGTCTGTTGTTCAAACAGCGGGAACGGGGTGGGTGGGTCCGTAAGACATTAACTAATTAGTAGTTAAAAAATTTAGGCTTAACCAAACAGACATTTTCCACCGTTTTTAACGGTGGAAAATTAAACTAAAATATATTATATATTAACAATCAAAAATTTAATAAAATGAAACAAAGGTTATCCTTATTAATTCTGATAGTTCTTCAGGGATTATTTATTTTCAGTTGTAAACAGGCTGATAACAAGCTGACAGAAATGGAGAAAGAGGAAGGTTGGAAATTGCTGTTCGACGGAAAAACGCTGGAAGGCTGGCGCGATTATCTTGGAGAAGCCATAGCGGGTCCATGGAAAGTGGAAAAGGGAGTATTAACTGCTTTAGGTCAGGGAAGTGACAGCACTGAATGATGCAAAGATTGGCCAGGGTCATGGACGTATATTATTGCAAATCCATAAAGGCCATGACGTTAAAATACGATGGAAAAACATTCACTTAAAAGAGTTGTAATATTCAGGTTATTTAGACTGAAGGCTGAAGACTGTTAGAATTTCCGTAAAGACAGAATCATCGCAAGCAGGTTAAACAACTCCTTTTTTAGTAAAGTCTGGTATATTCCTACAGTCTATCAACCTATAACCTAAATAACTGAATAGTTACAAAGAGTTAAATAAAATCTAATATTGTGTTAACAAAACTTATTTTGCTCAAATGAAAATCATACATTTGCTAATACTTATTCTCATTATATTCAAACAATTCAAAAACCCAGTTTAATATGTATAAAAATTTAATATTATTTATGGCCTTAACTGTGAGCCTGTCAGGGTCATTGTCACATGCTCAGACTAATCCCGAAGATAAACTGCATATCGTTGTCATTGGTGCACATCCCGATGATGGGGAAAAAGTAGGGGGAACAGCTTACAAATGGGCCCGGATGGGACACGATGTATTAATAGTTTCCCTTACTAACGGGGGTAAAGGTCATCAGTCAATAAAGGCAAAAGAACTTGCTAAAATCCGACGGGAGGAAGCAAGAAAGGCTGGTGAAGTCATTGGTGTGCGTTATATTACACTTGATATTCCGGATGGAGAGCTTATGCCGACCTAT
>CAZGKF010000080.1:0-8192 GCA_964526475.1 uncultured Bacteroidaceae bacterium
AATATTAGATGTAAGGTACTAACGGGATCGTCCCGTAGGGACAAGATATTGGTAGCTAAATAGTTAAGAAATAATTTAAAGTCCCGTAAGGGATGATATATTATTTTACCGGACAACAATGTAAAAGAATATAGAATGAAGAATGAAGAATGAAGAAGATAGAAGATAGAAGACAAGAATGAAGAATGAAGAATGAAGAATATGTTAGAACCATTATAATTAATTATGCAGGAAAATCTAAATCCATACCTGAGTAACATCAGCCACGAGGAAATTGATAAATTAAAAACTTCAAGTTTTAAGGGAAAGATAAATGTTGTAAGTCACATCGATGATATTCCCGTAGCTATTAATGAAATCCTGAAATATCAGGTCACTGGATTCGATACGGAGACAAAACCCAGTTTTAAGAAAGGCAGAATAAATAAAGTTGCCTTAATACAGATTGCCATTCCTGGAAAGGTTTATATTTTCCGGATTAACAAAACCGGATTAACAAAAGATCTTATCAATTTGTTTGAGAATAAGAATTTAATTAAAGTGGGGGTATCACTGCAGGATGATTTAAAGAAACTCAGAGCACTCTCGGAATTTAATCCCTCAGGCTTTCTTGAGTTACAGAAATACTCTAGTTCATTCCTGATTGAAAGTAATAGTCTTCAAAAACTGGCTGCTATTGTTCTTGGTATCCGTATCTCCAAATCACAAAGGCTTACAAATTGGGAAGCGCCTATACTTAGTGATTCCCAGCTTATTTATGCCGCAACAGATGCCTGGGTATGCCTGGAGGTTTACAATAAACTAAATAACAATTATAGATTTAATCCTTAAAGTTGTCGCAACAACACCCTTATCTGGCAGGCCAACTCTGTGAATGCAAAATATCAGATAACAGTTTCCACCTATGGCAACAGCTTGGGGAACCGGTTCAGTTACAACAATGGGTATGTAACGGGTATTCAAACCGATACGCTTCAGCATTTGCAGTATGATTGGGATTCTGGTACGGAAATCTACTCCGGCGCAAGGATGCCATACGGGATATAACAGAGACTTTAACCTACGATAACCTAAACCGCTTAACAGAAATCTCCAATGGAGACATTACACAAAGTTTTGCTTATCAGTCCAGCGGAAACTTTTCTTCCAGTACCACAGCGGGTAGTACCAGATTCTATCCCAAATCGCTAATTCTATCCAGTTTTACCGGTTCAAGTATTTTAATCTTCCTGCCATCGATAGCTATAACGCCTTCCTGGGCAAACATTGATAAGGTCCGGATTGCATTGGAAGTGGTCATATTGGAAAGATTTGCAACATCTTCCCGGGAAAGATATATTTTAATTGTCTGTCCGTCTTCTTCAAAACCGTAAGTATCCTTCAGAAAGATCAATGATTCGGCTAAGCGCCCGCGTATATGCTTTTGGGTTAAAGTGACTGTCCTGTTATTAGAAAATCCCAGTTCAGTGGCAAACGATTTTATTATACTAAAAGAAAGGTCCGAATTCGTTCGCAAAAGTTTATACACAATATCCTTATCAATAATACAAACAACGGAATCTTCAATGGCTACAGCTGTTGCAGTATGATTTTCCTCAGCAAACAAGGCACGGTAACCGATAAATGAAACCGGTTTAGCCATGCGAACAATCTGTTCCCTTCCACCTACTCCTTCCTTAAAAACTTTTACCTTTCCCTCCGATAAACAAATAAGAGCCGTAGGTTTATCCCCTTCCTTAAAAATGATCTCCCCTTTCCTGTAAAATGAACAAGTATGTGTTTTCCTGAGTAACTCCTTCTCTTCAGGTAAAAGAACATTGAAAACCGATTTTGGGTTGTCTATGCAATTATTACAATTAATCACCCTTTCCTGCATAAATTTATATTGTTAATATGTTGAATAACATACAAAGGTAGAAATTTTTATGAAACAAATATCTTGATAATGAAAATAATAAATACGAACAGGAAATGTGAACAGCCCATATGCTTAGGTTAACCGGAACAGGTCATTACATCAATATTTAGCTGCAAGGGGTATTCTCCTTCCGGCACCGAATGCTTTAGATGAAATCCTTAAAATAGGCGGAGTCTGGTATCTTTTATATTCATTCATGTTAACCATCCGGATAACCCGGGTTATAAGATCTTCCTCATATCCCATATCAGTAAGCTCAGCAGCCGACTTCTGGTATTCAATATATTCATTGAGAATTTTATCAAGAATTTCATACTCGGGCAATGAGTCGCTATCTTTCTGATCCGGACGTAGCTCGGCGGAAGGAGGTTTTGAAATTATATTTTCAGGAATAATGATTTTTTTTCTGTTAATGAAAAGTGCAAGTTTGTAAACATCAGTTTTATAAACATCGCCCAGTACCGACAATCCTCCTGCCATATCACCGTATAAAGTACCATATCCAACGGCTGCTTCACTCTTATTGCTGGTATTCAACAAAATATGACCAAATTTATTGCTGTAAGCCATTAAAAGTGTTCCTCTTATCCTTGATTGAAGGTTCTCTTCGGTTATATCTTCCGGAAGTTCCTTAAAAAGTGGTTCAAGTGTTTTCTTTAAAACATTATAAATATTATGGATACTGACAATATCATAGCTCACACCGATATTTTCTGCAAGTGTAACAGCATCAGATACCGAATGTTTTGTTGAATATTGTGAAGGAAGTAAAAGTACATGAACGTTTTCCCTTCCCAGTGCTCTGGCTGCTAAAACCAATACCACAGCTGAATCAATTCCTCCTGAAAGTCCTATAACTGCTTTACTGAATCTGAGTTTGGAGAAATAGCTTTTAATTCCCGTAACAAGAGCATCATGGATCATTTTAATCCTGTCAGGCTTTTCAAAAATCTTTGCTTTTATTTTCCCGGCAAGTTCATTGGTGTCCACAATTCTCACATCACTGGAAAAATAGCAGAGTTGCTCAACGATTCTTCCCAAAGAATCTATCGCCATACTACCACCATCAAAAATAAGTTGGGTCTGCCCCCCGGTTTGATTTACATATATAACTGGTAAATTATACTTTTTGGCTTTATCGATGATTATCTGCTTCCGTATTTCAGTCTTTGTATGTGAAAAAGGGGATGCCGCAATATTTATGATAATATCCGGCTTCTGACGACAAAGCTCTTCCATAGGGCTCAGGATGTAGAGTCTTCTCCTTGAAAACTCATTTTCAAGTGGTTGTTCATCCCAAAGATCCTCGCAAATGGTCACTGCAATCCTCATTCCTCTGAATTCAAGTATCCGGAAATCACGATTTGGCTCAAAATACCTGTATTCATCAAAGATATCATATGTTGGCAGAAGTGATTTATGGAAGACCTGTTTGATCTTACCTTCATATAGAAAGTAGGCTGAATTACGAAGCAACTTCCCCTCTTTATCGGAATTAAAAGAAGGACCGCCAATGATAACCCCAATATCTGTACAAATTCTGGCGATGCGATTAACCTCATTCCCGCATTTTTCCACAAAATCACGCTTTTCCAACAAATCCAGAGGAGGATACCCGCAAACCGATAACTCAGAAAAAACAACCAGATCGACATTTTCCTGCTGGGCCTTTTTTATTTCCAGTACGATATTGGTCGTATTCTCAGGAAAGTTCCCTATATGATAATCCAACTGAACCAGCGCAATTTTCATAAACTATCTTATTTAAAACAAAATTCCTGATTTAATAAAAAGTGAACGGGTTGTGATCTTATGTTCAGGACGTTTGGTAACATCCATAAAACCGGAAGAATACCCCAGGCCTCCAAATAATGATGTAGTTCCTCCTAGAGAATACTCCACTCCTAAGGAAAAAAAATAATTCAGATTCAGAAGATTCGTCTCTCCTGCAAAATTGACTTTGTCAGGCAGCACCCCCCCCCTACCCCGTGAGCGAATATTAATCATTGGTGTGAAACCCAGCTTTACAAAATAAGTAGAATATCCTATTTCCTGGGTTTTTAGCTTTAGTCCGAGTGGAATCCCCAGATATTGTATTCTTTGCTTTATCATTGTACCTGAAGGAATAAGGTATTCTGAACCGGAAACTGTTATTCGTGTGGTATCAGAATAACTTAATTTTCCTCCCAGATTATCAAGGGTAATTCCTGTTGTGAAAGCATATCTCTCAGCAAAGAAAAAGTCTGTTTCCAGACCAGTATTAATACCCATCATCAAGCCTTCTCTTCTGTCCTTTTCATTATCCGATGCAAGCCAGACAAACTGCGGATCAGCAGTAACACTTATTCTTGGATTCTGCGCTTTTATTGTGAGGGAAAATAAAAAAAGACTGAAAAAAATTATAGTTTTAATGATCATAAAAAATAATATTTGATTTTTTAGGTTCTTTATTCTATTGCATAAAAGCTTGCCTGCAAAAATATGTATTTTTACCGAAGTTATAATCATTTCGCATGTTCAATAAACCGGAAAATATACTTCCTGCATCCCCCGGGAAAATATATCTATTAAAGAACACTTTAATGCATTTACATCATCGTTCAAATAAAACCCTCATAATGATCAGAAGACTGATTTTTTTAATGCTTATAATAACATCTTTAAGCTGCAAAAGAAATAACCCTGACGTCAATATTTCAAAAATTGTTCTCGAATTTAAAATTCACCGGTTTGAAAAAGAATTGTTTGAAACTGAACCCGGGAATATTGAAGAGGATATTTCCCGTTTAAGTTCAAAATATAAAGACTTTCTCGACGCATTCAGTTTTCATGTAATAAGCATCGGACTGCCTTCTGAGAAAGAATATCCCGGGTACCTTGCCATGTTTCTTAACGATGAGCTTAACAGGGAAGTTTACAACGAAACAATCAAGCTTTTCCCTTCTCTCGATAAACTGGAATCAACCTTCACAAATGCATTTAAAAGATATACATTCCATTTTCCAGGGAAGGAAATACCTATTGTTGTAAGTTACATCAGCAGGTTCAATCACTCCCATTTTACTGTAGGGAACTATATCGGAATAGGACTTGATAAATACCTTGGTCCGGACCATGATTATTACAAAAATCTTCATTTGCCTTTATACCAGAGACAGAATATGTTCAGAGAAAAGATACCTTCGGACGTTCTCTTTGCCTTTGCTGCCGTTGAAATTCCATATGATGAGACAACTGATAATTTATTGACCAGGATCATTTATCAGGGAAAACTCATGTATTTTGTAGATGCACTGCTACCCGATCAACCCGACTCTCTGAAGATCGGTTTTACTGTTAACCAGATGAAATGGTGCCGCGATAATGAAAGGGGAATTTGGGAATATCTTATTGAACATAAGCTTTTATTTTCAACAGATCAGATGATAATCCGTAAATTAACCGAACCTGCCCCTTTTACATACTACTTCACAGGGGAATCTCCTGGCAGGGCTGCAGTATGGACAGGATGGCAGATAGTGAGGGCTTATGCCCGGAGAAACCCTGAACTTAGCCTTAAAGAAGTGTTGTTTGAACCAGATTATCAAAAGATTTTAAGAGGTTCGAGGTACAACCCATAATGATCAGAGGAATACAGAAAATAGTTCATAAAAGACGGGGAGAGCCAGGGCAAATGATTGAGGAGGCCGGTTTTTCTGCATTAATCTTCGGTATCTGCGAATCTTTAGTTCATGAGCGTAAGATTGGATTTAACATACCTGAGAAGTCCATAAGATTTAATACGCGCAGGGATCAATAGTTTTATTTAATCCGGATATGTTTTACTCAAATATTACCTTATTTCTTTGTATTAAATACAATCATTATGTAACTTGAAGGAAATATTTTGTTTTTTGATGCATGGACTCTGAAATCATGTAATTTGCGATTTTTTATTATTGTTTTTATACTGTAATATATTTTATTCTGCCATATGATCACTTCCGGGAAAAAGCCTTCTTTTATACCATTTCTCGTTTTGTTTTCCTGCCTTTTTGCAATTACAGCATTCACACACAGGTATTTTGGTACTCAGGATGACATAAAAGGGAAATATTCCTATAATGAGTTTGAGTCAGCAAAAAAATGCCGTGCCTGTCATCCCGGCATCTATGAACAATGGACACAGTCGATGATGGCTCAGGCATTTACTCATCACTGGGATGAGATCGAGTATTTTGATCTTGCTGTTGAACATGCCAAAAAAGTGCCTGAGTTTGCCGATGCAGTTGACGGATGCAACGGATGCCACAGTCCGCTTGCCTATATGGAAGGAAAATTTCCCCCGCCACGACCAGAAAAAGGAACTATGGCAAATGAATCGGTTTCATGTGAAGTTTGTCATCTTATTCAGGGAAGTACCCTGGAAATTCCTTATAATTTTAGCTATATCATAGAACCTGGAAATACCAAACACAGTTCACGCGGCGAGGGTAATGATTCTCCTGCCCATAAAATTGTAGCCAATGATTTCTTCAAAACTACTGAATTTTGCGGTACGTGTCATAACGAAAAAAGTCCTTTCGGAATATGGGTAAAAAGTACCCAGCTTGAATGGAAAGAGGGCCCTTATGCTCAGGAAGGAGTAAGGTGTCAGGACTGTCATATGCCTAAAGCTCCTTATCAGACGGCACTTATGGGACAGACATACGATGATGCCCGGCTTCATCTTTTTCATGGAGCACATGATCCAGGTAAGGTAAAGGGAACTATTGAACTGAGAATACAACCCGACATCAGGGAGGTTGAACCAGGAGAAAAGCTTGTTTTCACGGTGGCTTTGTTTAACCAGAAAACAGGACATAAATTTCCTTCCGGCTCCGTGGAAGACCGCATCGTATGGCTGCATGTTGAAGCTACTGATGCTAATGGAATTGTATTCCATCTTCCTGTAGACCCGAAAGGTTTTGAAGGGGAGGAATATACCATTGCTGATGATGTCCTTGCTTACCAGGATATGGGAGTGCCATTGGGTATTGCTGATTTTGAAGGAGTACAGAGAGACGGGATCCCGAAAGGAAACAGGATATTCCGAAAGCCCTATTTTGATCCGGAAGGAAGAATGACCATTATGCAATGGAATACGGCATCTCAGGGAGTTGATTACCGCATAGGCCCCAGGGAAACAAAAATAGAAACTTTCACCTTCACTGTTCCATGGAACGCAGCACCGGGAAATATGGAAGTAACAGCTGTGCTTAACTATCAGTTGCTTGTTAAACCTGTTGCCGATTTTCTTAAGGTGCCTGAAGAGGAATCGGAAATATTGGTTGTTAACACACATACTACCCAAATAAAGATATTTGATTGAAATTCAAAACGATATATAAAAAAATGAAAAAGATACCATTATTCCTTTCTGTACCATTATTGGTAGTATTTATATTTCTTTTTCCTGCGGAGGAAGGAAAAACCATTCCTGCTTTCGGACGGAAATACCGTATAAGTTGCCAGACATGTCATTCACCTGTAATGCCTGCTTTAAAGGACTTTGGTGACGAATTTGCCGGAAATGGGTTCCGGCTTGCAGATTATGAATCGCCAAGATATTTTGTGGAAACAGGTGACGAAAAGTTGTCACTGTTAAGGGAATTTCCTCTTGCTGTAAGGTTTGACGGACACGTTAGTTATAACAATATAAATAGTGGAACTCCCGATTTTGGAACTCCTTTTGGTCTTAAACTGATGTCAGGTGGTGAATTATCGAAGAAGCTGTCATATTATTTCTATTTCTACATGAATGAAAGAGGTGAGGTTGCAGGTCTGGAAGATGCATTCCTGATGTATCACGATATTTTTGGATCCGGAATTAATATTTATCTTGGACAGTTTCAGGTTTGTGATCCGCTTTTTAAGAGAGAATTGCGCCTGACACTGGAAGATTATCATATATATACTGTTGCACCGGGGAATTCAAACATATCATTGAAATATGACAGGGGCATATTGCTGGAGTATGGTTTACCAACAGGTACCGACCTGGTGGCAGAGATAGTAAATGGTAATGGGATTAAAAGGGCCGGGGAGGGATATTTATTTGACAGGGATAAATACAAAAATTATCTGTTCAGAATATCTCAGGCGGTTGGGAACAACATGAGTATAGGCTTTTTCGGATACTTCGGAAAAGAGGAATTACCTCAAACGGCAGGGCCTGTTGTAAACAGTGCAAGATTATTTGGTCCCGATGTTTCACTTTTTTCTGAGAAAATCATATTTAATATACAATACCTTA
>CAZGKF010000081.1:0-8181 GCA_964526475.1 uncultured Bacteroidaceae bacterium
GTTGAGATTATCGCTAAGCCAGGAGATAAATTTTTCGATCATGATTTTTTAATTAATCTAATAAAATTATTATTTCATCAGTACTGACCGGTTAAAATATAATGATTACAGAAGTTGATAAGGTCAATACTGAAAAAATTATCCGATTACTACCGGATATATTTTATAAAACCTTCGTAAGAACATTCGGCTGAAAATCCAATCCATGATAATAATTAATCTTTGCATAAAAACCAAATAATACAAGCAATAAATATGTGGAAAAAAATGCTTATATTTAAGGCAGGTTGAACAAATCCTCAAAAGATATGTATGTAAGTTGGATTTATAAGTACCTATTTTTGCAAAATGGAACCTGTAAATGTGGAAATAATTTCTAACCCATTCTTTGAATTTGCTGCGATACTTATTATAGCAGCAATTGTTGCATTGGTTGGCCAGATTTTAAAACAACCTCTGGTAGTGGCATTTATTGGTGTGGGTATTTTAGTAGGCCCTTTTGGGTTAGACCTGCTTACCTCGATTGAACAAATTCATCTTCTTGGTGAGCTTGGAATAGCTGTTCTCCTTTTTGCTGTAGGACTTAAGCTGGATATAACTCTGATTCGGTCTACCGGTTCTGTGGCTCTGCTTACAGGATTGGGGCAGGTTATCTTTACTTCCTTTTTCGGCTATTTTATAGCAATTGCTCTGGGATACCCTACCCTGATTGCAGTTTATATCGCTGTAGCTCTTACATTTTCAAGTACGATCATTATTGTTAAACTCCTTTCTGATAAAAAAGAGATTGACTCTCTGCACGGACAAATATCCATCGGTTTTTTGATTGTTCAGGATTTGGTGGTTATACTGGTTATGATTTTTCTGTCGGCTCTGGGTACCGATACAACAGTAAATCCTTATTATGAAATTGGTCTGGTAGTTTTAAAGGGGATAGCTTTGCTTCTTTTCACAGGTTTGATGATGCGCTATGTTTTGGAACGACTGGTAAAACTTATGGTACATTCGCAGGAACTACTCGTGCTTTTTGCTATTTCCTGGGCACTCATTCTGGCCGCACTGGGAGATTATCTTGGATTCAGCAAAGAGGTAGGCGCATTCCTGGCAGGGATATCTCTTGCTTCAACAGAATACAGAGAAATAATCAGTCTAAGGATGACAACACTGCGTGATTTTTTACTTTTGTTTTTCTTTTTAAACCTTGGTGCTAATCTTGACTTATCACTCATCAGCACACAAATACAACCGGCTATTATACTATCAGTTTTTGTACTTGTTGGTAATCCGCTGGTTGTATTAATAATAATGGGAATTATGGGCTATCGTAAGCGTACTTCCTTTCTTTCCGGCCTTGCTGTTGCGCAGATCAGTGAATTTTCACTTATTCTAGCTGCTATGGGACTTGCACTAGGGCATATAAATGATGAGGCTATGGGGATGATTACTCTTGTAGGACTCATCACCATAGGATTATCTACCTATATGATAATATATTCACACCAGATTTTCGAATTTATTTCCCCGGTGCTTGGCATTTTTGAAAAATCCAATCCATACAGGGAAGCCAGGGCAACGCAACCCGATTTTGTAAGGGTGGATGTTATCATCTTTGGTTTGGGCCGGTATGGTAATAATATTGCCATGAATCTTGAGAAAACCGGGCGTACGGTAATGGGAGTGGATTTTGACCCGAAAGCTGTGGAATCCTGGCGGAAAATGGGAAGACTCGCACAACTGGGCGATGCGGATGATCCCGATTTGCATGAACTCCTCCCTTTATCAAAGGCAAGGATGGTTATAAGTACTCTTGCTGATTACAAAATTAATTTGTATCTATTAAAATCACTCAGGGAACATCAGTATTATGGCCGCATAGCACTCACCCAACACCATCCTGAGTACGCACAGAAATTATTGGATTCAGGGGCAGACCTTATCCTTTTCCCTTTTGCTGATGCGGTTGAAAACATAGTTGATAAACTGGGATGTTAGAAGTTTACATTCTGATATCAATAATCCTCTTTGCTTCGGAGGTTTATCCAAACTCATCGAAAGAAATCTGGCCAGGTTCCACACCAAAGCCCTTCAACATAGTGGTAGCCGCCTGAATAAGCCCTGGAGGTCCGCATAGGTAGAACTCAATTTCGCTAATGTGATTGCATGTATCGAGATATTCCTTTTTCAAAATTTCGTGGATAAATCCTGTATGGGATTGCCACTTGTCTTGCTCAAGGGGTTCAGACAAGGCAACGTGGAAACTGAAATTTTCGAATGCATCCTGCAGTTTTTCAAAATATTCCCTATAGAATAATTCCTGCAGCGATCTGGCTCCATACCAGAAACTTACTTTCCTCCTGGTTTTCTGAGTTTGAAAAAGATGAGCAAGATGGGAGCGCAATGGCGCCATACCAGCCCCACCACCTAAATAAACCATCTCCTTTTGGGTGTTCTTGATTAAAAAGTCCCCGTAAGGGCCATTTGCTTTCACCATATCGCCGGGTTCCAGACCAAATACATAGGATGAACCAACACCAGCATTACAATCCAGTCCGGCAGGTGGAAATTCAATGCGCACATTGAACCTGATTTGTTTCTCACTTTGCGGATCGCTACCCATGGAGTAATTTCTTCGTACAATTAAGCGATTGTTAACCCTGAACCGGAATAAATCCATTTCCTTCCAGGTTTTGTTGTAAGGCGGATCAATAATAAAATTTGAGAAAGATTTGTCGTATTCCGGTATCTCCAGGTGGATGTATTGTCCTGGCTCGTATTCTAATTTTTTGTCCCCTTCTTCTTCAAGTACAAGTTCCTTAATAAAGGTGGCAACGTTATTATTACTTATTACACGAAAACTAAATTCTTGTGTTGCATCAATCTCGTTTACAGAACTTTTAGGATTTATATTTACCATAATTTTTCCATTCCTGTTTACTACAGGATAGGTTTTCACCGGGATGTTTACAGGAGGTCTTTGAACCGATCCGTCAACAACGTTAAACCGGCCATTATGTTTGGAACATTCAATGAGATTTCCTATCAGCAGACCACTTGCAAGGTGGGCATTACCGTGAGTGCAATGCCCGTCTGTTGCATAAAATTCTTTTTCCGATACACGATATACAGCAAAGGTCCTTTTGTCAATATCAAACCTGGCTACATCCTGGATCTTTAGTTCATCCTCCCCGCAAACAAAAATATTACCTTCACTATCCTGCTTTTCTTTTTCCGGAATTAAAGTTTTAATAGCTGTTTTATGGCTTACTCCCGATGGAGTCGGAACTGGTCTATGAACATAATATGAAGTGTCTTTTGACTGCCTGAGGATAGCAGGTATAATTTCTCTGTAAGCTTCAATCAATCCATTGTAAGGTTTGGGGCAATCATCTTTTATCAACTCATGAAGTTTTGACAGGTTATAGCAGGGTACAAGTGGAAATAAATGATGTTCAAGATGGTATCCCATATGCCAATAAAGGTATCGGTTAACCCTGTTCATATAAATAGTCCGGGTATTCAGTCGATGGTCCAGGACATTTTCAGCCAGACCTGCATGCTGTGTTAAACCATAAAAGGCCATAAGCCAGGTACCAAAAAGCGTGGGCAATCCAATAAACATTAGAGGTAGAATACTGAAATGGTAAATGGAAAGGCCAATTACAGTTGCGTAAATAAGCAGGTATAAGCGGGCTTTCCAAAATACTTTTTTATATTCACTCACTGGCAGGTAGCTTGCCACTTCAGGATGTATTCTGCCACTTGCATGTATAAACATTTTTTTAAATTCCGCAATTGCAGATTTAATTCCAAAAAATTTAAGAATAAAACCGCCGATATTTGGAGGACGGGGAACGGCAATTTCGGCGTCACGACCACGTATTATTGTATCGCTGTGATGGCGTGTGTGACTCCATCGCCATACTGTTGACTGCCTCAATATCATAAATGAAGCTATCTCGTAGAGAATATTGTTCATCCAGTCTGTCTTGAAGACCGTACCATGAAGCGATTCGTGCCACCTCGAGTCGGATGTGGAAGCATATAACGCGCTATACATTATGAATGGCGGGATAAACCACCATGTGCCCCAGAAGAAATAAACCAAATAACCTGAGCCTATGATCAGGGAGAACCATAGAATAGTATCCCTAATAGCAGGACCATTTCGCCGTACCAGCAACTCTTTCAGTTTTTCCCTGGGAACAGGAGGGCTATACCAGGTGGCTTCAGCAAGGCCCATTTCAACAGCCAGCTTACTCTCTTTGCCAACGAGACTGTAATCTCTCATAACAGGACTTTCTGATATTGCCATAGTAATAATATTAAAAAACTTTGTTACTACTGATTTTATATCGAAAATATATCCGTTAAATATAATCAACATTCTTCATAAACAAATAACCACCTCCCCGACAAAATCCTCCTGTGTTGTAATATAAATCCGGTACAAATAAGGGGCCGAAGCCTTTGCAGCATAGATTACGGAAACAGCGATTTAATTGGGATTACCAAGAATTTCATAACATATAGAAAACCGGAAGAAGTATTTAGGAATTTCAGGTTTTTTGTCGTAATCCAATGCAGATTTATTTAGGCTAATTAAACAGAAAGGTATGTTTAGTTGTTAGGTCATGTAACTAAAGTTTCGTTGTTCTTTGAATAGTTTTCCTTAAATTATATTGGAAAAATTACATGCCATTTCAGTTACCTGGAAGGGTGGAACTTCCTCATCATCGGATATTTCAACCCCTATCCGGGGTTGCGGGGATATTGATGCAGTTAACCCAGGGCACAAGCGCCCTGGGCTATTCAAATTTCAACCCTCCGGGTTGTTTTGCTAAATGCTTACACGTCATTAAACCGCACAAGCGGTTCTGTTATTATAAGCACAAAATATACAGGTGCAAAACTTGAGTTAAATCATAAAAGAATAAACCACTATGGAAATTAAATTTTTATGTCCTCACTGGGGATCAAATCACCTCCCTTTTAATGAATTTCTGAACAAAGTAAAAACCTCCGGATACGATGGGGTTGAGATGAGTCTGCCCTTAGATAAAAACGAAAAAGAGTCAATAGTTATGGCCATGAAAAAACAAGGTCTGTTATACCTGGCTCAACATTGGGAAACAATTACCAGCGATTTTAATGAACACAGAACGGAATACCGGATCAGGCTTGAAAACCTTGCATCAGCAGCCCCTCTGATTGTTAACTCTCAAACAGGAAAAGACTATTTTACATTTGAGCAAAATGCTGAATTGATACAAATTGCTTCCGAAGTATCGCAGCAATATGGTGTGAAAATAATTCATGAAACACATCGCAGCAAATTTAGTTTTGCTGCCCACATAACCGCTGATTATCTGACCCGCCTGCCCGGATTGCGTATCGGATTCGACGTGTCGCATTGGTGTAATGTAGCCGAGTCGTTCCTGCAGGATCAGGAACAGGCAGTTGATATGGCCATAAGCCGGGCAGATCATATTCATGCCCGGGTTGGTTTTCCGGAAGGGCCTCAGGTTCCTGATCCCCGGGCTCCTGAATGGAAAGAGGCTGTTAACATACATCTTGGATGGTGGAAACGGATTGTTGAAAGAAATAATAAAGAAGGTCTTTCTGTTTTCACTATCACTCCCGAATTTGGGCCATTTCCGTACATGACCATTTTGCCCAACACAAAGCAACCCATTACCAATCAATGGGATGTAAATGTTTACATGATGAACATGTTAAAACCGGCTTTATGAGTTAGAGGATACGTTTAAATACCCCCAAATCCCACGTGGGCTTAAAAACTAGCATAAAGATATGCAAAGGCTTATAATTGGTAAGCTGTCAAAAGAGGCTGTCTAAAAAGACTAATCATTGAATTAATAGATTACAAATTGAAAGTGAATTCTAAAGTCATAAGGCTTTTTAGACAGCCTCTTGGGGGTAAATGAAGTGTAAATCATACGCCTAACTAAACGACATTATTTTTCTATCTTTGCCCTCCCTAATAAGTTTCAATGAGCACATACCTCCTAATCGAAAACGCATCCAAAGCTTTTGGTGATATTTCTCTTTTTAAAAATATCACGTTTAACCTTACCGAAGGCAGTAAATCAGCTCTTATAGCGAAAAATGGTTCAGGGAAAACCACATTGCTGAATATACTGGCAGGAAGGGATTCTTTTGATACGGGCAGTTATTATCTCAATAAAGACATCAAAGTCGCTTACCTTGAACAGAATCCTCAATTTGACACTGAATGTACAATGTTTCAGACAATTTATGGTGCTCCGGGCGAAATGATGGAAGCGGTAAGGAATTATGAATATGCATTATGGAAGAACGATAATAAATTACTTGAAAAGGCCTCTGGCAAGATGGAATTTTTTCAGGCATGGGATTTCGATGCTAAAATAAAGCAAATGACGAGTGTCCTTAAGCTTCATGATGAAGGTCAACTGGTGGGAACTTTATCAGGCGGACAATTGAAACGCCTGGCATTGGCGGTTGCTTTGATCAATGAACCCGATCTGCTCATCCTCGACGAACCCACCAACCACCTCGACCTCGACATGATAGAATGGCTGGAGGAATACCTTTTGAAGGCGCGCATCACTCTTCTCATGGTGACACACGATCGTTATTTTCTCGACCGTATCTGTAATGAAATTATTGAAATAGACGAGAAAAACCTATATTCCTACAAAGGTAATTACTCTTACTTTCTTCAGAAGCGTGGTGATCGTCTGATAAATAAAGCCCAGGCTGTTGAAAAGGCTCAAAACCTCATGAGGACGGAGCTGGAATGGATGCGTCGGATGCCCAAAGCCCGTACTACCAAGGCAAAATACCGGATTGATGCTTTTTATGAGCTTAAAGAGCAATCGGAATATCGTCGTAACGATAAGCAGGTGAAAATAGATGTGAAATCTTCCCGCCTTGGGAAGAAGATTCTTGCACTTGAAAATGTTTCCAAAAAATTCGGGGAAACAGTTATCCTTGATAAATTTTCTTATTCATTTTTGCGCGGTGAGAAACTTGGCATTATAGGTCGCAATGGGGTAGGGAAGACTACTTTTTTGAATATCATTACCCATCAGATGAAACCCGATACCGGCACTCTTGATCAGGGTGAAACAGTAGTATATGGTTACTACAGGCAGCAGGGTATTGATTTTAAACCGGGACAGCGGGTTATTGATATTGTTAAGGAAATAGCGGAAGTCATTACCCTTTCTGATGGTCGGCAATTATCTGTTTCCCAGTTTCTTCAGTTTTTCTTGTTTACCCCCGAAATGCAATATGTTAAGGTGGAAAAACTCAGCGGTGGCGAAAAAAGGAGGCTATACCTGATGACTGTTCTTATGCGCAACCCCAATTTTCTGATACTGGATGAACCCACCAACGACTTCGATATTGTTACATTGAATGTTCTCGAAGATTACTTGGCGAATTTTGGTGGTTGCCTCATAATAGTTTCTCATGATCGTTTCTTCATGGATAAACTTGTTGACCACCTTTTTATCTTTGAAGGGGATGGGGTAGTTTATGATTTTCCCGGAAACTACAGTGAATACTGTATGTCGCAAAAACAGCAGGAAATAGAAATCCGCTACGGGGAAACTCAAAAACGGACTAAAACCAATGAGAAATCAACCACAAAGGCTGCCCTGAAACCCGCCTTGAAAAAGCTCTCATTCAAAGAGAAAATCGAGCTGAAGAAACTTACTGCTGAAATAGAATTGCTGGAAAAAGAAAAATCCCTTCTGGAGTCGGAACTTTCCAGTGGAATGCTGAAAGCTGACGAACTGATGATTAAATCAAAACGGATAGGGGAGTTGATAAGCTTTATAGATCAGAAAACCGACCGTTGGCTTGAACTGAGTGAAAAAGAAAGTTCATAGTACTAATGGAAAGCCAAATTTTGAGGGTGATATACAAGAAACCGGTAAAAGTGCTTTTTTTACTTTCGTGGTATAATACTAACCCGAACTGATAAAGCCATATCCGATAGGGTAAAATGTATATCATTTCTTAATCACCAGGTAGTAGTTATAATAGTAAATTATGACATACCTAAGGTGGACGAGCCAGAACCAAACAAATAACAAATCTCAAAATACAAATAACAGATAAATTTCAATCAACAAATGACAAAACAGGTTTATGATTTAGAAGAACGAACTT
>CAZGKF010000082.1:0-7948 GCA_964526475.1 uncultured Bacteroidaceae bacterium
TTAATCGTTTAATCGTTTAATCGTTTAATTGTTTAATCGTTTAATTGTTTAATCGGTGTTTATATTCCACAACTCTTCCACGATTCCACGATTCCACAATTCCATGATTCCACAATTCCACGATTCAACAATTCAATGATTCAAACTTCGTTATTCCTTATTCTTATTTCTTTGTTATTTCCCTGAACCATTCAATTTGTTCTGAAGGTGTCATATAGGTATTATCCAGAAGAACTGCGTCACTGGCTTTTTTGAGGGGACTGTCTTCTCTCGATTCATCGAGCTTATCCCTGAAGCGGATATTTTCCTCTATTTTCGCGAGGTCAACGTCCAGCCTTTTTTCTACCATTTCTTTATATCTTCGTATTGCTCTCACATGAGGATCAGCTATCATAAAAATTTTCAGATCAGCATGGGGGAAAACCACGGTTCCGATATCTCTCCCATCCATTACAATACCTTTTTTCATTCCTATCTCGCGCTGAAGCGAAACCAGTTTTCGCCTTACTTCCGATATCTGGCTTACCTGGCTTACATTCTGAGACACCTCCAGGCTCCGGATTTTTTCTTCTACATTTTCACCATTCAGAAAAGTTTCATTTAACCCGCTGGATGTATTCCGGATAAATTCAATAATAATACTATCAAGCGATAATGTGAGACCGGTATAATCAACTTTCCCTTCTATGATCAGCTTGTTTTCCAGGCAGAAGAGGGTGACTGCCCGGTACATTGCCCCGCTGTCGATATACAAATACTTTAGTTCATGTGCAATAGCTTTTGCAAAAGTACTTTTACCACAGGAGGAGTAACCGTCAACCGCGATAATCAGATCGTTTTTTTGAGTCATCAGTATATAATTCTATTTTATATTGTCTTAAGCAAACCTGACAGCAGACAAGGAACCCTCATGTGTTCGCGAAATAAATGGACATTGTATAGTCTGTAAACCTGGGTTATTATCTTTTCCACGCCTTGACGTGATGTGGGTTTCATAAGACAAATTTACATAAGATGCTTGTAAAAATAAAACTGAAAATCAGTTATTCTTACGATAAAATTCAGAAAGGTTTGAGCTTAATGAAAAATGATTTGATGCCCCGGCCAGATGGTATGCAGCTCTTCCAAAGCTTAAATGGAATTTTGATATTTTTACTCCGAAACCCCATGAGAAACCTGTCATGGCAGGTCTGGAAGAAATTTTAAGTTCCTGTCTGCGAAGATAATTATATCCGAGATTTACATAAAAGTTCTCTCCCGGCAGGAATTCCACTCCAATGATGGCGTGCCGCATCAGGTTATCGGCCAAAGCTTCAAATCTGTTTGTCTTTAGAGGCTGTCCTGTGAAAGGATCAAATTCAACCTTCTGTTCGAGAGGACTTTCATAGCTTAGGTCAAATTTCTGCAAGTGCTGCAGCAGCAGTGAAAAGCGAAAGGGAGCATGTTCCAGACGCTGAGAAACTCCTGCAAGTATCTCAAAAGGCAGTGGTTCGCGGTTACCATCGTAATAGGTGATTATTTGGCTGCCTATGTTTTTCAGGGTAAACGCGGCGGTAAACAGGGATTCAGGATCATGCCAGGTGAATCCCAGATCAATGGCAAAACCAAATGAATTATACTTTTCGAAAATGGAATAAACGGGTTTAAAATTTATACCTATATGAAAAACGGTATCGATTGTCCGGGAACAGATCAAATTAAGGGCATATTCAGAAGCATTGAATGCACCTGTTTTATTACCGTTCAAATCTGCGGCTGTGAAATTCCCGTAGTTGATGTAATGAATACCCGCGGCAAAATTTCCGATCTTACCATAAGACCTGGAATACGAGGTATAACCGTATTTGATATCGGCAAAATATCCTACGTAATTTATTACCAGGTGATTATCCATTTCAGTATTAAGCAGTGAAGGATTATGAAAAGGAAGGTTAAGGTCGTTTTCCCAAAGAGCAACAGATTTACCTCCCAGTGATGCAACTCTGGCAGAATTAGTAAGGTTCAGGAAAGCGTAAGTAGAGTTTCCTCCTGTCTGAGAAAAAATATTCAGACAGATACAAAAAGAAAGTAACAGGAAAACATAGATTTTTTGCATTTCCATATATACAGAAAACTTCTGTTCAAACGTACACAAAAACGGAAAAAGAAGCAAAAAATTGCATTTTCTAAGCAGCTTAGAGGAAAATGAGTACATTTATTCATTCTAATATTAAACTCTTAAAGTTTCTGTTTTTGACTTATCTTTTCATTATTCAGGGGGAGGGCAGGGGTCATATGACTCAGGCTGTCAGCCTTGCACAGGCTTTGGAAGACCAGGGTCACAAAGTTGCCGGAGTTTTGCTTGGGACAAGCCCCCAAAGGCCAGTTCCTGGATTTATGTACGAATTTTTCGGGAACAGCTTAGGTTTTTTTAAAAGTCCGAATCTAATTCTGACATCAGATAAAAAAGGTATTAACCTGGCGTTATCTTTTGCCTATAACATTCTCAGACTTCCTCTTTATTTAATAGAAATACTTCGTATGAGCTATATTATCAGAAGGTCTGATGCACTTCTGATAGTGAACTTCTATGATATTATAGGAGGTTTGGCTTATGCAATTTCATTCTCTGCAAAACCGTATTATATTATTTCACACCAGCATTACCATGCTCATCCTGACTTTTTCCGCCCGGGAAAAGGAGGCATACAGGGAATATTGCTAAAATTTTATTCATTTTTATGTGCTATAGGGGCAAGGAAAAAAATAGCCCTGAGTTTTACGGAAAGCATGGATATTCCTGAAGAAAGATTATATATTGTTCCTCCGCTTTTAAGGAGGGAATTATTTACGCTAAAAACCAGTGACGGAAAGTATATTCTTTCCTATCTTTTAAATCCGGGGTATCTGAATGAGATAAGGAATTGGTGTATTGAGAACCCCGGGGAAAAAGTTGTTGCATTTACTGATAGCATAAGCATAAGCAGAGATGAACTCCCAAACCTGCATCTCGAACCTCTCGGGAGTAAATCGTTTCTCTCAGCTCTTGCCGGTTGTGATAGCCTGATCTGCACTGCCGGTTTTGAAACGGTTGCTGAAGCGGCATACCTTGGGAAAAAGATTATGCTTATCCCGGCAAAGAATCATTACGAACAGGAATGTAATGCTTATGATGCTTTAAGGGCAGGAGTTGCAGGAAAATCTGCTTATTTTGATCCCGGATTATTCTTACGCGGGGAATTACCTTATAATCATACTAAACTGAAATGGTGGTTTGAAAAAAATCCTGGAAGAATACTCAGTCATTTTTCAGACTCATAAATAAGTTTACCGGATATTACTATTCCTTTAATTTATGCCCGCAATTGCTGCAGTATTTTGCAGACCTGGCAACCGGTTTATCACAATTGGTGCAATGCATGCATTCTTCTTCCTTTACGGGTATTGGTACCGTAAATTAATACAAACAATCTTGTTTTTAAACTGTGAGTAGGCATTTAAAGGATTCAATTAATTAGTTATCAATAACCTGTTCTCTTCTCAGGATTTTAAATTTTTTCATACCGAAATGTTCATTGCCAAACATGTCAGTAGCTTTAATCTCTATGGTATGTTCACCGGGTTCAAGATCAGTCGGGACAAATGTACGCCATAGATGTTTACAATGAACCGGATTTGATGGTCTTTTTCCGGGGAAAAGTTGTTCAGTAGAATCCCATTTAAAAAGTTCGGCAAGGTAGCCCGGGTCGTAATCTTCAAAATATGACATTTTCCTCCATTCACCTTTATTGATACGGAACATCACTTCATCCGTACTGCTTCCAATGAAAAAGTTAACATATATTCCCGGCCATGATCTTGATTTGTACCCGGCCACTTTTGGTGCATAAACCGACATCTGATATTCTGCTGGTTTGCCAGCCACTTTATAATTTATACTGTAATTATTACCTTTAAAATTCAGGAATGCATATCCTTTAGGAGTTCCGTCGCGCATAGTTGAAACGGGAACTCCGTTTGAGTCTGGTTTCCCTGTATACCAGCTCCCGGAAGTTGTCCCTACATTAAAATGATGATGGTGTTTATCTTGTTTCCAGCCATCTTCCTTTGTGAAAAAGACATGTTTCTGAACATGTGTATGTGCTGACAGTGAAAGATTGTGTGGGTAGTTTTTCAAAATATCGAATAACTTCTGTCTGTCTTCGTCCCTGAAGGTGTTTCCCCCTTCAGGGTTTAGAGGAATATGCCCAACTAAAACCACAAGGTGATCCTGAGGTACAAATTTCAGGTTGTTTCTTAAAAATTCAAACTGATCATCACGCAGCCCTCCCCGGTATGTTCTTTTTCCTTCCGGATCGGGGTACAGGATATTATCAAGAATGATAAAGTGTACTTTCCCGAAATTAAAAGCATAACTGGAAGGCCCAAAGTGCGCTTCAAATGTTTCATCACTGAGAGAATCGGCAGAAACATCAAAGTTCAGATCATGGTTCCCAAGCACATTATACCATGGGATACCGATTTTATTAATTATCTCAATGTAAGGCTTAAACAGGTTCAGGTCATCTCCAACAAGGTCCCCCAAAGATAATCCGAAAGCGATTCCCTGAATCCCCTCAAGTTCTGATACTATACCACGGTAAAAGAAATCCATTTCTTCAGGGTTATAAGCCTGGGGATCGCCAAAGAGGAGCATGGAAAAATTGTCATTTTCAATGGCAGGGTATAGGGCGAAATCAAACGACATTGGAGGATTCCCTGTTGGAGGCACACCCTTATACTTCACATCAGGTGATCCATGTGGTTTATGAATATGGTAATATTGAGGAAGATTATTGGGGTTGACAGGAACTTTATACCCCGAGGGTTTAATAACAAAAATAATATTGTCGTTCCCAACCGGAAGTTCATATTTACCATTGGTATCGGTAAGAACTACCTCGCGGCCATTCGAGACAGGTACTCCGGCAATACCTTTCTCATTTTTGTCCTTTCCCCCGTTATTATTACTGTCATTAAATACAAAACCTGAAATGGAAAATTGAGCCTGTAATGCAGCAGAAAGGAATAGCAGCAGGAGAGTATATGAAATATTTTTTCTCATCATATCATTTATTTAAACTCCTGACATTTTTCGATTATAATAACTGACCAAAAAACAGGGCGTTTATGAACACTTTTTCCGTACCGTACCATATAGCCCTGAAATTTGTGTTATCGTAAATTGATATAATTTTATTCCTGTGAACGCTTACAAAAGGATTGCCTTTAACCCTGTCTTCATTTTTCGGTATGCAATACCCGCTTAACAAAGGTTTATCGGTGTAAACGACAGGATTATTATAAATATCAGAATTGCGTTTAGCGACGGAATTGGATGTTTTAAAAACAGGTAAATTATCCCGTTTATAGCCAAAGCAAAGAGGGTGGGTAAGATCCATCCGGGTCTCAAATATAGCCCCCCGAATCAGTTTGACTGCGTTATCTGCAGATCTGTCTGAATACTGTCCTTCTGTTTTATCGCTGGAAATTTGTGGGACAAATTCAATTTCTGCCAGTTTATTATTTACAAGCCAATTATTCCCGCTTCCATATGCAATTATAGTTCCTCCCTTATTGTTCCATGTCTTTATGTTTTCCAAACCGGCTTCACTGATTTGAGGATTACCAGCGATGATGATGACATTATAGCGGTTGAGATCAATGGAGCCCATCCTGTCTGCTGTAACATTTGTTACGGGGATATTGAATCTTTTATCCAGTAAATGCCATATTTCTCCGGTTTGAAAATGGCCCAGTCCATTGCCAACAAGCATCAGAGCTTTTGGTTTCTCAAGGATACGAAATGCATTGCTTCCAAGGTCAATGCCTTCAAGTGTTTTTCCGGTAGTTACACCATATATTGTAATCCCACATTCCCGGGCTATCGATTCCATCAATTTCTGAATTTCATCAGCAGGCATAACCTGATCAAATGATGTAACCATTATTGTTCCGTAGGTGAATCTTTTTCCGGAACCTCCCACATCAGTTACAAATTCATCGGTAGAGACTCTAACTGTCAAGTCTTCATCATGAAGCCGATAGAGTGCTTTTGGGGTATAATATTCGCTCCAGTCAAAAAGATATGCATAGGTATTACCAGATGCAATAAGCTTACCACTTTTTGCCGGAGCCTCTGATAGTTCAGTACCAGTAATCCCTGTCATTTCCTTTTCTGAATATAATGGTGCATAAGGAATATTGAAAGACATAGGTAATATCCAGGTGGAAACATCATAGAAGGAACTATCGTTAAACTCCAGTATTGGTTCAAACAAACTTCTGATAAGCCTGAATTCCCCTTGTTTTAATGGAACCACATAACTTGTACCGGCCTCGTATTCTATATTGTTCCTGGTGATAGTTTTATCCAGTTTAAAAACTTTTATCTGATGCTGCAGCAGGATACTGATAAATTCCGAGGTTCGCGCATTATCTGATGGTTCTGAGAAAATATATGCTTTGACAGGAAATTTCCCTGCTTCGGTAATGGCATCCCTGTAAAATCTTCTCTGACTGTCAAGCAGTTTTTCTCTCATTTCCAAACCGGCTTCCAGAGTTGAGAGTGAAACCGTAAATTGATTTTTTATTGCAAAGGGAAATGATTTAATCCCGGAAGGGGTCTCCCTCAGGTGTCCCCTTAATCCTGCCTGTTCAAAAAGAATACCTATCGATCCTTTAATATCGGGATATGATGATCCTTTCCCAACGTAAAAATCATCAAAACTTTCTTCAGCATAATATAAGGCTGGAGTCTGATTGAAATATTTTTCATGATATTTAGCTATTTCAGCTGTAAGATCATAGTTTTCACCGGGAACAAGCGGATTATTTCTGCTTGGGATCCCGGGTTGGAAAAAGAAGGTAGAATGAGCTCCCATTTCGTGATTATCGGCTACAATTACTGGTCTCCATTTATGAAAAGATCCCACCCTGCCTCTTGATTCAGGATGCTGAAGCAGAAGCCAGTCGCGGTTAAGGTCAAACCAGTAATGATTTGTCCTGCCTCCGGGCCAGGGCTCACGGAATTCCCAGGAATTGGGATCCGGATTGTCGTTCAGGCTCCTGGTGGCATTTACCCATGTTGAATGACGATGCATCCCATCGGGATTAAGACAGGGATCAATAAGGATAATGGCGTTTTGAAGTAACTCATCCAATTTTCCTCCTTCTCCGGCGGTGAGATAATATGCTGTTAAAAGTGAAGCATTCTGGGCACTTGATTCATTGCCATGCACACCATAACCAAGTTTAATAATTATGGGCATATTTTTTATGTCAAGATTACCAGACTTCTCCGGGTCACATAGCAGAAGATGTTTCTGACGTATGTTTTCCAGGTTTTGTAAATTTTGCGGGGAACTGATTATTAATTCTCCAAGCGGTCGGTTCTCATGACTTCTACCATATTCTTCCCATATAGCCCTGTCGGAAGTCTTTGCCAGTTCGAGCATATAATAATATAATTTATCATGACTGACATGCCACTCTCCGACTTCATGGCCCAGAAATTTTTTTGGTGTTGGGATCTGAGGATTATACCTAATATCCGCTGGCAGGTAAGTAATGGGAGCTACCTGTGCCAGGATTATGCTGCCAAAGAACAGTGCTGCCAGAGAAAATGCATACTTTTTCATAGGGAAAAAATTTATATTTTAATAATGTGTTACTTCAGTATAAAAAGAGTGGAAAGATATAAAAAAAATGAGTACCGACCATTTCAATATTGAGGTTCTAAGAGAAAAGTAATTTAAACAGAGTCTTTGAAATGATGAGCTTATCTGCTCCTGACTTCGACACTTTCCTTAGTCATATTTTTTAATTCTCATCTTTTTAGTACCTTACATCTAATATTCTTGTATTATTTGGCAGAAATTCCAAAAAACAAATAATAAACAATAACAAAATTATAAATACGAAACACACT
>CAZGKF010000083.1:0-7684 GCA_964526475.1 uncultured Bacteroidaceae bacterium
ACATCTAACGCATCTTAACCCAGGGCGTTGCCCTGGGCTGAGTTAAACTGCCCTTTCAGGGCGAGAAATACAAGTAAATTTTGAAAAGAACTTTTAATTTGTAAGTATACCAAAATCATTATTGACTTTTTAGACACCCTCTTTATCCCTGCGAAAGCCTGTCATTAGAAGCGATAGCGAGATATCTCCTTTCAATTAGCAAGGTCGCTGTCATTGATAACGGCTGGTGAGGGGTCTGCTCTCAGTCAGCATTCGGCTCTTTCATTCCCAAATAATGCACTCAAAAAGGGAACTCCCCAAACAGAATCAAAGAGAAATTGCTCTTTACCAAAGAACTTTGAATAAAATCGGGTTCTACCCGGCTATGGGTAAAACCGTTTTTTAATTACGTAATATTTTTTATACCTTTAGTGTGTATCATAATATTAGTGTTTGGAAACAATGTTAATATACTAATATTTAGAATATTAATTTAATTGTCATGCTGCTTTTTTTATTCGTTGTTACTTTATTTTTAACAAGTTGAGCATCTGCGAAACTTTAGTAAATTAACAAACAGAGTATATAAATAGATTTCTTAATTTAAGTTCATTATTACAAATATTCAATCTTCACTTCTTTAAGGAATTTATCTTCAAGTAGTTTCCCCATCCTTTTTACAACTGTTCTTCTTATTTCAAGGTCAACCGGAAGACTTGGGTCCTGATGAGCAATGTTAATACGTGTTCCTATAATGAAGTGTATCTCATCGCTTTCACGGAAGAAATTCACTATACGGTCGGCGGGGCCTTTTCCGGTAGGGGAGGAACTGTTAAATTCTTTCAGTAACCTGGTGGCTTTGGTTAATGTGAGAATACCTTCGGTCACAAGGTCAATACCCTTCATATATGATACGGGCGGTAGTTCAGGATCATCGAATGTGAAACTGTCTTCTATTTCCACACCAAGTTGTCTGGAAATAATATCAGCAGTTGTAGCACCACAGATTATCTTCTTTCCTTTATATTCCCTGACTATTTTTCCCAGCTCAGCATCCTTGTCCTCTTCATAGGGAGGCCCTGTGCAAACGAGAAGTTTACGTGGTTCCCTGAAATAAATGGTAGCACAACTTGAATCATCTTTACTGTAATACCCGTCATTCTTATTAGCCATATTAACTGCCTTGTTGCCCAGACGTCTTGCTGAGATTTGCAGGTTGTTTTCAATCAGTTTCAGAAGGTATTCTGACATGCTTTCAGTTCCCCATCCAAATGGAAATTCTTCTTTTCCCAAACCCGATTGGGTAATTCCATCTGAAACCAGCACAATTCTGTCTTCTTTCTGTGGATAAAAGCTACATGTGCGGATCTCTTTCCCGGAATTTCTTTCACTTTTCATAATAATACAGTTCCAATGAGGATTAAAAGGTTTATTACCTCTTAAGATCAAAGCAGGTGGATTGTCATATTCAAGAATATTAACATTTCCGTTATCCTCTATATCCACAATGGTAAATGTAGCATAGCTCATTTTCCTCTCGCTGCATACCGGGAGAGTATTCATGATGATTTCAGCGATCTTCTCAGGTTCCTTGTGTTCCATGGTAAAGTTTAACGCCATGGTGGAAGTAAGGGTGGCCAGTACATTTGCTTTCACCCCATGTCCCATACCGTCAGAAAGGACAATAATTGTACGTTTTTCTTCCTTTATCCGCCGGGAGATAAATACATCACCGCAGATTCTTTCTTCACCGTAATTTTTTTGAGCACAGTGAACTTCTATATGGATCCTTTCGTTCACTTCTTGTCTTTACGACTATCAGATTTGTAAAATTCAATAATGGAATTCAGCATCTGTTCAGTTTCTGAGGCTCCTTCACCCAAAAGAAACCCGATTTGCTGTACCATTGAAAGATTTTTGTCAATAGCTTCCCCAACCCGCTTAATAACTTCTTCTTTTCTTACTTCAGGAGAATACATATCCCTTAATACTGCACCAACGATCTTCCCTTTGCGTATAATAAAAACGCTTACATTCAGAAGCCTTTCTTCAAAATTTATGTCACGGTTCTGGATATTTTCATTGTTTGCCAGAACATAACTGAAAAGATTATAAATGTTATAAGGAAGAAGGGTTTTCAGGTCTGCTCCCGACAGTCCCGGGATTATTTCGTTGATTTCTTTTGCTTCAGCACCAAGGAAGTCTATAAAACTATTGTTTGCCTGGATGATTTTAAGTTTTTCATTCAGGATAACAATTCCTGAAGGAAGCTTTTGCAGCATCCCATTTACGATATCGGAGGCTTCCCTTGCAAGTTCTTTTTCCTTTTGTGCTATTTTTTCCGATTCGCGCAATGCCTGTTCGGCCTGGGCCAGTTTTTCGTTACTAATTTTTAATGATTGGATATAGTCCTGCCTGTTTTTCGCCGTATATGACTTACACATTTCAGGGATAACGATACCCTGAGCTATTGCGACAGCAAATTCACGACAGGTATTAAAACCGCATGCCCCACACCCGCTGTCTGTATCACAGTCTTTTTTTAAATCTTCCATTATTTCCTTAATCCTTTGTTCTGTAGGAAAGGGAAGTCTTTGATCATCATTTTTATAATTCCTTTCAAATGAAAGCGAAGAAAATTCCGAAATGTTTTTCTCCCATTCTTCTTTGTTGAAATTTTTCAGTCTTTTCCTTGTGTATTCCTTTACATTTGTATGTCTGGTATATCGCTGGCCACTTTTACTGGTGCCTGCTCCCATAAGGTATTCGGAATAGAAAATATTGAAGTGTGATTTGATTTTTTCTATCTCAAGAAGAAATTCGCTGAGGGCTTCCTTCATCTCTTTTTCTCCTTCCACAGTAGTTACATTACCAGTAAGAAGATCATCATTGATCCCGCCAGCCTGTATTATTCCCCTGGCAATAGGGAAGAGCGCACCGGTATAACCTGTAGGTGAATCAAAATCGCTGAATTCAACCTGCTTTTCATCTATCCCGGATTCTGCAAAAAGTTTTCTTAATTCAGTAAAAGTTAACACTGAGTCAATTATTCCATCTCCTTCACCCTTTTCATTCTTTGCCTTATGTGCTATTAACGGACTGATATAAACTACTTTATAATCTCTGCCGTATTTTTTTCTCAGAACCTTTGCCGTAGTCATTGCAGGGCTGACCAATGGAGCGAGGTTAGGGATAAGCTCAGGCTGGTATTTCTGAATATACGAGATTACAACCGGGCAGTTAGCCATAATAAAATATTTCCCTCTGAACTCTTTAAAAAGCTTATGGTACTCTTTGGCAAGCATATCCACACCGAATGATACTTCCACAACAAGCTTGAAACCGAGTCCGCGGATCATTTTCACAAATTTCCGGTAATCAGTAATATCTGAGAATTCCCCGGCAATAGCAGGATCAAGAAGTGCGGCAACCGGTAATTCCGATTTCAGCAGTTTCATGGTTTCTTCCCTTGAGTCGTGGTAAGTGATAGCTTCCGGGAGGCAGGCTTCAATGCAAGTTCCGCATCCGATGCAACGGTTTTCCATTATTACAGGATATGCATTATCCGGTCTGACCTGGATTGCATCAACAGGACACACCCTTACACAGGCATAACATGCAGTACACTTTTTATCTGTTATTTCCAGTAATGGTTTCAATTCTTATATGCTAAGTATTTTGCAATTTACCTAATTCTTTTTCAAGTATTTCCAAAACGTATTGATCAGTAAGCTGTTCATAAATATTGTCATCTATTTTTAAAACCGGCCCCATACTGCATTTCCCAAAACAGTGATTTCCCCTGAATTTCACTTTCCCCTCCAGCTTATGTTCTTTAATATAGTCCTGGATAAGAGAGAGAGTCTTCCGGTTACCCCTTGCGAAACAGGAGCTCCCAAGACAAATAGTAAGTTCCTTTATTTTAATCATTTATTTGTTTGTGCTCATTTACTGATTTCAAAGTTAATAATATTCATGAAAAATTATGGATGATCCACCTCGCAGAGAGAAATTTTGAAGGGCAGGAGGCTGTCTAAAAAGCCTTATGACTTTAGAATTCACTTTCAATTTGTAATCTATTAATTCAATGATTAGTCTTTTTAGACAGCCTCTCCTACACCAGAAATTCGGTGTCACCCCGAACGTCAGTGAGGGGTCTCCTCTCGAATAGCAGCTTGACTGTTTATTTCAACACTTTGCTGTATAACATTGTTATATTTATAACATTGTTTTATGAATAACAATACATATTATTATATTTGTAGATAACTTGCATAGGGTATTGTGTCAAAGCATAATAAAAAAAAATGATAGAAATACGGAATTTGCTTGAGAAATATCCGGACCTTAATCGTGATTGTCTCATACCTATACTTCAGGATGTACAGGATATAAAGGGGTATATCTCTGAAGATTCGATAAAACAGGTAAGTGAGTATCTGGGTTTGCCAATGAGCAAAATATATGGTCTGGCAACATTTTATAACCAGTTCCGGTTTTCTCCTCCGGGGAAATATCATATTCAGATATGTCATGGTACTTCATGTCACATGAAAGGAGGTGGCAGACTTCTTAAAGAGATCAGAAAGCTTTTGCAGATAGATGATGGAGAAGTAAGTCGTGATCGTTTATTCAGCCTCGAGGTTTTATCCTGTATAGGTGCCTGTGGGCAGTCACCTGTAGTGTGTATTAACGGAGAATATTTCTCCCGGGTTGATGGAAAAAAACTTCAGGAAATTATCAGTTTTTACAAAGAACTGGAGGAAAGAAAATGAGTTCTAAGGGAGAAAAAGCAAATACAGAGTTTCTCAGGAAAGTATTGCAACTTGATAAAGTTGAACTGACAGGGGAAATAGTATGGCAGATGGAGGAATACAGCAGTGAGCGTATTACAGAACCCTTGCTGGCGGTATCATCAGGTACTTCAGCTTTGGTCGCAGGAGCTGAGAAAACATATCTGGCGGTTAAGGAATATTTAAAGGACAGAAATATTGCTGCCGGGACAATCAGATCGGGAAGTTTGGGAATATCAAATTTTGAACCCTTACTTAGCGTTCAGCTACCGGGGCGTACAAGGATTTGTTTCAGTAAAATTACTGCTGAAAAGATTACACCTTTGCTTGATGATGTTTTTCACCATACTATTCCCGAAGAGAATGTTCTGGGGCAGTTTCGTAATGCCAGACATGACGCATGGAAGGATGTTCCTTTTCTTGATGAACTTCCATTTTTCTCTCATCAGCAAAGGGTGATCCTTAAAAACTGCGGATTCTCAGATCCTTTAAATGTTGCAGAATATATTGCAGGGGGAGGGTACAGGTCATTCATAAAAGCCATACATAAATACACCTATGAGGATGTATGTGATATAGTTGAAAAAAGCGGTCTGCGTGGAAGATCCGGAAGCGGTTACCTTACCGGAAAAAAATGGAGAACAGCTTTTCAAACTTCTGCCGATGAGAAATATCTTATTTGTAACGCAGAGGAAAGTGATCCGGGTGCTTTTATGGATCGTGCGATTATGGAAGGGAATCCACATCTTCTTTTGGAAGGCATGGCTATTGCAGCTTATGGTATTGGCGCTGCTAAAGCCTTCATATATATCCGTACGGAATATTCCCAGGCAATAGCCAGCCTTGAGGAAGCTATCAGATCAGCATATTTGCTTGGCATTCTGGGTCATGATATTTTTGGGAGCGGATTTAATCTTGACATTATAATCAGGAAAGGTCCGGGAGCATTTGTTTGCGGAGAGGAGACCGCACTTATAAACAGCCTCGAAGGAAAAAGGGGGATGCCTCAGACTAAACCGCCTTTTCCTGCAACTTCCGGTTTCCACAGAAAACCTACGGTAATAAATAACGTGGAAACACTTTCCAATATTCCTGTTATAATAGAAAAAGGACCTGAATGGTACCGGTCAACAGGTATTAAAAATAATTCCGGAACGAAAATACTTGCATTATCAGGTAAAACAAAAATGACGGGATTCATAGAAGTTCCCCTTGGTACGAGTCTGCGCAGAATTATTTTCGACATTGCTGAAGGCATTGCTGATGATAAAAAATTTAAGGCGCTTCATATAGGCGGCCCTTCCGGATGCATAATTCCGGAGGAGAAGCTTGATGTCCCCTTAAGTTTCGATGACCTTGCTTCCGCAGGTACCGTTATGGGAAGCGGTGGAATGGTTGTCATGGATGAAGATACATGCATTGTTGATATGGCGAAGTATTACATGGATTTTATGCAGAAGCAGAGCTGTGGAAAATGTATCCCATGCCGGGAAGGAACCAGGAGAATGTCTGAAATACTTGAAAGTATTACAAAGAAGCCAGCAGATGAATTTGGCCATACTACCCTTGAAAGATTTAAAGGAGTTATGCAATTGGAAAGCCTTGCTACTGTGATGAAAGATACATCACTTTGTGGACTTGGCCGGTCAGCTCCAAATCCGGTCATAAGCTCACTGAAACACTTCAGAAATGAATTTGAAGAGCATATTTTCGACAGAAACTGTCGCTCCAATACCTGTACAGAATTACGAACTTATTATATCAGTGTGGAAATGTGCACAGGCTGTTCCATATGTGCAAAAAAATGTCCGGCCGATGCAATTATTGGAACCCCCAGGCATCCGTATTTTATTGCTGAGGATAAATGCACCAATTGCGGTATTTGTTTTGGGGTGTGTAAATTTAATGCTGTGTTTTATAAATGATAACACCATGATTTATATTTTACAGGAAATAACAGAGAATGGTATTCAACATAGAAGTTAATAACAGGCTAATTCAGGCAAGGAAAGGGGAAACCATTTTGTCTGTCCTCAGAAGAAATGGAATCCATGTTCCTACATTGTGCAACATGAAAGATTTTACTCCTACAGGTGCCTGCCGTATGTGTGTTATTGAGGTGGAAGGTATGGACAATCTTTTACCTTCATGCTCATTTGTTGTGGAGGATTTTATGAAGATCAGAACTCACTCCCCCAGGGTTTTAAAAGCAAGAAAAACCATTGTTGAACTTCTTCTTTCAAATCATCCGGACGATTGTCTCTATTGCGAAAGGAATGGCAATTGTGAACTTCAGAAATTAGCAGAAGATTTAAATATTAGGGAACGAACAATACCTGGAAGAAAGAGTTTATACAAGATTGATAAATCCAGTCCTGGTATTGTCAGAGATCCTGCAAAATGTATTTTATGCGGCAGGTGTGTAAGAGTATGTGAGGAAGTACAGGATATAGCAACACTTGATTTTATACACAGGGGAAGCAGACTTGCAGTCTCCCCCGCAATGAGCAAATCCTTGAACTTCTCAAACTGTATTTACTGCGGACAATGTGTTATCGTATGTCCTACCGGGGCAATAACCGAAAAAGTACAGTTTTCAGAATTGGATTATTCGCTTCATGATAGTGGGAAAAAAGTAATTGCTCAATATTCACCCACGGTTTCAGTATCCATTGCAGAGGAATTTGGCCTTCGTCCCGGGAAAGATATAAACGGCCTGCTGAACGCAGCTTTACGGAAGATTGGCTTCTACAAGGTTTTTGATACCTCATTCGGAGCTGACCTGATGGTGGTTGAGCAGGCTGAAGAATTCCTTCTCAGGCTGGAAAAAAATGAAAATCTTCCTTTTATAACCGGCTGTTGTCCATCCTGGATAAGTTTTGCTGAACAGAATATCCCTGAAATTCTAAGCA
>CAZGKF010000084.1:0-7589 GCA_964526475.1 uncultured Bacteroidaceae bacterium
GAAAGTATTCACTCCAGTATATAATTCCTTGTTACAAGTTCATAATCCCTGATCTGATCATTTATCCAGGCTTCATCCTTCGATAATTCCCTGGCCATGATTTGTGCTGTTTCCGGAGCTATGCGTAAACTTTCGCGTGCGTCGAGTAACTGGCATCGTGTTCTGCGTGAAAGAAAGTCCTCTACTGTCAGAGCCATCTCTTCTCTCACTGCCCATAAAACCTGTGCTTTGATTATTCCCCTACTCTCACTCAGAAATTCTGAAAGTTCCGGAGAATCTTTTGTTAATTCGAGAATAGCTTTTTTATCAGAGCCGTATACATGAAGGGGATCATTAAGGTTTACTGATTGCTGAAAACCATGGATCATCAGGTTTTTAGTTTTCGATATAGTCTTTTCCCATTTGTTTATTTTTTCAGCTTTACTGATCATATCTTCCGCCATTTTTCTGAAGGTAGTCCATTTCCCCCCTATAATAGTCAATAAACCTGAAGGAGAAACAATGATCTTATGACTGCGTGATATTTCTTTGCTTTTCTGCTTTTTACCCTTTGAAACTGCCAGTGCACGAAGTCCTGCAAAGGCACTCATAACATCTTTTCTTTGAGGTACTTTCTTCATATGTTGTCCGATGGCCGACAAAATAAAATCTATTTCTGCTTGAAGAGGAACGGGTTCAGGAGATGCTTCCTCAACAGGAGTATCTGTTGTTCCAACCACAACTTTCCCATGCCACGGAATGGCAAAAAGAACCCTCCCATCGGCTGTTTTCGGGATCATCAGTGCTTCATTACCAGGCAAATAAGAACGGTTTAATACAATATGAATACCCTGGCTGGGGAGAATAGTTTTTTTCATACCAGCCTGGTCCAGCTGCATTATCTCATCGGAAAAAACGCCGGTGGCATTTATTATTATTTTCCCATTAACCGTATATTCTCTTTTTTTCTCACTATCTCTAACTACAACACCATGTAACATTCCTTTTTCATTCTTGCACAGAGAGATAACCGGCATATAATTCATTACTACGGCTCCTTTTTCAACTGCAGTTTGAATCAGATTAATTGCAAGGCGGGAATCATCAAACTGGCCATCATGATATAAAATTCCTCCGGTAAGATTTTTCTCAATGATAGTGGGCAAACGTCTGATAGTTTCTTCTCTTGATAAGTTTTGTGTTTTCCCGATTCTGTATTTTCCCGCAATAAGGTCATAAATAGTAAGGCCGATAGAAAAAAATATTTTATCAAACCAGCCATAAACAGGAATGATAAATGAAATATTTCTTACCAGATGAGGAGCATTTTTCAGTAATAACCCTCTTTCAATACATGCTTCCCTTACAAGAGCAATATTACCCTGGGCCAGATACCTTACTCCTCCGTGTATCAGCTTGGTACTTTTTCCAGAGGTAGATTTAGCGAAGTCTGATTTTTCAAATAGAACAGCGTAATAACCTCTTGTAACTGCTTCCAGTGCAATCCCAATGCCTGATGCTCCCCCCCCGATAATAATAAAATCAAAAAGCCGGTCCCTGTCATTTAAGCATTTCAGCATATATTCTCTGTTCATGTTCAGCAATTTTGAAGATAATTATCAGGGCTTAATTTTTCATTCTGAAAGTACAAAAATTTACTCACTTTTGGGTATAGATGAAAAAATATTTTGCTACGTTTCGGCTGAGCTCACCGAAGCCTCTGCAGCTTTTTCTAAGCGGCAGCGCCGCGCAAATATTTGTAGGAATAATGATAAGTGCCAAAAATAAGCCCTGCAGATAGGGGCAAAATATTTGTAAATACCAAAAAATCAATGTGTTTAGACAATTATAAAAATTTTTATCGGACACCAATGCTTTTAAATATCCATTCTGTTTACATATAAACACCCATTGGATTCCTGTTTTTACTGAATATTAATGAATACTTGTGTCTGGAGGCCCCTTGTTAATACCGAACAAAAAGTTAAACTTAAATATTTTACTTCCAGTTTAGAATTATCATATTTATCAATAATAACTAATGTGTTATATTTGCAAAAAATTTATTCTACACAACTATTATGAGTCTTCATGAATTAAAAGAACAGGAAATTATTCGCAGGCAGTCACTGGAAGAACTAAAGAGACTTGGCATTGATCCATATCCTGCGGCCGGATATGACATTAACACGAGTGCTGCTGAAATTCTGAAACGCTTTGTTCCCGGGCAGGAGTTTTACGAAGAGGTCAGACTTGCAGGCAGGATTATGACCAGAAGAATTATGGGGAATGCATCCTTTGCTGATATTCAGGATGCAACAGGGAAAATACAGATATATATGCGCAGGGATACGATCTGTCCGGAGGAGGACAAGACGATGTATAATATTGTATTCAAGAGGCTGCTTGATATTGGCGATATTATTGGGGTAAAGGGAGAAGTTTTCATAACCCAGATGGGGGAGATATCTGTAAATGTAAAAGAATTCACTTTGTTGAGTAAATCACTTAAACCTTTACCTATAGTAAAAGAGAAAGAAGGAGTTGTTTATGATGCATTCACTGATCCTGAACAGCGTTACAGAATGCGGTATGTTGACCTGATAGTTAATCCTGAAGTGAGGGAAACCTTCGTGAAGAGAACGAAAATGGTAAACTCCATGCGTGAATTCCTGAATGAGAAGGGGTACCTTGAAGTTGAAACTCCCGTGCTTCAGCCCTTGTATGGGGGAGCTGCGGCACGTCCTTTTAAAACCTTCCATAATACATTTAATCAGACTTTATACCTCCGGATAGCTAATGAATTATATCTTAAAAGACTTATTGTAGGTGGTTACGAAGGTGTTTATGAATTTTCAAAGGATTTCCGGAACGAAGGAATGGACAGGTTTCATAATCCTGAATTTACCCAGATAGAACTTTATGTAGCTTACAAGGATTACGAATGGATGATGAACCTGGTAGAGGAAATGATTGAAAAAGTTGCCATTGATCTTCACGGTATTACAAAATTGCAGGTGGGAGATCATGTGATTGACTTTAAGAGGCCATGGAAGAGATATACCATGTATGAGGTCATTAAGGAGTTTACAGGTATAGATATTTCTGAGATGGACGAGAATCTGCTCAGAGAAACTGCTGAGAAAATGAAAATAGAAGTTGATCCCACCATGGCCAGAGGAAAGATAATTGATGAGATTTTTGGCGAAATGTGTGAACCTAAACTAATTCAACCTACTTTTATTACTGATTATCCATGGGAGATGTCACCGCTTGCCAAGAAGCACCGAAGTAAAGAGGGCCTTGTGGAAAGATTCGAGGCAATCTGCAACGGCAAGGAGCTTTCTAATGCTTTTTCCGAACTTAATGATCCCATTGATCAGAGAGAACGTTTTGAGCATCAGCTTTCTTTAGGAAAGCGTGGTGATGAAGAAGCTATGGTACTTGACGAGGATTTTCTGCGTGCTCTTGAATTCGGCATGCCGCCGACAGCTGGCTTGGGGATAGGAATTGACAGGTTGTCGATGATAATGACCAACAATAGCTCCATCCAGGATGTGATCTTATTTCCGCAGATGAAGCCGGAAGCAAAGCACAGGGCACAGGGCGAAGAGCACAGAGCCGCGCTCGCACTGCTGGGCATCCCCGAAGAGTGGATGGACCCGTTAAAGGAACTGGGATATACAACTGTGGAAGAGCTGAAAACAGTGGGGAAACCAGGCAAGCTTGCAAATGACCTGAACGGGTATAATAAGAAGAATAAACTGGGATTGAAGGGGCTGAGTCCGGAAGAGGTTAGCAGGTGGTTGGGTGTTTGAGAGATTACAAAGGACGGAGAATGAAGAGACTTGCCTGATGGGCTTTTAATGGTTGAATTGAGACAAGAAAGTGATCACGGGATTTATATTTTTCACTTTCCTTCAGCCCACCTTTGAAGGAATATATCGTAAACGCCATAGAATAAAACTCCTTCTTCATTATAATCGGAATATACCAGTTCGTACTTCATCAGGGTTTTTAGCGATCTTAGTACTGTTGCAGATGAATTAAGCTGATGACTTGCAATAAACTGGCCGGAAGTTGGCTGGTAGACTATTCCTTCCTTTGCTATTGCTTTCAACAGGCTCCATTGCGGTATGGAAAGCATATTCCGAAACTTAAAAAACATGGATTCCTGTTCTTTAAGTAAAAGATGAAGCTGTTCCTTAAGGTTATCCAGGGATACCTTTTTCTCTGTTACTGCAAATAATCGATTGCATACCTGCTGAACATAGAAGGTATGAATATATAGAAAATAAATATAATAAACAAAATGTAACTTACATTATGTAAGTTACATTTTGTAAGTTACATTATGTTTTAACTTTACTTTTCGCTTATAATAGTACCGTCAAACATAAGATTCAAGCCTTATTCCCAGTTTCAACCCTGCCGATAGTCATAAATATCAGGAGACTGGAATTCCCTGACATCAGAGGAAAATAGCTGTTGGAAATGAGATGTTTTTAATATCTATTTCAACAATTAAAGTGAATTTTTGTTATTATTATCAAGTAAGTTCATTTATTTAAAAAATTATCAAAAGCATACATAATGAAAAAAACAAAAGGCATCATTCTTCTTAGCTTAACAATCTTTGTTAATATTACTCAGTTATCTGCACAGGAATCCGCACTTCTGAAGACAGGTGATAAAGCTCCATCGTTTACTGCTTTCGATGATAAGAACCAGGTTTGGAATATCAACGATTATATTGGAAAGAAAAACATTGTAATCTTTTTTTATCCTGCTGCCATGACCGGAGGTTGTACCAGCCAGGCATGTGCTTACAGGGACAGCTATGCAGACATTGAAAAAGAAAACGCAATCGTTGTGGGCATTAGCGGCGATGAAGTGAAGAATCTGAAATATTTCAGGGATGCACATAATCTTAACTTTCCATTACTTTCAGATAATACCGGTGACATAGCCCGAAAGTTTGGAGTTCCTGTGGGCAAAGGAAATTCAATAACCCGCACAATTGAAGGCAAAGAAATACTACTTCAAAGAGGTGTAACAACCCGTCGGTGGACTTTCATAGTAAATAAGGAAGGATTTATTTCCTATATAAATCAGGAAGTAAATGCCGGTAATGATAGCAGGGAAGTATTGAACATCCTGCAGGGTAACAGCAAAAATTAGATTTCTTTAATATAAATATTTCTGAATTGAACCAGACTTGGCGGGCTTACCCATTCTCCTGTCTCAGCGTCTTTCCTCCCATGATGCTGTAAAGCTATAGCTCCCTTATCTGGCAGACCTGGAAGTTCTGCATCTTCTATGACAAGATGCCCGTTTAATTCAACATTCAAAATATTTCCCTTAAGGGTTATTTTATAGGTATTCCATTCTCCTATATGCTTATCTGCATTGTATTTTGGCGTTACCATCCTTCTTACTTCAGCAGGCATTGACTTATCCATGCGGTACCCGTATAACTCTCCAGATCCGATTGGCCAGCACCAGATGTTTATCTGGGCTTTACTGCTTCCCCTTAAATAAATACCGGAGTCGGAGTCAGGAACGCCCATTCTGATCTCTTCACCTTTCTCGTTCAGTTTATGTAATCCGCTAGGTAAAACAATCGGCACACGTAGATTTCTGTAAGGAGTTTCTTTTATTCTCCATTCGACAGATAAAATAAAATCTTCATACTCTTTTTCTGACCACAGGTTCTTATCACCCGGAGCCTCGCTTTCCGCATCGCAATCAATAACTCCGTCAACAACCTTCCAATGGCCGTTGTCTCCTTCAGGTACTTTCCAGTTGGTGAAATCCGAACCGTTGAAAAGGCTGATAAATCCGGAAGTATTATCATCCGAATCTTTTTCTGAGCCCGGGGAACCACATGTCCAGAAAATTAAGGGCATCAATAAAAAAAACAAGATTTTCTTTTTCATGACAGTATTTAATAGATTATTAATAGCTCGGGTTGGTTTTCAAAAATTTATATATTACAAATATACTTATATATTTTTTCTTCGATTCCCCGGTTCATATTTTTTTCTCCGCTTATCAAATTAATTCCTCCATTCCTTACTAAACCTCCGGCTATTTCACGCCGGTTTGTTATTTCGGATGAAGCATCAGACTCCCGGTTTTCTCCCGGTGTTTGTGTTTTTGCGCATGGTACTATAGCTTTTATCATGTTGGATAAGGAGAAAATTTGGATATGAAAATTTGCCGGGATCAATTATTACTTTCGGGAAACATATTAAAAGATCCCGCAGATCTCACAGATGAGACGCAGAAGAAACAGCTGTTTCACTCCAACTGCTGAAGGTCAATACCGTTGCCTGGTCAAAGAAGTTGACCGAAGTGGGAACATTATTGACAGTACTTATACAGGGTATGTAATTATTAAGCTTAATTCTGCTATCCCGGTTATCACAAGTTATCCACAAAATGTCACCGACAAATGTGTAGGATCATCTGTTATATTCAATGTTATTGCTACTGATGCAAGGCAATATAAATGGTACAGGCAGGCAGAGGGATCTTCCACATGGACAGCTGTTACAGACTATCAGCTAAGCCCGGAATACAGTTTAACAGCTGCAGCAGAGGATGATAACTATAAATACGGCTGTTTAGTTACTAACGGGTGTGGTTGATACCTGCGGGAATGCTTCTGAACCAAGCAAGTGGCACAAGCCCTTCCTTCTGCAATCAAGCCTTGGACTGAATGATGTGATCAACCTCAACTGGCAGCCTTACCTTATTGATGGCAGTGAAATGTCGGCTCCGGGTGTTCATATTTTTAAGAGCATTGCTATTTTCAGGGGAACCAGCCCGGCCATCCTTGGACAGATTGGTACGGTCACAGCGGGGATAGGTTCAACAAGTTATATTGATACTGACCCCCCTGCCGGTGTGAAGGTTTACTACCGTATAGGCGGGGAGAAAGATCCTCCCTGTAATCCGAATAACCTGCCACTGAAAAAAGCAAGTGCCGGTCCGTTTGTACATTCTTTTTCGAACCTGGAGGATAATCGCCGGGGAACATTTATAAATGAGAATGCGAATGATCTCAAAGTTTATCCTAACCCAATGAACAATTACGTGAAAATTTTCTGGAATAATTCTGATCCAGGAGGGACTTCACTCTTAATCTATAACATTCCGGGAAGTGTGGTAAAGAGGATAGATAATATTTACTGGCGTGAATACACCATGGAGAGGGGAGACCTGCAGCCGGGTTATTATATCCTGGAGCTGAGAGGCAGGGATCTTATGCGGACACGGCTGGTTGTTCAGTGATTTTTGCTCCGGCTTAAGCCTTCACCCTTGCTGAGCTACTCTTTATAGACATCTACTGTTTTCATCCTTGCAAGACGCAAATTTATATTCCGGGTGGATATCATTTGATATTTTCAACTTTTTTTCACGTGATTTCCCGAAGGCGGGGAATAATTCTATATTATTAAAAAGCAGTTTTTTATATAAAAATTCCATTAACCAATACTTATTGATAACGAACATATAATGATAAGGTGTCTTTTAAATAATGTTATTGTATTAACCTAACGTGGACAAGCCACAACCAAACAAATAACAAATCTCAAAATACA
>CAZGKF010000085.1:0-6895 GCA_964526475.1 uncultured Bacteroidaceae bacterium
TTAGTTGATTGTCAACATTGTGTGAATATAAAAAGACTTTATCAGCAAACCCTATATTAATCATTTGGTTAATATGGGTTATGACTGGCATAAGAAAATTTGCTTCTGCTGTCATAGATTTTTTTCATCATCAAGCAAGGCTTAATCAGAAGATTTTAAAAAATCATCCAGAAATTCAAGAGGAATACGACAGGGATATACAAGGTGTTAAAAACTATGGAAACGTGACCGACTTTAAAAAATCATTTGATAATATGTTTGTTTTTTCAAACAAGAAAATGAAAGAATATAAATTATTTTCAGATATAGCTAAAGAAGATGAATCTAATTGAAATAACCAACAGATTCCCGACTGAACTGGATGCGGTAAAATACTTCGAGCAGTTCAGATGGGGGAAAAAACCGGCTTGTCCTTATTGCGGGAGCTTAGGGATAGGTGAACGCAATAAAGATATGCGCTGGCATTGTAAGGACTGTTTTAAATCATTTTCAGTAACCACAAGTACAAAACTTCACAATACAAGGCTTCCGTTAAGATTATGGTTATTTGCCTTTGCTGTTATTTCAGATGCTAAGAAAGGAATATCAGCAAAACAGCTTGAACGAAACTTAGGCGTTCATTATGAAACGGCATGGACAATGTATCATAAGATACGGGATATAATGACCGTTGAGAATAAAGATGTTTTTCTGGATGATATTATAGAAATGGACACTACACAGATTGACCGTGATATGCGCAAATGTCAGGTAGAGAAGAAAGGAACTCACTCGCAGATACCTGAACTGGACAGGGAAATAAGCAGGTATAATCAGAAAGGCTTTAAGTTTAAAGAAGGGGAATATAAAAAGCCCTGCAAAGTAGGGAAACAGAAACCAGGTTTGGGTGCAAGCGACTTGAAAATAGGTGGTGTAGTGGAAAGGGAAGGCAATGTTATTGCGTATGTAGTCAAAAACACGGGCTTTGCTGAACTTCGGAAGATAATAGACAAACACGTTAAGAAATGCAGGAAAGAAACCGTTTTACTTACCGATGAAGCAAGCGGGAGTAAGAAGTTTAAGTCAATAATGAACCATATTGTCATTGACCATCAAAAGATATATTCCTACAAGGGGCTTAACACAAATACCATTGAATCATTTTGGGCAATCATTCAGCGACAGATAATCGGGCAACATCACCACGTGGATATTGAATACCTTGATAAATATGTTGCTGAGGTGGTTTTTAAGTTCAATAACCGGAAAAATGACGATATGTTTGTAACTTTAGTGAGATTGAGTATGCTTTAATTATAACAAAAATATTTGCAATTTATTAAATTTTCATTATATTTGCATTTATGGATCATGTGGGAATTGCACCCAAATAAAGACGTTGCGAACCGTTTTATCCCGCTTGGGCATGACCCATTAAATTGTACCGCCGCTCGGATTCGAACCGAGATTAAAAGTTTAGCACACAATTGTATTATCCATTATACCACGGCGGTAAAAGTGAAGAGGAAACCGTTGGTGCGGTTTCCTTTTTTATTTTACTAAATATTCATATCCCTCGCTTTTAATTTTACTTTTATTTGCTCCAATTTTTCCATTTTTCAATAGTTTTGATAAATGATGCCTCACTGCATGGCTAACTCTGTCTTTTGGAATTATAGGATTAGCTTTTATAATTGCTTCTGTTACATCCAGCGACTTTCCCTTTCCCCCGATTTTTCCCAAAACATCCACGATATAGTCTTCCCACGAGCTTTTACCTTTTTCCTGCACAGGAAATTTAGTTCTTTTCATAGGGCTTTCTTGTTCAGCATCATAAGAATCTTTTGTAGTATTAGATTGCAAAATTCGTTGAATAGCTTCCAGTTCATCCATGAGTTCTTTTTCCCTGATCTGTAATTCCTGTATTAGTTCCTGTCGTGGCATGATATTGTTTTTTATAGTTTACATAAACACAAAGATAAGATAAATAAATTAAAAAAAAGAATAGGCTTGCCTTTTTTTTTAATGTTAATATTTTCTTATAGTTATTAACACACAAGGATGATTGAAAATAGAGACAATGGCTTAAGTGTCAGTAGATATAATTTAACACCTTGTGTTGAAAACTTTTTGACTTCATTAAATATATTTTTTATAAAGTTAACTATTAATGATTATTTTTGTATAAAACTTTAATATGGAAAAGAACATTAAAATTGATGTATCGGCCATTATTTCTCCTTTATTTATACAAATATTTGAAATTAAGGCTGCCGTATTTACCATTTTGGAAATACAAAAAAAGGAGATGTCTTCAGAGAAAAAAGAGTTGTATAAGGGGTTGTATTTAAAAAACCTGAAACAAGAATTTAACTATTTTGCGAAACAATATCCAGATTTAATTCCAGAATGGAACGAAATAGGGTTTGCTGATAAAGTCAGCAAACCAGTTTATAATGTTTCATTTGGTTCAACTAAGGAAAGTAGAGCAAGGTTTAAAGAAGATCAATTTATTGAATTATTTATTCCTATTCCAAAACAAGAATCTGTATTTTGAGAAATCGTAAGTTCTATTCGTCAAATCAAAAAATTAGAACGAGATATTAAAGTGCTATCTGATGATATTTTAAATTTACCTACATCATTCCAATCAATTTTACCGTTTAAAGAATGAAAAAGACAACAACTATGAATCAAATGAACACAAGAATTGCGAAGGCAACACATCAAGGAATCATAAAAATTTCTGATGATATTGAAATACCCGCCTATAATTTGGATACCGGAGAAAGAGTTTTAAGCAGGATAGGATTCTTAAAAGCAATAGGAAGAAAGGGGAAGGCAAAGGGCGGCAGGAAATATGATCAGGAATTCAAAACGCCTGTTTTTCTTAGCGCAAAGAACATTAAGCCATTCATAACCAACGAGTTATTAGAGAATTCAACTCCAATCCCTTTTATTGATATGTCAGGGAATGAATCAATAGGATATAAGGCGGAATTACTTCCGAGTGTTTGTTATGTTTTTATTGATGCGTTTGAGCAAGATGTATTATTAAAAACGCAAGTTCACATATATGAAAAAGCCAAATTGTTGATAAGGGGATTTGCTAAAATTGGAATTATAGCCCTTGTTGATGAAGCAACGGGTTATCAGTATGATAGAGAACGATATGAACTACAATTAATATTTAAAACATTTATTTCTGATGAAATATTAGAATGGCAACAAGCATTCCATTTAAGTTTCTATAAAGAGATATTCAGATTATGGAATATTCCTTTTACTGCTCAAAACATAAGAAGAAAACCGCAATTTATTGGTCACCTGACTAATAAATTTGTCTATGAAAATCTACCGAAAGGATTTTTTATACTTGAAAAATTAAAACAAAAAACACCCAAAACCATTACAGGAAACTATAAATATAGATTGCATCAGTCTTTAACCCCTGAGGTTGGAAGAGAGTCTCTTAAAAAAGTGATATATTCAATCGAAACACTTGCATCCGTTTCTAATAATAAAAGACAGTTTATTAAATTAGTGGAAGAAAAATATGGCCAAAAAGAAATACCTTTTCCTGAATTTGAAAAATTAGATACCGTTAATATAGAATCTGATTTCAATAAGAAACTTACAAAAGGTAATTTATTAGAATCCTAAAATGTATAGGGTTTTTTAAATTTAGCTTAGGATTTAACCCCTAACCAATTAACCGATAATTCCGTTAATTATTTTCCAGCCATTCAGGGTTTTCCCGTCAAAAAGGTCCTTCCAGCCATCTGTTTTGTCTGATTTACTATGACATGCAGTCAGAAAGATAACGATTACTGCTACAACAGTTAAAATTGATTTTATAAAGTTTTTAATCAAAAGAATTCCTCGAGGCTCTGCCTCGGGGTATAGAGGAAAGTATGAAAACCTAAGGTTTTCATAACGCTTTGGAAAAGCGTACTTTTATAGCATGAGTGAGCATATTATAAAAAGGCATAATAAGACTCTTCTGTTATATCACATTGTATGCCCAATGAAATACCGAAGAAGTGTCATAACAGAAGAAATTGGTCATAGTTTGAAAGAAATTTGTTTAGAAATTTCAGAAAGATATGAAATACATTTTGTTGAAATAGGTTATGAACCAGACCACGTTCATTTTCTGGTTCAAAGCGTTCCAAAACAGAGTGTTTCAGAGATTGCCAAGACAATAAAAAGTATAACCTCAAAACAGCTTTTCCAACGACATCCGGAGATTAAAGCAAAATTATGGGGTGGTAATTTCTGGACAAGCGGTTATTATGCAAATACTGTTGGTCAATATGCGAATGAAGAAGTGATACGCAAATATGTTGAAAGTCAAGGGAAAGAGAAAGAATATAAGAGGGTGCATGTTCAGCAACTCACTCTCTTCTGATACTTCGGGGCTCTGCCCCGGAGTAGTTCATTACCAAACTTAAAATCTGATTTTTAATTAAAGATAAGGCCTTGAACCTGCAATAGTTTTTCGTGAATTTAATTATTTTTTATAATATTCGAATATTTTTTAAGTTTCTCAAACAATAATTCCCATGTTTCTTCATTTTTTATATCGTAAACTCTCATCATATTCCCATTGCTTTCTTTATGATTAAAGTACATATGATGAGGTTTAAAAATTTATTTTTAAATAAAGATTTACTTAATGTTCACCAGGGGGTGTTCATTTGAAAAATATCTGCTATTTTTATAATTAATTAAGTTGTATTGATAAATATTTTTTAATAAAAGCGCGCTTAATTTATAATTATCTTAAAACTAATACGATGAAGACAAAAAGAAGAACTTTCATTAAAAACTGCGGGTTGGGAACCGCAGGAATAGCAATTGGAGGTATGGGATTTAGTAACAAATCCTATATGTCCATCCCCGGTGCCAATGAACGAATTGTCATTGCCGTTATCGGACTAGGTGGAAGAGGATTGGCTCACGTGGAGACATGGGGTACATTAAAGGACTCCAGGAATGTGACAATTAAAACATTATGCGATGCAGATGAACAATTCTTCAACAATAGCATAAAGATTGCAGCAACAAGCACAGGCATGAAACCGTCAACTGTGTGGGATATGCGAAAAATTTTCGATGACAGGGAGATTGACGCAGTATCAATTGCTACACCAAACTACTGGCATGCCCTGGGGACTATCCGGGCTTGCCAGGCTGGCAAGCATGTTTACGTTGAAAAGCCGGTAAGCTGGTGTATTCATGAAGGACGAAAAATGGTCGAAGCCTCCAAAAAATATAATGTAAGAGTACAGGTAGGTACACAGGGTAGATCAGATAGTAAAACCATAGAGGCAATAAAGTTTCTTAATAGCGGTGGTATAGGAAATATTTATAAGGCTCGTGCCCTCTGTATTAAGCCACGTGATTCCTTTGGGATTTCCGGAAATAGTACTCCACCTTCAACCCTTCACTACGATAACTGGCTTGGACCTGTGGCTTATCGACCTTACAATGAGAAAAAGGGACATTATAACTGGCATTGGTTCTGGGAAACCGGCAATGGCGAAACAGGTAATACGGGACCTCATATGCTGGATATAGCCAAATGGGGGATGAACAAAAATGAGCATCCTAAAACGGTTTATTCTATGGGAGACTTTTTTGGAATAGATCCTACAGAATGTGCCCAGGAAACCCCAAATACCCAGTTATCAGTGTTCAAGTACAATGATGGAAAAATACTGGAGATTGATGTTCGCGGTCGTTATTCAAATGCTGAGACCAACTCAATTAAGGTTGGAAATATTTTCTACGGAACAGAAGGATACCTGGAACTCCCATTGTTTGGTGACTGGAAAGCTTTTCGCGGATGGGAAAAAGAACCATTTGCCGGTTCAAAACCTTCAGGTCCGCAAAAGGAAATTACTCTTACCGGAACAATAGCTACCGAACACTTTAGCAACTTCCTAGATGCAATACGATCCGGAAAAGACGAAGATTTAAATGCTAATATAACTGATGGGCATTATGCAGCTTCCCTTGCTCACATGGCCAATATCTCATACCGGCTTGGACGTGAGCTCGAATTTGATGGTACTAAAGAGAAATTTGTTAATGATCCCGAAGCAGATGCAATGCTTATCAGGAAAGAATATCGCAAACCTTATGATTTTCCGGAAAAAGTTTAATAAAAGGAAAGTATAAAAGGATGATAAGATCAATTTTATAAAATGAGTAAGATACTGAACCTGTAGATTATTAAACTTCAAATCAACGATTAACTGAGACATACTCGGACAGGATTCCTGAAGGATGCCATCAGGTCAGTTTAGGATTTGGAATTCCACAGATAAGTGAAATATGGTTTCTTCAGTTACCTGTCTGCGACCGGACTCATTTTGGCAGTTGGTTAAATGTGTTGTGGGATGACAAATTGGCTGTCAATATATTTGGGACGGATCCTTATGCCCGTAATACTTCAGAAGAACGTTACGGGTGGATAATTCGGGGCATGCTGCCCCCCCCAATTCGGATTAAAAATCACTGACTTTTGAGCAAATAATTGATTTTTCAACTGTCATTCCGGCAGATGCTGACCCCCTTTAATAAAACAGAATAAAGCTGTTAAGTTGATTAAGGGAAACTCGCGCCGCCGCCGCCACTTTTTCGGAGCATGCTGACCCCCCTTTCAAAATTTCATAGGTTTTAATTTCTTAGCGATTTTTTAATCGCAAAGACAGTTTATATGGCAGGAAAAATAAGACCTATGAGTCAGATCAAACAATTATTAAAGATGCATTCCCGGGGAATGGGGAAGAAAACCATAGCCCGCAGCCTTGGAATTAGCCGTAATACGGTAAAATCATATGTAGATAAGCTTCTGTAACCAGAAAATAAATATGTTCTAAAATCGGAAAATAACGATGTACTGTTT
>CAZGKF010000086.1:0-6879 GCA_964526475.1 uncultured Bacteroidaceae bacterium
ACACATAAAATGAAACATTATAAACTGGTTTGCTGACTTTATCAGCAAACCCTAAGATATTCTTCTATAAACGACTTTGCTTTATATATCATAAAACCTTCCATTTCAGTATTTTTATGCTCACAGGAAAGCACAAACAACTCATTGTCTTTTACATACCAATAACACTGAGGAATATTATAAATACTAAATATAATATCAGGATTTATTCTTTTTATCTCGTTAATTAATGGACGGATAAAATTGATTCGAAAACTATCATTTTCATATTTTAATGAACAATTAGGGTTTGGGTTTTGAATGACTGCTCCTAAAATTACTGTGTCCGAATAAATTAGTGCTTCATCAAAAACCATGCTTTTACCATCAATATAACATAACAGTTCTTCCTTGCTTAAGTTTCCTTTGCCTGATATTTTAGTGCCTTCCTTCGTTGAAAATACTACAGGAATATTTATAACTCTTGCGCTATCTAAATTATTAAAGTCAACATTTGAATAGCTTTTTACTGTTCTTCTGATTTTATTTTTGAATTTTTCATTCTTAACCTGCGAAGTACTTAAAACATCTTTAACAAGGTTTTGTACACAATTTTGAGCTTTTATAGTATAAACAAAGCTTAATGATAAAGTCAACAAAATAATAATACTTAACTGTTTTATTCTCATGCTGTTTTTGATTAGAACAGTGATACTATACTAAAAAAGTTTGTAGGTCCATTAACAACATGACCATTGATAGGATACCAAACACTAGTTGAATGAAGTACCCTTCTCCACCCCCCACCAACAATTCTGCATTTATCAGCAGTTGTTATCAGTGATTTTCCGGAAACAAACATAATTCGAATCTTTCTTTCTTATTAATTCCAGAATTCTTGAATATCTTACCCGGAAAAAACAAAAAATCCGGAGAAAACTATTGTTTATTCCTCCGGATTATTTTTCTTTTGAGTCATTTAGCGAATGTCCCCAATGTGCCCGGAACAGGACTCGAACCTGCACATCCTTGCGAATACTAGTCCCTGAAACTAGCGCGTCTACCAATTCCGCCATCCGGGCAATTATTTATGTTAACTGTTTAAAAGAACTAATCTGTTTGCATCTATTCTTTCGGGGATGGCGGGAGCTCCTTCGTCGGTTCCACAATCCGGGCAATTTCAGTGACATTTATGTTAAAGAACTAATCTGTTCAAATCTTCCCTTTAAGGGATGGATCGTGCTCTCTCGCCGGTTCTTCCATCCAGGTAAAATACTCCCTTTTAATAAGTAGTATACTATACCTCTATTTTAAAATAAACAATTCAACGATTACACGATTTCACGATTTCACGATTTCACGATTACACGATTCAACAATTAAACAATTCCACAATCCAACAATCCAACAATTCCTCTTTATTTTACAGTTTAATTATCAGGAAAGCCTGTTCTTCTGAGCATTTCCTGCCTTTTCACTAAAATCCAATCAATCCTCATCTGTCCATACAACAATTTTTGTACTTCCTTCCGCTTCCACAGGGGCAGGGATCGTTTCGCTGAGGAAGTATTTTCACACTTACCCTCTCTTCCTTTTTTCTGTCCAACAGCTTTACCCATTCCATAACATTAGCAGGTGGACGTTTAGCTTTTAACTCATCAGCCATGAACTGCATGTAAGGATGCACATGAGCAAAGAAAATTTTGTACGCAGGGCAGAGATAATTTAATCCCTCCTGCCCCTCAGGGGTTTTCATAAACCTGTGTTTGGGACACTCACCGTGACAGCAGAACCTGTATTCGCATTCGAAACAATAACGGGGCAATTTATCTCTTTTATCTTTCCCAAACTGTTTCTGCCGGTCGCTGCCTGCCATCTCCGTAAGCGATTCATTTAATATATTACCAAGAAAATACTCCGGATAAACAAAATGATCACATGAAAAAACATCCCCATTATGCTCCATTACCATGGCATCACCACAGACTTCTGAGAAAACACATAAGCCCGGACGCTCGCCAGCCCAATTGGCCAATGTAACATCGATTATCTGAACATAGAACTTTCCCACATCATTTCTAACCCATTCATCAAAGATTGCAGTAAGAAAATTTCCATACTTAACAGGCTCAACCGACCATTCAGTAATCTTTGCTTCCGATCCGTAAATGGGAGCAACAAGATTTATTCCATCAGGAACAGGATTATTCGCTACCCTTTCAACAATAGGAATAAACTGTATGAACCCACTGCCAATCTTCTTCAGAAAATGATAAACCTCCAAAGGATGGTAGGCATTCTCCCTGTTTACAACTGATAAAGTATTAAACTCCACATCGAATTTATGAAGAAGTTCTATTCCCTTCATAACCTCTGCGAATGATCCCCTGCCTGAATTATTTTTCCTGTAAAGATCATGAAGTTCTTCGGGTCCATCTATAGAAACACCTATCAGAAAATTATTATCACGGAATAATTTACAATATTCCTCATCAATCAATGTACCATTGGTCTGAAAAATATTATCAACCCTTTTCCCATTGGCATATTTATTCTGAAATTTCAATGCCTTCCTGTAAAAATCAATCCCCATAAGAGTTGGTTCCCCTCCCTGCCAGACAAAACTTACCACAGGAACCTTTTGTGATTCTATATACTGTTTAATGTATTCCTCCAGCAACTCATCATTCATCTTAAAATTCTTCACATCCAGGTATAGATTCTTCTTTTCCAGGTAATAACAGTATGTACAATTAAGATTACAAACCGGTCCTATCGGCTTCAACATTACATTGAATGCAAATGGCTTATATGCTGGAAACAAAACATCCATGATCTACACTCTTTAAACATCAAAAATACATATTTTTTCCTGCATTATGTAACATACCTTCCAACAAACCTTGTAATACTGGTATGTGTTGCTATTATATATAACCGCTCATGTCTCCAGGCTTATGATCTCATATATTGCTGTTCCTCCCTGAGCAAATTAAAAAAGCACATTAAATGCTTAACGTATTTTATACGCTAAGTTTGTATATCATTTTAAAATAGTTTATATTAGCTTACTTAATTATGAATAACCTGAATCCTCATATATCGGTAGATTGCGTTATTTTTGGTTTTGATGGGCTGAATATTAAGGTATTACTTGCAAGCCGGCTTTTAAGGAATGGAGGTAAAGAAAATACATTTGAAACTGATCTTAAACTCCCCGGGGATTTTATAAGGGATAATGAGGATCTTCAGGAAGCTGCCGAAAGGGTGCTAATGGAACTTACCGGGCTTGAGAATATATATCTCAGGCAATTCCGAGCCTTCGGAGCCACCAAAAGGATAAGTAAAAAACGAGATATTAAATGGTTACGTCAGACAACAGGACTGGACATAAACAGAGTAGTTACAATAGCATATTACTCTTTAGTAAGAATAGATGAAAGCAGGCAGGAACTGGTGAAGAAAAACCATGCCGACTGGATTTCGCTTTCCTCAATTGAAGAACTGGCATTTGATCATATGAAAATTTTACAATCTGCCCTTCAATCGATCAGGGAAAGCATCAGGTATGAACCTATTTGTTTTGAACTTCTGCCAGGTAAATTTACAATTAGGAATTTACAGAATCTTTATGAAGTTATACTCGGCAAGTCTATGGATAACAGAAATTTCAGAAAAAAAATTTTAAACACCGGATACCTGATACCACTGGAAGAAAAACAGAAAAATGTTGCTCATAAGCCTGCACGATTGTACAGGTTTAACAGTAAAATTCATGAATATTTATAAAAGGATTCTTTGAGACATTATTATTAACATCTAAATCAAATCTGTTATGTATCTTATTGGTTACGATATTGGAAGTTCATCTGTGAAAGCTTCGCTGGTAGAAGCCTCCACAGGAAAAACCATTGCTTCCGATTTCTTCCCTAAACAGGAAATGGAAATTCTGGCCGTTAAACCTGGCTGGGCTGAACAGTATCCCGGGCAATGGTGGGACAACATGAAGCTCGCTACCGCATCCATATTGGCCTCATCGCGCATTGCTCCTGCAGATATCAAGGCAATAGGAATCTCATACCAGATGCACGGGCTGGTAGTTATTGATAAAGATCAAAAAATACTCCGGCCCTCTATTATATGGTGTGATAGTCGTGCCGTATCATATGGCAACAGGGCATTCGCCGACTTAGGTAGTGATATCTGTCTTCCCCGCCTTCTTAATTCTCCGGGTAACTTCACCATGTCTAAATTGAAATGGGTAAAGGAGAATGAACCTGAATTATTTGAGAAAATATTTAAAATTATGTTGCCTGGCGATTATATTGCTATGCGGATGACAGGAAATATCAGCACTACTATTTCCGGTTTATCTGAAGGAATTCTCTGGGATTTCCAAAACAACTCCATAGCAAAGTTTCTTCTTGATTATTATGGTTTTAATGAATCCATCATACCGGAAATTGTACCTACTTTTTCTGTACAGGGAGAACTTTCAAAAAAGGCTGCAGATGAATTAGGATTGCACAAAGGTACAAATATTTCTTATCGGGCAGGAGATCAGCCTAATAACGCTTTTTCCCTCAATGTATTAAATCCAGGGGAAATAGCTGCAACAGCAGGTACATCAGGCGTGGTTTATGGGATCAGTGAAGAGATAAAGTATGATCCTCTTTCAAGGGTCAATACTTTTGCGCATGTAAATCATACAGAAAAAAGCAATAGCCTGGGTGTACTTTTATGTATTAACGGGACAGGGATTCTGTACTCCTGGTTAAAGAAAAACTTCAGTGACAAAAACTCCGATTATGATTCTTTAAATAAGACGGCTTCGTCAGTTGATGCAGGTTCCGGAGGAATTACCATCCTGCCTTTTGGAAATGGTGCCGAAAGAATGCTTGGGAACCTTGATCCAGGTTGCCATATCCATAATATTAATTTTAACTTTCATAATCATGCGCATCTTATAAGGGCAGCTCAGGAAGGAATAGTATTTGCTTTTTATTTTGGTCTTGGTATAATGCATGCTACCGGCATTACCCCCTCAGTTATTCGTGCAGGTAATGCAAACATGTTCCTGAGTCCCGTATTCAAAGAAACACTTGCAGGGATTACCGGTGTACCGATTGAACTTTACGATACCGACGGATCTGTTGGAGCAGCTAAGGGGGCAGGTGTTGGGGCAGGAATCTACAATAGCTTCAGCGAAGCATTTAAAAACCTGAAAAGAATTTCAATCCTTGAACCGGAAACATCAAAAAAAGGTTTATACAATGAAGCCTATTCCAAATGGCTGGAACATCTGAACAATTTAATCAATAAACATAATAAATAAGCTTATGGACTATCTGACAGGTAAAACAGAATTTTTTCCCGGTATTTCTAAAATTAAATACGAGGGAAAAGGATCAAAAAATCCTCTCTCATTTAAATATTATGATGAGAACAAATTAATTGATGGAAAAACGCTTAAAGAACATTTGCGTTTTGCAATGGCTTACTGGCATTCATTGCATGGTAAAGGTGGAGATCCTTTTGGACCAGGAACTAAAATTTTTCCATGGGAAGAAAAATCCGATCCGGTGGAAAGGGCTAAAGACAGGATGGATGCTGCTTTTGAATTTGCATCAAAAACATCCATTCCATTTTATTGTTTTCACGATTTTGATCTGGTTGATGAAGGTGAAAGCATATCTGAGTCGGAAAAGAGATTACAGGTAATGGTGGACTATGCTAAACAGAAACAAAAAGACAGTGGTATCAAACTACTCTGGGGAACAGCAAATTTATTTTCTCATCCCAGATATATGAACGGGGCAGCTACAAATCCTGATTTTAAAGTAATCACATGGGCTGCTACACAGGTCAAAAATGCCCTTGATGCGACTATTGAACTGGGAGGTCAGAATTATGTTTTCTGGGGTGGAAGAGAAGGATACATGTCACTTCTGAATACAAATATGAAAAAAGAAATCGACCATATGGCAAGATTTCTTGAAATGGCCAAAGATTATGCCCGAAGAAATGGTTTTAAGGGAACATTTCTGATTGAGCCGAAACCGATGGAACCTACAAAACATCAGTATGATTATGATACAGCCACTGTTATCGGTTTTCTGAGACATTACGGACTGGATAAAGACTTCAAACTCAATATTGAGGTAAACCATGCAACCCTGGCAGGACATACCTTTCAGCATGAATTGCAGTTAGCAGCAGATGCCGGTCTTTTCGGCAGTATTGATGCAAACCGCGGTGATTATCAGAATGGATGGGATACTGACCAGTTTCCTGTCAATATTTACGAATTAATGGAAGCCATGCTGGTTATTATTGAGTCAGGAGGATTTTCTACCGGCGGCATCAATTTCGATGCTAAAACAAGAAGAAATTCAACTGATCCGGAAGATCTTTTTATTGCTCATATTGCAGGGATGGACGCTTTTGCAAGAGCGTTTATGGCAAGTTACGATTTATTGGAAAATTCTGATTATAAAATGATGAGGAAAAACCGTTATGCTACGTTTGACACCTCTGAGGGAGCAAAATTTGAAAATGGGCTCTTAAACCTTGAAGGACTTAGGGAACTGGCAGTTAAATATGGCGAGCCAAAGCAAATAAGCGGAAAACAGGAACTTTATGAATCTATTCTGAACCAGTATATTTAGAAAAATAGATTCTAATTCTACTTTAACAGATTAGCATTTTCAATGATTTTTATACTTGTTTACCCTAACGTGGACAAGCCACAACCAAACAAATAACAAATCTCAAAATACAAATAACAAATAAATTTCAATCAACAAATGACAAAACAGGTTTATGATTTAGAAGAAAGGATTGGAATTACATGACGAAGCCATTCAATTGAAAAAAATATTTTCTTCAATCATTGAAAAA
>CAZGKF010000087.1:0-6827 GCA_964526475.1 uncultured Bacteroidaceae bacterium
GTGTTTCGTATTTATAATTTTGTTATTGTTTATTATTTGTTTTTTGGAATTTTTGTCAAATAATACAAGAATATTAGATGTAAGGTACTAATGTAAGAAATGTTAATGTATTGGTTAACACAAAATTATATTGAAGTTCTGGGAGCTGTAACAGGTCTTGTTTATTTATATTTTTCTATACAAAGGATTATTTGGCTTTGGCCACTCGGCATAGTAACATCAGCATTCTATGTGTTTATCTTTTTTGAATCAAAGTTCTATGCAGATATGAGCCTGCAGGTGTATTATTTTGTTATAAGTTTTTATGGATGGTACAACTGGTTATATGGTAAGGGTAAAAACGGGGAAGTTAACATCAGATACACCGGTTTTAAACTACTGATCCTTTATTCTTTGCTTACCATATTAATTACCTTTATTCTGGCCTATGTGCTTATGGAATTCACAGATTCTCCTTTACCGGTATGGGATGCATTCACAACAGCAGGAAGTATCATGGCTACATGGATGCTCGCGAATAAAATGCTTGAAAATTGGTTATTCTGGGTTGTTATTGATATTATCTCAATGGGTTTGTATATTTATAAAGGACTTTTTCCAACAGCATTTCTGTTCTTTGTGTATTCCTTTATGGCTATAATAGGGTATATTAGTTGGAGAAATACTATTATTTCAAAATCAGAACCATGAGAAGAGTGGTAATTAGCGGACCCGAATCAACAGGTAAAACAGAAATGGCGATTTATCTTTCATCTTGTTACAGAGGAATATACGTTCCTGAGTATGCAAGAGATTATATTAGCAGGCTTTCACGTCCATACAACTATGATGACCTGGTTAAAATTTCACTTAAACAGGCAGAGCAATATGATGAGATCGGAAAAGGGGAGGAGGGGTACATCTTTTTTGATACATGGTTAGTTGTCACAAAGGTATGGTTTGTTGAAGTTTTTAATCGCTATCCAGACTGGTTGGACGAAAAACTTTATTTTTCCGTGATTGATCTTTATCTCCTTTGTTTCCCCGATATTCCCTGGGTTCCGGATCCTCTTCGTGAAAATGGAGGAGAAAAGAGAATATTTCTTTTTAATGCATATGAAAAGGAAATAAGAAATATTGGCACTCCTTACCGGATAATAAAAGGTAATGCACAGGAGCGTAATGATAATGCAGTAAGTTATATAAACGATTATTTCAGATAAGTATGGGGAAGTTGAGTTTTATTGCAACTACACTTTTTGGTTTAGAGGATGTGCTTGCCGCAGAATTAGTAAGTCTTGGAGCAGAAGAAATCAGGAAACTTAACAGGGCTGTTGAATTTAAAGGTAGTCTTGCAATGATGTACAAAGCCAACTTATATCTCCGTACAGCCCTTCGTATCTTAATGCATCTTCAATCTTTCAGGGTTAAAGATGAAAATCACTTATACAAAGAGATACTTAAAATACAATGGTCTGATTATTTTGATCCCGCTAAAAGCTTTGCAGTAACTCCGGTAATAAATTCCAATAATTTCAGGCATAGTAGATATATCGCTCAAAAGGTTAAAGATGGCATTGCTGATCATTTCAGAAAAGCAAGCGGTATTCGTCCTTCAGTTGATCTCTTAAATCCTTCTGTTCTGGTAAATATTCATATTGATAATGATCTGGTTAATGTAAGTCTTGATAGTTCCGGAGATCCTTTATTTAAAAGAGGGTACCGCTATGAAAGCCATCAGGCTTCCCTAAATGAGGTACTTGCCGCAGGAATGATAAAGATAACAGGATGGGAGGGGAAATCCGATTTCTATGATCCTATGTGCGGATCCGGAACAATTGCTATTGAGGCAACTATGATTGCTGCAGGCATTTATCCCGGGGCCTTCAGAAAATTGTACTCTTTTTTCAACTGGAAATTTTTCGACAGGAAGTTATTTGAAGCTATAAAGAATAGTATGCCGGAGCCGTTACCTTTGGTCGCTAATATCTATGCATCCGATATATCTGATGACTCCATCGGGAAAACGAAGACAAATATTCAAAATGCCGGTATTCAGAAATATATAAAGATATTTAAAACAGATTTTCGCCTTTTATTGCCTGAAAGGAATGAGGGTATTGTCATTACAAATCCTCCTTATGGCCAAAGACTAAAGTTAAGTGAAATCTGCGAACTCTATAGGGAATTTGGAAATGTGCTGAAGCATAAATTCGAAAATTATGATGCATGGATTATTTCAGCTAATATTGAAGCTCTGAAATATATCGGCCTCAAACCAGACAGGAAAATTTGGCTTGTCAATGGAAATTTAAAATGTAGATTTAGCAGATATAGATTATATAAAGGCAGTAAAAAGAAAGTTCAAATAAAAAATCATTATTGATGCAACCCCTGATGATAAATATTAGTCATGAGAAATATATCATTAATTGAATTATAATGGTTATTTGGAGAAGTAATTAATAGTTTGACAAAAAAAACAGATCATTTTTGATTTTTTTTTATTTATAGCTTATTTTGCAATATATTTATGTGTTTTAATTCAATAGTATTTTTTTATTTTTTTTTCAGTTGTAACTTCTTTTTGTGAAGTTGGTTTTTTTTCTAAATTTGTTCATCAAAGTTTTTTTACATATTTTCATTAACCTTTATCGAAAAAAAAAGCTTCAATGAGCTTTGATATTAACGAGTATTATTCAAAATTAAATAGCGGAGACGTAGTTCTTGCTTACAAAGGGAGCATAACAAGTGATCTTATTAGTAATATTCTTGAACTTGTTGAAGCTAAATTAGAAGATCTTAATGAAGGATCTAAAATTCGCAGGAAAGTATATAATGTTCTTGTCGAAAGCTTGCAGAATCTGTTTCATCATGTTGAAGACCTTCCGGATGATCTTAAGAATAAATTTGATTCTAAAAGATTTGGTGTGATAGTTATTACCAGGATCAGAGAAGGTGTATTTAAAATATCTACCGGCAACTTCATTAATTCTGGTAAAATAAAGTTACTTAAAGATAAAATTGATAAAATTAATTCTTTATCTATGGATGAATTAAAGGATATGTACAAATTCATTCTTAATCATCAGAAACTCTCTGCCAAAGGTGGCGGAGGATTAGGTTTGGTTGATATTGCCAGAAAGACTGGCAGCAAGCTTGATTATAATTTCGAGAATTATAATAATGAGTTTTATTTTTTTAATCTGGATGTTACGCTATCATAATATTTAAATTAATATAACCGAGAAATAAACATGGAACCGATTTCAATTGAAGGAACTGCAAAAACCCCAACTGTGAAATTTGATTCGCAGTCAGGCGTTATGGAAATAAAAGGAAGATCAATTCCTGAAAACTCCATAGAATTTTATAAACCATTGGTAGATTGGTTGGATGAATATGCCAAAAGCCCAAAAGATCTTACTCAGGTGAATATACAACTGGAGTACTTTAATACGAGTTCATCAAAATGTATTCTTGATGTGTTCAAAAAACTCGAAAATATTCATAAGGGCAAAAGTGAAGTAATCATAAACTGGTACTATGAAGAAGATGATGAGGACATGCTTGAGGCTGGTGAAGATTACGAATCTATTATAAGAGTCCCGTTTAAAATGATTGAAATAGTAGAGTAGCTTTTCTTGTAAAAAATCCATTATATTTTTTAATGTTTTTGTCCGGTAAAACCGGAATTTAATTGATGTTTTTTTATTTTGTTGATAATTAAATTCAATATTTCTGTTCTAAGAAAGTTGTCAAAAACTATTTACCTGATGAAACTTCCCTGCTTACGTGATGGGGGTGGGATTTCCAAAAACCGTAAGCTGGAAGAAGTTAATCTTCCGTGACATCTCTTCCTGGGGTCCACGCCCATTCAAGATTCTTTGGTGACAAGTTCGGGTTCTGCAAAAGGAAAGCAAATAATCTCCCATTTGGCTTGAAATATTCCTGCACCTCCTTGGAAACAGAAATGTTGATTTGCATACCATGGGAATTATCTTGTCCAAATCCTCCATCGGCAAAACCCGTGAACAAAATGCTAATGATAATAAGCTTAGTTTTTATAAGGTATATTGTTTAAATGAATGGTAACGTACAGCGGTAACCGCAGTTGCCGGCATTCGGAGACGGAAACTATCAACCTTTAATATGGCAGATTAAATGCTCCGGCCTCCAAAATCTCAAATCAACAGGCAATTACGGTTACCGCTGTATGGCGGTAGTTAATTCCTTTTTTTATATGGTATCGCTTGATGGAAATTATTCCCTCTATTTCATTGTGATGTTTCCTTTCCAGTGATGGTGTGAATTAGGATCTTCCGAGCTGTTATAATCATCTGTTTTACCTTCTCCTGTTGCTCCGGCATATTTACCTGTCCCACCAAGTATCTCAAAATCATCTTTCCAGTATTCAGTAACAAAAGAGGGATGCTCATCCAATTTACCTCCAATTACCCTGCCTTCGCATGAAATAAAAAGAGTATCGTTGCTTTTATCAAACATATAACTGGAATGGCCACCATAATATCCCTGCTCATTGCCGCAAAAATCGAAATGAACATCAACATCACCCATGATGTTCGAAGTGCCTTTACAATCGACTATAATACGATAAGGCAGAGAATCAATACATTTTGAGGGTTGAATCGTGTCAGGGCCAAAATATGTGTAATTTCCAATAAATTCAGCTTCAAATGCTTTTGTAGCCATTTCAGTTTTATCATCAGTATTTTTTGATTCTGAAGAAGGGTTTTTGCAGGAATAAAAGTTCAATGCCAGAAATAATATCAAACTAAAACTTGTAATGATTGTTTGTGTTTTCATAATTTGTTTTAGATAATGAATAATAAACGCTTAAAATTTTTATTATAAAATTCCGAATTCGCTTGTTGCAGGAACAAACAACTATGTTGCAATGGTTTATAAATATGTCCACTGAGGTAAACAAAATAAAAAGGAGTGTTTAAAACAGAATGATCTGCTTTACTTGTGATAACGGATATGCTAACTGCCTGTTTTCTGCCGCCACCCTACACGTGGAAATTAGAGAAGATCAGTCAATTTCAATACTCAGAGCATATTGTACAGATTCATCAAAACTCATGGACCTGCCTTCTTGCTCGGTTTTGCTTGTTAGCTCCTCTCCGAGAATTTTTCTGGCTCCCACAATGTGTTTCTGGATCAATTCCTGCCAGAATACCTGTGGGACCTCTTCCGGTATCCAATATCCAGATAGCGATGCAGTCTTATTTACGGTGGCATTAAGCCGCAGAGCTTTAGCGAGACGCCCCTGTCCGGATACCGACATGGCAAGTCCTGTCATTTCCATGCATGAATAGCTTCTGTCGCCATATTTAAGTGTTGCTTTGAGGCTCAAACTGTATTCCTGTTCTGCTTCATAGTATTTGCCTTCCATCAATTCACAATCTCCCAGCATGTGATGTGAGATCATTATTAAATACAGGTTATCAAGTTCTTCAGCCATTTTTAATGCTTTTTTGACCAAAGGACGGGCTTCCTGAGTTTTTTTTGAAGCTACCAGGCCATAGACAACCATTATCATGCATTGGAGTTCAACGTGCGGCTCATTGAGTCCCACAGCCAGATCATATGCTTCTCTGGCGTATTTCATACCGGTTTCATCATCTCCCATCCCGTGAGTCAAATCTGCCAGAGTTGTAATTGTCAATGCTTCTTCTTTCTTATTTTTTAACTCTCGCCAAAAAGAAATCCCATGTTTTAATAGAACCGAAGCTTTCTGAAAATCAGCAGTTGTGAATAGCAATGATCCGTAACCGGTATTCAATCTGGCTTGTGTTTCCTTATCTAAAGGTTTTAGAGCATTAACTCTTTCGAGGATTTCAACTGCCATTGAATAATTACTAATTATTCTCCAAAACCAGGAAAGATTAGCGGCAAGTCTTGAGAACATTACTGGTTCATTCTTTTCAGCCCAACCCGGTCATTGCTGATATTTGTATCTAATATTTCGTTGAGTTGCCTGGTAAACCAGTTGTTCCGGGAATTTTGGCCTGGCATATGAGCTGTTTTAATTGTATGTCGTTTTTCTTTCTCTTATCTGCTAAATGTGTTGGTCAATTAAAATAGCATTTCCGTCTGGGTCAAGTAGAGTAATACTCGCTGGTCCATTTGTGTTTTCGTCTGCTTCGGTTTCTAAGTTTACACCTTTTTCCTTGAGGTATTTCTGTATTTCTCTTACATCATCAAACTTTTCGAGTTTACTTGCATTCGAATCCCATCCTGGATTAAATGTCAGAATGTTATTTTTAAACATCCCTTGAAATAAACCTATCAATGAGTCTTCATTTTTCATTATGAGGTAATTTTTCTCAATATCACCTGCAAACACTTTAAAACCCAAAGTCTCGTAAAATTCTTTTGAAGCATTAATGTCTTTCACACTAAGGCTTACTGAAAATGCACCTAATTTCATATTGTTCTCTTTTTTAGTTTATAATTTATTTCGTCTGGTCTATTTGCGTTTCTGAATTCAAAACTAGAACCCCATTGATTTACTTCAAGTCCCAAATTTTCAGAATACCATTCTTTTGTCTTTTCAGGATTATCTGAGAAAAAGAAAATTCCACCAATTCCTGGAACTTTTGGTGTTGTGTCTTGTTGCGAAAGTGTTTTGTCCGTTTGATTCTTTTGTTCTTTCATATTTTTTTGTTTGTCTGAAACAGAATTTCAACTTCCAAATAATAAGGCTATAAAAACAATTTTTGTCAGTATTCTATTTTTCACTTTCTCTGTTTTTTTCAAATGGCATAGTCGAGTCACGCAAGGGAATTTCACCCTTGCGTTCTCACAGAACCGGACGTGAA
>CAZGKF010000088.1:0-6313 GCA_964526475.1 uncultured Bacteroidaceae bacterium
AGGCTTTTTGGCCGGGGCAGGAAAAGTAAAAAAGTTGGCAGTATGCAGTTGGCAGGTGGATAGAGTTTTTAGAAAGTGAATGTAATATAGAATAACTCCCCGCCTTCGGGAAATCGCGATGATAAAAAAGTTGGCAGTTGGCAAAAAGAAAGCTTATGTGCGGCTGACGTCCACGGATTGTGCGAACCTGAGGCTTTTTGGCCGGGGCAGGGCGGGAATTGTGCGACAAAAAAAGCCGAAGGTTGGAATCCGTGGTGACTTTTTGCCTACTTTTTTGTGGCAGAAAAAAGTAGGAATAAAATTGTTGGAATCCGTGGTGACTTTTTGCCTACTTTTTTATGGCAGAAAAAAGTAGGAATAACTTATATTTGCATGCGGAAAGTAAAAAAGTGAAATTTAAAATAATACACAAAGATACTCACTCTTCTGCGAGAGCCGGAGAAATAGAAACATCTCACGGCAAAATTCAGACACCTGTATTTATGCCGGTAGGTACAGCCGGGACTGTGAAAGGGATTCACCAGAGGGATTTGAAGTTTGATCTTGATGCTCCTGTTATTCTTGGGAATTCTTATCATTTATATCTTCGGCCTGGAATTGACATTATCAGCAAAGCCGGAGGATTGCATAAGTTTATCGGTTGGGACAGGGCTATATTGACTGATAGTGGGGGTTATCAGGTTTTCTCATTATCGGGAAACAGAAAACTGCATGAAGAAGGTGTTGTTTTTAAATCACATATTGACGGGTCTGAACATATTTTCACTCCGGAAAATATTGTTGATATACAAAGGATACTGGGATCTGATATTATGATGGCTCTGGATGAATGTACTCCTTATCCCTGCGAATATAAATATGCAGAAAAATCGCTTGAATTGACTCATAAATGGCTTGAAAGAGGAATTGAAAGGTTCCGTACTTCAGATGATAAATATGGCTTTATCCAGACTTATTTCCCTATCGTTCAGGGAAGTATTTATCAGGATCTCCGGATGAGATCAGCAGAAGTAATATCTGGCATGGAGATGGATGGGTATGCAATCGGGGGCTTGTCGGTTGGAGAGCCTGTTGAAATGATGTATGAAATGACAGCATGTGTTACAGCTATCTTACCGGAAGAAAAACCTCGATATCTGATGGGAGTGGGCACACCTGTAAATATTCTTGAGTGTATTGCCCTTGGCGTGGATATGTTTGATTGCGTAATCCCAACCAGAAACGGAAGGAATGGAATGCTCTTCACGTCAGGTGGTATAATAAATATTAAGAATAAGAAATGGAAAGATGATTATTCAACTATCGATTCTAACGGCATTACTTTTGTAGATAAGGATTATTCCAAAGCATATCTGCGGCATCTTTTTATATCTGATGAGATGCTGGGTGCTCAGATTGCCAGTATCCATAATGTTGGATTTTATCTCTGGCTTGTAAGAGAAGCATTTAATAAAATAAGTTCAGGAGAGTTTAGTCAATGGAAAAGGAAAATGGTGAAGGTTTTGGACGTTCGGTTATAAAAAACCTGGCACCTAAAATAATCGATATATATATTATCAGGAAGTTCCTGTCAACTTTCTTTTATTCCATAATTCTAATTATTTCTATTGCTGTAATTTTTGATTTTTCTGAAAAGATTGATGATTTTATTGAAAACAAAGCTCCCGTAAATGATATTATTTTTTCTTATTATCTGAATTTCATACCCTATTTCGCTGTTCTTTTTAGTTCTTTATTTACTTTTATTTCAGTCATTTACTTCACCTCAAAGATGGCTTCGAATACGGAGATCATAGCTATTTTAAGCAGTGGGATGAGTCTCAGGAGAATTCTTCGTCCTTATATATTTTCCGCGGTGATTATTGCCTTTATCTCTTTTTTGATGAGTAATTATGTTATTCCGGAAGCCAACCGGCAAAGGCTCGATTTTGAAGAAAAATATGTGCATAAAAGACCGGTTTCATTTGACAGACGGAATATCCACAGACAAATAGAGCCGGGAATCTTTATATATTTCGAGAGTTTTAGTAACTGGACTATGACCGGGTATAATTTTTCAATTGAAAAGTTTGAAGATGGTAAACTTATTTCAAAACTTATTTCGGATCAGATAACCTGGGACTCTATTTCAAATAAGTGGACCATTTACCGATACTATATAAGGGAATATGACGGAATGACAGAAACAATAACTGAAGGCCCGCGTATAGATACAGTTTTAAATCTTCACCCATCACAGTTTTCCATGAGACCGAATATTGTTGAAGCAATGAGTATAAAAGAACTGGATGAATTTATTGAGGAGGCAAAAATGCAGGGGGAAACAAATATTATTATATATCAACTGGAGAAATATAAAAGATATGCTTTGCCTTTTGCAACAATTATTCTTGCTGTAATGGGAATGTCGGTATCCTGCCGAAAAGTGAGAGGGGGTGTGGGATTACATCTGGGTGCCGGAATGGCATTGAGTTTTGCATACATTCTCTTCATCCAGTTTTCCTCACAATTTTCTATCGGAGGTTCCTTGCCTCCGGGTATAGCAGTCTGGTTACCTAATATTCTTTTTACATTTATAGCATTTGGTTTGTATTATAATGCTCCCAAATAAGTAATATATGAGATTATATTTTTGAAAACGTTCATTTCCCATACTACTTTTCTTGCAATTATTGCGTGTATTTTATGGTCAACCGCTTTTGCCGGCGTGAAAGTTGGTTTATCATATACCAGCCCTCTCCAGTTTGCAGGTATCAGATTCTTTCTTTCAGGGCTTTTAATTTTCCCTTTTGCTGCTGCAAATATGAGAAATTACATTATTGTTGTAAAAACAAACTTCCGGTTGATAATAATTATATCAATTCTTCAAACCGTTTTTCAGTATTCTATGTTTTATCTTGGGATGAGTATGGTACCGGCTTCCCTTGGAGCAATAATTATTGGTTCCGCACCCTTATTTTTTGCTATGACAGCACATTTTTTTATGCAGGATGACCGAATGACCCGGAACCGGGCGTATATATTCCTCCTCGGTTTCTCAGGAGTGATATTGGTAATTGCAGGAAGAAATGATTTTACTTCAGAAGGTACAATTAAATTTACAGGGATCATTTTTCTTTTACTAACTGTCATTGCAAGTGCATTTGCAAATATTTTCGTATCAAAGGATAAAGGGAAAACTCCTCCTCTTATACTTAGTTCAGCAACAATGCTTATTGGTGGTGGAATTTTAATTTTATTCTCCATCAAGGTGGAAGGATTGAATGTGGATATTAAACCACCGGTTTATTACCTGTCACTTGGCTGGCTTAGCTTCCTGTCAGCAGCGGCTGTTTCAATATGGTTTGTCTTACTGGGAAGGCCTGGTGTTAAAGTATCGGACCTGAACTTCTGGAAATTTTTAATTCCTGTATCCGGGGCAGTTCTCAGCTGGATACTTATTCCAGAGGAGAAGCCGGTTTCAGTGGCATTGGCAGGAATGGGTATTGTTGCCCTCTCTATGATCTTGCTTAATATTAACAAAAGGAACAGAATGAGAAGAGATTTAAGAAAGGAATGATAACAGATATGTTGATAAAAGTTACGGGTAAGAATAATTCCTTCACACTAATGCATCACCCAACTTTTTGATTGTAAAAATATTATTTCTTTGTGGACAAAAGTCCGCATGCTGCATTTATATCCTTTCCCCTTGATTTTCTGATAGTGGTAATGAACCCCTTTTCATTTAGTTTGTTTCTGAAAATCTCTATTTCCTCATCGGGTGTACTCTCAAATGTTGTACCTGGAATAGGATGAAAACGAATAAGGTTGATACGGCACTTTAAACCATTCAGGAGCCGGATTAATCCCAGAACATGTTTTCCGGTGTCATTAAATCCTTTCAGCATAATATATTCGACAGATATTCGTCTCTGTCCATACAATACTGCAGCCTTAAGTTCTTTAATAATATCATGCAAGGGATATACCTTTTCCAGAGGTACGATCATTTTTCTTTCTTCATTAAACGGGCTATGCAGACTTAAGGCAATATTAACCTCACTCTCACTGATTAATCTTTTCAAAGAAGGAATGATGCCTATTGTTGAAACCGTAATTCTCCTGGGACTCATTGCAAATCCCCATTCTGACGTCAGTATCATTAAACTTTTTAATACTTCATCAGGGTTGTCGAGTGGCTCGCCCATGCCCATATATACTATATTTGAGATCTTATCTGATTCCGGCAGACTTTTTACCTGATTAAGAATTTCCCCGGCAGTAAGGTTTCCCTGGAATCCTTGTTTCCCCGTCATGCAAAATAAACATGCCATTTTACAACCAACCTGGGTGGAAAGACAAAGGGTATTCCTGTTTTCTTCCGGGATAAAAGCCGTTTCTATGAATTTCATATTACCGGCAGGGAAAAGGTATTTTTTTGTCCCATCAGAGGAAGTTCTGACTTCTGTATGTGGTTTTAAACCGATCTCATACCTTTCTGCCAGAATCTCCCTCCCCTTTTTAGAAATATCTGTCATTTGATCAATCAGGGTGATATTTTTGCGATAAAGCCAGACTGACAACTGTTGTGATGCAAACGAAGGCAAACCAGCTTCCTGTGTTACTTCCTTAAGTTCATCCGGAGTCATACCCAAAAGGGATATTTTTTTTGATCCCATGTGAATTAGTGTATAAAAAAAGTGTCAGAAAAATATTTATGCATAAAAAGTCTTCTCTATCAATAAAATAAGAGATATGTTCCGATAACAATTTTTTATAGGTTTGAACATTTTTTCTGGAAAAAAATTATTTTCTTTTTAATAGTATAATGCTTTCTACATGATGTGTGTGAGGAAACATGTCAATTGCTTGTACAGCATCTATTTCATACATCTCCTTCATGAGTTCCACATCTCTGGCCTGGGTAGCAGGATTGCAGCTGACGTATATTATCTTTTCCGGTTTGGCTTTCAGTACACTGAGAATTACATCACGATGCATTCCTGCACGGGGTGGATCTGTTATAATTATATCAGGTTTCCCGTTTTCCCTGATAAATTGTTCGTCAAGTAAATTTTTTATATCTCCGGTATAGAATTGTGTATTTGATATATCGTTTAGCAGGCTGTTTCTTTTTGCATCCTCTATCGCTTCAGGGATTGAATCAATACCAACTAATTTTCCGGCATTTTCAGCAATAAAATTAGCGATGGTGCCGGTTCCTGTATATAAATCATATACAATCTCCCTCCCTGTCAAACCTGCATATTCCCTTACCTTTCTGTAAAGTTGCAATGCCTGTAGAGTATTGGTCTGAAAAAATGATTTAGGACCGATCCTGAAACTTAAGTTTTCAAGTCTCTCCGTAATATGATCTTTGCCATGGAATGTAATGATTTCCTGATCATAAATTGTGGCATTGCGTTTGGTGTTAATTGTATAGAGCAGTGAAGTTATATCCGGAAAACAGTTTTTTATCTCGTTAAGCATTGAATAAATAGCTTTTTTTTGGTTATCTCCGAAGGAAAAAACTGTCATTAACTCACCGGTGGAAGTATCTCTGATTATAAGATTTCTTAAAAAACCATGATGATTTCTCACATCATAGAAACTATGCCCTGCCCGGACACAATAATCCTTTGCGAAATTTCTTATACGGTTTCCCGGTTCCTCCTGAAGCCAGCATTTGTTAAGATCAACTACTTTATTATGCATTCCGGGGATATGAAAACCTGCTGCCCTTGTGTTTTCAAACTTTTTTCCCGAATCAATCTCTTCACGGGTGAACCATTTGCTGGAAGAAAAGGTGTACTCCAGCTTATTCCTGTAAAATTCAGTCTTTTGAGATGGGATTATTGTGCTGGTCCTGAAATTCTCTATCCTGCCAATTCTTTGCAAGGCATCGGTAAGCTGTTTTTCTTTGAATTTTAGCTGATCGGAGTAAGGCAGATGCTGCCATTTACATCCTCCACATATACCAAAATGCTCACAAAAAGGCTCAGATCTTGAGGGCGATTTCTTTATCATCCGTATCACTTCCCCCATCATATATTTTTTTCTTTTTCGGATAATACGTATATCAACAATATCTCCGGGAATTACCATTGGGATAAAGATTACCATATTATTCAACCTGGAAATGGCGTTTCCTTCTGCGCCGATTTCCTCAACAAGTACATTCTCAATTATTTCAGTTGATTTTTTTCCGGCCATATTAAAAGAAAAAGATATCAGATATGTTATTTTTAATTTAGAACCTTACATCTAATATTCTTGTATTATTTGGTAAAAATTCCAAAAAACAAATTCCAAAAAACAAATAATAAACAAT
>CAZGKF010000089.1:0-6188 GCA_964526475.1 uncultured Bacteroidaceae bacterium
CTGCCAACTGCCCTCTGCCAACTTTTTCATCATCGCGATTTCCCGAAGGCGGGAAAAAATTCTACATTATTATCTCTTCCTGACAAATATAGCCTTTTGCCAACTATATATTGCCCTGTGCTCTGTGCCCTGTGCCCTGTGCCCTGTGCCCTGTGCCCTGTGCCCTGTGCCCTGTACCCTTCCTAAAACGCCCTTATCGCCCTCACCCCATAAGGAAAGCTTTTATTCAGATTATTTTGCACTCCGGTATTGAAATTCTGACACCAGGCACTGATACTGCTGAATTCGGTGGAACTCCAGTAATAATTATTGTTAAGACCTCCAACTACAGAACTTTGAGAGAATAATAAATTGAGTTCATGTTTTGAAGGCAGGTACCAGTCGCCATAGGTAACGCCATCAACTGTTACGGAGTAATCAGCGCAAAGTTTGGCTGCAAAATTCCCCATGGGGTTATTATCAGTTTGGAGTGCTATGATCAGAGTTGTATTCATTTCTCCGGCTTCCACCCCATCTCCGGTTGTATTGGTATATCGCCTGGTACCGTTATACCATTCTATTTCAAGGGCCAGATCATTTGGAGCAGCAATCAGTCCATGCCTCCCGTTATCATACACATAAAAGACAATACCTCCGCCATAAGACTCTCCTACATAATGTGTCCGGGTATTTATTATGTATGGTTCATAGGCAGATCCTGAGCCGGATATTGTGATATTATTTCCGGCTGAGATATGAGTTTCGGAACCATCGGTAACAGGAATATTGGTCAGGTCGTAATAATCACCTCCAAAGCCATTGGTAATTATATAAGGGTTGGCAGTGGTTCCGGAGCCGGTTATTGTAATATTATTACCGGCAAATACTTTTGTTTCCGAACCATTTGTGACAGGCTTGTTGATAAGGTCATTATAATTCCCGCTAAATACATTCCCGGCAGTTTTGGAATGTAATGCGTAAGGAACACTCAGTAATTGTGTTGTCCCCATTTCGGTAAAAGATGTCCCACCGTCAGTATCTATTTCTACCTTAATGAAATGCTTGTCAGCGCCCCAGTCAATCAACTCAAACGCTCCGGTTACATCAGTCCCGTTCCCAATAGCCAGGGTAACATACCCAAACGGATCGGTTGTGATATTATGACTTTCCTGGTAAACGGTTGTCCCTGTGGGACTTCCTGTAATAATACTGAACCGGAATGAAACATTCTGGCTAACTAACGGGTCGCCAACTCCATCCCTTACAATGGATTGAAAGCTGAAAGCCTCAGGTGCCTGTGAAAACAGGCTGATGGAAATGACCACAGCAATTAATGTAAGAAAAAGCTTTTTCATATTTCAGATCTTATAGATATTTTAAATTCTAATGTTGTTTTAATATATCAAAACCGGCCAGGTTGTTAGTGTATTTGGATTAAACCTTGATCCAATTATCTGAATAGATCTCCAGAGGGATATAATAGTACATTTCCATTGGCATTCTTAAAATCTGGGGATAGTAGATCACTTTGTTCACATTACACACGTATGATTGGTTGTCTTTCATTGTAATTTTTACTGTGAGATTAATATTTATATAATCCTTATCATTATCAAATTCAAAAACATATACCACATATCCTATCCAGTAGGCTTCAGGTATATCAATAGGTGCCGTTGAATCAACTCCTTTGATGATGTAAGAATTCCCCAGGTTTATGGGGCCTGTTGTTTCCTCATTACATTCAACTTTTTCAATAGTCCCGCTTACCATCATTTTTTCAAAATCAACAGGACTTAAAGAACCCGCAGTACCCCCACGCAGATCCGGGTTTGTTGTCTTTATATATACTGCCAGTTTTATTTCAGGTTCCTTCGTCTGTAACCACTGTGTCCGCATACACGGGTCAACCTCCTCTTTTTTACAACTTACATTCAAAAGAAAAAAGAATGTAATGCAGTAAAGAATAAACGGGAATCTGATAACTTTCATAGCTTAGGATTAAAATGAATCATAGTTAGTCAAATTTAATTTTTTTTTCAATATCCACTCACATTTATTATACACATTCATCATAAAAATGCATTTTTAATCACTTACTTTTTTCCCATAAAAAAAGAAGATAGATATATTTACTACCTCGAGGCTGTCTAAAAAGCCTTATGACTTTAGAATTCACTTTCAATTTGCAAGTTATTCTATAAAAACCTCTGTGACCCTCTGTGTCTCCTCTGTGACCCTCTGTGTAATATATTAAAGTATAATTGGTTACACAGAGGACCACAGAGAAGGCACAGAGTTACACGGAGGGATAATTAGTTAATAACAGCGTTTTACTTTCATTTTGTAATCTATTAATTCAATGATTAGTCTTTTTAGACAGCCTCCCGGGGGGTAGGTCCGATTCATACAACAGAGGGAAATTCCCGGAAAATAAACCATTTTAATTAACTTTGTCACATTAGCACTTTTGATAGCACTATGCGGGCTAAAAAATTATCATCCGGTTTTTAAATAAAACACTCTTAACTTAATGCGAAAAAAAATTCTTAAGGTCTCACTTCTTATCTTCCTCATTTCTCTTCCACCTGTCGGGTATTATTCTTTAAAACCTGCTTTTACTTATTACTCCGGTTATCTCTCAAAATCCGAACCCGTTGATGCAAATATTTTAATTGTTGAAGGATGGCTTCATGAGCGCGCTATGGTAAATATCTATAGTGAGTTTCAAAAAAAAGGATATGAATATATCATTACAACCGGACTAAAATTAACTGCTGAGTATTATAAGCTCCACAGAAACGGATACCTGATTTTTTATCCGAAAAACAAAACAGCATTGCACTCAGATACTGTTCTGCATACAATTGAGATTTCCGCCTTCAGTGAACTGGAAGGAGAAAATAGAGCGCATTTTAATGTATTCGTCAATGACTCCCTGGTTGCTGGTTTCACAGCCGATAAAAAGAAAAGAAAATATCTTGTTAACCTGGAAGAGGACATAACCAAAATTGACTCTGTGATGATCCATTTCGATAACGATAAAGTTGGCGATTTTGGCGACCGAAACCTCTATATTAAAGAGATCAGCATTAACCGTAAAACGTCCATCCCTTTTCTGAACTATTCTGAATATGATATCGGAAAACTGGATGGAAAAGCAAGAATAATAAATAATTACAATTCGAATGCTGAATTAACAAGAAACAGGCTAATATCCATGGGCATCGATCCTTCCTCGATCATAGCCGTACCGGGGGAAAGGGTGAAAATCAACAGAACGCTCACAAGTGCCCTCGCAGTGCGTGACTGGCTGAAAACCAATGATCCTGAAATAAACGGAATAAATATTGTATCATCCGGCACACATGCCAGACGCACATGGATGACATATACCAGGATACTGAAAAAATCTTATAACATCGGTATAATATCCCTGCCCGATTATGTTAACGATCACTCACGAAAAAAACGCCTCATTAAGACCCTTCGGGAAACAACAGCAATAATGTATTACTGGTTTATTTTGCTTCCTTATTAGCAAGGCAAATTCCTTGTTATTTATTTATCCCTCATTTCAAAATCACAAGATCAATCCTCCTGTTCAACTTCCTGTCTTTCTCCTGAACTTCCGGTGCAACAGGTTTGCTCCCCCCGTAACCTGTTGCTAAAACTCTGTCTGAGCTTATTCCCCTGTTAATAAGATAGTTAACCAGTGTCCTTGAACGGGTTTGAGATAAGGCAAGATTAGCAGCTGCTGTACCTGTATTATCGGTGTGCACAGCTATTTCAAGCATTATTGCAGGATATTTGTTGATCAGCGTAACCAGCTGATCAAGCATAATGTAAGCATTTGAGGTAAGTTTGTTATTTCTGTCAAAATACAGATCTGCCGATGCTCCATGATTTTTAATGAGATTATGGAGTTCTTTTTCGGCAGCATCTTTCAGAACAAAAAGTCTTATCCTGACATCCTTAAATCCAAGCCTTAAAATTTCACTATACGCAGGATATGTTGCCATCAAAGTCATGCGCTGATCAATAATATAGCTGTAGGTGTTTTCTTCAGCAATAAATCTTTCCCTTACCGTATATTTTGGAGGTACATTCCTGAAAATTTTATTGTTAATATCTACTTTGTTTTTGGAAGATAATAACTCAATTGCAAAAATAGCATCCTGCTGAAATTTAATTTCTGCAGAATAAACAGGTTTAATAATAGCGTTTTCATAATCTCTAATATCAGGTGCATCTGTTTTTACAGCAGCCTTTTCCGCTGTAAAAAATTCTGTTTCAAGCTGGTTACCTGAGATAGTAATATGTTTTGATATATTGGTTTTTTTATGTTGCCCGGTTAATTCAGATCTTAATGTCAGTACCAGGGTTATGGTGTATTTCCCTTCCTCGCTATATACATTGCTGGCAGTTAGTCCGGATGCACGGTTCCCGTCGCCAAAATCCCATGCATAATCGATAATACTGTACCCGGGAAGGTATGAATTCTGTGCATTAAATTTCACCTCATTTCTTCTTGTGGCGAATTCGGGGGAACTGATATAGGCTTGTTCATAATCCCTCAGTTCCAGATCATAATCCAGTTTTGTAAAGAAGAGCTTCCCTGTTCGTCTGTCAATAATATCAAGTCTGATCTTATAATTCCCCGGATCAAGGAAACAGTGCTTAACAACTGCTCCGGTGGCTGATGTCCCGTCCCCGAAATGCCATTTATACTGCAGATAGGTAGTATCCACTTCAATTGATCCATGATCCTGAAATGTGAAGCAATGGAGATTTTCCTTTTGAATGTTGCTGTAAAAAATTTGTGGAAAGTTTGTTTTGAAATGATAGATGCTAACCGACTGATCCCTGTTGGATGAGAAATACCCTTCATTCATGAGCATGTCTGTAGTTATTCCAAAATCATCGAATTTAGAATTAATAGGAGGATCGATTCCTACAGGAGTGTGCCATGTGGTATCCATTGATTTGGTAACAAATATATCTCTTCCCCCAAGACCGGGATGTCCATCTGAAGAGAAGAAAAGCTCTCCCATTGAATTAATAAAGGGATAGGCCTCATTCCCACTTGTGTTGATCACTGGTCCAAGATTAACAGGAGTATCCCAGTAGCCGTCTTTCCATTGAGAGTAGTAAAGATCTGATCCCCCGAAACCTCCGGGCATATCCGATGCGAAATATAAGCTTTGTCCGTCAGGTGAAAGATATGGAGTGGTGACATTATGCCATTCATTATTGAACCTGAATTCACGGATCCTGGTCCATTTATTATCTTCCATAACAGCAGAAAATATTCCCAGTTTATTCCTGTTAGAGGAAAGCTCATTCATGGAGCCTTCAATAATAAGGTTTCTCGAAAAATAAATTGTGTCTCCTGCCTGATTAAAAGTAACCGGACCATCATTTAACCTGCTGCGAAGATTTTTTGAAAACAATTTCGTTTTCGGGCGGGTTCTGCCTCCCTTGTTATCAACATAATAAATATTCATAAACCCTTCTCCACTGGAATTAGAATAACCTGAAAACCCCTTCTTCCGGTTAGTGCAAAACACAATTCCATCCCGGTAATATACCGGGGAAAATTCCGCATAATTATCCTTGCTGAACGGCGCACGGGTAACGGTATAGGTTTCCGTCTGTGCCGGAAGGATAATGGGGAAAATGAAACAAATGGCGATTATGAGAATTTTTTTATACATCAGTTTTATACTTTATCCGTAACTATATGAAATATTGTATGTATGTAACTGTTATTCAACTGTTTAAAGTCCCCTTCCTTGCTCCGCTGAAGCTCGGTTCCTCGCTATCGCTCGGAATGACAAGCGCTATTTCTATTAGGTGGAGAGTGTCTAAAAAGTCAATAATGATTTTGGTAAACTTACAAATTAAAAGTTCTTTTCAAAATTTACTTGTATTTCTCGCCCTGATAAGGGCAGTTTAACTCAGCCCAGGGCAACGCCCTGGGTTAAGATGCGTTAGATGTTGAGCGCCCTGTAAGGGCAGCTTAAAAGATTTAAAATGCATAATTTCAATAAGTTAAGCTGCCCTTTCAGGGCGAAGTGTCACCTCAATCATTTACCCAGGGCGTTGCCCTGGGCTGAGTTAAGTTGGGCTTTCAGCCCGAAAGAAATACTGAACATATTTACAATTTGTAAGCGGATCATAATTTTGAAACACTTTTTGGACAGCCT
>CAZGKF010000090.1:0-6171 GCA_964526475.1 uncultured Bacteroidaceae bacterium
TCCTTTGAAAAAGGGAGGGGGGATTCAAGGGGGGTGGGTCAGGTCTAAATACTTTTTGTTGATTAATTCAGATCAAATAGGAGGAAAACAATTTCTCTCTTTTTTATAATATCTCTGATAAGACAAATGAAATATTATTTTGAAAATGAGAGTTTTAATTAACTGAATACCAGGATTTAAAGAATTAGTTATTGCGTATAACCCTTTTAATATGCATGATATAAACATCTGCGAAACTTTAGTTTATAACATTTAAACATAAGATATGTCAGGAAATGTATACAATAGTTTTAAAGCGGCCATAATTGATATGGATGGAGTCATTACCCAAACTGCTCATCTTCATGCCAGGGCCTGGAAAAAAATGTTTGATGAGTTTCTGAAAAAGAAGCAAGGTGAGAATTTTCAGCCATTGAATATTAAGGAGGATTATGAGCGATACATAGATGGTATGCTGAGGTTTGATGGAGTGCGGAATTTCCTGAGATCTCGTCATATTAATCTGCCTGAGGGCAATCCGGATGACCGACCTGATCAGGATACAATATATGGATTAGGGATACGAAAGAATGAAATGTTTTTAACCCTTCTTGAAAAGGAAGGTGTTCATGTATATCAGGATACCCTGGAAATGCTAAAAAAGTGGAAGAAGGAGGGAGTGAAATTAGCAGTTATTTCCTCCAGTCGAAATTGCAGGTATATAATTAAAACAGCTGGTTTAGAGAAATATTTCGATGTTAGGGTAGATGGTGAAATTTCAGAGAAAGAAAATTTAAATAGTAAGCCTGATCCCGACATTTTCCTAAAAGCAAGCGACTTATTAGAGACAGAAGTTAGCCAAACCATTGTAATAGAGGATGCAATTTCCGGAGTACAGGCAGGTAAAAAAGGGAAATTTGCCTTAGTTGTTGGAGTGGCCCGTAATGGGCAGGAGAAAGCTTTAAAAGAAGCAGGTGCTGATGTAGTGGTGAAAGATTTGACTGAACTGGAATATAAAATGAAGGAGTTGGAACGCGGTGTAATAGCTGAAGAATTACCTAATGCCTTAAAAAAAATCGAGAAAATATTTGAAATATTTGGTGTCAAAAACCCATGTCTTTTTCTGGATTACGATGGAACACTGACGCCCATTGTCTCCAATCCTGATGAAGCTGTGCTTTCTGATAGTGCCAGAAATATTATCAATGATTTATCTAATATTATTGTCATTGGAGTAATAAGTGGCCGGGATCGGAAAGACATCGAATCTAAAATTGGAATTACTAACCTTATATATGCGGGTAGTCATGGTTTTGATATAAAAGGGCCTGATGATCTTGAGATGCAGTATGAGTCAGGTCATAAAATCCTTCCAATTCTGGATGAAGTAGAAAAGCGACTGAAAGAAAGTCTTAAAGATATAAAAGGGGCGCAGGTGGAACGGAAAAAATATGCTATAGCCGTGCATTACCGGAATGCAGAGAATAAGATGGTCAATTTTATAGAAAAGGCAGTTTTTGAAGAATTGAAACAACATAAAATGCTTAAGAAAGGAAGTGGTAAAAAAATTTTTGAACTCAAACCTGATTTGGACTGGGATAAAGGCCGCGCCCTTACATGGCTTTTGGAAAAATTGGAATTGAATGAAGATAATTATCTTCCTGTTTTCATCGGGGATGATATAACGGATGAAGACGCCTTTGAGTCTATAAAAGGGAAAGGCATTGGGATAATTGTAGGTTCTCATAATCAGAACACTCATGCATCATTCAGGCTTGAAAATACAGATGAGGTACTCCAATTTTTCGAAGAGTTAAAAAGCTGGTTAAAGAATAAAGGGCATGAGAAGGGGTAGGATGACATTATCTTAACTGTCAAATAATTAAAATTATAGCTAATTAAGGGCTGCAGATAAATGTATTAAATTATGATAATGAATACAATAAATGATAGATTGAAAGAATGATATTCAAGCCTGTTTAATTATAAATCAAAAAAAGCTTGCACTTGAATTTTTAGTCTGTTTGAAAAATTATCCCGGAGGGATAAAATGTCTATAGAAAATGGTTATAATCTGCGGATATGCGACCCCTATCTCCGGGGTCGAACAGCTTTCTAATCAAAATTTTCTATAAACATGTGACCTCTCTTAAGTCAAGCTTAATCTTTAATAAGTTTTTCAGTATTTCCTAATTATTTACATATCTATATGAAAAATTTTCGAATAACTTATAATTCATGGAACCCCGAAGAACAAAAACTTCGGGAAGCACTGTGTACTTTGGGGAATGGCTATTTTGCCACAAGGGGAGCTGCAGAAGAAAATGGTAACAATGATTTTAATTATCCTGGTACCTATTTAGCAGGTGGGTTTAATCGGGCAAAATCCGAAGTTTCAGGAAGAACAATAGAAAATGAAGATTTTGTTAATTTCCCTAATTGGCTTTATCTGAACTTCAGACCTGAAGATGGAGAATGGTTGAACCTGAATCGTTTTAAAGTGCTTGATTATAATCAGACTCTTAATATGAGAAAAGGCATTTTAATACGCAAATTCAGAGTAGAAGATGGTCGGGGAAGGCGTACATTTATAAAGAGCAGGCGCCTGGTAAGCATGAGAGATATGCACTTAGCTGGTATCGAATGGCAGTTCACTCCGGAGAACTGGAGCGGAATGGTTGAAATTTGCAGTGCATTGGATGGGACTGTTATAAATGCCGGTGTAAAACGTTATGCTGATTTGGAAAGTAATCATCTGGATTCGCTTTTCACCAGTGAGATAGATGAAGACAGTATTCTATTAATGGTACAGACTAAGCAGTCCAAAATTGCTGTAGCACAGGCTGCCAGGACCAGAATTTATTACAGGGGAAAAAAGTTGACGCTGGTTAAAGAAACTAATCAGAGAAAAAGGTATATTGAACAAAAGCTTCGTTTTAAAGCTATAGAAGGAAAGAAATTTATTATTGAAAAAATTATTTCTCTGCATTCATCCCGGGATCGTGCCTCTGCCGAATCTTCATCGGAAGCATGTAAAGATATGAAGCGTGTGGGAAGATTTACAGAAATACTTCTACGTCATGTGAATGTTTATGAAAGACTTTGGCATCGGGCTGATATAGGAATTATTGATGGAGATAAAAATCAGCGATTATTACGGCTACATATTTTCCATGTTTTACAAACTGTTTCCCTGAATACAATTGGTTTAGATGTTGGAGTACCGGCAAGAGGGCTTCATGGGGAAGCCTATCGAGGTCATATATTCTGGGATGAGCTGTTTATATTCCCATTTCTCAACTTTCGTTTCCCTGAAATTACCCGCAGTCTATTAATGTACCGCTATTACAGACTTGATGAAGCACGTCATGCTGCAAAGGAGCAAGGGTATAAAGGGGCTATGTTCCCCTGGCAAAGTGGCAGTAATGGGCGCGAAGAAAGTCAGATTTTACACCTTAATCCAAAGTCCGGAAGATGGATTCCTGACCATACCCATTTGCAGAGACATGTTAATACCGCTATTGCTTATAATATATGGAATTATTACCTGGCCACCAATGACCAGCATTTCCTTTCATACTTTGGAGCTGAGATTTTCTTCAGTATAGCTTCTTATTGGGCCAGTTTGGTTAGTTATAATAAAGGAAAGGACCGCTATGAGATTCACAGGGTAGTTGGCCCTGATGAGTACCATACTTTTTATGCTGATTCGGAGGAGCAAGGTTTAAGTAACAATTCTTACACAAATGTAATGGTTGCCTGGCTATTGCAAAAAGCCATTGAGATATTGGATTTGATTCAAAAAAGCCGCAGACGTGAGTTACTTACGGACCTCGCTATAGATGATAAAGAACTTTCCTTATGGAAGGAGATCAGTAAAAAAATGTTTGTGTCTGTTAGTAATGATGGAATTATTAATCAGTTTGAGGGATATGAGGAGCTTGAGGAATTTCCCTGGGAGAAATACCGGCAGAAATATGGGGATATTCAAAGGTTAGACAGAATACTTGAAAGTGAGGGAGATACAACTAATAAATATAAAGTTAGCAAGCAGGCAGATGTTTTGATGCTTTTTTACCTTTTTTCCAAAGATGAACTTAAGGGTATTTTCAATAAGCTGGGGTACGAATTTAATGAGGATTTGATGGGTGAGAATATAAAATATTACAGAGAGCGTACTTCTCATGGTTCAACACTAAGCCGCCTGGTTTTTTCATGGATCCTTTATAGATATGACAAAAAGAAGTCCTGGCAGAATTTTGAAACTTTACTGAATAGCGATTTTGAAGATATACAAGGAGGGACTACCCCTGAAGGTATTCATTTAGGAGCTATGGCAGGTTCTCTTGATCTTATTCAAAGAGCTTTTTCCGGACTTGAGGTAGGTGAAGAAGCACTTTGGATAAATCCTCATATACCTGAACATATTGAAAAAATCAATATGCGGATAAAATACCAGCAGCACTGGATTTCCATATCTATTGGCCATCAAAAACTAATAATTTCTTTTGAAGGAGGATACACTAATAAAGTAAATATTGGTGTAATTGATAAAATTTACGAATTCAATCACGGAGAAGTCAGGGAATTTTCTCTTATCCCAAAAGCAAAAGGTCTTTAGAACAGCATTTTCAATTAGCTTTCACCCATTTTGCTTAAACACAATCTCCTTTTCATCAATTGTGGATTATTTACACAAATGTTGAAGAAATTCATCACATATTTTATCACTTTTATTTTTTAAAAGTCGAAGTTCATTTTACTTTATAAATGGATAAATGATGTAAAGCCCTGTTTACGTGATGATTCAACAGATATTTTACTATGAATACCCCTCCTGTGATAACTAATGGTATGAATTTGGCACTACTTACAACCACTTTAAATTATTTTTTTAATCACAATTAAAAGGACATATTATAAGAATGATGCTTATAAAACCGCTTTGCATACAACAGGTGTCATAGATGTTATTGATGATGTAACTATTCAATAAAACTACGTAACACATTATAGAGAAAAAGTAAAAACTATTTAATCATATCCATGAAACAAATGAAAAACAAATCAGTAGTTATAACAGGTGGTTCAGGAGGAATTGGACTTGCCACAGCACAAATGATGCTGGAAAAGGGAGCAAAAGTTTTGCTTATAGATATAGACGAAGAGGCATTGAAAAAAGCTTCTGAAAAAAGCAATTCGTCTGAATTATACACTTTCACGGCTGATGTAAGCGACGAAAACCAGGTAAAAGCATATAGCAAGAAAGCAAAAGAATTATTCGGGCATGTAGATATATTTTTTAATAATGCTGGTATTGAAGGTGTGGTGAAACCTCTGGATGAATACCCAATGGATGTATATCATAAGATAATTGGCGTAAATGTTAACGGTGTTTATTTTGGACTTCGTTACATTTTCCCCTTAATGAAAGATAAGGGAGGGTCCGTAATTATTACCTCCTCTGTTGCCGGTATGAAGGGGACAGGTAATGTATTGCCATATGTGGCAAGCAAACATGCTCTTATTGGTATGATGCGTTCCGCTGCCCTTGAAGGAGCCCCTTATAATATACGTGTAAATACTATTAATCCTTCTCCTGTTGATAACCGTATGATGCGTTCACTGGAGGAAGGCTTTGCTCCCGGAAAGTCTGATTCAGTAAAAAAAGACTTTGAGCAATCTATTCCCCTGGGAAGGTACGCTTCCAACGAAGAAGTAGCAGAGCTGGCCATGTTTCTTGCCAGTGATCAAAGCAGTTTTATCACGGGAGCTGTTATTCCCGTTGATGGCGGTATGACTGCGTAAAAATAGCATCCCTCGTGTTGTGGGGAGGTGAATTATAAATACCTGAAATTTAAATTAATTACATCATGAAGGACTTAAAAAAGATCAATCAAATTCTGCTTTTGTTATTGGCAGTTTTTGCCCTGATTTTTTTTGGCTCTTCATTTTTTATCCCGTTTGTGATTGGAATATTTTTAACGATGCTCATGACGCCATTCTCCAATCTTCTTGAAAAGATTAAAATAAACAGGATCATTTCTTCCCTTATCAGCACCCTGGTAGTTTTCATCCTAATTGGAGGGATTTTATACATCTTTGTTTATCAAATCAGTCTATTTGTCTCAGATATATTGTTACCGGAAAACAAATATGTTCGATTTTCGGCAATTAAGAATGTATCAAAAT
>CAZGKF010000091.1:0-5985 GCA_964526475.1 uncultured Bacteroidaceae bacterium
ACATTCTTAATTGCCGAAAATCGAACATATTTGTTTTCCGGTAACAGCTTCCTGTAATCGGGATGGATTTAGCCGACTTGCTGGCTTTGGAAGATCCGGAATTGGAGAAGAAGTTCCATAGTGGCAATCCTGCCTATAAACAAGATCGTTTTGATCACTTCAAATCCAAGCTGGACTATTTTGAGAAAGAACTGGGCCGGCATGGTGTTAACCGCATGGTCCTATGGGAAGAATATAAAGCCGATTATCCTCAAGGGTATGCTTATACCCAGTTTTGTCATCATTTAAGGCAACAGCTGATTGCTCGTAATCCATCAATGGTATTAACCCATCAACCAGGTGAGCAGTTGTTTGTTGATTTTGCGGGAAAGAAACTGTCTTATATTGATCGGCAGACCGGCGAAGTTATTTGGTGCCCGGTTTTTGTTGCCTGTTTACCATATTCGGATTATTCCTTTGTATTTGCAGTAAGAAGCCAGAGTATCGAGGATTTTATCTATGCATTAAGAATGTGCCTGGAACACCTGGGAGGAGTTCCCCTGATCCTGGTTCCGGATAATTTAAAATCAGCGATAATAAAGGCAAGTCGTTACGAACCTGATGCTAACCGTGCCCTGGAAGACTTCTGCAACCACTATAACATGGGCATAATACCAGCAAGGGTGGCAAAGCCAAAAGATAAAGCATTGGTTGAGAACCAGGTTAAAATGGCTTATTCCAGAATCTATGCAAAAATCAGGAACATGCAATTTTTTGATCTTCATTCCCTGAATCAGGCCATTACTGGGTTTAATCGCAGGCACAATCAAACCCGCATGCAGCAAAGACCTTATTGTCGTGAAGAATGTTTTTTAGCCAATGAGAAGCATCTCCTACAGGCCTTACCGGAAGAAGCTTATGAGATTAAGTACTACAAGGAATTAAAAGTTGCTAAGAACAACCATATCCGCTTGAGCTGTGATAAGCATTATTACAGCGTTCCTTATCGCTGGATCGGAGAAAAGGTAAAAGTAATATATACCCGGTCCATGGTGCGTATCTATGCCAAGGGAGAGCAGGTGGCCATCCATCAAAGGGATTATACGCCCTATAGCTACACCACTGTCAAAGAGCATTTATGCTCTCATCACCAGTATTACCTGGACCGGAGCCCGGCATATTACATTGCCAGGGCAGGTAAAATGACAAAAGAATTACAGCAAATCGTTGAGCTGCTGTTCCTGGGAGGAAGGTTCCCGGAACAAAATTACAGAACCTGCGACGGACTATTTAACCTGTATAAGAAAACAAGTCCGGAAATCTTCACCAGGGCCTGTAAAGAAGCCCTGGAGTGTAAAACATACTCCTATCGCTTCTTAATGAGGATCATTGAATACATGAATAAATATCCCGACCAGGAAGCTCCGCCGGTAGCTCTGCCAAACCATGAGAATATCAGGGGGAAGGAGTATTTTAATAAACAGTTAAACTTAAATTTTTAATCTTATGACAGAAATCGAAAACAAACTAAGGCAATTACGCTTAAAAGGAATGCTTGAAAGCTGGGAAGCCATGAAGGAGACCCGCAGTATCCATGAATTAACATTTACAGACGGAATAGAGATGTTGCTGCAGGCAGAAGAAGAACAACGCCGAAACAGCCGTTTTGAACGTCTGTTAAGAAGCGCAAGGTTCCGGTACCAAGCCAGTATTGAAGAGATCAATTTTGATCCCACAAGAGGGCTGGACAAAGCATTACTAACAGACCTGGCAACCTGTAATTATATAACCAAAGGGGAATCCTTGCTAATCACCGGAGCTACCGGTTGCGGGAAGTCTTTCCTAGCTTCTGCCCTGGGGCACCAGGCATGTTCTCATGGGCATTCAGTAGCTTATTTTAACACACAGAAGTTCATGCTCAGGGTAAAAATGGCCCGCTTGGAAGGCAGTATATTGAAATTTTTTGATAAAATTGCAAAAACATCCCTGTTCATCCTGGATGACTTTGGGTTAACAAACCTGGAGAGGCAACATCAATTGGATCTGATGGAGATCATCGAAGACAGGCACGGAAAGGCTTCTACCATCATCTCCAGTCAGATCCCGGTGGCAAACTGGTACGATATTATCAGCGAAGCTACCATTGCTGATTATCCTCACTTTTCCATTATGCGAAGTAGTCAGATTTAATATGTTTTTTTCCAATGGCTTAGCTCTCTTAATACTGTCAATTACTTCGCATAATATTTAACCTCATTTAGCAAGGTTTTTCAGCATTACCATTAATTGATTATTACCCTTCCATGCTGGTATATTTTCTGCCGTTATATTTTTATAAGCGTTCTTCACCGCTTCAAATGTAAATTTAGGGTTCATTCGAGCATATATTTCTGTTGTCAATACCGATTTGTGTCCCAGGAAGTCCCTAATATGCATCAATTCAACCTTTGATTCCAATAAATTCATTGCCTTGGAATGCCTAATGGCATGACAACTCAAACGATCAGGTATCAGAGATGGGTTTTTCTCGTTGGCCATTTTTACATATTTAAACAAGATATTATTAATCCCATTTCGTGTCATCTTCTGCCCCTGATAATTTGGAAATAAAGGTTTTTGCGCATTCTCCCTGCTTAAAAGACCGCTTTGGGTCATGTATTGCCTGAGCAGTTCTACCTGCTTATCAGGAAGAGGTACTGACCGATATTTATTACCCTTTCCATACAGGAGAACCCTATATGGTTTGTTTGTGATGAACAGGGAAGAAGGAGTCAGATCAATAATCTCCTGAACCCTTGCGGCACTTTCATACATCAATGATAACAGGGCAAGGTCGCGGAGTCCTTTGTCATTTTGAGTGTTTGGTTGTTGCAACAGCAACTTAATACCATCAATATTCAGATAATTCAAAACTTTTCTATCTGTCCTTTTAGCAGGAATAGATAATATTTGATGAAAGTCGAACAAATGCACTGGATTCATATATTCGGCATATTTTATAAAAGAAGATATAGCTGCTAAACGTTGATTGCGTGTAGCATTGCCACAGCCCCTTTCTTTCTGGAGCCAATCAAGGAAGTCTACTACCATATCCTTATTAAGATGAGTGAATGATAGCTTGGTAACAGGCACCTTCCTGTTCTCATGTAAATATTTGATGAACAGGATAAAGGTATAGCTGTATGATTTTATCGTATTCGCACTAACTCCTTTTTCATGAGGCAGGTAGTTGTTCAGAAAACCTGACAATAGTCGGGCAAAATCGTTTACATGTTTCATGGTTATTTTTCATTTATGGCCGGAAAATCCGGTAAAATATCTACATACAATCCATCGGTATTTTTCAACAATTCTGGATACATTTGCGAGGTCAGTCTTATATATTGTTCGGTGGATTCCAGCGACTGATGCCCGAGATAAGTTGAAAGATAAGGCCATGAACAATATAGGTCCACACCTTCATCTGAGAGTTTGAGAAAAGAATGACAAGCAAAGGTGTGTCTGATATCATGGATTCTGGGGCCTTTTCTGTCACCAGTAAAAGGGATTCCTGCAATTTCAAGCACCTTTCGGAACCAGCGATGTACTGCAGCATGTTTACAAACCCCACCATTCAATGAGTCAAGGAATGGGCTGTTTTGCCGTTTCAAATCATTGACGGGAAGCTTATCCCGATGTGCCAGATAATCTTTACAGACAACAGTAAGCGAGTCAGACATAGGTGCCAACCTGTCTTTCCCATTTTTAGTATCTTTTAAGCTCAGATATTTCCCACTAATATTTACATCCTTGTTCTGAAGAGATAAAGCCTCACTGATACGAATACCTGTTCCATAAAGTAGCCGTAACAGGCAGGGCATAATTAATATACAGGAAGCAACACTCCTGCATTTCATCCTCAGGCTATCACAAGCACGAAAAATTGCATTTATTTCCTCATAGGAATAGATATAGGGGATAAATGTTCCCCGTCGGTATTTGGGAAGTTGGGGGACATAGGTTTTGATTCCCTGATTAAGAAGATATTCTGCCAACTGTTTTACCACTTTAACTTTACTATATATGGTAAGTTCAGCTTCATTATGGTTCCTATCAGCCCATTTATCAGATAACTCTTTGGTCAATACAACGCTTGTATGACCCTGATCCAGTATAAACTGATCAAATCTATAAAGAAGTCTTTCCTCTTCTTCATATTTATAGCCAAGACTTCTTTTCAGACCTATAAAGTCGTTGATGTATGGAGCATATATACTCCAGAATGATTTGCTGCTCATGACCATAGTATACCTCCTTTCTGATCGTAAAAAAGAGGATTAACCTGAAGTACTTCCAAGGCGCATTTGCCAAGGGATTCGGTATCAATCCGTATGTAATGCCTGGTTGAATTTGTGTTTTTGTGACCGAGAACCTCGCTGATCACAGGAAGGGACTGTTTATTGTTAAGTAGTTCCTTAACAAGACTATGGCGGAGGGCATGGCCACCATGTCTCCTGTTAGTTGATCTAAACCCAGCATTGGAAAATCTGCGATTTATCATACCAGCAATAGTGTGTTGACGGATGGGAAGAAATGGAGATATTACAAGTAAAAAGATATACTGTTCATCAGACTTAGGCCTCCCATATTGGATATAATCAAGAAGTGCGTTTCCAATTACCGGTAATAAAGGAAGAGAGAGATTTTTCCCGGTTTTATATTGCCTAAGAATGATTGTATTCTGATCCCAATGTAAGTTCTCGAATCGGAGACGTGCGATATCGGATGTTCTTAATCCAAGATAGGCGGCGAGCACTAATATGGCGTAATCCCTCTTTCCTACAATATTTCCTCTGTCAACCGATTTCAGTAACTTTTCTATTTCTTCTTCCGTGTAATATGCTGGTAATTTGGCCTGCTTCTGATAATTGTCCTTTGGAATGAAAGTCGATATATTGGTGGAGATGATCCCCTTTTCATAAAGAAATTTGAAAAAACCGCGTAAATCCATTAAAGTATCGTGTATGAGAGCTTTTTTATTGGGATCAAGATTTTTAATAAAGGTGATAATGTGATGGTGCTGAATATTATGAATACTATAAATGCCATTCGCTGAAAGCCAGAAATTAAAATTACTCATGTGACTTTCAATCTTATCAATAGTTATTTCCCTTAAACGACGTGATCGTTTATAAGCAAGAAAATCTTTCATCATAAGACCGATAGAACCATCCAAATACCTGACCTTACATTTCCGTATTATGGAACCGTTTTCTATATACTCGGAGAGTACTAAAACAGATTTTTCAATGAGTTTTTCTTCATCAGTTAGTTCTCCATGAGTTCTGCCCTTATAAAACTCGAGCATAAAGTCTTTACATACTGAGGGACTGATGAATTTCAGCCTGCGCTTTCCCATATACTCCTTGACAGGAAGCCATCGGCTCCGGTAATGGCGAAGCGTAACATACTTGTAAGAAAATTCCTCCTTCAGGTAATTGTATGCCTTTGAGGTAATTTCTTCGTAATCGAAATTGTTTTGCATAATAATAATTTTTAGTGTAACCTGTTATCAGGGCTTTTACCCAGATTACAAAGAAAATTATTATGCAAACAAAATGATGATTAAATAATTATATGGTATTGATTATTAGAGTATTTCTAATTATTACTTCGCATAATGGAAAAGTGAGGATAATCGGCATTATGCGAATGTTAGCATAATGCCGATGCTATCCTGGACAGATTAATCCATACTTCGTTCAGAATAGAACTTAAAGGAGAGAGTTTAAGAAGAAAACGGTAAAAATGTCAGTAAAAAACTGTTCTTTGAATTAAAACCTAAACAGGGGGGTCAGTATCACCGAAATAGGGGGTCAGTATCACCGAAATATCCATTACGGGTATCGCATTTTAAAAGCTGGCTGGGATGCACCAATTGTATTGATGGGGAATTTGGATAAATTCGATGCTCCTGTTTTGTGCGCCACATGAACGCTGTTTTCATAAATAGCTGATTAATAATGA
>CAZGKF010000092.1:0-5412 GCA_964526475.1 uncultured Bacteroidaceae bacterium
GCCTTCTCTGTGGTCCTCTGTGTAACCAATTATACTTTAATATATTACACAGAGGACCACAGAGGAGACACAGAGTGTCACAGAGTTTTTTATAGAATAACTTACAAATTGAAAGTGAATTCTAAAGTCATAAGGCTTTTTAGACAGCCTCTTGGGGGGTGGGTCAGGTAAGAACAAAAATATTGCCTTAAAGATTCTTTTTTATTTTTTAACAAGTTGAGCATCTGCGAAACTTTTAGTATTTTATTATTTAACAGGAAAATTGAAATTGTAAAATTTCCGATGGCAGATGCAAGAGAGTTCAGCCATTTAATATTCCTGTAGCTGCAATAACAGGTTCACTTATGGTATCCCCTTCAGAGATTAATTCTTTACATCTATGTTTTGCTGCATCTGTTGTTAACCGGCCAATGGAACTAAAAAAAGCTATTAAGGAATCTTATAGATTGATATCAGATGCTTCTTTTAATCTTATCAGCTTATTCTGCACAGGCCGTATTTTATAAATTTTCCAGAATAAATTCCGTCATCTTTTTATACAAGTGAAAGGTGGTATTCCCTCCATAGATGCCATGATTCTTATTTGGGTAGAACATAAGTTCAAATTGTTTGTTTTCCTGAACAAGTTTTTCTATTAGTTCAGCAGAGTTCTGAAGGTGCACATTGTCATCTGCCATACCATGAATGAGTAGCAGATTCCCTTTCATTTTTTCAACATGATGAATAGGAGAATTTTCATCATATCCCGTTGGATTTTCCTGAGGAGTACGCATAAAACGCTCAGTGTATATTGTGTCATAAAAACGCCAGTTGGTAATGGGAGCAACAGATATAGCCATTTTAAATAAATCCGCTCCTTTAAAAAGGCACAGCAGACTCATATAGCCACCGTAACTCCATCCATATATCCCGATACGTGCACTGTCAACATAGGGAAGTGATTTAAGATAAAGTGCCGCCTCCATCTGATCTTCTGTTTCATATTTTCCAAGTTGCATATAGGTGGATTTTCTGAATTCTTCCCCGCGGTTATCTGTCCCTCTGTTGTCCACACAAACTACGAGATATCCCTTTTGTGCAAGCATCTGAAACCAGGTATCCCGGAAAGAATACATCTCGTTTACACTTTGCGAACCCGGCCCGCCGTAAACAAACATAAATACCGGGTATTTCTGGTTTTTATCAAAACCTGCTGGTTTGATCATGTAAGCATTTAATTTAACACCATAAGTGGTATTAAAATGAAAGAATTCTTTTGTTTGAAATCCATAATTTTTAATTGTATTATTCAGGGTAGTATTACTTTCAAGGACTTTTAAAAGTTTTCCCCCTGATGTGTAAAGTGAATAAATATTTGGCTTATTTGCAGAGGAGTGAGTGAGTAAAAAATATTTTGAATGATTGCTGAAGTGAGCCTCATTCCATCCTTTACCGGAGGATAATCGTTTTTTTCTGGTACCGTCAGTGTTAATCCTGTAAATATCCTGCTGTAAAGGGGATTTTTCATGTGAGCTAAAATAAAGGCTGGTGTTTTTTTCATCGAATGAAAGAATATCCCTTATATCAAACTCCCCTTTTGTAACAGGTTTGATACTTCTGGTATCAAAATCATACAGATAAATGTGTTTCCATCCATCCTGCTCACTTATCAAAAGAAATTCTTTATTGTTATCTAAATATATAATAGTATTATCGGTTATTTCTGAGATGAAATACTTATTTTCCTCTTCATAGACAACCTCCGAATCGCCTGAAGATACATCCGCATGAATCACCTCCATTTTGTTTTGTAATCTGTTTAGTCTGATAATACTTAATAATTCAGGATTTTTTGACCATTTAACACCTGGGAAATAAAGATCGTTTATTTCACCTGTATTTATTTGTATAGTTTCGCCCGAAACCAGGTCATAAACATGAATGGTAACAATAGAGTTTTCTTGCCCGGCTTTAGGATATTTATAATTATGCCATTCGGGATACAGATTACCGTATTGAGTGATATTATACTCTTTAACCCTGCTTTCATCAAACCTGTAAAATGCAATTTTTTTACTATCCGGTGACCATGAAAAAGCTTTGGTGAAACTAAATTCTTCTTCGTAAACCCAATCGGCAAGTCCATTGATGATTACATTCTTTTTCCCGTCAGTGGTTATTTGTTTTTCGGCTTTGGAATAAAGATCTTTGATATAAAGATTGTTGTCCCTTACAAAGGCAACCATTCTGCCATCTGGCGAGAAGGTCGCAAGTTGCTGTATTCCTTTTTCTGAAAGTGGCATTAGTCTTTTGGTGATCAAATCATATATGTAATAACTGGCATGAAAAGAATGCCGGAAAATGTTTTCCTTACCTGTTATAAGAAGGATTTTGGTTTCATCCTGACTGAAATCATAATCATCTATGAAATTGAAATCAGGATTTTCTATGTCTTTCACTGAAAATACTGTTTCAATAAATTCTCCACTTTCATAACTGTACTTATCGATATTAAAGTAATTCTTTAGCAGACTGTAATGTTTCCCATCAGCCATGGAACGTAAACCTGTCAGCATTTCGGGATAGAAAATATGATCCTTGAAAATATCTTCCAGCGTGATCTGCTTTTGGGCCGTAGCTAAAGGAAACAGGAAGAGGAGAAGGAGAAGGACGAAGTTTTGTAAGAATTTGTTTTTCATATTAGTATGAATTGAGCTTTAGAGTAATTTTAATGATCGTGTGTATGTGAAAAACTGTTAAGTATTTTGAATAAATAAGGTTAAAGTATTATCAGGCATTAAATATAATAAATGAAAAGATTAATTTAAAAAACCTTCCTGATTCTTTGGAATAAAATCAGTTCAAAATATGTAATAATTCAAACAGAATTACTCCCGTACCATTTAACAGCTTCATTATTGATAAACTCCCAGGCTTTCTTTACATGATCAAATTCCGTATAAGTCTGAGCGACCACAAATCTGAGAACAAAAAAACCATGTGCTTTTGTATGCGACAGATACATCTTGCCGGAAGCATTCAGATGGGAGAGAAAGGATTCATTCAGTTTATTTAGATCTTTAGTATTAACTGATGTTGGAGATAAAAGTCTGAAGCATACCAGACTGAAATTCTGGGGCCGGATAAGTTCAAAATGGTTTGCACAATTTATTTTACCGGCAAGCCAACCTGCCCAGGCAATATGATTTCTAATCTTCTTTCTCATTTCATTTGTTCCCATGCTTCGAATAACGAACCAGAGTTTTAGTGCCCGGAAACGCCTTCCAAGCTGGATACCCCAATCCCTGTAGTTATTCACCAGCTTATCGGGCTGGGTCTTTAAATATTCCGGCATGATTTCGAAAGTTTTTATCAGAGCCTCTTTGTCCTTTACAAAATACGCAGAACAATCGAAATTGGTGAACATCCATTTATGAGGGTTGAAAACACAACTGTCTGCAGCTTCAATACCTTCCATAAATTGACGGTATTCAGGCAGGATAAAGGCAGTCCCTGCATATGCTGCATCCACATGGAGCCATATATTGAATTCTTTACAAATGTCTGAAATCTGATTGAGAGGATCAATTGCAGCCGTACCGGTTGTGCCAATTGCTGCAACTACGAAAAGAGGAATCATGCCATTATCAATATCAGATTGGATGGCTTCTTTAAGTTTCTCAGGTCTTAAACTTAATGCATCATCAACAGGTGTCTTAATCAGATTTTGCTTACCGAAACCTGCAATTTTAACAGCCTTTTCAACCGATGAATGGGCTTCTGTGCTGCAATATATGCGGTATTTGTTATGAGGGAAGCCTTCTTCATTAATTCTGAAGGATGATAATTTTTCGCGTGCAGTGAGAAGGGCCACCAGAGTTGCCGTAGATGCAGTATCCTGTATTACTCCGTGAAATTGTGCCGGGATACCGGTCATTTCCTTTAGCCAGTTCAACATTTTTTCTTCCAGTTCTGCAGCGGCGGGAGATGTTTCCCATACCATGCACTGCAAGCCAAGTGCAGCAGTAAGCATTTCAGCCAGGACTGAAGGGTAACTGGAGTTGGCCGGGAAATAAGCAAAGAAATTCGGATTTTGCCAATGTGTTACACCAGGGAGAATGACTTCCTCAAAATCACTCATAATTTGTTGGAATGTCTCCTGAAATTTCGGAGGAGAACCGGGTAATCGTTTGAATATTTCTCCAGGTTTAACCTGCGATTTTACAGGTAATGATTCAATGTTTTCAAAATAATCAGCCATAAAATCTGCCATCTCATGTGCATGCTTTCTGAAATCATGGATTTTCATATATTTTTTTTGTAAATCTATGTTTTTGATAAGGAGTTTGCAAGAAGATATGAAAATTAGTAATAAAATGAATTAGCTCTTATATTTGCATTGTCCTGTATTTGGCATATTATTTGAATTCTGAATTAATAATAAAAAACCAGAAATCATGAAACGAATAACTATACTCACAGCGGTCATCCCCTTTTTTCTTTTTAGTTGCACCAAAGATCCATATGCCGATTTTATTGTCTCTAAAACACAGGCAGAGGTAGGGGAGGTTATCTATTTTACAAACAGGTCATATGATGCAGTAGATTTTGAATGGGATTTCGGGGATGGTTATAAATCTGCTAACTTCAATGTTTCTCATTTTTTTGAAAATCCGGGAAGATATACTGTTAGTCTTACCGCTTTTGGAAAGGGAAGTAAGATGGACAGGTCATTTATTGATATTGATATAGTCAATGTTTTCGGGTCACTGGAAATAACTGTTCTTGAGTACAATGATCGCTATCCTGTTTATAATGCAAGTGTCAGATTATATCCCACCATTCCTGACTGGGAGGATGAAACAAATATGATTGTGGAAGGATTTACCAATACCCAGGGACGTGTGATCTTTACAGATCTTTTAGCAAACCGCAGATATTACGTTGATGTGTGGGAAGCCAATCATGATAATTATGATTTGGCTGCTGATGATGTCGGATTCATTGAAACGGATGTTGTTCTACCAGACAGAATGAATTATTTTACTGCACTGGTTGATTACTATGAATCAGGCAAGAAATCCCAATCCGATAGAAAATCGTTGAAGAAATCTGCAAGAGAGAGAGCTAATCCAGAATCTCCACGAAAGCCGGTTCTGAAATAGATTTTTTTCTTTCAAAAAATAATCCTGTAAGAATAACTCCCCAAACAGTATCAAAGAGGAATTGCTCTTTACCAAAGAACTTTGAATAAAATCAGGTTATACCCGGCTATGGGTAAAACCGTTTTTTAATCATGTAATATTTTTTATCATTGTTGTCTGGTAAAATAATCTATCGTCCCTTACGGGACTTTAGATCATTTCTTAACTATATATCTACCAATATCTTGTCCCTACGGGACGATCCCGTTAGTACCTTACATCTAATATT
>CAZGKF010000093.1:0-5292 GCA_964526475.1 uncultured Bacteroidaceae bacterium
TTTTGAAACATTCTTAATTGCCGAAAATCGAACATATTTGTTTTCCGGTAACACAAAGAATGCATGTGGGTTTCTTTGCGATTCGGGTCCTTTCGCCTTTCATATACCGGACATCCTAAAATATCGTATTCATCACCACCTATATCATTCTCCCTCGCAATATTGAATTCAAGCGGGTTAAAATAATTATGGAGGGGTTTTCCATTACATTTTCCCCAGTTCAGATGACACCATGCTCTTAGCCATTTGTTTGCTTCGGGAGAATTTATAAGGTTTTTACCGCCCAGCAGCATACGTGTCCTAAAGGGCTGAAAATACGGATCGTTTATGTAATCCGGAGGATCTGAAACCGGACTTTCATAGTTGCCATTGCAAGAGTTTACTCATTCACAACGATACCTTCTGACATATATTTTAAAGCAGCTGTCAGTTCATTCTCAAGTATTATCTGAGCAGGTGAGTATATTTTGATGTAGCGAGAGGGAGACTTGAACTCCCGACCTCATGATTATGAATCATGCGCTCTGACCAGCTGAGCTACCTCGCCATTTTAATTGCGGCAGCAAATTTAATTATTTTTTATATTAATCCGAATAAACAATTTATTTATCTCTGGTTGATATTAATATAAAAAAAAGACAGAACAAGTCTGCCTGCCTTTTCTTCTTCCAACGCATGACAAGTGGAAATAACTATTTTTGAATTAAGAAATAGTTAATCAAACTATCTATGATACCTCGATGTAGCTTTTATCTCAACAGTATCTCCCAATGCAATGCGTTCTTTTTGCAGTTGTTCAATCATTTTACTGGCAATCAAACTGTATTCAGGATCTGAATAAACGCTTACCATTTCATCGGGATCTTTCTCCAGATCAAATAATTCCCATTCGTTGAGGGTGTAATAATGAATAAGCTTATACCTGTCGGATCGTATGCCATAATGGGGATGTACCATATGCCAGTCGGGATAGGCAAGATAGTGGTAATATGCGACATCTCTCCATTCTTCAACTGTCTCCCCTTTAAGAAGGGGCACAATGCTTCTGCCCTGCATATCAGAGGGAATGGATATACCCGCCATATCGAGAAAAGTGCCGGCGAAATCAATGTTCTGTACTATATGATCATCCCGGGAGCCAGCCAGTGTGACTTTCGGCCAGCGGATGATCAGCGGCATGCGCAGAGATTCTTCATACATCCACCTTTTATCAAACCATCCGTGATCGCCAAGATAAAAGCCCTGGTCAGAGCTGTAGATTACTATGGTATTATCAGCCAGGCCTGATTCATCGAGGTATTGTAAAATTCTCCCAATCTCCTTATCCATGGATGTCACTGAGCGAAGATAGTCTTTTACATAGCGCTGGTATTTCCATTCTGCCAGTTTATTTCCTTAAGGTTTGCTGTGCCCCATTAAAAACTGTATCATTATTCAACATACCGTTAAGGTGGCTGTGTTTTCCGGTAAGTATTGCAGCCCGGCTTGGGCCGCAAATAGAATTGGTGCAGAATACATTGGTGAAAAGAACTCCTTCTTCAGCCAGCTTATCAATGGAAGGTGTCTGAACGAATTTATGCAGATCAGGGTTATTGTGTTTTGGGCCATAAGCACCAATGGCATGGGTTGCATGGTCGTCACTGAATATAAAAAGGATGTTTGGGGGGTTTTTCTCAGTTTGTTGATCACACGACATTAGAGACGTAAGTAATAATGCAGGAATAGATGATTTAACCATAATTTTTGTTATCATGATGCAATAAAATTAATTAGCAACAATTTCATTGAAGCTTAAAATATGAAAAACTGGCAATGATCCAACTATTTATTTAGCAATTGAAAAACCTGTTAAATATTTATTATTTTCCTGCTATGCTTTTACTCCTGAAAAAATTACGTATCTGCGTCTGTTTCTGAGAAGATAAACATACCATTGTATAATAATAAAATAAAACAACCTGAAAAGCATATTATCAGCAATACCTTTGTTATGCATTTCTTTGAACCACTGAGGATAACTCTTAAAACCCCTAACAACATCCTCTGTAATATCATCTGTATGAAGAATTTGCAAACTGGCATCAGGGATTTCATTGTGATATCTTTCTGTATTCCAGTGATTCAAAGCCTGAAGTTCTTTCCATCTCTTTCGCAGTCCATAACCTTTCTTTTTAACAGTAACCAGATCTGCTATCAGAAATTTTCCCTGGGGTTTGAGAACGCGGTTGATCTCTCTGAGAAAAGCAGATTTATCAGGGTAATGAAAGGCGCTTTCAATGTTTATCACAACATCATGAGATTCTTCCTCAATATGTTTCATTTCCTGGGCATCATCAACATGAAAATGAATATTTTCAAGTTTCCGGCGAATTTTTTCCTGTTTTGCAATTTCTATACTCGCCGGATTAAGATCAATACCAGTAACAAGGGAAGGTTGAAATTTTTCTGTTACATAGCAGGCCTGCACACCATTACCGCAACCTACTTCCAGCACTTTCTTACCTTTAAGCTGACCAACAAATCCAATGCAATGATCGGTAAGATTCTTTTGCGATTGAAAAAATGAGTCATCCTGGTTTTTAAAAAAAGGATAATGCAACATGGTAAACTCTCCATTAAATCTGCAAAGTGCAGAATTGAGGGACTTATAATAATTCTGTGCGGTAAAAAATGAACTTAAGAGACCGCCTGTTTTGGATAAAAATGTCATAAAAGATAGATATAAGAACTATTAATGCCAAATCTCGCAAAAATAATCAAAATTGTTGATTTTTAAAGTTCAAATCCATTGTTTTCAAATAAACATAAGAAAAATAGCCTGATAATCAATTATATAGTGGCACAGGAATTATAATGATGGAGAAAGAAAATCGTTGATACAGTAATCGTGTTGCGATTAAATTTTATAACATCTTCAATCGCACAGCGGGTTAGAACCTTACTAACTTCTAATATTTGTTAAGATTACTATTTCTTAAACATCTTTCATCTGATCATTGAGAACCTTAATAGCTGCAGCAGCTTCCTGCTCAAAATCAGTCCACCTGCCTTCAAGTGACAATCCGCCTTTATAAGCTGTTTCTTTCAGAGCTTTGAGATATGGACGGAAATCATCTCCCATAACACCGGGAGCTGATCTTTTTTCTTTTTCAGCAATATGGCAATGATGAATTAAATGACCATATTTCAATATTTCACCGGAAGGTTCATCTTCACGCATCATGTGGTAGATATCAGCAAGCAGGCGGAAATTAGGATGGTTAACACTTTCAACAATTTCAGCACCTTCGGCGAGAGAATTAATAAAATTGACCTCTCCTTTGTTCAAAGGTTCAAGGACTACTGTTATTCCGTACTTTTTTGCCACAGGAGCAATAAGCTTCTGCAGTTCAATAAATTGTTCCCTGGCTGATGAAATTTTCCAACCCTCGGGAATACGCCGTGACCCGCTTGAGCCAAAAACAATATATTTCATTTCTGCTTTTCTGGCTCTAATAAAAGCTGTCTCAGCATATCTTACTATTTCTTCGTGATGAATTTCCGGACCAACCGATTTTAAACGTCCCGGGATAAAACTATTACAGGACAAAACCGGTAAGTCCGCTGCTTTGAGCTTCTGAAATTGCTCTGCAAATGCTGCATCATCCTTATCCGGTACAAGAAAACGGCCTACGCTTTCTTCTATAAACTTGTATCCCAAACTTTTCAGAAGTGCGCTATTCTCAATAGTGGTGCAAATTCCAAGGCTCAGTTTCCATTTTCCGGAGCTTAAATTCAAGGGATGAGCCATTAAACTGGTATTCATAACACTCATAGCTGCGGTAGCTTTCAGAGTGGTTTTGATGAATTTTCTGCGACTGTTTATCATATTAATTTATTTTAAATTTCAAATTAACCTAAAAAAAGTATTAATTCATAAAAACACATAGAAATTTTGTTGTTAATTCTTCTTCATTCTTATAGCATTTGGTTTAAATATTTTATTTTAGCAAATAAAAAAATGATCTATAATTTCAAGCAAGTAATCTTTTTTAAAAGAGTTATTTTATACATATTTTCCTTGCTTTTCATCATTTCTCTTAACTTTCTTTTAGCTATTGAACCAGGAAATATCTGGGAGCAATGGGATTCTATTACCATTGCAATGGCAAATACGGCTGCCGGTACAGATTATTATACCGAAGAGGAACAACTGATAATTCTTTATACCAACCTGGCCAGAACCGATGGTCCGCTTTTTACCGCGACTTTTCTAAAATCCTATATGAAGAACAAATCACCATCAAAATATACCCGTTCCCTTTTCAGAGACCTTAAAAAAGTTAAAGGGTTTCAGCCGCTTTTTCCTGAACCCGATCTTTATAAAATTGCTTTAGGTCATGCCATAACGTCCGGGAAATCGGGACATGCGGGTCACAGAGATTTTGATAAGCGGTTCAAACCTGTTCTTGGGAGATATAATCTGGTTGCGGAAAATTGCGCCTATGGCCTGGAAGATGCAATGTCTGTTGTAATTGAACTGCTTATCGATGAGAATGTAAAAGATCTTGGGCATAGAAAAAATATTCTCAATCCGGACTTTAATTCCATTGGTGTTTCCATTCAGCCCCATAAGAAATTCAATCATAACTGTGTTATGGGATTTGGGAGAAAGGTGAAATAATTCCTACTTTTTTCTGCGACAAAAAAGTAGGCAACATACATAAGCCTTCCCCCTCCCTTTTGGGGGCTAATCTTTATACACAAGTTTCCAAAATTTATTGAATTAAACTTAATTGATTTTAAATAATAGTTATAATTCGGAAAACGCTGTCAGGTCCAAGGACGCTGACAGGTTGCAATAGGCTGTATAAGGGACGCATGATTTAATAGTTAAATTTTATCTTATTTTGGAAATATCAAAAAAAAATGGTAAACCGCCTGAAAATTCCCGCAAAAAACCTGTCAGCGTCACAGACCTGACAGCGTTGAAATATGGAAACAAAAAGAAACCAATCCAGGATTTAAAAATCAAATGATATTCACCCAGAATGAAAATTCGGGTCTGGCAAGGTTGATAACAGAAGATGTGTATAAAGATTAGCCTTGAAAAGGAGGGGACACAGGGGTGGGGTAGTTGATTCTTTTTCTTCTTTACTGTCCTCCCACCGTAAAGGCGGGACTAGTTCATCTGTACTTTTCAGAAGCGTAAACGCACTGAAAAGTAAGATTCACTTAAACTGCCAACTTTTCCCTAATAACCTAACGTGGACAAGCCACAACCAAACAAATAACAAATCTCAAAATACAAAT
>CAZGKF010000094.1:0-4580 GCA_964526475.1 uncultured Bacteroidaceae bacterium
TGTATTTTGAGATTTGTTATTTGTTTGGTTGTGGCTTGTCCACGTTAGGTTAATAAGTTATGCTTTTCATAGAAATACGCACCTGATTGCATTTACAACGGGATGTTTTAAAACTATTTATAATTATAGTAATTCTTTAATAATAATTAAGTATTTCCCTGTATTTTTTTTATCTCCAGGCCTAGTTCATCCAGTTGATCCTTTCCAATTTCAGAAGGGGAGTCGATCATAACATCTCTGCCGGAATTATTCTTTGGGAAAGCAATGATATCCCTGATTGAATCAATGCCGGCAAATAAAGCTGCAAGTCTGTCGAATCCAAATGCAATTCCTCCGTGTGGGGGAGCGCCGTATTTAAAGGCATTCATAAGGAATCCGAATTTATATTTAGCTTCTTCTTCACTAAATCCGAGGTTTTTGAACATTAGTTTTTGAAGACTTTCATCATGTATCCTTATGGAACCTCCTCCGATTTCCACTCCGTTTATTACAAGGTCATAAGCTTTTGCTCTGACACTGCCAGGATCGCTTGTAAATAACGACAGGTCTTCTTCCATTGGGGAGGTGAAAGGGTGGTGCATAGCATGGAACCGTCCTGCTTCCTCGTCCCATTCCAGTAACGGAAAATCAATCACCCAGAGTGGTTTGAACTCTCCTTTTTTCCTTAATCCAAGTCTATTCCCCATTTCCAAACGTAATTCACTTAATGCTTTTAACGTCATGCTTTTTTTCCCTGCCAGAATAAGTAGCATGTCTCCCTTTCCTGATTTAAAAACTTCAAACCATTTCATTAAATCACTCTCTGAAAAGAATTTGTCAACTGAGGACTTTAATGTTCCGTCCTTATTATATTTAACCCAAATGAGCCCCTGCGCTCCAATCTGTGGTTTTTTTACAAAATCAGTCAGCTCATCGATCTGTTTCCGCGAGAACTCCGAACAATCTTCCACATTTATCCCGCCAATAAACTCTGCATCGTTAAATATTTTGAAATCTTTGCCTTTTCCCATTCCTGTGAGTTCATGAATATGCATTCCGAATCTTATATCCGGCTTATCGTTTCCGTATGTTTCCATAGCTTCCTTAAAGGGCATCTTTGGGAACTTTTCTATTATTTCAACCTGTAATACCGTCTTAAAAAGATGATGCATAAGTCCTTCAAATGCATCCAGAACATCATCCCTTTCGACAAACGACATTTCACAATCGATCTGTGTGAACTCAGGCTGACGGTCGGCACGAAGGTCTTCGTCGCGAAAGCATTTTACTATCTGAAAATACTTATCTATACCTGCTACCATCAGCAATTGTTTAAAAGTTTGAGGTGATTGGGGAAGAGCGTAAAACTCCCCCGGGCTCATCCGCGATGGCACTACGAAATCTCTCGCACCTTCCGGAGTGGATTTAATAAGTACAGGCGTTTCAACCTCAAGAAAACCATTATCACTAAGGTACCTTCGTACTTCCTGAGCCATTTTGTGACGGAGTTCAAGGTTACGTTTAACAGGTGTACGACGGATATCCAGATATCTGTACTTCATCCTTAAATCATCCCCTCCGTCAGTGTTTTCTTCAAGCGTAAACGGCGGAGTATGGGAAGGATTAAGAATCCGTAATTCATTAACTAATATCTCAATGTCGCCTGTAGGTATCCTGGGATTTTTATTACTTCGTTCAGCCACTTTGCCTTTTGCCTGTATCACATATTCCCTCCCCAGTTCTCTTGCCTTTTTGCAGAGGCCGGGATCAGTTTCCATATTAAAAACAAGCTGGGTGATACCATATCGATCCCTAAGGTCAATAAATGTCATGCCTCCCAGATCTCTCGATCTGTGAACCCATCCGCTGAGAGTGACATCAATGCCGGGATGGTTAGTGTTTAATTCGCCGCAGGTGTGTGTCCGGAACATAATTATATAAGTTAAAATTTAATCGTAGGAGTCAGGCGTCAAAGAATTCAAAGATAAGAAGATATTTTTCTGTACTATTGATTATATCATCAATGTTTTCTTTTTCATTGTCTAAAGAATCCGAAAATTCAATATTGCAACCAAAATCCGGATCATCTTTAATTGATAGCTCTTTACATATAAAATATAACATAATTCTCAATATGGGAACATTTCTTTGCAGGATGTTTATCAGCATATTTACCAGTCGAGCGACGGTAGCCGTAGTTGCCGGCATTCGGAGACGAAAACTGCCAAAGGAAAACCTTCAAAATTTCAAAGGACACCTCCAATAGGCAATACCCAAAAACAACAAAACCGTCATTAAGTGCATAGACCGGCGTTTGAAGCCTGCAGGGCAGGCAGGCAGGTTCAACACCGATTCATCGCCGGGTCCCCGAAAAAAACGGGGCAGACTTTGCAGACTGCTCAGAGTCCTATTTATTGCGTACTGCCTTATTTTTTGTCTTTCGAGGGGCAAGTTCTAATTCCAAATGGTTCATAAAGTGGACAAAAGCTAATTAAGCTGGTTAAAACGAATACACCTGCAAGTACTAGAAGTACTATTCCTATTGTTCCTGAAATTGTTCCTGTAAAATAAAGAACTCCGACAATTACAGCAATTATTACTCTGATAATTTTGTCTGCTGAACCCATGTTTTTTTTCATCTTTTTAGAATTTAATTGTTATTGCATTATTGCTCTACAAAAGTAAGTAGTGTTAAGTTGCTATGCAGTGACTGTGGTCACTACTGGCTAATAAGTCTTATTTCACCGTAATTGTCAGCATAATCATATCAATCCACTCCGTAAAAGTCTAGAAGAAAATCTATATCGCTGGATTTTTTGAAGTTATCCGTCAATATAGAGTCAAATACAAATAATCTTGCTACTCTATGTCGAGTTCATAAGGCTCTGATTTTATCAATATTTTTTTCGACAATGCTCATAGTCCAAAAATACAAACTTTTTTAGTCTATACGAAAAGTTATCATTTTATTTTTGATCATATAATTTCCCACTTTCAGTTGATAAAAATAAGTTGCTGAAGGTAAATCATTGCTGTCAAATTGTACCATATATTCGCCTTGCTGTTTAAACTCATCAACCAAAGTTTTAACTTTTCTTCCGAGCACATCAAATACATTTATTGTTGTTTGCCCGCTTACCGATGATTTCCAACGTATAGTAGTATGAGAATAAAAGGGATTGGGATAATTCTGTGCCATGAAGACTATTTTATCTGCAAATATTCCCTCCTGCACAGAAGTAGGATTAGTCAGATGCCTTACAATAAATTCGTTAATACTTTCACCTTGTGTTGTGTTTACCCCAATTGCAGGAATTAAAGCCTTAACTTCAACAAGTGAGGAATTTAATGCTGCTGTGTGGATTTCTCTGCCGTGAAAAGGGTGGTGAAATGGGTCCTGCCTGGGATGAATTGCCATTGACGGACTATTTATATAGAGAGGCGGGTCATCATTTGATATATGATAAAGCATATCAACATCCTGACGGTATTGTATCAGAAAAGGATCATATAAAATTTGGTATGCCGAATCTATGCCTCCGTAAAAATTGGAGTATCTCTGAAAACCTAACAAATTTATCATACTGTCAACTGTAAAACAGGTTCCCTGTCCATCGAAATTATGAAATACATCTGTTTCCCATTTATACAAATCGTAAGTAGCTTGGCTACCTATAATAGCAGTGGCTGATACTCGTGTGGATTCTTTTAGTACCGGGTCAGAATCATTTGGATTTGCCATATCTGAGCTAGTAGCCAGCCACAGGCTGGTTCCAGCTCCAGCAGAAGGACCGGTTAATGCAACTCTTATTGGGTTTATATGAAGAGATGAAGAATAAAATCGTATAAATTGAAGTGCTCTTTTGCAATCCATTAAACATTTTATTACCCCGATGGTGTCCCCCTGGTTTTTTTCAATCAGTCTGTATCCAATACTTGCATACGCCACTCCATTTTCCAGAAAATATTTAACATCAGCTTTTCTATCCGGATCTTTTAATACGACATCTCTTGAACCATTAATAAATCCGCCGCCATGAATCAAAATGACAAGCGGAAATGTTCCTGAAGTGTCAGGCAAAAAAATATGAAATGCTTGTCTACTTATGTCGGTACTATCGTAATTGATGTCCGTTGCATAAACTGAATTTGGCAAGTTTATGTTAAAACTTGCGGGAATTGGATTGAATTGCAAATTGATTCTTTGACCATTAGCGGAATTTAAACTCAATAAAATAATGATTACCTGAATCGCTATTATTTTCATTATCTTATTCATACTCCTATGTTTTTAATAATGGCACCTAACATGTCGCAAATATAGCATCGCCAGGTTTTTGGAAATACGTTTTTATCCATCGTTGCAAATGCTGAAAAGGAGACGGGATAACCAACTAATCACCAATGTTTTATACATGATGTGTGCATGTGCCTTATTTTAATTGTTTCATTTTATCCACTTTTTCTTGATGTTCAATAAGCTAATCCAAAATAAGAATAAGCAAAAAGAAAGTACCAAAATCAAGTCTAAATATATTGAAAACGAATTACTGTAAGCAGGAACTTACAATGCACAGATTTTAGCAAATAAGGATGCACAG
>CAZGKF010000095.1:0-4558 GCA_964526475.1 uncultured Bacteroidaceae bacterium
CTATTTAGAAATTTGTCTTAATGCCATCTTTTTCATTCCCCGCAAAAGAAAAGCTTAAAAGTTCAAAAGCCATTTCATTGCTTTTTGAGAGAGGGAAAATCATTTATCATCCTCCCATAAAAGCGATCTGGCATTTAATCCCCGAAAAGCATGACTCCCCTGTGATGGCAGCATTTTCAGTAACAAAAAACAACTTTAGAAAAGCTGTTGACAGAAATACCATAAAAAGGTTAATGCGGGAGGCCTATCGTTTAAACAAATACAGACTTATTGAATCTATCCCTTCCGGCACTTTGAGAACACTTCAACTTATGTTTATTTATTCGGAAAATGAGATTTTATCATTTGAAAAGGTAGAAAATAGTATGACTGAGATAATAAATAAACTGGTTGATAGTTTCTGAGATAAATCAGTAATTTCAAATTTTCTCAAGGAACCACTTAATAAGCAATTGCTTAACTGTTTCAACCTTCACAGGTTTTATAATATAATCATTCATGCCGGATGCAAATGCCTCATCTTTTGAGGATTTATCTTCAGCAGCTGACATAGCGATAACAGGCACCGTCTCATTAGTTTTTCTGATCTTGCGTGTTGCAGAATACCCGTCCATTTCAGGCATAAGAATATCCATAAAAATTATATCATAAACATTTTTAGTTGCCATTTTAACAGCATCAGAGCCGTTAGCCACGATATCAATTTCATAACCTATATGCTTGAAAATCGTTTGTGAAACACGCTGATTCACTAAATTATCATCTGCAACAAGTATTTTTAGCCCCGGACGTATCTGATTAATTATGGAGGAAATAGATTTTTCTTCTTTAATATTATGGAAATTTTCCTGTAGAATAATAAATATTTCATTTGACTCAAACGGTTGAATCAGGTAATAATCAATCCCAAAATTACGTGCTTTCAGATAATTCCCAGGCTTGTCATGAGAACTTGTCATGATCATCAAATAATTATCCGAATATTTTTTTTCTTTAATGTGGCTGGCAATATTGAATCCATCATATCCGGGCTTATCAGATATGACTATCATCTGGTAAAGATCCTTTTTCTCTTCAATATGGGATAATACAGTTTCAAAAGACTTATCTTCATAAATCATATTAATAAAATTGATCCCAAAATTATCAAGAATAGCTTGTACCTGATCGTTTTCTTCTCTAATTTTACTTAAAATAAGTGCTGTAATCTGTTGATATTTAGTAAATGATGAGAAATCAAATTTTTTCTCCAGTTTTTCATTTGAATAAGCCTCAATAGTAAAGCCGAGCCTTGAGCCAGGATATTTTATATCTTCTGAAATATTCCCGGGGCTTTCCGCCCAGATCTCACCATTCATCATTTCAACAAGTTGCCTGGCAATAGACATCCCAAGACCGCTCCCTCCATATTGCCTTGATACCGAATCCTGCCCCTGATCAAATTTTCCAAATATTTTATTAATATTTTCTCTGGAAATACCTATTCCAGAATCTTCAACAGAAAACAACAGAACTAACATACTATTGAATTTTTCCAGCAATTCAATAGTAATAAGTATTTTTCCTTTTACAGTAAATTTTATCGCATTACTGAGCAGATTTGATATTACCTGCCGGAGCCGGAATGGATCTCCAATTAGTTTAACTGGTACATTTGGTTTAATAATTAATGATATTGTGAGGTTCTTTTCATTAGCAAGAGGTTTAAACAATTCTATTGTAAAGTTAATTTCTTCATAAAGGTTAAACGGGATTTCCTCGAGCATCATTTTTCCTGCTTCTATTTTGGAGAAGTCAAGTATATCATTAATAATATTCATCAAAAGAGCCGAAGATTTTTTTATGATCAATGCCTGTTCTTTTTGTTCTTCCGGAATATTGCTCCGTATCAGGCTATCTGTCATTCCAATGATCCCGTTCATAGGTGTCCTTATCTCATGGCTCATTTTTGCAAGAAAATCAGATTTGGCCATACTGGCTGCAGCTTCTTGCTTTCTTGATTTTTCAAATGGAGAAACATCTATAAGTGCAGAAATTGTTAATTCATCGCCTGCAATGTAAGTTGTAATTTCTTTACGGTAGATCACTACTTCGTTGCCATCTTTTTCATAAAGAAGAAAATGATTGGAATCGAAAGGCAAACCTACACCCTCCTTCAGAAGATATTTATTTGAAATCAGAAATTGGTCATTAAAGCTTTTACCTATGATCCCCTTATCTGTATCAAGAAATAACATTTTTTGTCCGGTAAGGTTAATATTTCTTATTATTCCATCTTTATCCAGTATCATAATACCAACCGGAAAGTGCTCAATTATCATTCGTTGCACCAGCAAATTTGACGAAAGCGTATCGCTTTTCTTTATTTCCCTGAGATATAAAATGATAATAATTAAAAAGAATAACAGGAAAATGAAAATATTAACTAAAACAAGGAGTCCGAATAAATTTGAAAATTTTGTAACCAATTGAGCAGTATCCACTGAAAAAACAATGCACAAATCCTTATTGAGAACATAAAGCGGATAATATGAAGATATGAGTTTTCTCTTTCCCGAACCATCAAATAAATGGTGTTCTAAAGAACCTTCATTTTCTTTGGCAGTTTCAGAAATTATTGAATCCATTAAAGAAACTGAACCAAAATCATTCTGATTCGTATATAAAATCTTCGAATCTGTATTTATAAGCCATTGCCATTCAATATCCTGAATAAAAAAGAAATTAAAAATTGATGAAAGGAATTTATTAATATTTATTTCTGCAACAATATTCCCAACCAGCTCCTTTCCGTTATAAAACGGGAAAGATGTCAGGTATTTATCCTCCTGTCTCTTAATAATTTGTTTATCAAATAAAACATTATCACGCTGACGGGAAAAAGTATCAACTACGAACTCATCATTCTCTTTGATATAAAGACCAAGGTAGTTATTTGAATCATCATAGATAGAGATATTACTTAACAGACCACGGTGTTCTGAATAGAATCCTTTCAAATTTGCTATGATCTCAGACATGACCCTTTCGTTTGAAAATACCATGTGCAGATTCGCGGAATTATAAAAAATAATGCGATTTAACTCATTCTCATAATTTGAAATGGTTTTTTCTATATGAATTCCACATTGCCGGGTCTGATGAAAAAGTATTTTTTGCTGTTGTTTAATATTTTGATCACGAATTCCTTTAAGGGCAAGTAAATTCAGTATCAAAATAATCAGCAAAGAGGCAGTTGATATATAAATAATTTTCTTCATCAAAATCGACAGATTAAGAAAAAAATACAAATGATATTAAAAAAATATATTTGAAAGTTAAAAAAATCAACGGTATTTTTCATTTTCTTCATTCATCAGGCTAATATAACTTGAATATCTTGAATAATAAATTTTTTCCTGTTCAACAGCTGATTTAACTGCGCATCCAGGTTCATTAATATGTAAACAATTAGAAAAACGGCATTCGGATGATAATTTAAAAATCTCTGGAAAGAAGTGGTAAATTTCATTCCTGTCCATATCAATTACACCGAAACCTCTTATTCCAGGAGTATCAATAACAAAGCCACCTGTTTTTAATTTATGCATTTCCGGAAAAGTTGTGGAGTGTTTGCCCTGAAGATGGTAATCTGATATTGGCAATGTCTTCAGTTTCAATTCAGGATCTATTGCGTTAAGAATACTTGATTTCCCTACTCCGGAGTTTCCAGAAATTACATTTATTTTTCCATCAAACTCTTTTTGAAGAATATCAAGATTTATCCTTTTTTCTGCTGAAACCGCAAAGCATTCATAACCAATCTTCCCATAAACGTCCATAAGTTCATTCATATAAGAATTTAGCCTGTGATCATGCAGGTCTATTTTATTGAAAATTATTTTTGCATTTAATTGATAAGCTTCAGCTGTAATCAGGAACCGGTCAATAAATTCAAGAAATGTACGTGGGGCAATAAGACATGCAACAAGCCATGCTGCATCAACATTGGCTGCAATAAGCTGATATTCCCTGGAAAGGTTTGAAGAACGACGTATCAGATAATTTTTTCTGGGTTTTAGTTTTGTAATTATACCCGACCGGTCTTTCTCTTCATATGTATACTCAACCTTATCACCTACTGTAACAGGATTAGTAGCCCTTATTTCCATTATTCGGAAACTACCTCTTATCCTGCACTGTAAGTGTTGATTATTCTCTGTTTTTATAGTTACCTGGCTTCCGGTAGTTTTTATGACAATTCCTGTTCCCAAAATTAATTATTTATTTATTAAGGGGTTAATCTTTTCCCTTACCAATAATATGTAAATATAATCATTATTTAATCAGGTAATGGAAGCTTTTGATTTCCATACTATGCACAAACAGGCGAATATATCGTTTCTGATTATTCCGGTTAATTTAATTATTTTCGCTTTTCAGTTTGCTTCAAAAGGCAAAATAATTAATGATTAAAGTTTCGCAGATGCTCAACTTGTTAAAAAATAAAAAAGAATCTTTAAGGCAATATTTTTGTTCTTACCTGACCCACCCCCCAACCCCCCTCCCTTTTTCAAAG
>CAZGKF010000096.1:0-4055 GCA_964526475.1 uncultured Bacteroidaceae bacterium
CAATACACTTCAGCCCTGTTACATCTTCCTCAGGCTCTATGATGATCTCCTCCACCGGAAGATGATCCGGAAGGGTCAGACGACCAGGATGATTCTTTCTTTTCTGACGCTCGAAGGAAGACACCTTCTCTGTTGTGGTTACGCTATTATCTTCCTGGGATGCGGCTTCGACATCAAAGGGCAGGCTCATCTGACCGTCTTCAGCCCCGGATACAAAACGCTCACGTTTTGATCCAAAAATTAAACGCTTCAGCTGGGAAAGTTCAAACTTCATTGAACTGAACCTTTCAAGCATGTCCTGGAGCTTCTTCAACAAGGTCTCTTTTTCCATGGTGATGGACTGGACCTGATCCTCTTTTTCCTGTATCCTCCTTTTCAGGTGGTCAATCTCATTGGAAAAACCTGTCTTCTCCCTGGTGATGACATGGATCCTGTTCTGCTGCTCCAAAACTAATACCTGAAGCTGCTCTTTGGTCATATTTTCCGGTGCCGTTAACATATCTCAAAGCTATAGAAATACGGTCAGTTAGCGAAAAAAATCGCAATAAGTTCTTCACGAAAAAGTGTCAGATATTGATAAAAACAGAGCAAAATAATTGCTTGTTATCCTTGGTTTACAGGTATTTCAAGAGGCGTGTAACGAACTCGTTTTTGCAGATTTTTGATCGATAATCCATCCATGATCATCACCAGTGCATAGCTCAATGTGATGCTACCAACCGAGGCATCATAGCGGGGGAGTTCAAAAGTTCCTTTTTCCAATCGCTTGTAATAAAGTAAGTATCCTGCCCCCTGCCAGTGCAGCAGCTTGACCTTGTCCCTGCGCTTATTGATGAAAATAAAAACATCTCCACCGCCAGGATTGCTGCCCAGATTATTACGCACCAATCCGGACAGTGCATCAAAGCTCTTTCGCATGTCTGTGTGATGGCTGTACAGGTGAAAAGTGTTTTCAGCGGAAAGTGCAAACATGGCTATGGGTTTAGAAGAGTTTTCAACACTTCGGGATGAACACTCTCAGGACACATCACCTGTATGCCATTGGGAAAAAGAAAGTGCAGTTGGTTGGACAGGGTTACCTGGTTTGTTTCTGGATCCGACTGAATTTTTACTGGTATAAACCCAGGAACACTAACCGTACCTTCATTTTCAGAAAATTGCTTTCGGTATTTCTTTGCCCAATGCTGGAACGTTGAATAGGCCAGCCCTTGCTGTTTACAATAGATTTTTTGTGGTTGGTTACTTTTCCTGCAGGCCTCCACGTGAGCGAACATCTCGGACTGTCTGTGTTTTCTGTATTTTCTCATGCGCCAAATCTACGAACTAAGCTGCTATCCTGAAAGACGGGGTTCGTAGGACGGATACGTATGTTCCGCCAATACCAAAAATAATATCCGAATCAAATCCTCTTGTTCCTCTTCCTCCAAAGGAATTTTCAAAACTGAAATTTCTTGCATCACCGACATACGAAGAATAACCAACATTTATTCCTATATTGCCATGTAGACCACCCTTAAGAGTTAATGTGGTAGTTCTGTATATATGAAATGCATCCTTCCCTCTGATAGGTAAAGCGTAGCCTGTATTAAATGCCCCGCCTCCTGCATAATTGTATACAGCACCTACGTTGATGTAAATTACATCTGGAATAATCTTAGCAGTCCAATGAGAGTTCCACCAATTGCTTAACCTATCACTCCCGTTTGCGGCACTGTTTTATTTCAAAGATTCTTTAAAACAAAGTCTAATTCATTAAAAATTTACTCAGTGATACTCCACAATATATAAATAATATCAATTGCCCAATTATTAATCCAAAGCCTATTATTCTTGCTATCGACCTATTTGATTTGTCATTCATCATAATTGCTTCTTTATACTTCTCTCTTTTTAATAGGTGTTGTCTGCTAAAAAACCAAAATAGTAATGATAAAACAACTAATATCGGCACTTCAAGCTTTGGTAAGAACTGATTTCTTTCAAATAAAATATTAAAGTAAAAATAAAATGAAAAAACAATAGCTCCTACAACAATACCAAACATTGTATTTGCACCTTCTTCCTTGTATTCTACTTTTTCATTATATAAACTATAAAAACAGTAAAAAAGATAATAGTAAAGCGTTTTCATATTTAATCATTATTATATCCCCAATTCCGATTAATCCAATTATCAATTTGGTTTCCAAAGAATAATCGCACCCCTCCATAAGTAATACCTCCAACTACAGCAACTCCTGCAACAATTGGGGCTCCAATAATTGCAGCGCCAAACAAAACTGAGGTAGCACCAACTTCAACCCAAGTTGAAGTATTAGCGTTACCATTAATCACATCATATGTAGCAATTCCATAGGTTGTTAGGACTCCTACAGCACCAAGTACTTTTCCTGTTTTAGAAATAAACCTCATTGAATTAGGAACAGCTTTACTAGGATTTCCTGCTAATCTATTATTATACTTTGCTTGTTGGATATATTCTGCTTCAAGCAAACCCCTACCTCTATTCGCAAGACCTGCAACATAAGCTGTCTTACCTGTATGGTCAAATCCTGTTTCAATCCAATTATAATTACCCCCACCGTTTGCGGCAGCATACCCAATTAGGAAAAATACCGGAAAACTCTGAGCCCCTCTAGTATTATTTCCACCATTTTAATCCCTCCTCTCTTTGTGCTTCAATGTCTGATTTAATATATGCCCTATAATAAGAATCCCAACCATTTTCCAAATACTTTATGTTTGGAGAAAACTCACCAATTCCGACATCTAAATCACCTGCATTAGGTATTCTATATGCTCCCCAATTACAAGGCTTTTCTGCTCCTGTTTTATAGCTCTGCCAAACTCCAAGAAATTCATTATTACTAAAATTGTCTTCAAACTCCAGATTTAAGTCGTCAAAAAATAGCTCACCTTTTTCCATATAAAAGCGAGATTTTACGATTCCTTTAAATAGTCCACTTCCTATTTGCTCTGGATTTTCAAATAAATAATACTCTGCTAAAATAAAGCCTTGTTCTTTTTCAAACCTGCTAATGGCTTCCTTGTCTCCTTGTTTTAATGCTTCTTTGTATAAAACTTCCCTTTCAGTTCCGTTAAACTCACATACATGGGTTATAATAATTTTCCCCTGAAAATCACATACATTGCTTTTTACCTTTGATTTTCCATATACAAAGTATTCATTATCTGAGTATTGATTTCTAATTACGGAGATTAAATAAATATGTATTCGTTGATAATCATCTCCAATATATCCTATAACAGCATCTTGGTTTTTCAACCAAACTTTACTGAAATTACTTTTATTAAATTCTGATAATTCAACTTCTTCGCAATTTGCTTTAGACAGACTTTCCTCCATGAACTTCAAGCTTGAAGTTGGCAGGTTTTGTCCGTTCATTATAATTGAGACTGAAAGTAAACTTATTAATAATATTTTTTTCATTTTAATTCAATTCACCAGTTACTAAAATTAAAAAAGCGTAGTTGCATTTATATCATAAATAATCAAAGTTGCAGTATTGCCACCCAACAATAAACGCAATGAATTAAGAGTCGTTCCACTACTCCATACCGCATAATTGCCGTTCACCATACTATATGAACTTCCAGGCATTAAACATCCTGATGTTTCACCATGCGAGTTTCCAGCATGAATTAAGATTAGGCGGTCCTGGGACACTAACCTATTTGAAATAATGTAATGATTCTTAAATTTCTTACTGAAACGAGGATTGACTGAATAAGTCCCTGATGGTATCCTTTTGTCCTGATTTGGTTTAGTAGTAGACGGTCCTCCAGGTTCTAATATATAACCGGAAACAGGCATGAAAGGAATAGGGCCATAAGCAGTAAATTCACTTAAAGTAGCATCGGGCGATTCAGCAATTCTTTGCATATTGATTATATAACCCCCACCGTTTGCGGCATTATAATAAGAATTCAAGCCTGCTCTCGTCAAAGCCATAAGAGATGATGGGATACCTGTAGCCGGGTCATTAGATACAAACCAATCTTGCCCATACATTGTTTCTATTGTAACTCTGAAT
>CAZGKF010000097.1:0-3739 GCA_964526475.1 uncultured Bacteroidaceae bacterium
CGCTTAGATGATGTTGGTGTGTTGGAGACGTAGCTTTATAAAAACATATTTCCGTCGTGACTTTCCCGCCTCCCTGAAAAAGTACGGCGGACAAAGCCCGCCTTTACGGTGGGAGGGCAGTTGGCAGGGTAGAAAAAGTTGGAGGCTTTTTGGCCGGGGCAGGGGAATTAGGAAATAGATGGAATTGAGGAATTCCCACCTGCGCTGAAGCTACGGTGGGTGAAAGAGGAATTGAAGAAATAAGTTGAAATGTCAAGCCATATTTCCGCCTTCGGGAAATCGCGATGATGAAAAAGTTGGCAGAGGGCAGTTGGCAGTCGCAAAGTGAAAAAAGTTAGCAGTAGGGCAAAAAGAAAGCTTATGTGCGCAGGATGTCCACGGATTGTGCGAACCTGAGGCTTTTTGGCCGGGGCAGGGCGGGAATTGTGCGACAAAAAAAGCCGAAGGTTGTAATCCGTGGTGACTTTTTGCCTACTTTTTTGTGGCAGAAAAAAGTAGGGATTGATTAGTTGGCCCCGGACAAAAAAAGTAAGCAATAATTAATTAGCAGTTTCAGTGAATCTCAATTTATTTAGTCTAATTATAATTAGAAAATTTTTTAAATTTGTATTTTTAAAATATTCCGGATGGAAGATTTTGATCCTAACAATGTTTTGTTTGCTTTTCTGCTAACTCTTTTTGCAGGTTTGGCAACAGGTATTGGGAGTGCCCTGGCATTTTTCACCAAAACAACAAATACAAAGTTCCTGTCAATAGCACTTGGTTTCTCTGCAGGAGTTATGATATACGTTTCATTGATTGAAATATTTCAAAAGGCAAAAGACTCCCTTGTGTTGATTCATGGAAATGTTACAGGCACATGGATAACTGTAATAGCTTTTTTTGCCGGAATTGCTATAATCGGAATTATCGACCGACTTATCCCTTCTCCGGAAAATCCTCATGAAGTGAAACGCGTTGAGGAAATTAAAGGAAACCCTGAAGCTAAGAATAAAAAACTCTACAGAATGGGTATTTTTACTGCCCTGGCTATTGCCATACATAATTTCCCGGAAGGAATGGCAACCTTTGCTGCCGGACTTGCTGATCCTTCAATAGCTATTCCCATTGCTGTTGCTATTGCTATCCATAATATCCCCGAAGGAATAGCTATCTCAGTTCCCATTTCCTATGCAACAGGTAACAAGAAAAAAGCGTTTCTTCTTTCCTTTCTCTCAGGTCTTGCAGAGCCATTAGGTGCATTGATCGCTTTCTTTATTCTCAGAACATTCTTTAGTCCTTCGCTCTTTGGGATAATGTTCGCTTCCGTAGCTGGCATTATGATATTCATTTCGCTTGATGAACTTTTACCAACGGCACGGGAATATGGACACCATCACCTTTCTATTTATGGTTTAATAGCAGGAATGGGTATTATGGCTGTCAGCTTACTATTATTTCTTTAGAATATGGATTCTTTAAAAAATACTGGTAACAAAATAGTAAAGAGTCAATTTGAAATTGATCATATCATCCTTCAATTTGAATATCAAAATATGGATGAGAAAGAATTTATCAGAAAGAACGAATGATAATGACATATATAATAAAATTCTGGAATGAACTTGTCCTTCTTACTGTAGAAATGGCACCTTACCTTATGCTGGGATTTCTGTTTGCCGGCATACTTTATGCCTGGTTTCCCACCGGAAAAGTGCATAAATATCTTGGAAAGAAAAATAAACGTTCAGTTATTAATGCATCCCTTTTAGGTATCCCCCTCCCCTTATGCAGTTGCGGTGTCATACCAACGGGCATTTCCTTTTACAAAAATGGGGCATCAAAAGGGTCCACTGTTTCTTTTCTCATCTCCACACCACAAACAGGTGTTGACTCTATAATGGTTACCTGGTCATTGCTCGGCTGGCCCCTTGCGGTAATAAGACCTTTTGTCGCTTTCATCACAGGTATTTTCGGTGGACTTTTTGTTAACCGGCTTGAGAAAGATACTATAATTGAAAGTCCCATAAATAATGGCAGTACTTCCGATACAAGCTCAAAAAGAATCGGTTTTACCGGTATGCTCCGGTATGCATTTATCGATTTTCTTCAGGACATAGTAAAATGGCTTGTAATTGGGCTCCTTATAGCCGCTCTTATGGCAGTTATTATTCCTGCCGATTTTTTCACCAGTTATATAAGTAACGATTATATAAGCATGCTTGCTATCCTTATTGCTTCAATCCCTTTGTATGTTTGCGCTACAGGCTCAGTTCCCATTGCTGCCGTTCTCATAATGAAAGGCCTGTCGCCAGGAGCTGCCATTGTTTTTCTGATGGCAGGACCTGCAACAAATGCTGCAACAATATCTGTTATTGGCAGCACATTGGGAAGAAAAACTTTAATTATCTATCTGTTTTCAATAATTTCAGGAGCTTTGTTCTTTGGAATCCTGATCAATGAACTTCTTCCCCGTGATTTTTTCCTGAATACCATGAGCCATATACATGATACTGAGCATACACATGGCTTTCTTCCAAAATGGCTTAATTACGGATCAGCAGTAATTCTTACAATCCTTATGTTAAATGGCTTGTTTATGAAATATCTGCCAGGATTGTTCCGCAATAAATTTTCAAGTACCCTTAAAAACACAGAATCCATGAATGCAAAAATTATTAAAGTAGAAGGGATGACTTGTAATCACTGTAAAATGACAGTTGAAACACATCTTAACAATTTGGAAGGGATAGAAGAGACAAATGCAGATCTCCTCAGTGGTAATGTTTACCTGAAGGGTGAAGATATTAATCTTGCAACTATTGAAAAAACTATAACCGGTCTGGGATATAGCTTTAAAGGGGAAGTAAATAAATAATATTTTATATTTGTAATTCCCAAAATCTAAAACAATATTATAAACCAATAAATAAGTAGAATTATGTACAAAGTAGTATTATTAAGGCACGGAGAAAGCCAATGGAATCTTGATAATCGTTTCACAGGCTGGACGGATGTAGATCTCACGGAAAAAGGTGTTGCAGAAGCAAAAAATGCAGGAATAGTCCTGAAGGAAAATGGTTTCACATTTGATATAGCCTTCACTTCCGTTCTCAAAAGAGCCCTGCGAACTCTGTGGCTCAGTCTTGATGAGATGGATCTCCTCTGGATACCCTTTGTTAAATCATGGCGTCTTAATGAAAGACATTATGGTGCACTGCAGGGTCTCAATAAAGCTGAAACCGCTGCTGCTCATGGTGAAGAAAAAGTCCTTATCTGGCGGCGAAGTTACGATATTCCTCCTCCACCACTTGAAAAAACAGACCCCCGTTATCCCGGAAATGATCCGAGATATAAAGATATGGACGAAAAAGACATCCCCACCACCGAATGTCTAAAAGATACAGTTGACCGTTTCCTTCCTTTCTGGCACGAAACAATAGCACCCACCATAGAAAGCGGTAAGAAAGTAATTATTGCCGCACATGGCAACAGTCTTCGCGCCCTGGTAAAATATCTCGATAATATAAGTGATGAAGATATCATATCCCTGAACATACCTACCGGCATGCCGCTTGTGTATGAACTCGATAACGACCTGAAGCCCCTTAAAAACTATTATCTCGGAGACGAAGAATCAGTAAAAAAAGCTATGGAGGCAGTAGCTAATCAGGGAAAAGCCAAAAAATGACAGATTTACAAACTGAGGCTGTCTAAAAAGACTAATCATTGAATTAATAGATTACAAATTGAAAGTAAA
>CAZGKF010000098.1:0-2890 GCA_964526475.1 uncultured Bacteroidaceae bacterium
GAGTTTGTCCCGGCAAAACCCCCTCCGTCTCCCCAGATACCATACTGTTGATCGTCATCTGCCCATGTAAGAGGAAAATTATCGCTTCCGGGAGCATACCGCTGATGTGTTGACCAGTCGATTTCCATTCCGGTTATAATTTTACTCCGGGGATAAGGAAGGTCCTGTGCAGCGGAATAAAATGTGATAAGCAGAAAAATAAAGGAAAAAATAAAAATCTGTGTTCTCATAATATTCAAAATATTAGTTTATACTTTCAATTTCAAATATAATATCTCTGAATCTTCTTTGCAATTCATTCAGCCATAAAGGCGCACCTTAATATATTTAAATCCAGAAACCCATTGTTTACATATCATTCGGTATTTAATGTCATTTTCCTGACAGAGAAATGATCATCCCCTGAAAAAAGGGAAAACAAGTCTTTTCATTTTAAAATATCAGCTTTGCAGGTTTCAATATTCAACCTGATTATCCTGTCCTCTGCCTCAAATTGCCATATTCCATCTTCCTCAGTAAACTTAATTTCAGCGGGAGATGATTGCTTATCACTCCAGCTTATGGCAAATGCATTTCTCCATGCATCTCCCTGCTTCACAAGTTTAAGAACTGTTTTTTCATTTACCTTGTATTTTTCCGGCCATCCCCTTACCTGAACTGCCTGTTTCATTACTTTAACAGTTAAACCTTCAGGTGTTAATGTCTGCATGCGCACATTATTGTTCTCACCCGCCATAAAATATTCACCACTTGCTCCTCCTGAAATTTCCTGTTGTTTTGGCCAGAAACAGATTTCCATTTCTCCCTTCCGGTTCAGTTTAACATCATCAACAACAATCAGTATGTTGGGTTTAAGAAATAAAAGATGGCGAACATACTTTTCAACACCGGTTTCAGGTCTGTATACCGAAGTAGCATCTCCAACAATATAATCCAGAAGTGGATATGATTCTGCTTTTACTATTGAGGGCCTTACTTGTAGTTTCTCAGCATACCTGAACCAGTCCTCCCCTTCCCCCTTCTGTCCAAAACCATTAACAACCAAAGTATTATGATTCCTTGTAAGTTTTGGCATAGCATAGTCATCATCAATAAATAGTAATTCTCCCATATATCCTGCCAGTGCAAAATGATTGCAATCCGGATGCACATGACCTACATCAGCATTTCCAATAATTCCTGTAAAAAGGTCCTCCGCTTTATGTCCCAGGTAGGGTCCGCATTTGAACATAAGAGCCGATGCGTCATCTTCCCAACTACTTCTGGCAAATACAATATCGAAGTCGTCAAAATGTCTGAGTGTAGGAAGTTCCTTCCCTGGTTTGACAGCTTGTATTTCAGGATTATACCATACCAGGCTAAGCCAGCTTGCCTTCCCTGCTCTGCTATCTTTACTCATTTCGTCAGCCAGCCATTGCATATAACCATCCTTGTATTCAGAGCCCAGAAACCATAAGAGGAAATCTCTTATCCCTGTCCTGGTTCCTGAATCATAATACCCGTAATGTACATCTCCATTCTTCCATGAATCCTCCGGGAGGAAGGAATAAGTTAAAAACTCTCCTGTATTTCTGAAATATGGAACCTGCGTCATATCCACATCCAGTAATTCCCGTGAGAGATGTACAGACATAAAATAAGGATGCATACCGTAAAACCAGTAACCCACACCCTCTATTGCAGATCCGTCATCTGGCATAAGAGAAGCTGAAGCGCTGAAGTAACCTACAGATCTTTCAATGATATCCAAGGCCCTGGGTTCTTCATCAAATATAGCCAGTGAACCGGATAACATGGCATTTACACCAAACCACATATGATTCTCCTTTGGCGGTAAAATAAACAGCATATGTTTCATTACTTAGCAGACCATCCCTGGTTTGAACAAAATAGGGTTCAGGTTTCTCATCCTGTGCTGAGAGTAAGCAGGTAGGGGGAATAACAGGAGCCAGGAAAGAAAAAACAAGGGTCATGCCTATCAGAAGGTTTAATTTAGCTTTCTTCATTTTTTTTTTGGTTTTACTTATTAAAAAGACATCTCACAAAGATATATTTTATAGTAAAGTTTATATTTTATTTTACTGTAAACAGCTTATTCGATTTGAATTTTAAATAAGGAAAACAAATATGACTAATTCCTGCATTTTGTTCTGTGTTCATCTGCAAAATCAGCTGGAAAAAATGAAAGTTCCAAACGGGACGACATACATTAGTTTTAAATTATTTTTTATTTAGCTCTTTCTGAAATTTTCTTATCTTCGAACCAATATAGTGTATTATTCTGCCATTTTTCAACTATTAAGAAAATTAAGTACGAATTCTTTCGTACATCATTTTATTAATAAACACCCTGGTTGTCTTTTATTATAAACCATTAATTCTATTACATCATGAAAATAAAAAAATACTCTGTCCAACTTTTATTATTTATATTACTGATTATGACTTCTATGATATCCTGCAAAACAACCACAGAGGATAAACCTGACCTCCTTGTTTTAACGGATGTCGGAGCAGATCCGGATGATATACAATCATTAAGAAGATTGCTTCTTTATTCACACGAATTTAACATTAAGGGACTTATTGCTACGTCAACAGGCCGCAGTATAAATGAGCATCTGATTCATGATGCAATAACCGATTTTGAAAAGGTACGTGATAATCTCCTGTTACACGCAAAAGGATATCCAACAGCCGATGAATTAAGAGCTGTTGTTAGTAAAGGGCAGGTAAATCGTGGTGCTGAAAACCTGTCTCCCGGTTTATCAACACCTGGCTCACAGCATATAATTGATGTGGTCGATGCCACTGACCAATTGCTTTATATCACCATCTGGGGAGGGGCGCATGACCTTGCACAGGCATTGCTGGATATAAAATCAACCCG
>CAZGKF010000099.1:0-2190 GCA_964526475.1 uncultured Bacteroidaceae bacterium
GACCCTGTTGAATTATTCAACGGTAAGGATCTTACCGGTTGGAAATTGATTGATGAAAACCAGGTAAATGGATGGAAGGTTATTGACGGTGTGCTTGTTAATAATGCAGTTCAGAAAGAAGGTGAACCAAGAATCAGGTATGGTAACCTGAGAACTGAAAATGAATTCGGGGATTTTAATCTAAAAATTGATGTGAATGTCCCAAAAGGCAGTAACAGTGGCGTTTATTTACGCGGTATATATGAAATTCAGGTACTTGATTCCTATGGAAAAGAACTGGATACCCATAATATGGGAGCTGTTTACAGCAGGATCAAACCAACCGTAAGTGCTGAAAAACCAGCCGGTATTTGGCAAACCATGGATATAACTTTATGCAACAGGCATATAACAGTTATTCTGAACGGAACAACTATTATCGATAATCAACCGGTTTTTGGTCCTACCGGTGGTGCTTTATCTTCTGATGTATTTGCTCCGGGACCATTATTCCTGCAGGGGGATCATGGATCAGTGTCTTATCGTAATATAGTTCTTACACCTATTTTGAATTAGTATTTAAACAAAAGCTTACTGCTATATTTAATGCTGATCGCACATATAGCCAGTATTGCTTTAACCCGGGCAGGATGGCAGGGAGGGTATATGCAGATTTACCCCTTACTGTCTTCGGTCTTGGAGAGAAAATATCTGAAATGTACAGAATTTCACCTTCACTTTCCTATACATCCGGCCCGGTAATGCTTGCCTTCGAGGTCGAACATAATATTGCCGGATACGGGGAAATTAATTATGGAAACAAAGGAAAGATTATAAATGTCAGTAACGTGAAAAGCACCAGAATTCTGGCAACCATTTATTATAATTTTTAAGCTGAGATTTCTAAATTAGGTAGAAATACGCCAGTCTTATTGTTTCTTAATAAATTCCACAGCTTCACTGATATCATAACCACTGGGATCCTGGAATACCCTTAAATTGAAATAAGGTATGACTGACAGCATGTGGTCGAAAATATCAGACTGTACAGCTTCATATTGCACCCATCCCTGTTCTTTACTGAAAGCATATATCTCCATAGGTATCCCTGTTTCAGATGGGCGCATGTGCCTGACGATAAGAGTCATGTCTTTATGGATCCTGGGGTGAGTATTTAAATATACTTCCATATATTTTCTGAATGTTCCCAGATTAGTCATCCTGCGGCCGTTTACCGGAGTACTTGTATCTATCTTTTTTTCTTCATTGAATTTTTTAATTTCCTCCTGTCTCATCTCAATATATCCCCTTAATAACTCAATTTTTTTCAACTCGTTGATTTCCTCCGGACTTAAGAAGTGAACACTCTTCATGTCAATATTAACAGCTCTTTTAATTCTTCTTCCGCCCGACTCTTCCATTCCTTTCCAGTTTTGAAACGATTCAGAAACAAGTGCATAGGTCGGAAATGAACTGATAGTCCTATCCCAGTTCTGCACCTTAACCGTATGCAGAGTTATCTCCAGTACGGTTCCATCGGCATTTCTGCTCGGCATTTCAATCCAGTCTCCCGGTCTTACCATATTGTTTGCCGATAACTGGATACTGGCTACGAGGCCTAAAATGGAGTCTTTAAACACTAAAAGAAGCACTGCGGCTATCGCTCCAAGACCTGCCAGCAAGGCATAAGGCTCCTTTCCTGTTAGTATGGAAATAATCAGTATGAGTCCAATGGCATAAATAAATATCTTTAACACCTGCACATATCCTGTTACAGGTTTTTCAGTTGATATGGGAAAGCGCTGATATATCTTGTGTAATGAGCTTATCAGCGAGTCAATAAAAAGCAGAATATTTGCAACCAGATATAATTTTACTACTAACCTGATGAAGTTGACAAGATCCGGAAGATCGAAAATATTATCTATCGAGTAAAAAATAATTACAGCCGGTATAATATGCGCCAATCGGTTAAATACCTTGTTTTCAAGAAGTATGTCGTCATATTCATTCTTACTCTTTTTAACATATGTTTTTATCGCGTTTACTATAATTCTTCGCGAAATGAAATCCGTAACAATAAGAATTAATAATAGGATTATTATCAGAATAAACCCTTCAATGTAGTTGGTGAGTTTATCATCTAAATTTAATCTGTTGAGATTATCGCTAAGCCAGGAGATAAATTTTTCGATCATGATTTTTTAATTA
>CAZGKF010000100.1:0-1698 GCA_964526475.1 uncultured Bacteroidaceae bacterium
CATCACCCGCAACGCCCACGGCTGGAACTGCATCGGCAACCCCTTTCCCTCTGCTATCGGGGTCAGAACAGGAGCATCGTCAACTGATAATTTTCTTGCGGAAAATTCCGACCAACTGGATGGAGACTATGCTGCCCTCTATATTTTTGACCCTGATAACCCTGATGTATATCAGATCATTAATAATACCGACCCTGGCGGTAAATACATCTCCCAGGATTATATAAACACCGGACAGGGATTCCTGGTTAAATCCAAAACCGGAGGAGGAACAGTTTCATTTACTGCAGATATGAGATACCACCAAAACAGTGAGACTTTCTACAAAAAATCTGCAAAGGCGGTATGGCCGAATATTAATCTTAAGGTTCAAGCCTCTGAAAAAGAAGCGAACACGAACATCTTATTCCATGAAAACATGACGCGCGGAGTGGATGTAACATACGATGCCGGACTTTTCGGCGGGGATCCTGCCCTGAAAATATACACGAAGCTCGTGGAAGACAATGGCGTTAACTTCGCCATACAATGCCTCCCTGATGACGAAATACAGGAGATGATCGTTCCCGTTGGACTTAATATGAAAGATGGAGGAACCGTAACTTTCAGCGCGGAGACTTTCTCCCTGCCCCCGGGTTATAAAGCTATACTGGAAGATAAACAGACCGGGGATCTTACCGACCTTCAACTTCCCTCGGCAACCTATACCACTGTTATCCCCACAGGAGCAGAAGGAACAGGACGTTTCTTCCTGAATGTGGTAAGCTCAACAACAGGAATTGCCCCGGCTGATAAACAAAATATTACTGTCTTTGCACACGGAAAAGAAATATTTATACAAGGACTTGTAAAGGAAAATTCAACCGCCAGTGTGTATGATATCACGGGAAAATTGTTGGTATCATACCGACTCGAACCTGATCCCGCAAATATTAATTCCTTCCGGGTGGATGAACTGAAGAAAGGTATTTATATTGTGAAGGTGGAAGGGAAAGCTAAGGTGGAAACAGGAAGGATATACCTGGAGTAAGACAGAGAAAGAGAGATGCGTTTGAAATAGCAGTACTGATAAATAATGTTTATTACTTTTAATTTTATTGAAACTTTTTTATAATGAAGGATATAAAGAAACAAAACGAAAAAGAGAAAAAAAAGCTCAGTAGAAGAGCAGCAATGACACGGATGGGACTTACAGCATTTTCTGCGGCTACCATGATGCTGCTGCTGAACAAACCGGCGAAAGGACAGGACTGGGAAAATTCGCCTGAGTTGCCACCGGACTGGCCGTAGTTTTACCTGGCATTCTTGCGCGTGATATAATATTACCACTTGCCGTTGTATATTAGATTCTTAACAGGTCAACAAAATACATAATACTATGACCACAAGGTTTGTCATGAACTTTGTGGTTTTTTTGTGCAGCATTTATTTTAAATATTTCAATCATTAGGAGTTACTGCGAAATCTAATCCCTCTCGTCATTTACTAAAGCCTTCTTTACCTCGCTGGGGGCTAATCTTTAACACATCTCCTCAGCGTTGCAAGACCTGAATTTTTATTATGGGTGGATATCATTCCTGACTTGTGAAACTTCGCATAATTAGTGCGGTTTTATTTTCTAACATCCTGAATATGAATGATAAAAATAGCAGATGTTTACTATTACATTGAGAATCAGGAATCTCACCACAGAAAGAG